>JBBRYB010000038.1:0-28201 GCA_038238115.1 Propionibacteriales bacterium | reverse complement strand
CGGCGAAAGCGGCACGACCAGGAACCACAGTGGAACACCCGGACAGCGAGGCCCGGGAAACCAGCATGTCCTCGATCCCTCACCCCAGCCACATGCCCATCACACCACCGTCACCCAGCCCATCGGTGGATCGAGGCTTAGGCGCTCGGCGTGGTCACTCGTGGACAGGATGCTGCCGGGAGTGCTCCCTGGGTCGGCAGAGTTCCCGACCCTGAGGACAAGCGGCGGGAGTGGGTTGGTGAGGTGATTGGTGAGTTAGGCGGTGCGAAGCCAGGCGCGGAGCGCCTCGCGGATCACCTCGCTGGCGTTGGTGTCATCAGCGTCGGCTCGGTCGCGCAGCGCCTGCTCGAGCTGGGGGTCCAGGCGCACCGGGATCACCCGCGCCGCCGCAGAGCCGAGCGGCTTGCGGCCGCCGGCACGCTTCAGCGCGGGCACGTTATACCCCGCCTCGGCCTCGGCGGCGAGGCCCTCGATAACCTCGTCGGTCACCGGCTGACCCTTTGAGGTCGCGGGCTTGATATTCGTCATCGTCTCCTCCTCTCGGTTCACGGCAGCAGGTCGAGGTACTGCGGTCGGGCTCTCATCGCATGGATCGCCAGCTCGCGCCCGTCGTCCAACACGAGCACGACGACCTCCAATAGCCGCCCGGCGGTGTCGAACCCGAGTCGCAGCTCGCGGAGTGGCTCCACATCGTCAATCCGGTAGGCCACCACGAAGTGGCCTCCGGCCTGCCGGATGTCCTCATCGTCGACCCCGTGCTTGCGAGCCGAGCGATGAACCTCCACGCCGCAATCGTAATACGAAACTGACCTGTTCGACAGCCTTCCCCCTCTCCCCCGCAGATCGCGCGCCACGCCATCACTTCGAACTCACTTCACCAAATGCGAGGAACCCGAGACCTCACACCTCATGCAAGCCAGAGCGGAGCCTGCGAGACCTCGCAGCGTCGTGACGAAACGCACGGCTCATCCGGCCATGTCCACGACCGGCTCGGCCGACCGCCTATGACCCGAGGAGGGGAAGGGCAGCCATGCAGCGAAAGTCGGTCCGCGCGCCGGGTCAGATCGTCGCGTGCGTGTGGTGCGGCACCACCTTCTCGCTGGCCACGACCGGACGGATCCCCAAGTGGTGCTCCCAGTCCTGCCGCCAGCGCGCTTGGGAGCAGCGCCGCGCCGCCGAGTCCGGGCGCTCTGCCGTGGACGTCGTGGTGAGGATCGTGCAGGTCGAGAAGCCAGTACTGGTGCCGCAGCGGGTGGCGGTCCCAACGATCCCCAAGGGTGACGCGTGGACAGGCGCGCTGGCCGAACTGGTCGACCAACTCGACCGTGGCCTGGTCTACGACCGCCACCTTCCTGATCTTGTCCGTGCGATCAATGAGGTCCTCATGGCGATGGAGCGGCGCCCCGCTTCTCCGCGCTGGCCCAGGCGAAGTCACCGGTGAAGGATGACGAACACCCTCATGATGCCAACGCGCACGCAATCAGAGTGCTCGGTACTGCACGCATCGGGCTGCGACTTTCCGGCTCCCCTCTGTGTCAACCGGTGGGTTTGAGGGACGTCTTTCGGGGTGGCGAGGGCGGGCGTAGCGTCGGGTGTGCGGGTCCGGGAAGTGGCTGATCCGAAGTGTCGATGGGCGGGTGGAAGTCGGCCGCGCTGGATGTGAGTGACGCCCCGCAGTGCCCTCCCGGATCCGCACTTAGGACGCGTTGGGCGTCCTGCGTGAGCTGGCGGTAGATGGCGTCGGAGATGCGTCTCTTGAGGCAGCGCAGGGCTTCCTTGTGCTTCTTTCCGGCAGCTCGTTTGATCTGGTAGTAGGCGCGACCCTCGGTGTCGAGACGGATCTGGGTCAATGCAGCGATGTGGATCATGTGGTTGAGGCGACGGTTCCCGGCACGGGAAAGTCGGTGCCGGTTCTGCTCGCCTGAGGACGCGTCGAGCGGCGCGGTGCCGGTCCAGGACGCGAAGCGGTTGCGGTCGACGAACCGCGCGACATCCCCGACGTCGGCGAGGATCCGGGCGGCCACCACGGGGCCGACGCCAGGGATGTTCATCAGCCGTGACTTCCGTGCCAAGACCAGTTCCATGAGCTCTGCGGTCGACTTCTTGATCTTGGCGTCGACCGCGGCCAACTCGGCGATCTCCTCTGCGGCGATACGCCGGCGTGTCTTCCCCGCCAGGTCGCGGGGACGGATACTGGCGAGCATCCGCTTGGCCTGCAGCGCGGTGATGTCGCGTTTGACCTGGCCCGGAAGAAAGTCAGCCAGCAGGGCCTGGACCCGGCAGACCGTCTGCACCCGGCGTCTAGTCAAGGCCTCGCGGCGGTCGGTGAGCATCCGCATCACCTCGAGCTCGGCGTCGACCTTCAGCATTCGTAGGTTGGCGGTGCGCACGGCAACGACCGCGACCGAGTGGGCGTCGAGGGCGTCGGTCTTCCGGTTGTGACCGGTGTCGAACAGCCGCACCCGGGCGGCCAGCTTGGCCGGAACATCAACGACGTGTTCGCCGGCCTCGAGCAGTCGCTGCGCCAGAGCCCGGCCAGCCCCGTTGGCACCCTCGACCGCCCAGACTCGGTCACGCCACGCCATCGCGTAGTTCCGCATCGCCGTGTAGCCCGCCTTGTCGGTAGCGAACCGACCCGAGCCCAACAGACGCTCGGAGATGTCGACGACCTCGATCGTCGCGGACAGCTTGTGGGGATCGACCCCGATGATCACCTGTTCCATGCGCTACTCCCGCCTGCGCTCGCTCAGTAGTGGACGGCGAGGTGGGCATTGCTACTACGAGCTGGGCAGTCCCCTGACTTGTCTACTAGCCCCCGACATCACGGGTCTGCAGCCCTACGGTGTCGAGGGTGTCGGATCGGGCTGGCTCGCAAGTCCCCTTGCCGCCTCCGGGTTGGCTCATCAAGAGCGTGCGTACCCGCCCGGCACCCGCCGCGGCGTGGCTCAGCAGAGGCGTGATCGATCCAGAAGTCAGGTTGCCCGCCGCGTCCCTTCCATCAACGCTCACCGTCAACTGGAAAGGCCACCCTGGTGATCACGATAGGTATCGACCCGCACAAGAGTTCCCTGACCGCGGTACCGGTCGAACACAACGGACAGACCCATCCCGCAATCCGGCTCGTCGTGGACAAGGCGACGTCGGCTGCGCTGCTCACCTGGGCCACCCAGTGGCCGCAGCGGCAGTGGGCTGTCGAGGGAGCCACCGGGCTCGGACGTGGCGTTGCCCAGGAGCTCGTCGCCGTCGGTGAGCTCGTTGTTGACGTCCCGGCCAAGCTGGCTGCACGAGCACGTTTGCTGGGATCGAGCAGCGCCCGGAAGACCGACGTCGCCGACGCCATCTCGGTCGCGACGGTTGCCCTGCACAACCGGCGACTGAACCGAGTCCAGGCCGAGGACCAAACCACGATCATGCGCCTGCTCACCGAGCGCCGCGATGACCTGGTCGCCGAGCACACCCGCTGGATCAACCGGCTCCACGTCCTGCTCCTTGATCTCCATCCCGGTGGCGCCGAGCTCCGCCTCGACCCCACCGGGGCCTCGTCGCTGCTGGCCAAGATCCGCCCCGTGACCGCGGCCGACCACCAGCGCAAACAGATCGCCCGTGATGTCGTGCGCGACCTCAAACGCCACGAGGCCTCCATCAAAGAGCTAGAAGCAGCTACGTGCCGCCGTCGCGGCGAGCAAGACGAGTCTCACCGAGATCTCGGGCATCGGGTACCTCACCGCCGCCAAGATCCTCGCTCTGACCGGCGACATCCGACGCTTCCCGAACCAGGAGCACTACGCCAGCTACGCCGGCACCGCACCGATCGACGTCTCCAGCGGCGACCAAGAGACCCACCGCCTATCGAGACGCGGCAACCGTCAACTCAACGCCGCCATCCACGTCGCCGCCGTCACCCAGGCACGCGATCCCGGTCCGGGACGCGACCACTACCGGCGCAAGATCGCCGAACACAAGACAGTCAAAGAAGCCCGCCGCAGCCTCAAACGACGCATCTCCAACGCTGTCTATCGCCGAATCCTGGCAGACCAGCAACGCCCCCAAAAGCAGGCGGCTTGACACACAGAGGCGCTCTTGAGCCACGCCTCGTCACGGCGCCCGGTGGGCCGCAGACCGGAAGAGAGCCACACCGTTGAGGTGGGCAGCCCAGAAGAGAGCCGCCCGCCGGACACCTAGACCGAGTCTGGCCAGACACCGATCCTGCGAGAAGTCTCTAGTAGCCCAAATCGACGCACCCTCGGCGCGTCCGGATCGGTGACCCACTGCTTCCGAGCGGTTGAGGAAGTAGCGTGCGGCCGTCGGGTGCGCCGGTCGGCTGCGGGTTGAGGTCGCTCCCGACCGGGACGCTGTCCGACAATCGGGGCCGTGCTGTCGACGGCTACTTGCTCGGGGTGCGGCGCCCGGTCCAGGACGTGAGGAGACGCAGGCATGCAGCGAAAGGACTTCGGGCCCGATCCGCTGTACCAGTAGACGTCCACCTGTCGATGCCGGTTGAAACTGAGGCAGATGTGGCGCTCGAAGAGTGACCGCCCATCCACGATGGAGAAGTGATCACTTTGGGTGCAGGTTTCGATAATGGTGCTGTGGCAAGTGAGTGTGCGGCAACGGAGTGCTTGACCATCCGGACTGTGATCATCGCCGAGCGGTCTACCTGAGGATGCAGCACCACGCCCGAGTCGAAACCCTCGGCCGGCAGCGCCGCACCAGCGAGCGTTCGGCGTCGAAGTCCTCCCGATGGTATTGGCGTGGTCGATGGTCCCAGCGCTTCTCGTCGACGGCTTCCCATGACTTGATGCGCTCGTTGAGCTCGTCCAGTGTGTCGACCTCAGGCGTCGGGGTCAGGTGGTTGCGGCGGAACCAGCGACGGCTCCCCTAGACGTCGCCCTTCTCATGAGCACCGCCGATAGCGGGCCGGCAGTAGCACGAGTCGGACGCGGTGTGCGAGCTGAACAGGACCCGCCGGTTGTTCTCGCTGCGTACTCGGCAGGGACCGCGCGCGGACCTACCAGCAGCATCACCAGACGTCTCACCGCAATCCTCACCAGCTCCCGGATCGGCTGACTCCCAATCGTGAAGGTCCGCATGTCTGTCGATGACGATGAAGTCCTCGTGGCGGAGATACTGCCTGGGCTCGAGATCAATCATCAGTATGTGCGGACTGTCGAGGGCTACAACGACGAGCTGGCAGCGCAGATCCGGCGCTGTGGACGGAGCGGCGGGCGCCGGCTGGGTTATGAGGTCCGCACCTTCGTTTCCGACCCCGAGGAGCGGCAGGACGGCCGAAGGGCAGTGGAGCGGTCGTCACCGAGTCCACCGACGAGGACGAGACGCGGGTACGCGAGCGCTCTGAGTTGCTCGTTACCGAGACGCTGGGGCGGCTCCTGAGATAACCCGGCTCATCCCCGGAGCCCTGGCGCACCGGCGGTTCGAGTCAAGTGGCCAAGACCTCTTGACTTCTCTCGCGGGGTCCATAACACTCCCCGGATGGCGGGGCGGCGCCCAAAGGGCGAGGGATCGATCTATCAACGAGCCGATGGCAAGTGGCTGGGCCGCCTCTACTACGAGGATCCAGTCACCGGCGCCGCCAAGCGAGCTCAGGTCACGGGCACGACAAAGACCAAGGTGAGCACTCAGCTCCGTGAGATCAGAGAGCGCGTCGAAGCCGGGGCCTCGGCACGCGACGATTCGGCACTCTTCGGCGTCTTTGCCGCGCGTTGGCTTGAGTCCAGCCTGCCGGCTTCCGATCGCAAAGTGACGACCAAGGTCCTCTACGCCGGGCTGGCCCGCAGCCACATCGTCGGCAGCGAGCTCGGGAAGCTCCCGATGAGGAACCTGCGCCCGACCTCCGTCGAGCGGTTCGTCACCCAGCTTCGCGCGAAGGGCCTCTCCGACTCGACGGTACGACAGATATACACGGTCGCCCGAGCGATCGGTGACCACGCGGTACGGGACGGGCTGATGGCGAGGAACCCGTTCGCTTCGGTTCGACGACCGCGGGTGACCGCCGCGGAGGCGAGGTTCCTGGAGCCTCACCAGATCAACAGCCTTCTTGAGGCAGCGCAAGATTCCCGGTATGGGGCCTTGTTCGAGTTCCTGGTGCACACCGGCCTCAGGCGCGGCGAAGCGCTCGCCCTCACCTGGGACGACGTCGACTTAGAGGAAAGGCTCGTCCGGGTTCGTGGCACTCTCGCCCGCGTCAACGGCCAGCTCAGAGTGCTCGAGCCGAAATCCGCCAAATCACGACGCACCATCCCCCTGTCCGACCCCGCCGCTGACATCCTCATCCGCGTCAGCGAGCGCACCGAACTGGAACGGGTCCGGGCGGCACAGCTGTGGCTGGACAGCGGCCACGTCTTCGTCACCGACATCGGCGAGCCCTGCGAGCCCAGGAACGCACTCCGCGCTCTCACCGTCGCAGCGCGCAGAGCCGGCCTCAAGGGCGTCGGGTTGCACACACTGCGGCACTCCGCCGCATCGGTGATGCTCTCGGAGCGCGTGCCCGTCCACGTCGTGTCCCAAATCCTTGGCCACTCGGGCATCGCAATCACCGCCGACGTGTACGGCCACATCGCCCCAGATGTCTCCCGAAGCGCGCTAGATGTCCTCGGGACGGCGCTCACCAGCTCACCAAAGAACTCACCAAGCACAGAGGCCCGGAACCATAAGGACGCCCATAAGGACGTACCCATGCGAAGAGACCGCCCAACAGGATGACTAGCATCTCACGAAGGGCCTCTGACCTGCGATTCTTCGGTCGGGCTGACAGGATTTGAACCTGCGACCTCTTGACCCCCAGTCAAGTGCGCTACCAAACTGCGCTACAGCCCGATGCCCGCCCGCTGCTCGACGAAGCGGCCGTCAGCCTACCTCAGCGGCGCTTGCGCTTCTCCCGGGGCTTGACGCTGAGATGGATCGGAGTCCCGTCGAAGCCGAACTCCTCCCGCAGGCGACGCTCGATGAAGCGCGTGTATGCCGATTCGAGCGGGCCGGTCGTGAACAGCACGAACTTGGGCGGGGCGACGCTCGGCTGGGTTCCGAAGAGGATCCGTGACTGTTTGCCGCTGCGGACCGGGTGCGGGTGCGCCGCCACCAGGCGTCCGAGAAACGCATTCAGCTCTCCCGTCGGCACGCGCGTCTCCCAGCCATGGAGGGCCCGGTCGAGAGCCGGCACGAGCCGGTCGATGTGCCACCCGGTCAGCGCGGTGACGTTCATGCGCGGCGCCCACTGCACGCGTACGAGCTCTCGCTCGATCTCGCGGTCGAGGTAGTGGCGGCGCTCGTCGTCGACCTTGTCCCACTTGTTGAAGGCGATCACGACGGCCCGCCCGGACTCCTCGACGCTGGTAATGATGCGCTGGTCCTGTTCGGTGAGTGACTGGCTGCCGTCAATCACGACGACAGCCACCTCGGCGCGCTCCATCGCCGAGGCGGTGCGCAGGCTGGCGTAGAACTCGTGGCCGCTGGCCTCCCTGACGCGGCGGCGGATCCCCGCCGTGTCGATGAACTGCCAGGTTCGACCACCCAGCTCCACGATCTCGTCGACCGGGTCGACTGTCGTACCCGCCGCCTCGTGGACGACGACCCGGTTCCCCCCCGCGAGCTTGTTGAGCAGGCTGGACTTTCCGACGTTGGGCTTTCCGACGATCGCAACCCGGCGCGGACCCCGGGGCGCGTCGAAGGCCTCCTCAGGAGCTGATGGCAAGGCATCCAGCAGAGCGTCGAGCAGATCGCCACTCCCCCGTCCGTGCAGGGCCGAGACGGCGTACGGCTCGCCGAGCCCGAGGTTCCACAGAGCCGCGGCGTCGGCTTCAGCGCGAACGTCGTCGACCTTGTTGGCGGCGAGGACGACCGGCTTGCCCGAACGCCGCAGGATCTTGACAACCGTCTCGTCGGTGTCGGTGATGCCGACTCCCGTGTCGACGACGAACAGCACCGCGTCGGCCAGGCCGGCGGCGATCTCCGCCTGCATCGAGATCTGCTCAGCGAGGCCGCGAGCGTCTGGGTCCCACCCGCCGGTGTCGACGATCGTAAAGCGTCGACCATTCCACTCCGCGTCATAGGGAACCCGGTCGCGGGTTACTCCGGGCACGTCTTCGACGACCGCCTCGCGTCTGCCGAGCATGCGGTTGACCAGTGTCGACTTGCCGACGTTGGGCCGCCCGACCACCGCGAGCACCGGGACGGGTCCGGTCGCCTGCGCAGATGTCTCGTCCTCGGTGGTCATCGCGGCCTAGCCTGCCACGCGCTCGTGAACGAGGGCGACGATGAGGTCGACGACCTCGGTCAGCGTCAGGTACGTCGAGTCGACCGCCACCGCGTCGCTCGCCACCGCCAGCGGTGCCGTCGTCCGCCCCGAGTCGTAGGCATCGCGCTTCAACAGAGCGGCCTCGACCGCCGAGAGCTCCCGCCGCTGCTCGACCGTCATCTCCGCGGCCCGCCGCGCCGCGCGAGCCTGTGGATCCGCGGTCAAGTAGATCTTCAGCGCCGCGTCAGGCGCCACCACCGTCCCGATGTCTCGGCCTTCCACGACGATGCCACCGCCGTCGATGATCTCCCGCTGCCGTGCCACCACGACCTCGCGCACGTGGGGCACGGCGCTCACCTCGCTCACGGCGGCGGTGGTCTGGTCCGACCGGATCTCGAGCGCCACGTCCATTCCGTCGAGCGTGATGGTCGGGAGCTCGGGGTTCGTGCCGGATCCGATCACGACGCTGTCCGCCCGGTCCGCGACCGCCGCCGCGTCGGTGACGTTGATCCGGTCCAGCAGCATCCGCCAGGTCATGGCCCGATACATCGCGCCCGTGTCGAGGTAGCGCAGCCCCAGCCGGCTCGCTACTCCGCGGCTGGCGCTCGACTTGCCGGACCCTGCCGTCCCGTCGATCGCGATGACGAGCTCGTCGAAGGGACAGTCCACCGGCTGCACCTTACCGGTGTGCCGACCAGCGTCTCGCCGTCAGCGCCTCGATGAGCCGATCGGCATACTCGGTCGCGACGTCAATCTCGACGAGACCGAATGCGCGGCCGGGATCGTGGTCGATGCGTAGATCCTCGATGTTGATGCCGGCGTCTCGGGCGTCGGCGAAGAGGGTCGCCAGCGCGCCGGGCTCGTCGGGGATGGCCACGGTAACTGCCGAGACGTCCAGCCCCGGCCCTCCGTGCTTGCCAGGAATCGCCGACGTGCCCGCGACGCCCGCCCGCAGGAGCTGCTCGATTCGGCTGTCGTCGTGCAGCTCGAGGGACTCCAGCAGTACGTCGATGTCGTCTCTGACCCGGCCGAGCAGGACCGCCAGCGCCTCGGCATTGGCCGACACGATCTGGCACCACAGCCGTGGGTCCCCGGCCGCGACCCGGGTCACGTCACGCACTCCCTGGCCACTCAGGGCAAGGTGCTCGACGGGCGCGCCGTTGAGCTGGCCGGCGGTGAGCGCGGCCAACAGGTGTGGCAGATGCGAGATGCGCGCCACTGCGAGGTCGTGCTCGTCGGTCGACATGTGGACGACAACCGCACCGCACAGCAGCACCAGCCGTTCGACCGCCCGGACGGCGTGCGAGGAGCAGTCCGGCCGTACCACGACGGCCCAGGCCCGGCCGTCGAACAGGTCAGCCGCCGAGGCCAACGGGCCCGACCGCTCGCTCCCTGCCATCGGGTGACCGCCGACGTAGTGGGCCAGGTCGAGCGTGGAGCCCCGTTCCCGGGCGACCGCCGCGCGCAGCTCGGCCAGCGGCCGGGCCTTCACGCTGCCGACATCGGTGATGACGGCGTTCGGGAACGTCTCGAGGGCCGCCTTGATCTCGGCGGCGAGGTGGTCTGGGGGTGTTGCGACCACGACAAGCGCCGGTTCAGCGCCCGTGTCCGCGTCGGAGCCCGCGCCGCGCGACGCGGCGACGTGAGCGACGACGGCATCGACGTCCCGCACATAGGTCTCCACGCCGGCACGCACGAGTGCCATCGCCACGGATGCGCCGATCAGCCCAGCCCCGACGACAAGGACGGGCCCCGCGAAGGGGTCGCTGGGATGGCCCACCTGCTCGCTCGTCACCGACCTCACAGGCCTACCCTGTCGAGGAGGGTGCCGAGCTCGTCCGAAGCAAGCTCTCGCACGTCGCCCGACCGTAGGGTGCCGAGGCGGACCGGGCCGATCGCCGTACGCGACAAGCGCAGGACGGGATGTCCGACCTCCGCCAGGAGCCGCCGCACGATGTGGTTGCGACCCTCGTGGACGACCAGCTCCACCATGGAGGCGCCGCTTTGGGTGCCCAGCAAGCGGAACGCGTCGGCTTTCACCGGCCCGTCGTCCAGGATCACGCCGTCCAGAAGCCTGGCTCGCGTAACCGGCCGGACCACCCCGTCGACCTGGGCGACATAGGTCTTGCTGAGCTCGTATGACGGATGCGCCAGCCGGTGCGCGAACTCCCCGTCGTTCGTAAGCACGATCAGCCCGTCGGTGTCGGTGTCGAGCCGACCTACATGGAAGAGCCTCTCCGGGCGGTCGCCGACCAGCGAGCGCAGGTCGCGCCGGCCCTGCTCGTCGGCCATCGAGCTGACGACGCCACGAGGCTTGTTGGCCACCAAGTAGATGTGCGCGGCCGCGACGGGGATGCGCTTGCCGTCGACCCGGATCACCGCACGCTCGGGATCGACCCGCGCCCCCAGCCGGGTCACGGTCTGACCGTCGACCGCGACCCGGCCGTCGGCGATCAGCGTCTCGCAGTGGCGGCGGCTCGCTACCCCTGCCGCCGCGAGCACCTTCTGCAGTCGCATGCCCTGAGCGACGTAGCGCGCTGCCTGCTCCGACGCTGAGGTCATGCGTCCTCGACCGGCTCGCCCAGGTCGGACTCCCCCTCGATGTCGGCCATCTCCGGCAGGAACGGCGCAATCTCGGGCAGCTCGTCGATGCTCGTCAGGCCGATCCGCTCGAGGAAGTACGTCGACGTGCCGAACAGGTGCGCGCCCGTCTCCGGGTCCGCGCCCGCCTCCTCGACCAGCCCACGCGTGAGCAGAGTCCGCATGACCGCGTCGACGTTGACGCCACGGATCGCCGAGACTCGCGCCCGGCTGACCGGCTGGCGGTAGGCCACCACGGCCAGCGTCTCCAGAGCCGCCTGGGTCAGCCGGGCCTGCTGGCCGTCGACGAGGAACTGCTCGACAAGCGGCGCATAGTCTTCCCGCGAGTAGAACCGCCAGCCCCCACCTACCGGACGCAGGTCGAATCCACGGCCTTGTTCGGTGTACTCGGCCGCGAGTGAGGTCAGTGCCTCGTCCACCGCGGCGGGCGGGGCGCCTACCGCCTGGGCCAGCACCAGATGGTCCATCGGCTGGTCCGCGACCATCAGCACCGCCTCGAGCATCGCTTTGAGCTCGGGCTCGGAGTCGTCGAGGGCGCTCTTCGACCCCGTGCCTGGCCCCGCGGCGGCGGAGGAGGTCACGGCTTTGCCCCCTGGTCGTCGACCGCCTGGGCGTCGTACTCGTCCTCGAGCTTGATGTCTCCCTCGGCGCTGCCGGTCCACCGGACGCCCAGCTCACCGAGCGGTGTCAGCTGCTCGAAGGCCACCGCGCCGTCGCGGAACAGCTCGAGCAGGGCCAGAAACCTGGCGACGGTGGTCATGGTGTCAGGCGAGTCGTCGACGAGCGCTCGGAATGTAGTGGTGTGTGCTCGTCGAAGCCGCTCGACGATCGTTGCCGCCTGCTCACGGACGCTGACCCGGGTTGCGTGCATGTGCGCGAGCCCGGGCGGGGGCACCGTCCGGGGCTCGAGCGCCCCGGCCGCCAGCGCGGCGAAGTCCTCCAGGCCGAGCGTGATCAGGACGTCGGGTAGCACCTGGGCGAAGCGCTCGTCGAGGGTCACCGAGCGCGCCACGTGCCGCGACTCCTCACGCATCCGGGTCTCGAAGATCGCCGCCACCTGTTTGAACGCGCGGTACTGCATGAGCCGGGCGAAGAGCAGGTCGCGCGCCTCGAGCAGCGCCAGGTCCTCGGCGTCCTCGACGTCCGCGGCCGGCAGCAGCCGCACGATCTTCAGATCCAGCAGCGTCGACGCGACCACGAGGAACTGCGTGGTCTGCTCGAGCTCCCACGTGCTGCCCAGCGCCTTGATGTGGGCGATGAAGTCGTCAGTGACCCGAGACAGCGAGACCTCGGTGATGTCGAGCTGCCGCTTGGCGATCAGCTGCAGCAGCAGGTCGAACGGCCCCTCGAAGTTGTCGAGGTGAACCGCGAACCCGGCGGCGGTCGTTGCCGGGGCCACCTCGTCAACGGCTTGCACCGCCCTCCGGCCGCTCACTGCTCGCGCAGCCGGCGTACGAGCGCACTCGCCTCACCGTCTCGCTGGACACTTTCCAGCGCGAGGTGGATGGCTTCGCGCACGATGCGCCCACGGTCGACCGCGAGCCGGTGCTCGCGCCGCAGTGTGAGCCGGGTGTGCTCGAGGTCGAGAAGCTCGTCGGCCGTTACGTAGACGGTTATCTTCTCGTCGTGTCGCACCCGACCACTCGAGCCGCGACGCTCCGCCACGGGGGGCTCGTCGGCGCCCGGAGATCCCCTGCTGGGCCGGAACAGCTCGTCGGCGCCGGGCAGCCTTACGCGTCGTGGCATCGCTGCAGCACCTCTCTGGCCAGCTGACGGTAGGAGTCCGCGCCGGCGGAGCTCTCGGCGTAGGCAAGTAGCGGCTCGCCGGCGACGGTCGCCTCGGAGAACTTCACGGTACGCCGGATGACCGTATGGAAGACGGCGTCGCCCCAGCCCTCGACGAGGGTCTGCAGCACCTCTCGGCTGTGCAGCGTGCGCCCGTCGTACATCGTGCCCAGCACGCCGACGATCTGCAGCCTCGGGTTGAGCCGCTCCTGCACCTTGTCGATCGTGCCCTTGAGCAGGGCGACACCACGCAGGGCGAAGTACTCACACTCGAGCGGCACGATCACACCGGTCGAGGCAGCAAGGGCGTTGACCGTCAGCAGGCCAAGAGAAGGCTGGCAGTCGATGATGACCAGGTCGTAAGTCTCGGTGGCTGGGGCGAGCGCGCGCGCCAGCACCTGTTCGCGGGCGACCTCGTTGATGAGCTGCATCTCCGCGCCGGCGAAGTCGATGTTGGAGGGGATCAAATCCATCCCGTCGACGCTCGTCTGGACGATCGCGTCGTCGAGGCTGACGTCGCGCTCCATCATGACGTGGTAGATCGTGGTGTCCACGGCATTGGGGTTGATGCCGAGCCCGACCGTGAGCGAGGCCTGCGGGTCGAAGTCGACGAGCAGCACCCTGCGGCCATACTCCGCGAACGCGGCGCCGAGGTTGATCGCTGTGGTCGTCTTGCCGACCCCGCCCTTTTGGTTGCACATCGCGATGACCATGCCGTCACCGCGCTCGCTGACGGGTCCGGGCTCCGCAAACGCGGGGAGCGGTCGTCCGGTGGGGCCAAGCTCGGGCTGGCTGCGCACCAGGTGCGGAGCTGGCGAGATCTGCTCGGCTGCTGGTTCGACGCTCGGCTCAGTCATGTCGTGCCTCTCATCGGTGCTGTCATCGGCACTCGTCATCACACATCTCTTGTGACTCGTCCTTATCGGCGCGGTGTTGTCGACACATCGCCAAAGCGGCCCTTGCGCGAGGACTCTAGGCCGTCGCCCGGAGGCGGACAAGGCTCACCGCAGATCTGTGCACGGCCCACCGCCTGACGTCCACAACGACTTCTGCGTTGGGGAGAACCCTGTGCACGCTGCCGTCACGCGAGGGCGCGCGGATGTGCTGTTGCGTAGACCTCCCGTAGCGTGTCGACGGTGACGAGCGTGTAGACCTGGGTCGTCGTGACCGAAGCATGCCCCAGCAGCTCCTGGACGACCCGCACGTCGGCGCCACCGTCGAGCAGGTGGGTCGCGAAGGAGTGCCTGAGCGTGTGGGGTGAGACGTCGGCCCTGAGCCCGGCCCGGTCGGCAGCCCGGCCGAGGACAGTCCAGGCCGACTGTCGCGAGAGCCGGCCGCCGCGGGCGTTGAGGAACAGGGCTGATGTGCCCCGCCCGGCGGCGACCAGCGCGGGACGCGTCCGCACCACGTACGCCTGGCATGCCACCCGGGCGTAGGAGCCGACTGGGACAAGCCTCTCCTTACCGCCCTTGCCGTACAGCCGGACGGTCGCCTCCTCGAGGTCCACGTCGTCGACGTCGAGACCGACCGCCTCGGAGATCCGGGCACCGGTGCCGTAGAGCAGCTCGAGCAGGGCGCGGTCCCTCAGCGCCAAGGCGGTGCCCGGGGCGCCTGCGGCGTCCAGCATCTTCTCGATGTCAGGCAGGGGCAGCGCCTTGGGGAGCCGCTTCGGTGGCGACGGAGGCTTGACACCGGTTGCCGGGTCGGTCGCCGTGAGCCGCTCGCGTACCGCGAACTTGTGGAAACCGCGCACGGCGACGACAGCGCGAGCAGCGCTACCCGATCCGAGCGGCGGGTGCTCGTGGTCGCCCTCGCGCAGGGCCATCAAGAAGTCGGTGATGTCGACGGTCGTCACCATGGAGAGTTCGTCGATGCCACGCTCGTCGAGGAAGCTGAGGTAGCGACGCAGGTCTCGCCGGTACGACGCCAGTGTGTTGACGGCGAGCCCGCGCTCGACCGACAGGTGGTCGAGATAGGTGCGGACCGCGTGGACCGGCTCGGACCTGCTCAGCCGAGGACCTCGTCGAGTGCTCGGACGGGCAGGTCATGCGCCGTCGCCACCGGGGCGTAGGTCAGCTCACCGGCATGCGTGTTGAGCCCGAGCGCCAATGCCTCGTCATCGCGCAGCGCCTGCTTCCAGCCGCGGTCGGCCAAGGCGACGGCATAAGGCAGCGTGACGTTGGTCAGGGCATAGGTCGACGTGTGCGGTACGGCGCCGGGCATGTTGGCCACGCAGTAGAAGACGCTGTTGTGAACCATGTAGGTCGGGTCGTCGTGCGTGGTGGGACGCGAGTCCTCGAAGCAGCCGCCCTGGTCGATCGAGATGTCGACGAGCACGGAGCCGGTCTTCATGCGGGAGACGAGCTGGTTGGAGACCAGGGTCGGTGCCTTCGCGCCGGGGACGAGCACGGCGCCGACCACCAGGTCGGCGTCGATCACGGCCTGCTCGATCTCGAATGAGTTGGAGGCCACTGTCTGAAGGTGACCCTGGTAGATCTTGTCAGCCTGGCGGAGCCGGTCGATGTTGCGGTCGAGCAGGAGCACCTCGGCCTGCATCCCAAGCGCGATGGCGGCAGCGTTCATCCCGGACACGCCGGCGCCGATCACCACCACCTTGGCGGCGTACACCCCGGACACTCCACCCATCAGGACGCCGCGGCCGTTTCCCTGGCGCATCAGGTGGTAGGCGCCGCACTGAGGGGCAAGCCGCCCGGCGACCTCGCTCATCGGGGCGAGCAGCGGCAGGGCGCCGTCAGGGGTCTGGACGGTCTCGTAGGCGATCGACGTCACACCCTGCTTGAGCAGGGCGTCCGTGCAGTCCCGGGAGGCGGCCAGGTGGAGGTAGGTGAAGAGCGTCTGCCCTTCACGCATGCGGTGGTACTCCTCGGCGATCGGCTCCTTGACCTTGAGGATCAGGTCACCGGTCTGCCAAACGTCGTCCGCGGTCGCGAGGACTGTTGCGCCCGCAGAGACGAACTCCTCGTCGGTGATCGACGACCCGGTGCCCGCGCTGGCCTCGACATAGACGTCGTGCCCACGCGTCGAGAGCTCGTGCACCCCCGCCGGCGTGATCGCCACCCGGTACTCGTGGTTCTTGACTTCCTTGGGTACGCCGACCTTCATCGTCCTCACTCGCCTCGTTGCCGGACTTCACGCACTCGCAACCTACTCCATCGGCTGCACTACCCGTGGCGCAGACGCCATAAGGCAAGTGATCCCGCGACCGTGAGCGAGTCCTTCGCGCGGCCGGCCATCACGGCGTCCACGAGATCCTCCAGCGGCACCCACTGGCGGGTCATCGTGGCTTCCTCGTGCTCGGCGGTGAACTGCCCGTCCAGCCCGACGTCGCTCACCTGTTCCGCGACATAGAAGTGCACGACCTCGTCGCTCGCGCCGGGGGTGGTCAGCATCGAGAAGAGCGGCGTCCACCGGGTGGCCTCGATCTGGGCCTCCTCGCGAAGCTCACGTTTGGCGGCCTCCAACGGCGGCTCGTCCTCCACGTCCAACAGACCTGCGGGCAGTTCGACGAGGCGCTCGCCGGCGGCGTGTCGGTACTGGGTAATGACCAGGACCCGGTCGTCCTCGTCCACGGCGACGATGCACACGGCCCCGGGGTGGGTGACCACCTCTCGGTCGAAGGTCTCACCGTCACCGACCAGCGTGTCGCGGCGTACGCCGATCAGCGCGCCGGTGAACGCCTGCACCGATCTCGTCACAGGCCACGACTCGGGAGCGTCTGACAGGTTGCTCACTCGACCGCCTCCAGTACGGCGCGGCGCAGGCCGCTCTCGTCGACTGGCAGGCGCAGCTCACCCTGGCGGTCCAGCGCCGCGCGGACCAGGCCGCTGAACAGAGGGTGCGGCCGAGTCGGCCGGGAGCGGAGCTCGGGGTGCGCCTGCGTCGCCACGAAGTAGGGGTGCACCTCACGCGTCAGCTCGACGTACTCGATCAGCTCACCGTCCGGCGACAGACCCGAGAAGACGAGACCGGCCGCCTCCAGGTCGTCCCGGAACTTGTTGTTGACCTCGTAGCGATGCCGGTGCCGCTCTTCGACCCGCGCGACGCCGTAGGCCTCGGCGACGATCGAGCCTGGCAGCAGGTCCGCGGGATAGAGCCCGAGGCGCATCGTGCCGCCCAGATCACCCGCGCCGTCGACGATGTCGAGCTGCTCCTCCATCGTGGCGATGACCGGTTGGCTCGCGTCCGGGTCGAACTCGGTCGAGCCGGCATCGTCGAGCCCGGCGACGTGACGGGCGAACTCGATGACCATGCACTGCAGGCCGAGGCAGAGCCCGAGCGTGGGGATCTTGTGCTCGCGGCTGTAGCGCAGCGCACCCACCTTGCCTTCGATGCCGCGCACGCCGAATCCGCCAGGCACACACACCGCATCGACGTCGAACAGGTGGGCGGCCGCGCCCTCACGCGAGCGGCACTCGTCCGAGGCCACCCACCGGATGTTGACCCGCGCCGAGTTGTGGAAGCCTCCCGCCCGCAGCGCCTCCGCCACCGACAGGTAGGCGTCCGGCAGGTCGACGTACTTGCCGACGAGCGCGATCGTGACCTCCTCGTCGGGGTTGTGCACCCGCTGCAGCAGCTGGTTCCACCGCGACCACTCGACGTCGCGGAACGGCAGGTTGAGCCGACGGACGACAAAGGCGTCGAGCCCCTCGGCGTGCAACACCTTCGGGATGTCGTAGATCGAGGGGGCATCGACGGCGGCGACGACCGCCTCGTCGTCGACGTCGCACATCAGGGAGATCTTGCGCTTGACGTTGTCCGGGATCTCGCGGTCGGCGCGACACACGATCGCGTCCGGTGCGATACCGATAGAGCGCAGCGCCGCGACGGAGTGCTGGGTCGGCTTCGTCTTCAGCTCCCCGGAGGGGCCAATGTAGGGCACGAGGGACACATGCAGGAAGAAGCAGTTGTCGCGCCCGACATCGTGGCGGACCTGCCGGACCGCTTCCAGGAAGGGCAACGACTCGATGTCACCCACCGTGCCGCCGATCTCGGTGATGACGACGTCGACGTCATCGCCCGCCATCGCCCGGATCCGGGACTTGATCTCGTTGGTGATGTGGGGGATGACCTGGACGGTGTCGCCGAGGTAGTCGCCCCTGCGCTCCTTGGCGATCACGGTGGAGTACACCTGACCGGTGGTCACGTTGGCCTTCTGCGCCAGCTCGACGTCGAGGAACCGCTCGTAGTGGCCGATGTCGAGGTCCGTTTCGGCGCCGTCGTCGGTGACGAAGACCTCGCCGTGCTGGAACGGGTTCATCGTGCCGGGGTCGACGTTGAGGTAGGGGTCGAGCTTCTGCATTGTCACGCGCAGTCCACGCGACTTGAGCAGCCGCCCCAACGAGGAGGCGGTGAGGCCCTTGCCCAACGAGGACGCGACACCACCGGTGACGAACAGATGCTTGGTCGGCGACGAGGCTGCCAATCTCACTCCCGCGGGATTCGGTGTGCGGCGGGGCGTCCCGCCTGTCCACGGGGTTTCAATCTATCAACACCGGGGCCTGGCGCGAAAAGGCACGCCGCTCGCGGGGCGCTGGCCGGCGCCCCTACCCGGTCTGATCAGCCATGCCCGGTGGCAGGATCACCCGGGACCCGTCGACACCGAAGTCGCCTGGCCTCGCACCGGCGGCCGCGCGCAGGGCGAAGACGGCGGCGATGTCGGCGGCGGCGCCGTCGCTGACGTTGAGCGTGGAAACCGGTAGCTCGCTGGCATTCGGGCGCTGACCCAGCGCCGCCAGCAGCCCTCCGGGAGCCGTGCCGGTGGGTGGGGTGACGGCGACGAGCCCGTCGCCGGCCCGCGCGAGAGCCGTCACCAACTGCGTCTCGATGAGGTGCGCCGCCTGAGTGTCGACATCGGCGCCGTGGTCTCCCGAGGCGAGCACGATCACGAGCGCCCCCCGTCGCTGCGGAGTGCCTTCGGTCTGCACGAGCCTGCTGCCCTGCAGCTCGGAGGCGATCTTGGTGGCCTCACTGTCGACGAGCAGGTCCTCGGAGTGTCCGACGTACGCGCGGGCAATCAGCGCACCGATGCGGGCGTAGGTGTCATCGGAGGTCGTCTTCGGGAGGTCGGCGATGCCGGTGCTCGAGCTCGTCGACACGCTGTCGACGTAGGTCTTCCGGCCCGGGTCGACAAGGTCGGCGGACACCTGCGCGACGACAGTGGTCGAGCCGCCCGCCTGCCTGACGGCGTTTCGTACGCCTGCGACGTCCTCCTCACCCACACCGGGGAGCACGAACACAGTGACCGTCTGACCGCTGAGGGAGCCTTTGAGCCAGTCACTGGCGGCCGCCGCGGTTACCGAGCTCGCGAAGACCTGGCCATGCTCCAGAGTGGCGACCTTCTCGGACAGCGCGGCGTTGCCGGCGACGAGTGCAGCCGTGCTGCCGGGGCCCTGCGGTCGTTGCAGCGATCCGGCTCCCAGGGCGACTCCGGCCGCGAACGCGGTGCACAGAGCGAACAGCACGAGGACAGAGCGCCGCAGCCCGGTCACGGCAGCTGGTCCCGGGCCCAGCCGTAGGCCGTGTCGAGCCAGACCCTGAGCTGATCCCACCAGTCCTGTCCCACCGGCGTGGTGGCGATGGAGGCCGCGACCGCGGCCACAGCGGTCAGTACGAGCAGCAGCACAAGCCAACCGCGGAGGCGGTTCTGGTAGAGCCGTGCGACCACCTTGGCGTCGATGACGCTGGCGCCGACGGCGGCCCTGGTCAGGAAGGAGCTCGCCATCCCCGACCGACCTCGGTCGAGGAACTCCACGAGCGACGTATGCGAGCCGACCATCACGATCAGCGCGGCACGTTGGGTGTGCGCGAGCAGGATGGCGGAGTCCTCGGCAGTGCCATGGGTGACGAATGTGGCGTGGTTGATCCCGAGCCGGTCGACCCGCTCGAACCCGCGGATCCGGCCGTCCGAGGTGGCGTGCGCCACCACTTCGGCACCGCATCTCAGCGCGGTTTCGGAGATCTCGTCGAGGTCGGTGACGATCAGGTCGGGTCGGTAGCCGGCCTCGAGCAGCACGTCGGCGCCCGAGTCGACGCCCACGAGTAGGGGAGAACATTCCCGGATGTAGGTCTTGAGCGAGGCCAGGTCCTGGCGGTGGTCGAATGCGCGAACCACGACGACGACCTGGCGGCCTTGGAAGCTCGTCGCGACATTGGGCACTCCCTCACCGTCGAGCAGCAGCCCTTGGTCGCGCCGAAGGTGCTCCATCGCGTTCGCACTGAACGCGTCGAGCTGGTTGGCCATGCCGTCCTTGGACGCCTCCAGGGCAGACTCGACGCTGTCGCGCGTCTGCAGCACGCCGCTCGCGACGAGCCGGTCGCCGCGGTAGACCTCGTCGCCGTCGATGCGGATCGTGTCGCCGTCGCTGAACGCGGTGAACGCGTCGGGTCCGACGTTGTCGACCAGCGGGATCCCCGCGTCGAGCAGCACCGAGGGCCCGAGGTTGGGATAGCGTCCAGAGATCGACGGCGCCAGATTGACGACGGCTGCCACACCGGCGTCGACGAGGGATACGGCGGCGCCGCGGTCGATGTCGACGTGGTCGATGATCGCGATGTCGCCCGGGCGGATCCGGCGGACCATGGTGCGGGTACGCCGGTCGAGCCGCGCGGTGCCGACGATACCCGGTGGCCGTTGGGTGCGCGAGCGGCGCAGAGAGGACAGCTTCATCGCGAGCAATCCTGCCAAACACACCGGACGCAGCGGGGCATATGCCGATGCCGCGCGTGGCGTCAGGTACGCCGCTCCCGCTCGCCCAGCGCTACCAGCTCGTCGGCGTGCGCGAGGGCCGCGTCGGAGCCCTCCAGGCCGGCGAGCATTCGAGACAGCTCACGTCGGCGCGCGGCCTCGTCGAGCACGGTGACGCCGCTTGTGGTGACGCTGCCATCGCTGGCCTTGACGACGGCATAATGCCGGTCGGCGAAGGCCGCGACCTGCGGCAGGTGTGTCACGACGACGACCTGGACCGACCGCGCGAGCCGCGACAGCCGTCGGCCAACCTCAACCGCCGCCTTGCCGCCGACACCGGCGTCGACCTCGTCGAAGATCATCGTCGGCACAGGGTGACGTCCGGCCAGACAGACCTCCACCGCCAACATCACCCGCGACAGCTCGCCGCCTGAGGCGCCGCGCTGCAGGGGCCTGGGATCTGAGCCGGGATGTGCGCTGAGGAGGAACGTGGCGTCGTCGAACCCGTCACGGGTTGGCTCCACGACGCCGGTCACCTCGACCCGGAACCGGGCGTCGGGCATCGCGAGCCCGGACAGCTCGGTCGTGATGCGTCGCTCCAGCTCGGCGCCGGCGGCTCGTCTCAGGTCGGTGAGCCGGCCTCCGCGACCGGCCAACTCGTCGAGCAGGCGGCGTTGATCCGCGCGCAGCTCCTCGACGCGACCGTCATCGCCGACGAGCTCACCCAGGCGCCCGGCGGCCCGGTCGCGCCAGCTGAGCACGTCGTCGATCGTGTCGCCGTACTTCTTCGTCAACGCGCCGAGCAGCCCCCGACGATCCTGCACGGCGGCCAGCCGCAACGGATCAGTCTCGAGCGAGACCGCGTAGGCCGAGATATCCGCGGCCACGTCGGCCAAGCCGTACGACGCCGTGGCCAGCTGGTCTGCCAGGTCCGCCAGCTGGCCGTCATGGTCTCGCTCGGCCTCAAGGCTCTTGCGGGCGCCGGCGACGAGCGCCAGCGCATCCGTGACGTCCTGCGACGTGTCGTCGCCGCTGAGGGCGAGCCTCGCCTCGTCGGCGGCTCGGCGCAGCCCGTCGACGTGGCCGAGCCTCGACTCCTCGGACTTCAGCGCCTCGTCTTCGCCCGGCTGCGGGTCGGCTGCCTCGATCTCGGTAAGGCCGAGGCGCAGCAGGTCGGCTTCACGGGCGCGTTCGCGGCGACGCGAGACGACATCGTCGAGGTAGGCCGAGACGGCGCCCAGCTCGTCGTAGGTGTGCCGGTAGGAACTGCGGACGTCCAGCAGCTCCTGTCCGCCGAACGCGTCGAGGTAGTCGCGCTGGCGGCTTGGACGCAGTATCTCCTGAGCGCCCGACTGGCCGTGGATGACGACGAGATCCGCGGCCAGGTCCGCCAACAAGGTGGCGGGCACACCGACGCCACCGGCGTGAGCACGCGATCGGCCCTCGGCCGTGACCGTTCGGGCAAGGATGATCGCGTCGTCGTCCAGCGCCGCGCCGGCCTCGGCCGCGCGTCCGGCGACCGGCCCCTCGGGCATGACACCGAGCCGTCCTTCAACGCGCGCCCGGTCCGCGCCTTGACGAACGGCGCCGACGTCGGAACGCGCTCCCAGCAACAGGGCGAGGGCAGTGACGACCATCGTCTTGCCGGCGCCGGTCTCCCCCGTGACGACGGTGAAGCCGGGGCCCAGCTCGAGGGTCGCGGAGTCGATCACGCCGAGCCCCGAGATCGTCAGCTCCTCAAGCATCGCCGCCAGCTCGCGAGGCGCGCCGCCGACGCGCTGCGCCCCCGCGCCATCCCGACACGGGCAGGTCGAACTTCGCGACCAGGCGGTCCGTGAACGGCGCCTGGTGCAGCCGCGCAAGATGGATGGGGTGTTGGCCGCGGATGACCTCCACCCGTGCACCCGTCGGCAGGTCGACGCTGCGGCGGCCATCGCACCACAGCACTCCCCCCGTCCTGGTCTCGGCGAGCACCTCGACGGCGAGCGTGGAGTCCGGCGCCGCGACCATGGGTCGGGCGAAGAGTGCGTGAGCGCTGATGGGCACGAGCAGCAGCGCCTCGACCTCGGGCCAGACCACCGGGCCGCCGGCGCTGAACGCGTACGCCGTTGAACCGGTCGGGGTGGCGAACACGACGCCGTCGCATCCCCAGCGAGACAACGGCCTGTCGTCGATCTCAACCAGCACTTCGAGCATCCGGCGCCGGGCTGCTTTTTCGACGCTGACCTCGTTGAGCGCCCATCCGGTCCAGCTGGGCGAGCCGTCGAGGCTGACCGTGACGTCGATGGTCATCCGCCGCTCGACCACATAGGCACGGGTGATGATCGCCTCGACCGTGGACTCAAGGTCGTCCCACTCGGCCTCGGCCAGGAAGCCGACGTGCCCGAGGTTGATCCCGAGAAGCGGAGTGGCCGCAATCCTGGTGAGCTCGGCGCCGCGCAGAATCGTACCGTCACCGCCGATCACCACGGCGACCTCGCAGTGTCGGGCCGCATCGGTGTCTGCACACACCACCTCGGCGTTGTCGATGTCGAGGTCGGGTGCTTCAGCTTCCAGCAGCCGAACGGAGATCCGGGAGTCCGTCAGCCGCTTGGACACGGCGCATGCCACCTCGACGGCGTCATGTCTGCCGGTGTGCACGATGAGCAGCACGGTGCGCTCCGGGCGATGAGTAGCAGTGCTCACGTCATCAGCCTCTCACTGCGGTCCAGCCATCACGACCCGCGTCACGTCTGCCGGTGTGATGGGGGCGGCGTCGGTGCGGAACCAGACGAAGTACTCCACGTTGCCGGCAGGGCCGGGCAGCGGGCTGGCGCAGACGGCCTGAACGCCGAACCCTAGCGCTTCGGCGCACGAGGCCACCCCGAGGACAGCCTCCACTCGTGGTTCACGATCGCGGACCACACCGCCCTTGCCGACGGCGCCTCGTCCGACCTCGAACTGCGGTTTCACCATCAAGACCAGGTCGGCGTCGGGCGCCACCAGCTCGGCAAGAGCTGGCAGGACCAGACGCAGCGAGATGAACGACAAATCCGCCACGACCAGGTCGGGACGCCAATCGAGGGTGTCGAGCGTGAGGGCGCGAATGTTCGTTCGGTCGAGGATCTGCACCCGCGAGTCTTGACGCAGCGGCCAGGCGAGCTGGCCGTAGCCCACGTCGACGGCCGCCACGGCACGGACGTCGTGACGCAGCAGGACGTCGGTGAAGCCACCCGTCGAGGCTCCCGCGTCGAGGGCGAGCCGCCCGGCGACGCGCAGGCCGAGCGGCATGAACGCGGCGAGCGCGCCAGCGAGCTTGTGCCCGCCTCGGGAGACGTAGACGGGCCGGTCGGGGTCGTCAGTGACCACCAACGCGGCGTCGGTCGTGACGCCGGTGGCCGGCTTGGTCGCTCGCGCTCCCGCAACCAGGACTCGGCCACCGTCGATCAGCTCGCTGGCATGCTCGCGGCTGCGCGCCAGACCTCGGCGGACCAGCTCGGCGTCGAGGCGGAGGCGGCGAGACACGGTGACGTCACTGGATTGTCGCGCCGTCCCCGGAGGTGCCGTCGAGCACGGATCCGAGGCGGCGGTGGACGTCGTCGTACAGCTCGGCATGATCGTCGAGCTCGAGGTCGTCCAGATCGCTGAGGCGTTCGAGCGCGGCGTCGACCCGCGCGTCACCTGTCGACTCGGTCATGGGCGATCCTTCCTCGTAGCGCTCAACGTGTCTGCGGCCGATTAAACCAGGCCAGGCGGGCGCCCTGCGTCAGCCCTGAGTGGTGGGCTGGCTGATGTCGCCGATGCCGTCCAGGTCGAGGAGGGCTTCGGGGTGTTCGTCGCGCCATCCCCACGACGCCGAGGCGACGACGCGAAGACCGTCGTCGGCATCGTCTCCGCGACGATGCACCTCGACCCGGCCGTCGCCGTCCACCGCGGCCTCCCAGCCCGCGAGCCGCCACCGGCCGGACTCCTCGACCGGAGCTGTCTGCTCGGCCAGCAGGGCGTCGAGGGTCCAGGCGACGAAGTCTGGCCGTTCCTCGCTACTGGCCTGGCACAGCCTGGTGACGTCCGTGACGCCGGTCATCACGAGCAGGGAATCGGCGCCACAGTTGACGGCGCCTCGGACGTCGGTGTCGAGACGATCACCCACCACCAGCGGAGTCTTCGACGAGACGCGCAGCACCGTCTCATCGAACAGCGCCCGGTAGGGCTTGCCCGCGACCTCGTCGGGATCGCGGCCGACCGCGTCACGCACGGCCCGCACGAGCGTGCCGTTGCCAGGCGCGATGCCGCGCACGGTGGGGACTGTCAGGTCGAGGTTGGACGCCACCCACAGGGCGCCGTCTCGAATGGCGTAGGTCGCCTCAGCCAGCAGCTTCCAGCCGACAGTGGGATGGAACCCCTGGACCACGGCAGCCGGCCCGTCCTCCGCGGAGGAGACTGGGCTTAGGTCGTGCTGCTCGAGGGCGACCACGAGCCCTTCGCCACCGACGACCAGGACGGGGGCGCCCGCCGGGACTCGCTCGACCACCAGGCGGGCGGCGGCCTGCGCCGAGGTCACAACATCATCCGCGTGTGCGTCGACCCCCATCTCGCACAGCTGCCGGGCGACCGTCGCGGGCGTGCGGGCCGCGTTGTTGGTCACGTAGGCGAGCGTCATCCCGCCCGAGCGAGCCTCGGCCAGCAGAGTTGAGACTCCGGGGACGGCGCGCTCGCCGACGTAGACGACGCCGTCGAGGTCGAGCATGGCGCAGTCATAGGACGAGACGAGCGGTCCGGAGCTGGACTTCAGCCGTCGAGGAGCGGAGTTCACGGGCCTTGCTCCTCCGGGTAGGCGATGTCCACCGTACGATGCAGCGTGACCCTGCAGCATGACACGCCCTCGCTCCCGCCCCTGCGACTGCGCCCCTTTCCCGCCATGCGCTACAACCCGGAGACGGTAGGCGACGTGGGCGAGGTGACATCCCCGCCGTACGACGTGATGGACCGGCCGATGATCGACGCCCTGCTGAAAGCGCACCCCCGCAACATCGTGCGGCTGATCCTGCCCCGCATGGTGAGCGATCCGGTGACGGCCGACAACCCCTACCATCGCGCCGCGAAGCTGCTTGAGCGGTGGCGCAGCCAGCAGGTGCTCGTTACCGACCCCGACTCGGCGCTCTACGTCTACGAGTACGGCGACGGCCGGCAGAGTGTGTGCGGCCTGGTCGGCACGCTCGACCTGCGCAAGCGCAGCGAGCGCGTGATCCTCCCGCACGAAGACGTGATCGAGGCCATCGTGGCTGACCGACTGGCGATGCTGACGGCGTCCGAGGCGAACCTGGAACCCATCTTGCTGGTCTACGACGGCCACGGCGCGACCGCCGACATCATCGCAAAGACCCGAGCGCGCAGCCCGCTGACTGACGTGAGGGCCGCGGATGGAACCGTCCACCGGCTCTGGTCGATCACCGACCCCGACGATTTGGGTGAGGTCCGCGACCGGCTCGCGCCGCATCAGGCGTTGATCGCGGACGGTCACCACCGCTACGCAACCTATCTCCAGCTGCGTCAACGACATCGCACCATCGGCGACGGTCCGGGCCCGTGGGACCGCGGGCTTGCCTTGCTCATCGACCAGTCGCAATGCCCGCTTCAGCTCGGGGCCATCCATCGCAGCGTCTCGGAGCTCTCGCTGACCGCCCTCCAGGCGCCGGCCGGCTTCGAGCTGTCGCCGGTCCAGCCGCTGGCAGGCACTGCAGCAGCGCCGACACGCCGTGGCGCCTTCGTGCTGACCGACGGCAGCGCTTGGGCTGAGCTGACCCGGTGTGGGGAACGCGATGACGCTGTCAGTGACGCCGAGCTGCTTCACGAGCAACTGCTGGTGGCGTGGGGGGTGGGTGAGGAGCGGGTCGGCTATCACCACACGGTGGAGCAGACCGTGCGCAACGCCCACCAAGACGGTGGCGTCGCGGTGCTGCTGCACCCGACCACCGTCGCTGAGGTGATGGCCGTCGCTCGCGCAGGCAAGATCATGCCACGCAAGTCGACGTCGTTCGGACCGAAACCTCGGATGGGGCTGGTCATGCGCAGCTTCGCCGACGAGGCCTGACGTCGTCACAGCCGCCTCGCGGCCCTGACCTCCACCTCGACCCGGCTGACAGTGCCTTGGGATCCGCGGAAGAACCGGCGCCGGATGGCGCCCTCCACCTGCACCCGATCGCCTGCTGACCACGTTCGCATCGACCGCTGGACCCGAACCTTCCAACCCACACAGTCGATGGTGTCGACCCGGGCGGTGGACCTGGCGAGAGCGGTCCCGTCACGGTCCACGATGAGCCGCGCCGTGACAATCGCGTCGCCGCTCGGAAGCTCCCGTTCCTCAGCCGGCGCGGCGACCCGGCCGCACAGCAGGACCTCGTTGCGCGCTTCGCCGATGGGACCCTCGCCACGGTGCGGTCCGTTCTTGTCTACAGACGTCATCGCGAATTCTCCTCTCTGCCGAGGAGGATGCCGCAGCATCATCGGTGGTGTAAACCGGTGGCCACGGCCTGTGGAACACCTCGCGGTGTGCCATGCCCTGTGGATCTCGACGCGCCAGCGGTCCGTGCGAGGGCTCAGGCCTCGTCGTGGTCATCGACAGTGTCGATGACCACGAGTCCTTCGAGGGCGGCGACCCGCTCGGCCGCGTCGGTGGCGCCTTCGCTGTCGATCCCCGCGGCCCGCTCGAACCACTCGCGACCCGAGTCGACCTGGCCGTCGGCCAGCAGCGCCTCGGCGTACGCGTAGCGCAGCCGTGGCGCCCACGGGGCCCGGGACTGGCTCCTCAGCTCTCTGCCTTCCAGCGTGCGGATGGCCGCCGCGATGTCGCCCAGGTCACGGCGAGCCCCAGACTCCACGATCTTCATCTCGATCTGCCCCTCGTCGTCGAGCTGCTGCACCGCAGGGTCCCTCGCAATAGCGAGTGCGCGCTCTGGTCGCCCGAGTGCACGCTCGCAGTCGGCCATCATCGGAAGGTAAATCGAGCTGCCACTCATGCGTCGGGCCGCCCTGAACTCCGCGAGTGCGTCCTTGAACCGGCCGGCCGCGTAGGCCGCCTCGCCGCTAGCCTCCCGCACGACGGCCACCCTGGCTGCTCTGGCGCGCGCGGCGAGCGTGTGCTGGTAGGCGGTCTCGGGGTCGTTGTCCAGCAGCCTCGCGGCTGCGACGAGGTGACGAGCCACCCGTAGGGCGAGCTTCTCGGGCAGTGACTTCAGCTGGTTGGCGACGAAGCGGTCGAGCTCCTTGCCAGACACGTCATCGGGGATCGGAGGCCCGTCGTATGCCGCTTGGACCGCGGTGCGCTGCGCTGTCGGGAGATCGTCGCGCCGCCACCGTCCGGCGGTGCTGCGGCTGCGATCTCTCCCGCCACGGTCATCGGGCGCCACTAGGTGCCTCCCTCGGCGTGAAGAAACGTTGGGGGCCGCCCCAAGGCGGCCCCCAACGAAAAATTGTCCGGCGACGTCCTACTCTCCCACACGCTCCCGCGTGCAGTACCATCGGCGCTGAAGGGCTTAACTTCCGGGTTCGGAATGGAGCCGGGTGTTTCCCCTTCGCCATGGTCGCCGAAACTCTATGGAGATGTGGCCGGTGAGCGCCCAGCGCGGGCGAAAACCGGACCCGACCGTATCTCGGGAACCGCACAGTGGACGCGAACAGTCACTCTGTCAACAATTGAGTGTGTGAGGAAGACAAGCCCTCGGCCTATTAGTACCGGTCGGCTTCGTACATTACTGCCTTCTACCTCCGGCCTATCAACCCAGTGTTCTGCTGGGGGCCTTACCCGGTTAACCCGGTGAGAAACCTCATCTTGAAGCGTGCTTCCCGCTTAGATGCTTTCAGCGGTTATCACTTCCGAACGT
>JBBRYB010000037.1:0-29885 GCA_038238115.1 Propionibacteriales bacterium | reverse complement strand
GTCGATGTAGGCGCGGATCTTGGCGTTGAGCTCGCGGACCGAGCGGTAGCTGCCGCGGTGGATGGCTTGGCGTTCGGCCAGTGAGAACCAGACCTCGACCAGGTTCATCCACGACGCGTGGGTCGGGGTTAAGTGGCAGACCACGCGGAGGTTGGCTGCCAGCCACTCCTTGACGTTCTTATGCTTGTGCGCGGCGTAGTTGTCCATCACCAGGTGCAGTTCCTGGTCGGGGTAGGCGCGGGCGACCTGCTTGAGGAAGGCCAGGAACTCCTGGTGACGGTGACGCGGTTTGAGGGCTGCTGTGACCTGGCCGGTGGAGATCTCCAGGGCCGCGAACAAGGTCGAGGTGCCGTGCCGGATGTAGTCGTGGGACCGGCGTTCGGCCAGACCGGGTTGCAGCGGCAGGATCGGCGCAGACCGTTCCAGGGCTTGGATCTGGGACTTTTCATCGATGCTGAGCACCACGGCGTTCTCCGGTGGTGCCAGGTACAAACCGACCACGTCGGTGACCTTGGCGACCAGTTCGGGATCGGTGGAGAACCGGAACGACTCGGTGCGCCACGGCTTCACCCCGTAGTCACGCCACGCCTTGGCGACCGTGGCGTCGGAGATCTTCAACTGCCGGGCCAGCAGCCTTGTCGACCAGTGCGTGACACCCAACTTCTTCGGTGGCGGCATCAGCGTCGCCGTCACGATCGCGGCATGGTCGATGCTGCGCGGGCGGCCTGGCCGTTGCTCATCCTCCAAGCCCCGCATGCCCTTGGCCTGATACCGCTCCCGCCACCCGATCACCGTGGGTCTCGAGGTCGCGACCAGTTCGGCGATCGCCGTGTTCGACATCCCCTCAGCTGCAAGCAACACGATCCGCGCCCGCTGGGCCAACCCCGCCCGCACCGACGAGGAACGCGTCAACCCAGACAATGCCTCACGGTCACCCTCACGAAGCACCAACGCCGGAGCAGGTCGATTCGCCATACCTCATTCTGACGAACCAGCAACCGTAAAGCTATTTCCCACGCGGGACACTAGTGGCCCAGGGGGGCTCTCAGTAGCCGGGGAAGACACGGCGAAGGTCGTCCAGGTTCACGTTGCCTGTGACCTCGACACTCGCTGGCGTGTACGGCGACGTGAGCCGGCCACTGATGAGCCGGATCGCGGCCTCGAGCTCGCCGGTGAAGGTTGCAGTCGCTCCGGGGGCGGCCTTCGAGAAGCTGACCTGGTCGCCGATCAGGACGGCCGCATCGGAGCTTGGGAGATCTAGGACGACCGGCTCGGACAGCCGGTCCGCCTTGCCGATGAATCCCAGCAGGAAGCCCAGCTCGCCATGGAAGTGCTCGACGAGCACTGTTGCCGAGCCGGCATCGAGGGTGGCGGCGGGGTCGAGGGCGACCCGGACGTCCCACGAGTGCTGTGCCGCCTCGTTGAGTCGCAGGCCGGCGATCGCAGCCAGCGTCAGCGGTTCGGGTGCGAAGCTCAGCCTGAGCTGTAGGTTCTCCCGCTGTTGCGAGGTGAGCGACTCGAGGGCGTCAACTAGAGCAGCGTCGTGCTCGAGAAAGCCGTCAGCCTGGTCGCGGGGGCCTAGCTCGTTCCACCGGGCCCACACGCCCTGGTTGAAGTCATCCTCGGTCGCGGGTGCCTCGTCGAGGGCGGCGCGGTAGCCGGAGTGGGTGATCTCGGCGCCGCTTCCCAGATGGGACAGGACCTGGGCGACTGTCCACTCTGATGCGCCCGAAGGGGCAGAGAGCTCTTCGTCGGAGAGGCCCCTAACCAAGGTGGCCAAATCGTCGTGTGTGCTGCGGAGTGCTGCGATCGTGTCATCGGCGAGAGAGGTCATGGTGCGTTGGAACAACGGTCGCCGAGTGGTTCTTCCCTCGAGGTCTCCCGAGGGCGCGAAACGTGCCGTCCTGGCCTCCCGCACCGAGCCTCGGACGGGCGACAAGGCCCGCCCTCCACCGACTCTCTGACGGCTCTGCCAGCCGGGCGGTGTTGCGTGGACCGCCAGCGTTGTCCTGCGCCAGCACGACGACGAGATTCGAGGCGAGATCGACGGACCATACGTGAGCGAGCTCATCGCAAAGATCCGCCGCGACGTCGAGAGAATCCTTTGCCTCGACGTCGACGCAGGCGACTTCACTGCGCTCGGCCGAAACGATCCCGTCGTCAGTGAACTCCAGAGACGATTCGCCGGTCTTCGACCCGTGCTCTTCTACACACCCTACGAGGCCGCTGCCTGGTGCATCATCGGCCACCGCATCCAGATGACTCAGGCTGCGACCGTCAAGCAACACGTCGCCGATGACTACGGCGAGCGCGGGGCCTTCCCCTCACCAGCGCGACTGGCTGACCTCGCGTCGCCCCAGCGTGGGCTCACCGACGAGAAGATCGACCAGCTACACCACCCGGCGTCAGCCGCGCTCGACGGTGCACTGGACCGTGACCGGCTCCGAGACCAGACGTTCGGCGACGCCGAACGGCAGTTGCAGCGGCTACCGGGTATCGGGCCCTTCTCCGCAGAGCTCATCATCATTCGTGGGATGGGCGCGCCCGACGCCCCTCCGCGGCATGAAAGGAGGCTGGAAGCGGCCGCCCGGGACGCCTACCAACTGCCTCCGAACGCACACATCACAGCCGTCTCGAATGCTGGCGGCCGTACCGCAGCTGGGTCGCGCTCCTGCTGCGCGCCCCCCAGTGACTGCAGGTCAGACGAGGGAGTTCTCCTGCCGGAGGAGGGCTTGACCGGGATGTCGCCCCTCGAGTGGATCTACACTGCCTTCGTCCGGGACAGGACTGCCCGCTCCTAGGCGATGGGAACGCTGCCGACGTGACCGTCGACGGTGCGCGGGTGATACTCGCGAAGGTGGGCAGATGAACGACCTTGCCAGACGCGCGTCCGACATCTTGACCAGGCTGGGAGCGGTGAATCCGCTCAGCGTGGACGGTGACCTGATAGCGCGATCCCCTATAGACGGCAGCGAGCTCGGCCGGCTGCGATCGCATACGGATGCAGAGGTCGACGCGGTTGTGCTTCGAGCTCAACTCGCATACGAGAGCTGGCGCTTGGTGCCGGCTCCGGCGCGCGGACAACTCGTCCGCGAGCTGGGCGAACTGCTGCGGCAGCACAAGCAGGACTTGGGCGCCCTTGTGTCGATCGAGGCGGGCAAGATCGTCTCCGAGGGCTTGGGCGAGGTCCAGGAGATGATCGACATCTGCGACCTCGCGGTCGGTCTGTCCCGCCAGCTCTTCGGCCTGACCATTGCGACTGAGCGACCGGGTCATCGGATGATGGAACAGTGGCACCCGCTCGGGGTGGTCGGCGTCATCTCTGCCTTCAACTTCCCCGTCGCCGTCTGGTCGTGGAATGCAGCTGTGGCGCTCGTGTGCGGTGACAGTGTGGTGTGGAAACCCTCGGAGAAGACGCTGTTGACCGCGGTCGCCTGTCAGGCTCTGCTGTCCGAAGCCGCCAGGAGGGTGGGGGCTCCTGAGCACGTCTCCGCCTTGCTCGTGGGCACCCGAGGTGTTGGTGAGCGGATGGCCGACGATCCACGCATCGCCCTCGTCTCTGCGACTGGCTCGACCAGGATGGGCAAGGAGATTGCGCCGCGGATCGCGGCAAGACTGGGTCGATCTTTGCTGGAGCTTGGCGGAAACAACGCAGCGGTTGTGTCACCGACCGCCGACCTCGGTCTCGCGGTGCGCGGAATCGTGTTCTCGGCTGTTGGAACTGCGGGACAGCGGTGCACGTCGCTCCGCCGAGTGATTGCGCACGAGTCGATCAAGGCCGAAGTCGTCGATCGTCTGCGTGCGGCGTACGAGACCCTGCCGATCGGCTCTCCGCTGGATCACAAGACGCTCGTGGGTCCGCTGATCGACGAGTCCGCTTATGCCGGTTTCGTTCGCGCGATCGAGGCCGCGCAGAAGGACGGCGGTCGGTTGGTGACTGGCGGCGCCCGAACCGACGGCATGGGCAACGGCTATTACGTAGAGCCGGCCATCATCGAGATGCCGGAGCAGACGGACATCGTGAGGTCGGAGACGTTCGCCCCCATCTTGTATGTGCTCGACTACGACGATCTCGACCAGGCGATCGCGCTGCACAACGCTGTCGGCCAGGGGTTGTCGTCGTCGATCTTCACCCTCGATCTGCGCGAAGCCGAACGTTTCATCTCTGCCGCCGGCTCCGACTGCGGCATCGTCAACATCAACATCGGGCCTAGTGGTGCGGAGATCGGCGGCGCCTTCGGCGGTGAGAAGGAGACTGGGGGAGGGCGGGAATCGGGATCCGATGCGTGGAAGTCGTACATGCGACGAACGACCAACACCGTCAACTACTCAACCGAGTTGCCGCTCGCCCAGGGTGTCGAGTTTGGCTGATCCCTGGCTTCAACCGCCGGGCCGGGGGATATGTTGCCTACATGACTTCTACTCGTGATGATGCATCGGCTGAGCTGACCGCGGACGACCTCTCGTCGTTCAGCTCACACTTCGCCACCCGCCCTGAACTCAGGCAAATGCAGAACGCGGTCGTACGCGTGGGAATCGCCGACGTGGCACTCGACAACGACGTCGTGACGTCGATGTCACACTCGGTGTCGCACCGACTCGACGACTGGAAGGTCACGAACCAGGAGAACTCAGGGCGATGCTGGCTGTTTGCGGGGCTCAACCTGTTGAGGTCAGGCACCCGCAAGCGGCTCGGCGTGAAGAACTTCGAGTTCTCGCAGAACTACGCGATGTACTACGACAAGCTCGAGCGGGCGAACTTCTTCCTCGAGTCGGTCCTCGCGACCGCAGACCGAGACGCGGACGAGCGCCTGGTCGCCTTCCTGCTCACTAATGCGTTGGACGACGGCGGGCAGTGGGACATGATCGTCAGCCTCTTCACCAAGCACGGTGTGGTGCCGAAAAACGTGATGCCTGAGACTCAGTCGTCGTCGGACACTCGGCGGATGAACAGTGCCTTGAAGTCACTTGCCCGCCATGGCGCCATACGCCTGCGCGGGCTCGTCGCCAAGAGCGCAGACGCCGCGGAGCTCCAGGCGGCCAAGCGCGAGATACTCGGCGACTTCCATTCGATCCTGAGCATCCACCTTGGTACTCCGCCGACGTCATTCGACTGGCAGTGGACCGATGACGAAAAGGTGTTCCACCGCGACGGCAACCTGACTCCGCAGGAGTTCTACTCGAAGTACGTCACGTTCGACCTGACGGACTACGTCTGCCTGGTAGACGATCCGCGCACCGAGCACCGCAAGGGCGAGACACTGACCGTCGAGCACCTCGGCAACGTCGTCGGGGGGCGGCCGGTCCGGTATCTCAACGTCGACATCGAGCTTGCCAAGACGATCGCGATGGAGACCATCATCGACGGTGAGCCGGTCTGGTTCGGGTGCGACGTCGAGCCGCAGGGACAGAACAAGCTGGGGATCTGGCACAGCCGGCTTTACGACGTCACCGGTGTCTATGGAACGGACTTCAGCCTCGACAAGGAGGAACGGGTCCGCTACCAGGAGTCCGCCATGACCCACGCGATGCTTCTGACCGGCGTCGACGTGGTCGACGGTCGTCCCCGGCGTTGGCGGGTGGAGAACAGCTGGGGCAAGAAGCAGGGCGAATCCGGCTTCTACACGATGAGCGACTCGTGGTTCGAGGAGTACGTGTTCGAGGTGGTCGTCAACAAGAACCGGCTACCTGACGACCTCAAGGCCGCCCTCGATCAAGCTCCCCGTGTGCTTCCCGCTTGGGATCCGATGGGTGCACTGGCCTAGCCGTCGGCGCCTCAGTCGCCCGGCTTCTGCAGGCGACGCTCAGCTTCGTCCACGATGAGGAAGAGCGGCGATGAGCAAGGTGACGCTCGATATCAGCATGTCCGTGGACGGGTTCGCGACCGCGACGGGGGTTCGGCCCGATGAGCCGATGGGCGACGGCGGCCAGCAGCTGCACCAGTGGGCATTCGGTGAGGACGAGCTGGGCAACGAGATCCTCGCCGACAGCGATCGGCGAGTCGGCGGCACGATTGCCGGCCGTCGTACCTATGACCTGTCAGTTGCGTGGTGGGGACCCGACGGTCCCGGCGGCGCCGCCCGGACACCCACATTCATCGTGTCGCACAGCACGCCGGTCGACGTCCCAGCCAACAGCATCTACGTGTTCGTCGCTAGCCCCCAGGAAGCCGTCGAAAGGGCGAGCGAGGTCGCTGGTGACAGCGATGTCGATGTGTTCAGCCCCAGCATCGGTCAGCAGCTCCTGCGGGCCGGCCTCGTCCAAGAGATACGCCTGCACATCGCCCCCGTCATCTTCGGCGCCGGAACCCGGCTGTTCGACAAGCTTCATGACGGACACATTCAGCTCCACCTCATCGATGTCCAACGGGGCTCCACGGCGACCCACTTCCGCTATGCCGTGTCCCCGCGGTGACCGGGTACGGCTGGGAACAGGCGAAACGCCTAGCCGGCCGTCCGACCGACGACGGTCTCGTGGCCCTCGTCCCAGCGCCATGGCGCGTGATCCCCGTGAAGGTGGACGCCGCCTATCCACCGGTCGATTCCGTTGAGCTTGATGTGGTCAGCGTCTCCGGCCAGGACGCGCGCGCCTGCGTCGGTCAGCCGGATGTGGGTGGCGCGATGAACAACCTGACCGGCGGGCCGTGTGCGGATGAGTGGGGTGGTCGCCTGCGCCAAGGCCTTCATGTCTGCGAAACACCACATGTCCCCGAGGAAGGGGCGGGCTTCTCGGGAGACGGCTCGGACGAACGCGGTACCTGCGTCGGGCGCTCCGGCGGCGATGGCCGCTAACACTCGCCGTTGGGTCAGCGACAGGCCGTCGCGGTTCGAGGGGTACTCGCGGCTGAGGCGGTCGAAGGCGACGCCGAGGAAGCGCAGCTCACGTGAGCGGGTCGCCGCAATCTCGCCGAGATGCTCGGGTGTCGGCGCCCGGAAAGCGTCCCATGCACCCGTGGCCAACGCCAGACCGGCTGAGGTGAGCCGAGCACAGGCGCTCGTGTAAGGGAGCTCACGCAGCTGGGCTGCCGTGAGGTCGCCCAAGCCGGCGAAGCGCGCAACTCCCGGGTACTCGCCGATGCAGATCAAAGCGATGTGATCAGCCGGCACCTCCAGCTCGGCGAGACGAGCCAGGATCTGAATTATCTGGAGCTGGTCGTAGAGGTCCGCCTCGAACCACAGCACGTAGTCTCGGTGCCGGTTGTCCTCCAGTGCCCGGTCGCGTTCGACGAACATCGCGCCGGACTCACCGCGGTCATCGGCGTGCGCCCGAATGAGGAAGTCCGCTCGGATCTGCCGAAGCTGCTCGGGACCCACTGCGGGCACTGGCCCTTCGTGCAGTACGTCACGCCAGTACAACAGCCTCGGCGTAAGACCGGTGCCGGGTAGGTCAGTCGCGTCACCATTGCTCACGTGCAGCGCGGAGGTTATCCAGGTGGGTGGCTCCTCATCCGCCTCTACGACCTCCCCCGGCACACCGCCCACGTTATCGCCGGGTGTTCGCGACTGCGGCGCTCGGGAGACGGACCCCGTTGCCGTGCGACGCGGCCCCTTGGTCGCCGCGGACCCGGGGACCGCTCCGCTTCATTCTCTGGGCTATGTCATCTTCTTGTGGGACTCGTCTCGGTCGCGGCGCGCAGGACGGGCGCGAACCACGCCAAGTGATCGTGCCCGCACGCGCAGGTCTGTTGCGTCTCGGCGAGGAACACCCGCGGTGAGAGGCCGGTGAGCCGGACGCACTCGCGCGTGAGGTGGGACTGGTCCGCGTAGCCGGTGCGGAGCGCGAATAGCGTGAGCCCGCCGTCGGTCGGCGCGCGGCCCTGGGAGATCGCCTGCTGGACGAGCGCGAGGAAGCCCTGGAATCGCAGCATTCTGTGCAGCGCCTTCGGCGCGAGCCCGACGGCCCTCCGGCAGCGGCGCCGCAGCTGTGTCTCAGAGATGTGAAGAGACGCGCTCAGCGACATCACATCGGTGGAGCGCCAGGGCATGAGACCGCGCACCGCCTCAGACACGAGCGGGTCCGGGGGCTCGCCCGCGCCGGCACGCTCGTGCACGTGGAGCTGTACGGCGGCGAGCGCCTCCTGGGGCGAGCCTGCCATGCCGACCGCCTCGCCGAGCGCGGTCGCCGAGCGGCCCCACAGCTCCTCGGCGTCGAGCGCGACTCCAATCACGTCCGACGCGGGCTGCCCCGCGACCGCCGGAAAGGCGCCCAGCACGAAGCGCACGCCTATTACGGTGGTGCCCGGCTCGAGCACCTCGATCAGTGGCTCTGTGAGCGGGCCGATCACCTGCGGTGCCGAGCCGACCCTGCAGACGAGCTCGACGGCGCCGTTGGGCACGTGCCGGTGTTCGTAGGGCGCGGCCCCGTGGCCGACCTGCTGGACCCAAACTGAGGAGGCGAGCTGACGCAGCGCCAGGACGGGCAAACGCTCGATGTAGCTCTGGCCGCTAACGGCTGGCGTGGAGAACGCCTCGCCGATCACTTGACCAAGTGTGCCAGGCCCGGTGGTCCGCCACGAAGGACGCCCGGTTTGTTCAAGAGTGCGCGGCGGGTCCGGGCCTAGGGTTTCGGCCATGTTCGAAACAACCACTTCCCACTCGACGCGGCTGCCGGCCTGCGGGAGCTCCCGGTGAGTGCGACCGACCATGGTGAGCTATGGAGCAGCGATCCGCGGGGCTGGGCGGAGGCTGCGGAGGGCCGCATCCGCCCGCTGTACGAGCGGGTGCTCGAGCGCCTCCACCCCCTTCGCGGGACGCGGCTACTCGACGCAGGCTGCGGATCCGGCCTGTTCGCCGAACTGGCCGCCACGGGCGGCGCGGACGTCATCGGGCTCGACGCGGCCCCGGGACTGGTCGATTACGCGCGCCGCTGGCGACCGGCGGCCGGCTATGTCGTCGAGGACCTCGAGCGTATGCCGTTCGGCGACGGCGCCTTCGACATCGTCACCGCGTTCAACTCCGTGCTCTACGCCGCCGACCCGCGCCACGCGCTCGCCGACGCGGACGCCGCTCGCGGCGCGCTGCTCGATGCCGGGTTCGCATCCGTGGCGACGGCCGACATCGCGTTCGACGTCGACTTCCAGAGCGAGGACGACTCGGTCGCGGCCCAGCTGCCTGCCGGCCCGGTCGCCGCGGCGGTCCGGAGCTCCGGCCGCGCGGACGTCGAAGCGGCGCTGCGGTCCTTCTTCGCGCCGCGATCACGGGCCGACGGGACCGTGCGTATGGGCGTCGTCTTCCGCTGTTATTTCGCGAAGCGGGCGCCTTGACCGACGAGTTCGGTGCGGCGCTCCGGTCTTACCGAACGACAACCGAACCAACGAGAAGGGAACCACGATCATGAAACCGACGACCACCACGCAGGAGACAGACGACCCCAGGAGGCCACGATGAGCACGATGAGCACGATGACCACCCTCGCGGGCACGCTGTCGGGAACGTGGCGGATCGACCCGGCGCACAGCTCGGTGGGCTTCTCGGTTCGGCACCTGATGAGTAAGGTGCGTGGCCGGTTCCGTGAGGTCGAGGGACAGATAGTCATCGGCCCGAGCCTGCGCGACTGCCGGACCTCGGCGTCCATGCGGGCGGACAGCGTCGACACCGGGGTGCCGCAGCGAGACGAGGATCTTCGCTCGGGCGCGTTCCTCGATGCCGAGCGCCACCCGGACCTGGCCTTCTCGAGCAGTGCTCTCGAGGAGGAAGCGGACGGCTCGCTCATCGTTGTCGGAGACCTGACTATCCGGGGGATCACGCGTGGGGTGCGGCTCCAGGCGGAGTTCCTCGGCCTCGACGAGGCCGGGCTCCAGGGGGAGTCGAGGATTGGGTTTGCTGCGCGTACGACGATCCGGCGCTCGGACTTCGGCGTGGGGGAGCGCGCCGTCGAGGGCAGCAGGCTCGTCGTCGGCGATACGGTGACGATCGAGCTGGATGTCGAGGCTGCGCTCGAGGATTACGAGGCATCGTGAGCGTCGTACTCTACATGTCGATGTCGGTCGACGGGTTCATCGCTGGGCCTGGCGACGAGCTGGGCAATGGGCTCGGGGCGGGCGGTGAAGCCCTGCATGCCTGGCTCGCGGCCGGCGACGGGAGCCCGGGCTCGTACCGGCCGGAGAACGGACCGAACGCGACGGTGTTCGACGAGATGATCGCGACGGGCGCGGTGATCACCGGGCGGCGGACGTTCGAACTCGCCCACGGGTGGGACGGTGATCATCACGACGACGTACCGGTGTTCGTGCTGACCAGGTCGGAGCCGGCCGATCCGGCTTCCGGCCACGCCCACTACGTTACCGATCTTGAAGCTTGCGTGGCCGAGGCCAAGGCTGCAGCCGGTGATCGCGACGTCATGGTGCACGGAGCCGCCACCGCTCAGTCCATGCTCCGCGTCGGGCTCCTTGACGAGCTGGCGATCCAGCTGATGCCGCTCCTGCTCGGACAGGGCCGTCGACTCTTCGACGACCTCCCACCCGAGCTGCACGAGCTGGAGCTGCTCCGCTCGCTCGAGGGTCCGGGCGTGCTGCACCTGAGTTACCGCGTGCGGAGGACGAGCTGATCATGGGCGCCATCCGGCTTGACATGACCATGTCACTCGACGGCTACGTCGCGGGGCCCGCAGACGACGCGGACAATCCCATGGGCCTCGGCGGGTTTCGCCTCTTCAACTGGCTCGACCACCGCGAAGAGAAGGGCCCGCACGGCGATGCGTACGCCGAGATGACGGCCAGCCAGGCGTTCATCTCGGGGCGACGCACATACGAGCTCGCGAACCACTGGGACGGGGACCTGCACGGCGGAATGCCCGTCTTCGTGCTCACGCACGACGTCCCCGACGAGCCCCCGCCCGGCTCGATTCGCTTCATCCCCCCCGTCCACGTGTGTGCTATCCCCGCCCGCGTGGCCGCCGTAGTGGCGCCCACGTCGGTGCTCGGCGCAGGTGCCGCCCAGTCCCTGCTGAACGCTGGGGAGCTCGACGAGCTCGAGCTCCACGTCGTACCCGTCCTCCTCGGGCAGGGCCGCCGGCTCTTCGACCATCTTCGCACCGACCCGGTCACCCTCGAGCTGGTTCGTCGCGGCAGCACGCCCGAAGTCCAGCACCTCCGCTACCGCCTCGGACAGCAGACGTGACCGGTCGCTGTGGAAGGAGTCACTACGATCGTCACGAGCATCACGTGGCGGGGAGCGCTGGCTTGAACAGGTTCCAGTTGCCTCGCCCGTCGCCTGACCTCTCGACGAAGGGACCGCGGTGAGGACCTTGCATGTCGGCCTCCGGGTCGCAGACCTTCAGCGATCGCTCGCGTTCTACACCTCCCTCGGCTACGAAGTACTCGGTGAAGTGCCCGCAACAGAGTTCGGCAGTTTGACAATGCTCAAGCTTCCTGGCGACGAGTTCGTCAGCCTGGAGCTCGTCTACGATTCAGTTCGCGACCAGGTCGATCCTGGCGGCCTCAACCATCTCGTGATCAAGGTGGAGGCGATGCGTGAAACCGTTGCTCGGCTCGCCGCCCGTGGAGTCGAGACGGAACCCCCGAGCTCGCCCGATGACTCCGAAGACTTCTGGACGGCCTGGCTCACGGATCCAGATGGCTATCGCATCGAGCTGGTTCAGTGGCCCGCCGGTCATCCCGACGGTCTGACTCATGCCGACATGAACGGACCGGGCTCTCGCGGATGACCGTTCTTGGTTGCGCTCGCGTCGTGGACCTCGCTTACCGCGAAGACGGCTCGTCCGCACCTGCGCGCCTGTCCGCTGATCGATGGAGGTTGGCGTCATGAGCGAGCGAAGCGCGAAGGAAGTGGTCGACGAGATGTTCCGACGGCAGCAGGCGGGCGACGACACCGCGCTCGATGATCTCGTCGCAGCAGACATGGTGAACCACGCCGCCGGTCCTCAAGGCCGCGAAGGCCTGAAGCGCATCCTGGCCACCATCGACGTGGACCTCGGGCCTATCGCCGTCGAGCAGCACCACCTCATTGGTGAAGGCGACCTCGTCGCGCAGCACCTCACACTGCACGGGACCCACAGGGCATCAACAATGCCACTGCTCGCCGACGCGACCGTCTCTGGCCGTCCGACGGCGTGGACGTTCATCCACATCTGGCGGGTCGCCGAGGGGATGGTCGTCGAGCACTGGGCATGCCGCGACGACATGGGCCTGCTCGAGCAGCTACGCGACTGATCGCCCGCCGCCGCGAATGTCAGCTCGGGCCCCGCCGTCGCCCCGGGAGAAGCTGCCACCCGCCGCGCCGGTGAGGTGAAGCTGGTACGGGAGGCCGTGCCGGCCGGCCCACTCCTCCACGACATCGGGGACCAGCAGACCGTCGGAGCATCTCCGCTCGCGACCGGAGCCAACTCGACGTCGCTTGGGCGCCCGTCTCGGCAGGCCGCGAGGAGGCGTGCAAGCTAGGGCAGTCGCCTGCGCTGCATGTCGGCGATGTGACACCCTGTCGAAGCCTGAACGTACCATCGCCGCCATGGAGGTCATGGACTGGCTGCTCGAAGGTGACCCGGCGATCCGGTGGCAGGTGTTATGCGACCTCAACGGGGCACCTGCCGAAAGGGTCCTGTCTGAGCGCGCCCGCGTCGAGACAGAGGGCTGGGGAGCCCGCCTACTCGCGATGCGATCCCGACGGCCAGTGGGACGGGGGCGCGTGTTTCCCGCAGCGCATCGCCGACGACTGGCGGGCCGGCATCGTGCCCGACTTCTCCGACGGCCAGCCGTGGACATCGACGCTGCCCACACTGGTGCTGCTGCGCGACCTCGGCCTGGATCCGGCGAGCGCGGCCGCCCGCGAGACGATACCGCTGGTCGCCACGAATTGCCGGTGGGAGCACGACGGCCAGGCGTTCTTCGATGGCGAGGTCGAGGCGTGCATCAATGGCCGGACGCTCTCGATCGGCGCAAATTTCGGTGCGGACGTCGACGACCTCGTCACTGGTCTGCTCGCCGACCAGCTCGACGACGGCGGATGGAACTGTTGGACCGAGCACGGCGCGACCGTGTCGTCGTTCGACTCGACTATCTGTGTGCTCGAGGGTCTGCTCGAGTACTAGATTTCCGGGAAATGTGTGGCCGTGGCCGACGCCCGGCAGCATGGCGAGGAGTACCTGCTGGAGCGGCAGCTGTTCAGGCGCAAGAGCACCGGCGAGGTGCCGGCAGACCGCTGGCTGCAATTCTCGTGGACGCCACGCTGGCACTACGACGTCCTGCGCGCGCTCGACCATTTCCGCCGCACCGGCAACGTCCCCGACGAGCGGGTCGCCGAGGCCGTCCAGCTCGTCCGGGACAAGCAGCAGCCGGACGGCACCTGGCTGCTGGAGAACACCCATCCGGGCGAGACCCAGTTCGAGCTCGACGACGGTGACGGACGCCCGAGCAGGTGGAACACGCTGCGCGCGCTGCGCGTCCTCGACTGGTACGACCACCTGTGGTAACCCGGTCACAGAGTCAACACGACGACCCACGCGATCGAGGGCGGGCGCGGTCACTCTCTCGCAAGGAGGCGCCGGAACAAAGGAGTCAAGGAATGACGCGGTCCTGGCCTCTATCGATGGCGGCGCGATGACCTTCCCGAGGAGGAGGTCCCCGACGTGGCCAAAGCCCTGCACGAGGTGGTCCAGAAGGCCGAAGACGCCGGCGTGTGGGTTTTCGGCAGCGGGCTGGAACACACGGGAGGTGACCGTCGTGGCCACCGACGGGACGGTCACCGATGGCCCGTACCCGGAGTGCAAGGGGCACCTCGGCGGGTTCGAAATCGTTGACGTGCGCTCACGCGAGGAGGCGCTGGACTGGGCTGCGAAGATCGCCGTCGCCTGCCGCTGTGCTCAAGAGGTTGGGAGCTCCTGCACGACCCGCCCGTCTGATCGACCTGATCTGAGGGCGCGGGGCGCAGGTCCACGGGGTTGACAGGCCAGCCCGTGCGTGCTTGAAGCTTATGTCAGACCTAAGCCCTCGCACGTGCGTGTTCGAACAGGTTTGGGTCGCCGCTCAGGACGTGTAGGTGGGACTAGTGAGCGTCTGGATGTGCGAGCACGTCGCGTACGTCGCGCGGTTCGCGGCCGAGGAGGGTGCCGAGGAGCGGGTGGACTCCCGCGAAGAAGTTCTCGGCGGCCGCCTGATACATGCCGAGCAGGAAGCGGGCTATGTATTCCTGCTGCCCTGCGGCGACCTGCGCGGCGACCCACTCGGTCTGGCCCACCACACATCGCTCGATCGTCCGGCCAGTCAGCTCTGAGGCGATCGCGGCGATCTCCTCGAAGGTGGGTGCGTTGCTGGCGGTGATTGTGGTCAGGCCGTCGTAAGCGCCGTCCGAGGAAAGGATGACGGCCGCGGCCTCGGCTGCGTCCTCCCGCGCCGTCCACGACACCGGACCGTCGGCGGGTATCTCGATGACGCCCGTCTCACGCCACGGCCCTGCCAGCCAGGTGAGGCTGTGTGCGTAGAAGCCGTTGCGCAGCGAGGTCCAGGCGATTCCGGACTCGGCGAGCAATTGCTCGGTGACGGCGTGGTCGCGCCCAGGGGAGAACGGGGTGTCGTGTGCGGCGCCCTGATGGCTCGTGTACAAGATTCGCCCGACTCCGGCGGTAACGGCCGCATCGATCGCGTTCCGGTGGAGGCTTACCGCGTCCGCGGTCGGATCGCTCGACGACACGAGGAGCAGCTGGTCGGCGCCCTCGAATGCGGCCGGCAGCGTGTCCGGGTCGGCGTAGTCCCCATGTCTCACGGCCACGCCAAGATCGGCGAAGCGCTGGGCTCTTGCGACGTCACGCACGGCGACGACGATCTCGCTCGTGGGCCTCCGTTCCAGCAAGTGGTCGACGGTGGCGCCGTTGAGTTCGCCGGTTGCTCCGGTGACGATGATCACGATCAGTCCTTCGCGTTAGCAGTGAGACCGATCAGAGCGTAGCACCGGAAATACGCTGATATCAATTTTGCGTTATCGTAGGAAAGTGAATGAGGCAACCGGCACACGCGCGGACGTGCGGGCAAGGATCATCGGTGTCGCCGCCCGTCTGCTCCGAGAGCAAGGGCCTGCCGCAGTCACTACACGTGGGGTAGCTGAAGGCGCTGGCATTCAGGCGCCGACGATCTACCGCCTCTTCGGCGATAAGGATGGACTGCTCGAAGCGGTGGCTGAGCACGTGATGGCCACCTACGTCGCAGCCAAGGCAGCCGCCGTCGAGGCAGCCTCGGCCGACGGCCTGGACCCCCTGGTCGATCTGCGCACCGGGTGGCAGACGCAGATCGATTTCGGTATCGCCAATCCCGACCTCTTCCGTCTCCTGAGCGATCCGAGCCGAGTAGCGACTTCGCCCGCGGCGGAGTCGGGCAGGCGCATTCTGGAGTCTCGGATTCATCGGGTCGCAGAGACCGGTCGGCTCCGCGTCAGCGAGCAGCGCGCTGTCGGCCTCGTCCAGGCAGCCGGCATCGGGGCCATCCAGACGTTGCTCGCGACGCCGCCCGAAAAACGCGATCTCGGTCTCGTCGAAGACCTGTACGAAGCAATTCAGCGCCAGATCCTCACCGACGTGCCCGAGCGAGCCGACAGCGAGACCACGGCAGCCACGGTCGCCGTCCGGGCCTTCGCACTTCGACTAGACATGCTGAGCGAAGCCGAACGGCAGCTCCTCGCAGAATGGCTCGACCGAGTAATCGAAGCCTCGTAACTCGACCTTCGGCAGGTCCCCGCCCGGATACGGACCGTCATGGCGTCTGCGTCTTTGTGGGGGGAGTCGACCACCTCCGGTGGTGGCTCGCCGCCGGCGCGGCGAGGCTCCAGAATGGATCGACGGTACCCCCGCGTCGGTGAGTCCACAGACGGCGAAAGGAGGCGCCTTTCTTTTCGTCCGACGAAGTGGATCGGAGCGGGGAAGGGCGATGGTCACCGGCTCATTCACCAGACTTCGCCTTGAACGCCTTGAACGCCTTGATCGCCTTGAATGCCTCGATCGCCTCGAGGTCGCGTACGGCGTAGCGGTAGTCCTGCCACTCCTCGTTGAAGATCACGTGCAGGCAGGAGAGGGTGGTCTCCTGGTAGTCGGGGCTGTGCGGGTTCTTGCGTGCCGCCAACAGCTCGTCTGACGTGACGGTCGCGAGGAAGTCGCGCACCATAGCGACGTGACCTGATCGGACCTCGAGCACGTCGGCGTACAAGGGTGTGACGGTCGCGAAGACCGACATGTCGTTGCCGTCCATCTCGTAGTCGGCGTTCGGTTGACCGATGAGGTGAAACGGCTGTTCGAATCCCAGGATCGCCCGGCCTAGGCCGCGCGCAGGCCATCAGGATCTGCGGCGCGGCGTTCGGCGCGGCCGGGAAAGCGGCGGTTGAGTTCGGCCTCGACGAGCGGGAGCACGTCGACGCCGTTGACGCGCAAGGGGAGCTCGCCTTCGGAGAGCCACGGTGAGTCGATGTCCGTGTCCGACACGTCGACGCCGCGCATCACAACGCCGGATAGGCCAGCCCTGAGGAACCGTGCGCTCCGCAGGTCCGCGTCGACGAACTCCGCTCCCTGCGAGTCGTCGGACCGGGTGAAGCTCGTTGCCATGACATTTCGCGCTCTTCGAGCGATCTCGGCTCGGCCGATGTTGGCACGCCGTTCTTACCAGACTCGCGGCAGTGTGACGCAAGTTGAACGGCGGCCTATACGGGGCTGGCAGCTCGGCAGTGGGGGCCGGCAGGGGGGAAGTGACGTGGGTAGGGACCTGTGTGAGGCTGGGCATGTTGGGCTCCGTTTCCTCGGCGGGCCGCCAGCGCGACCTGCTCATACCCACTCCACAAACGAGCGGGCCCGATCCGAAAGCCGCGAGGAGAAGCGTTCCACGGGTCGACGCGCGGTCACGAAGCACACGAGGCGTCCGGTGCCTCTATGTCAGGGCGTCGAACGGGCCGTCCCCGGGAACCGATCGCAACGTTCTGTGGCAGGTTGTCGTATCGGTGTAATGCCGTTCGTGGTGGTGGTGGTGGAAGGCGGTCATCGGGACCGCCCTGGAACTGAGGAGAACTGGGATGACGCACTACCTACTGACCGTGCACGGCCCGGCCGAGACGGACGGCTTCGGCAGCTACAGCTCCAAGGAGGAGATGGAGAAGGCGTTCGCCGCGACCGGCGCCTTCAATGACAAGCTTCATGCGAATGGCTACTGGGTCTTCGCCGGCGGCCTTCAGCCGTCGTCCACGGCGACCGTCGTCGACGGCCAGGGTGAGACGCCGGTAATGACCGACGGCCCCTACCTCGAGGCCAAGGAGGTCATCGGGGGCTTCTGGGTCATCGACGCGCCCGACCTCGACGTGGCGCTCAGGCTCGCCGCCGAGGGGTCGAACGCCTGCCGGGGCAAGGTCGAGGTCCGTCCGTTCGATGGCCTGGCCTGAGCCGGCACGACGACTGTTCGATGCAGGGTGAAGCGGCGGCCGTCGAGCGGGTCTTCCGCGAGGAGTACGGCCGCCTGATCGCCTCGCTCGTCCGACGCTTCGGTGACATCGCCACCGCCGAGGAGGCGGCGGGCGAGGCGCTGGTGGCCGCGCTGGAGAAGTGGCCGGAGTCCGGCGTACCTCCCAACCCTGGCGGCTGGCTCACCACCACCGCGGGCCGCCGCGCGATCGACCGGATCCGCCGCGAGAAGCAGCGCGACGCCAAGCACCAGGCGGCCTTCATGCATTACGACGACACGCCCCACGAGCCCACCGGACCAGTCGAGGACGACCGGTTGCGGCTGCTCTTCACCTGCTGCCATCCGGCGCTCGCGCCGGAGGCGCGGATCGCGTTGACGCTCCGCCTCCTCGGTGGGCTGACCGTGGCCGAGATCGCGCAGGCGTTCCTCGTGCCCGAGTCCACGATGGCGCAGCGGATCACCCGGGCGAAGAAGAAGATCGCGGCGGCGAACGTGCCCTACCTGGTGCCCGAGGCCGCCGACCTCCCTGAGCGGCTCGGCGGCGTGCTGGCGGTGCTGTTCCTCGTCTCCAACGAAGGCTACCTCGCCACCGGTGACGGCGACCCGGTCCGCGCCGAGCTCACGAGCGAGGCCATCAGGCTGACGCGGATCCTGCGCCGGCTGCTTCCCGAGGAGCCGGAGGTGGCCGGCCTGCTCGGGCTGTTGGTGCTCACCGACGCCCGGCGGGAGGCCCGCGTGCGGAACGGGCAGCTAGTTCCGCTCGACGAGCAGGACCGCGCCGGCTGGGACCGCGCGCTGATCGCGGAGGGCCACGACCCTGGTCCGCGAGTGCCTCGCGATCAACCGACCCGGCCGCTACCAGTTACTCGCCGCGATCAACGCCGTCCACACGGACGCCCCAACGGCGCCGGACACGGACTGGTCGCAAGTGGTCGCGCTCTACGACCAGCTGACCCGGCTCGACCCGTCGCTTATCGTCGCGCTCAACCGCGCGGTCTCGGTCGCGGAGCTGGACGGCCCGAAGGTCGCCCTCGCGCTGGTCGACCGGCTGCCGCTTACGGGCTACCACGCGTGGCACGCAGCCCGCGCCGACCTGCTCCGCAGGCTCGGCCGGAGCGCCGAGGCGAAGGAGGCGTACGACGCCGCGAACGCCGCCACCCAGAACTCCGCCGAGCGCGCCTACCTGAGCCGGAAGCGCGGCGAGCTGGTCTGAGCGGTCCTACCATTCGGGCACGAGGCCAACGGCGCCGGTCGACTTCGGGATGGTGTCGCTCCTTGCAGTCGGAGGCGTTGCCACAACTGGTTCAGCGGCGTGACGGGCCTCTAGCGTGTGGCCGGCTCGCGGTGTCAAGACGCGGGTCCCGGGGCTTGGTGTCACACGGCAGCCGCGGCCGGTGTCTTTATGTCGTACCCACCCGAACGATGGAGGACGACATGACCGGCACCCCGCGTATCCAGCCTGCTCCGATCACCGGTGTCTTCGGCGCGAGCGTGAAGCGCTTCAGCATGAGGATGCTCGGCGAGGTTCCTGAGCCGATAGGCATCTACTTCCACAACCGGCCCGTGCTCAGGACCTTTCTCGCCGTCAGCGGCAAGGCACAGAAGTGGAGTGCCTGCGACGAGAACCTGAAGTCCTTCGCGCACATGGCTGTCGCCGCACAGGTCGGCTGCTCGTGGTGCCTGGACTTCGGCTACTTCCACGCCCACAACGAGAGTTTGGACGAGCGGAAGGCCAGCCAGGTGCCGGTGTGGCGCACCTCAGAGGTCTTCGCGCCGCTTGAGCGAGACGTCCTAGAGTTCGCCGAGGCGATGACAGCAACGCCGCCGAACGTCACCGACGACCAGTTCGCCAGGCTGCTGGAGCAGCTCGGCGAGCCGGCGATAGTCGAGCTCACCACCCAGATCGCCCTCGCCAACCTGTACACGCGGTCGAACGTCGCGATGGGGATCGAGTCGCAGGGGTTCTCGGACGCGTGCGAGTTCACGCTGGCCCGGGCGGACGTACCCTCGCGCTCATGACCGACCCGTTCCTCACCCACCGCAGCCTGCTCTTCACCGTTGCCTACGAGATGCTTGGCTCCGCTGCCGACGCCGAGGACGTGGTGCAGGAGACCTGGCTCCGGTGGGCCGACGCCGATCAGTCCGAGGTGCATGACCCACGTGCCTACCTGGTGCGCATCGTCACCCGGCAGGCGCTCAACCGGCATCGGACGCTCGCCCGCCGCCGCGAGGACTACGTGGGCGAGTGGCTCCCCGAGCCGCTGCTTACCATCCCGACGTCGCCGAAGACGTCGAACTCGCCGAGAGCGTCTCGACGGCGATGCTCACCGTGCTCGAGACGCTCGCGCCGACCGAGCGCGCCGTGTTCGTGCTCCGCGAGGTTTCGATCTGCCGTACGAGGAGATCGCGGCGGCTGTCGACAAGTCGACCGCCGCGGTCCGTCAGGTGGCGCACCGCGCCCGTAAGCACGTGGCCTCTCGCCGGCCGCGGATGAGTATCGACGCGTCCGAGCACCAACGAGTGGTCGAGCGCTTCCTGGCCGCGCTGACCAGTGGTGACATGCAGGGGCTGATGGAGGTGCTGGCCCCCTAAGTCGTGGTGGTCGCGGACGGCGGCGGATTGGTGGCCGCCGCCCTTCACCCGATCGTCGGTGCGGACACAGTCGTGGCATACCTGTCGAAGTTCTCGACCCTCGTGCCGGCTGCGCTCGTAGACGCCGTCTGGCTCAACGGCACCCTGGGCGCGCGGATCGTCATGGACGGTGAGTTCAACACGGCCATCAGCTTCGTTGTCGAGAGTGACCGGATCTCACGTATGTACGCAGTTCGCAACCCGTACAAGCTCAGTCGGCTCGACGACCTGACCGTGCTCGCACGCTGACGTCGAGACGTGGGACCGGCATCGGGTGCCGGCTGGTTGCGTACGCGTGGACCGTCGCGATGTAGTTGGGCGTCAGTGACGGTGTCAAGCAGGGGTAATCGTTCGGGTCATCACGCAGTTCTTCTGTCCCTTGGAACGCTCGTAGGTGAAGCCGGCCTGCTGGTACATCCGGAGGGTGCCGTTGTAGAGGAAGGAGGATGACATCTTCTTCCCCTCCGGCTGCTTCGACATGTCGTGCGGGTAGCCCTCGACCACCCCGCCACCGGCCTGGGCGATGAGGTCGAGGGCTCCTCGTAGGGCCAACGCCGCGACCCCAAGCCGCCGGTAGTGTCGATCCACGAAGATGCAGGTGATCCGGTAATCGGGTGGCCTTACCAGTCCCGCCTCGTACTCCTGGCGATGGTGGATGTTGGGGAGCTCCTCCGGTGGCCCGTACTGCGCCCAGGCCACCGCCTCGTCGCCGTCGAAGACCACCGCGGCGTGTGCGCGCCCCTCCTCGACCAGGTGGCACTTGAGGTCACGGTTGGTCTCGTAGGTGCGGTCCTTGTCGCGCGACAGTGTGTGGAACCAGGTACACCAGCACCCGCCGAACACGCCGTTGTGCCGCGCGACGAGGGCTGCGAAGGCGGGCCAGGTGTCGGCGGACAGAGGCCGGATGGTGAGGGGGTCCGTGGAGGTCGTGGCAGGCATACCGACAGGCTAGAGCCGATTCCGGACGATCGCCGTCCGGTGACCCTTCGGCGGCAGTCGCAGTGCCGAACCCGCGGGGGAAGACGACCGACCGGCAGCCACAAGCGAGCGGATATCCGGCAAAAGCGACTGACCTTCCGCCCAACACCATCTACGGCCGAGTGCCTCCGCAGGCGCCGGTAGGCAGCGGACGGGTGCCTTGCGTCCGCCTGGATCGTGCCATGGTCGGGCGTGGGGCCGCCCTTCAGCAGATAGACATGCTTGCGTTCGGGCTAGTCGCTCAGTCGGTGTCGGAGGAGGTCGACGCCCGACCCGGAGAGATCGTCGAGCACGACCGCACGACCGGACACCGCGAGCGCCAGCGCCTCGCTCGGGCCGGTGATCTCCGCTCCGCTGCCCCAGGACCAGTCCTGGTCGGTCGCCCGCAACGACAACCCGCCGAGACGGCGCCGCGGCACCAGGCCCGGGACGCCCTGAGGCAGCCAGTCGAGCACCATCCGCCAGTCGTCGGGGCTCACGTCGTCGGGCAGGTCGAGGGGGCGTGCGCAGTCACGTAGATGCACACACCCATCCGTCATCTGCCCCATCGGGCCGACCCCGGGCGCATGGGCGCTCAGGTCGGCCTTATCACGCAGTAGCGCGGTGAGCTCTCTGACCGGACGACGTGCCAGCTCTCGGGCAGTTGCCTCGCTGGCCCGATTCAGGGATCCGCCGGCTCGGACGACCTTCAGCAGGAACCTTCCCGCGCCGCCGGTCATCGGCATCACGAGGTGGCCGAGCACCTCCCGCACGGTCCAGGCATCGCAGAGGCTGGCCGTGTCGAGCTGCTCCTCGTCGAGACCGTCGAAGAAGTCAGCCAGGACGCGGCGGTTGGCTGCTGTCCGGCCACGGATGTCCATGTCCCACATCATCTACTCCCGATGCCACCAGAGCGAGAAATCGGACCTCCCCACCCGCGGCGCCTGCCATCGGCGCAACAAGCAGATCCGGTCACTTTGATGTGCGGACAGGCGGCGGTAGGACAAGTGGTCCTAGGCGGCCGGCCGGCCTATACGTGCCGTGCCGCCCTGCGCGCGCCAGGCATAGTGCCTCGACGAGGAAGTGGAGCTCTCGCCTTCGGTGCTGAGCTGCCCCCGTCAGCGTGGCGGGGGTAGGCGTACGGGGAACCCGCTCGTCGATGCGTGTCCGGTTCTCGCGGAAGAAGTCGCGGGTGCCCGGATCGGTCGTTCCAGGTCGGCTCGTTTGTACCCTTGCTGATACGTAACTAGTCGGGTACATTCGTTGGATGGACGTGGTGTTGCAGGCGCTGGCGGACAGAAGCCGACGCACGGTGCTCGGGATCCTCCGGGATCATCCGGCCACAGCCGGAGAGCTCGCGGATGCCCTTCCGATCGCCCGACCGGGCGTCTCACGTCACCTGCGGGTGCTCCGCGAGGCCGGCCTGGTCGACGTCCGCCAAGACGCACAGCGGCGGATCTACAGCCTGCGCCCAGAGCCGCTGGAGGAGGTGGACGCCTGGCTGGGCGACTACCGCGGGCTGTGGCAAAGCCGGCTCGACGCCCTGCACACCGAGATCACCCGAGGGAAGAGGATCCGCTTATGAAGACCATAGGCACCATGCGAGCCCTTGACGAGAAGCGCGGCGCGGTCCGCGTGGAGGACGTCTACGACACTGACATCGACGACCTCTGGGAGGCGTGTACGACCCCCGAGCGGCTCGCCCGCTGGATCGCCGAGCTCTCCGGCGACCTGCGCGTCGGCGGCACCATCCACGCCACCTTCACCAGCACCTGGACCGGGCACGGACGAATCGAGATCTGCGACCGGCCGCACCACCTGCGGCTGACCATGGAGCCCGGCACCAACGACGAGGCCGAGCTCGAGGCCTGGCTGACCGAGGAGGGCGACAGAACGCGGCTGACGGTCGAGGAGCGCGGGCTGCCACTCGACCGTCTCCACCTCCACGGCGCCGGCTGGCAGGCGCACCTCGAAGACCTCTGCCGCTCGTTGGCCGGGGAGTCTCCCGCGTGGGAGGCGCGCTGGACCGAGCTCGCCCCCGTCTACGAGACGATGGCGATCACCTGACGCCGCCCGCGGGCCGAGCCAAGCTCCCGGCCCCCCTCGATGACAGTGACCTCTAACGCGCCGGATAGACGCACCTGTCGGATCGCGGCGTTCTGCGCTTGATCCGAGTGACCCAATCCTGCGGTTGCGCGAGCTTGGGGGCGGGCCGTACGCGGAGTGCCCGCCGGCGTCTCGCGGAACCGCACCCGGCTAGGCCGTCCCTGACCGCACGTTCATCGAGATGAGACGCCGGGTCTCGTCATGGAGAGCTCTGGCCCGGTCGGCCATGCCGGCGAACATGGCCAAGTGCTTACTTGCCTGTCAAGAGTCGAGGCTCGACGCTTGAGGTGGCGATGTAAGACGGGACGACGTCACAGACGCTGGTACCTCGGCTGCTGACCTTTGCCTTGAGCGGCGCGTTGGCCCACTATGAGCCGTGAAAGGAACGGTCGGACTTCGACCTTGTCTTCGAGCGGGCGTAGCAGCGCTGGGCGGGTCTGCCACCGGCCACCCGGTACAAACACCTCGATCGCAACTCGTGGATCCCTTTCCGGGCGTACGTCGGCCAGAATGTCCGTGGCGGCCTGCGAATTCGGCGGTCTCGCCAGGCACCGCGCGAGGAGAGGGTCAAATGGGATTTGTTCTGCTCGAAGTAGCGGTGCCCTCTTGCTGATGATCCATCCGGTTCAGCACTAAGGAGGTACCGATGGCTGTCATCATCGGGATGGACCGCTCGTCGATGACCTCGATCGTCGCCGATCGCTTGTGCGCCTCGCATCTGTTGTGGTCGGTGGCCATGCCTGTGAAGAGCACGTTGGAGAGGCGTCGTTTGAGTGCCCGTGTCGGTGCCGAACCTGCCTACCGCGAGTGTGCCATGAGCGTGCCGGCTACGACTCAGCGACCGCAGCGGTCCACACGCTCCCAGGGCCAGTTGATGGCGAGCCAGCGTGCGACGGCGTCGGCGAGTGGCACGTCGAGGCTCGAGCTGTCGGCCCGCACCCAGGACTGCACCGCGACGTCCCACTCCTCGGAAGCCGAGGGGTACAGATAGACGCAGCCGATGACGTCGTTGTCGCCTGGGTCGAGGACAGTGAAGGTGTAACCCGCGCCCCGAGTGAAGTCGTCGGCGTGGCGGTGAAGATCGGAGAGGTTCTCCTCGAGCGTCATGCCGCTGCATGGTGGCCAGTTGCCGTCGGGGTAGCCGGGAGTGGAGCGTATGTGCTCGATGCTCGACATCCAGGCGGCATGGTCGGCCCGGTTGTGCTGCGGCCCGAGTGGTTCGAGGTGGAACTGGTTGGTGGCGAGTGAGGTCGGCGGATCGAAGTCGACTGGCACGAACCCGTCCGAGGTCATAGCCGGGACCGTACCGGGTTGGCAGGCCTCCTGCACTCGAGTCTTCTCGGCGGCATGCGGGACCGACGCCCACCGTTCGGCATGTGAGTGCGTTGGATGCGCGCCGGTTCGAGAGCGATCCGACCCCCAAGCAGGCGATATCTTGAGCAACCCGGTCGCCCGGTGCTCAGTGCACAAGAGGCACCGCAAGTCCCACTAGCAGGGCAGCCGCGAGTCCTACCCCGGCGGCACAGACCAGCCCTGCGGCGGTCGTCCCCGGTAGCGTCTGGCCATGGCGTTGCGGGTTCCGTTCTCCGATCCCGGCACGCCGGACACCCGTGGGCCTGGTCGGTATCTGTGGTGGCTGGTCAGCCGCCAGCGGGTCCGCTGCCTGATCGGGGCGTTCTATGGGACGGCATGGATGGTCGGCTTGATGATCCCGCCGTACCTGATCTCTCGGGCGATCGACGACGGGCTGCGGCCGCGCGACCTGTCGGTGCTGGCTGGGTGGTCAGTCGCCATTCTCGGCGTCGGAGTGCTCACCGCGGCGCTGGCCGGGATGCGGCACCGCACGATGACCTTCATCCGGATGGAGGCCTCCTACCGCACCATCACCGTCCTGATCCGGCACGCCACCCGACTCGGCGCGACGTTGCCCCGCAAGGTCTCGGCCGGCGAGGTGGCGAGCATCGGCATCGTGGACGTCTATCCGATCGCCAGCACGCTGACCATCACCGGACCCGGGGTCGGAGCCGTCATCGCCTACGCGGTGGTAGCCGCCCTGTTGCTGTCAGTCTCCGCGCTGCTCGGCGCCGTCGTGCTGATCGGCGTACCGGTGCTGGTGGGGTTGCTCGGGCCGCGGCTGCACCGGCTGCGGGACGTCCAGACCGACTACCGCGAGCAGCAGGCGGCGCTGACAGCGCGGGCCGGCGACATCGTGGCCGGGCTGCGGGTGCTCTGCGGGATCGGCGGCAAGGAGCTGTACGCCGGCCGCTATCGGGCGGGGTCGCGGGCGTTGCGAGACACCGGTTACCGGGTTGGCGCGGTGACCAGTTGGATCGAGGCGTTCGCAGGCGGGCTGCCCGGGCTGTTCCTCGCCGCGGTCACCTGGCTCGCGGCCAGAATGGCGGCCAGTGGGCAGATCACAGTCGGCGAGCTGGTGGCCGTCTACGGATACGTCGCTGTGCTGGTCACTCCGGTGGCCTCCTTCATCGAGGGAGCCGGCGACCTCATTCGCGGTCTGGTGGCGGCGCGGCGCGTGACCGCGTTCCTGAGTCTGACCCCCGAGCTCACCGACACCGGCGGTCCAGGACCGGACGGCCCGGCCGAGTTGCACGATCCGGCGTCCGGTTTCCTCGCTCCTCTAGGACAGTTGACCGCGCTGGTCAGCGACCGCCCGGCCGCCGCCAGCGCACTGGTCGACCGGCTCGGGCGGTACGTCGACTCCGACGTGCGTTGGGGAGACCGTGCCTTGTCCGAGGTGTCACTGGACGAGGTTCGCCGCCGGATCGTGGTGGCCGACAACGACGCGTTCCTGTTCGCGGTCCGTTCCGCGAAACCGTTGCCACGCAGGCGGATCACTCCGATCAGGAACTCATGGCGGCCGTCCACGCGTCGGTGGCAGACGACATCGTGGCCGGTTTGGCGCACGGTCTGGAGGCCACAGTGGACGCCAATGGGCGCAATCTGTCCGGTGGCCAACGCCAGCGGCTCAGGCTGGTCCGGGCGCTGCTGGCCGATCCGGAGATCCTGCTGCTGGTGGAGCCGGCAGCATCGGTCGACGCGCACACCGAGGCGCTCATCGGCGACCGGCTCGCGACCCGCCGGCTCGGCCAGAGCACCGTCGTGGTCAGCACCTCGCCGCTGCTGCTCGACCGGGCCGACGGGGTGGCGTTCCTGCACCAGGGGCGCGTCGCCGCGACCGGCACGCACGACGAGCTGCTGGCGAGCGACACCGACTACCGGGCGCTCGTCTTCCGCGACTCGGCGGGCGCGGCACGATGACCGCTCGTGTCTAGACCGCCGGGCAGTTTCCGATGGCCGACCGCGCTGGCGTGCGGCGCGCGGCGTGGGGGCTGATCCGGGCCGACGGCAGGGCAATGGTCGGCCTCCTCCTGCTCAGCTCGCTCGCCGTCGCCGCCGGACTCGCCCCGCCGTGGCTGCTCGGCCAGATAATCAACCGGGTCAGCGCCGGGGGCGGGGTCGGTTCGGTGGATTCCCTCACCGTCGCGATCGCCGGGTTCGCCGTACTTCAGGTGATCCTGGTCCGGTTCGCCAGGTACGCCGCGCACCGGTTCGCCGAACGTGCCATGGTCGAGATTCGGTCGTCCTTTGTGGACAGAGTCCTCGCCCTGCCAGCCGCCGTGGTGGAGCGGGCCGGCACCGGGGACCTGATGACGCGCAGCACCGGCGATGTGGCCGCGGTCGGGTCGGCGGTCGGATACGCCGCCCCGGACGTCTTCATCGCGGCCCTGCAGGTCCTGTTCATCCTGGTCGCGGTGTTCGTGCTGAGCCCGCTCCTCGGGCTGTGCGGGTTGGTGGGGCTGCCGATAATGTGGCTCGTCGCCCGGTGGTATCTGAGCCGGTCCCGCACCGCCTATCTCGCCGAGGGATCGGCCAGATCGGCGTTGGCCGACGATCTGGCCGGCACTGTCGCCGGTGCCCGCCACGGTCGAGGCGTTGCGGCTGCAGCGGCGCCGGGTCGACTCCGGCAACCGACGGATCGTTGATGGCTACGACACACAGCTGCGCACCCTGTTCCTGCGCAATGTGCTATACCCAGTTATCGATTTCGCGCATTCCTTGCCCGTGGCGGTGATGCTGTTCCTCGGCGGCCTCTGCTATGTCCACGGCATCGTGACCCTCGGCGCCGTCGTCGCCGCGACCCTCTACATGCGACAGCTGGTAGAGCCGCTGGACATCGCATTGCAGTGGATGGAACAGCTGCAGCAGAGCGGGGCCTCGCTCGCTCGGCTGGAAGGGATCGGCCAGGTCGCAACCGCCGAACCGACCGGGGGAACGGAGCCGGCCGACGACCGGCTCGTTGCCACCGCTGTGCACTACACCTACTGCGGTCGCCACGATGTGCTCCTCGACGTCGATCTCGCCGTGCGACCCGGCGAACGGCTCGCGATCGTCGGGCCGTCCGGTGCCGGCAAGTCCACCCTCGGCCGGCTGCTCGCCGGCACCGACGCACCGCGCAGCGGTACCGTCACCCTCGGCGGTGTCGCCCTCGACGCCCTGCCCGCCGGCGAGCTCCGCCGCCGGGTTGTGCTGGTAACCCAGGAGCACCACGTACTCCTCGGATCCTTGCGCGACAACCTGGCGATCGCCGCGCCGACGGCGGACGACGACGCACTGCTGGACGCACTGGACGCGGTCGAGGCGCACTGGGTGCGGGAGCTGCCCGCAGGGCTGGACACCGAGCTGGGCGTACACGCCCACGTCCTGGACGCCGCGGCGGCGCAGCAACTCGCGCTCGCCCGCGTCGTTCTGGTCGACCCGCACACCCTGATCCTCGACGAGGCCACCGCGATGCTCGACCCGACCACCGCGCGCCAGGCCGAGCGCTCGCTCGCCGCCGTGCTGCACGGCCGTACGGTGATCGCCATCGCCCACCGGTTGCAGACTGCGCAGGACGCCGACCGGATCGCGGTGATCGACGGCGGCAGGATCACCGAGGCGGGCAGCCACCGCGAGCTGGTCGCCGCCGGCGGCGGCTACGCGGATCTGTGGCGGACCTGGCACGGCGGACCAGACCTCACCTGACGCGCATCGCTCAGCGGATTGGCGGCAGATTCGAGCGAGGTGGCGAACGATCAGGCGAACTGGGTGAGAGAGAGCACGTTCCCATCGGGGTCGGTGAACCACGCGATGCGATCGCCGCTCGGAGTCGTCCACAGGCCTTGTGCGTCTTGTTCCATGCCCTTGTAGCGCGCGAAGACGACACCGCGGGATTCGAGTCCTGCGGCGGTCTCGCTGATGTTGGTCACACGCCAGCCGAGCACGGTGTAGCCGGGTTGTGTGACCTCGGCCACCGCGGTGAGGCGCAACATCGTGCCGCAGGCGTTGAGCACACAGGCGTACGCGTTCTCATCGACAACATGGAGCCCCAGGGTCGTTTCGTAGAAGCACCGCGCTTTGGACAGGTCCGTCGTGGGAGCGAACGCAATGACCTCGCTCGTGGAAAGCACGCGGACTCCTTAGTGTCGGCGACAGGCGGGCACTTCAGTGTGTCTCAAGTGCGGCCGATGCACTCGGGGGTGGGCATGAACGAAAGCTGGGTGGCGCCGACAAGCGGCTGCTAGACGATTGCCGACGTGGTGACGCGGACAGATTGCCGGTCGGTCAACGGGACTCCCCAGTACCACCAATCTCAACTACTGTCCCGAGGATGACCGAGCCGACATGGCGGTGCGGTCGAGCGACAATCACGTCGAACTGTTCGCACGACTTCGACGTCGAACCGAGCTGGGAGGACGGCAACACGTTCAAGCGCGGCGACTCGTCATGAGGTTGCGAACTCAGCACACCGTCTCGCGCCGTCATCACACTTATACGACGCTGCCCACGTCGTTGGAAATGACCAGGGGCGAAGAGATGAACGCATCCATCCTCGAGTTCAACGAGCACATGTGGCACATGAGCGTGACCGAACCCGTTCAGGTCTACCCAGTCGCCTCGTGAGCGAATCGGTGTGCCGGGGCTGGTGCCGAGGGCGCTGTACTTCATCTGGTGCCGCCAGGCAGGATGGCAGAAAGTGTGAAGAAAGTTCGATGGTCGATGTCGAAGCGCATGGAAGCCGTTCGACGTACGTGCGAGAAGCAACTTCCCGCAACCAGTAGGAGTGATCAAGATGCCGCGTTTCATGGGATTCGTGAGGATGGAAGAGGGCGTCGGCACGCCGCCACAGGCGCTGTTCGACGCGATGGACGCCCACATCGGCGAACGGGCCGCCAAGGGTGTGTTCCTCGACGGGGGCGGTCTGTACGGGACTGAGGACGCCGTGAACTTCGTGGTCCGCCAGGGCGAGGTCAGCAGGGTCGACGGACCGTACGCCGAAGCCAAGGAGGTCGTCGGCGGCTGGGCCATCATGCAGTACGACACCATTGAGGAGGCCGTGGCCGATCAGCAGGAGTTCGCCGAGCTGCACGCGAAGCACTGGCCCGAGGTCACCGTGATCTCGACCATGCGCCAGATCTCAACAGGCCCGGACGCGCCGGGCGACTGAACTGGACTCACTACGCTGGCCTCGTGCCGGCGGAGACGAGTAGGGATGACCCGACCGAAGCCATCTTCGCCGCGTGGCGGGCCGAGTCGGCCCGCCTCGTCGGTGCTCTCACCCGGATGACCCGTGATGTAGAGCTCGCCGAGGACCTGGCGCAGGACGCACTCGTGGCCGCGCTCGAGCAGTGGCCAACAACCGGCGTCCCGGACAACCCGATCGCGTGGCTGATGACCACCGCGAAGCGGCGCGGCATCGACCACTTCCGGCGGGCCGACGCCCTTCGCCGCAAGGTTGCGGACCTCGAACACGCCC
>JBBRYB010000036.1:0-30052 GCA_038238115.1 Propionibacteriales bacterium | reverse complement strand
GTCGTCGCCACCTCGGACATCTCCGGGACGGGCAGGCCGGTCTCCTCGTACCACTCGCGCAGCACGGCTTCGTACGGGGTCTCCCCTGCCTCGATGCCGCCGCCGGGCGGCTCCCACATCGGGTAGCCGTCAAGGGGGTCCCGCCAGTGCAGCAGCAGCAGCCGGTCTCCCGGGTCGACGCAGATCAGCCGCGCCGCCCGCCGGGCGGTGCGCCGCGGGACCGGCAGCTCACGTACGTAGTGCACGATCGGCTCCCCGTTCTCGTGCAGCTTGCGGCGCCCGGACGCGTCGAATCCCTCCCGCTCGTACAGTCGCCTGGCTCCGGGGTTGGACTCCTGAGTCCAGAGCTGCACTCGGGCGAACCCTCTCCTGACCGCCTGCCACAGCACCGCCCGGACGCAGAGACCAGCCAGGCCCGCGCCCCACTTGCCCGGCAGGGTGGCCACCGATGAAATATGCGCGAGACCCGGCACGTTGTGCTGGCTGCGAGCATCATCGGCTCGGGCCGGCATGGCCAGGGCCAGCGAGAGCAGGTCGTCGTCCTCGACCACACCCACGGCGAACACGCCGGGTCGATTCAGCGCGACGTCCAGCCCAGCGAGGGGTTCGAGGCCAGCATCGTGGCGGCGCCGGTCGTTGGCTTCGCGCCACAACGACGCGACTGACTGCGCGTCAGTCGTAACGTCGAGCTGTCGGACGACCGGCATGTCTCACCGTACAGGGATGACCAGGAGAGTCAGGATGATATTCAGACGGACCAAGACCGAGCTTCCGAGCACCGCGAACGCGTTAGCCGGCAGGCCGGCGCGGAGCTTCGCGCTGCCGCAGAAGCATGCCGTGTTGGGCACGCCGCTGGACGGCGACCTGCCCAAGGGCCTCGAGGTCGCCGTGTTCGGCCTCGGTTGCTTCTGGGGCGAGGAGAAGACGTTCTGGCAGCTTCCCGGTGTCTGGTCGACGTCGGTCGGGTACGCCGGCGGCGCCACCCCCAACCCGTCGTACGAGGAGGTCTGCAGCGGCCGCACCGGTCACGCGGAGGTCGTCCGGGTCGTCTTCGACCCAACGAAGGTGTCGTACGGCGACCTGTTGAAGGTCTTCTGGGAGAACCACGACCCAACGCAGGGCATGCGCCAGGGCAACGACCGCGGGAGTCAGTACCGCTCCGTCGTCTTGACGACGAGCGAGGAGCAGCAGGAGCAGGCGGTCGCCTCCCGCGCCGCTTATCAGGCTGACATGACGAAGGCCGGCTACGGCGAGATCACCACGTCAATCCTGCCATTGTCGGAGTACTACTTCGCGGAGGAGTACCACCAGCAGTACCTGCACAAGAACCCCTACGGCTACTGCCCGTTGCACGCCACCGGCGTCCGTTTCGAGTCCTGACGGGAGGCGCGGCGCTCGGACTCGGCCTTGACGGCTGAGAACGACTCCTCGACGGCAGCGACCCATCGTCTCCCCACCATGTCGCCCCATCGGCGGCCGAGACCCCAGAGATCCGTGGCGAGCTCACCTTCGTAGGTGAGGCGGGTCCCGTCCGTCGTTTCGTGCAGCCGGAAGGTCTCGACCACGTGTGGCACCGGCCCGCGGACCAGCCGGAAGTCCACCAGCTCCGGCGGCGTGAAGCGGACCGTCTCCACTGTCGTCGCTCGGAGCCTGCCGCGGATCGGCGTGTAGTGCGCCGCCAGCACCATGTCGGTGCCGCGGTCCAGCACCTTGACCTTCGCCTGCATCGCTTTCGGCTGACGCACGTCGTACGGCGCTCTGATGACCGCGAACACGGTCTCGCGCGGAGCGGCGATCTCGGCACTCAACGGACCTAGCGGGCGGCTGCGACGCCCGATCCCGAGATCGACCGGCACCGCACCGGTAACCAGCCCCAGGTACGTCCCGACGCCGGCCCCGGCCAGCGCGCCGAGAGTCACCGGCCGGATAGTCCTCACGTCGCCCTCCTCCTCATGACCTGCTGCCAAGATCCGACGCCTGAGTTGCTCCAGCGGATCGTACGTCGGATCCTTGCGCGGGAGATGTCTTCGACAGCAGGGCCACGCACTCAACATGGTGGGTCATCGGAAAGACGCCGATGGGTCTGAGAGTGAGCGCGAATCTTTGCGGTCGGCTGCGGCCATGAGCCCAAACTAGCCCCTGACCTGCGGGATTGCAGTTCGAGGACCCTGATGGCGTCGGCACACTGTTGCGGACCATTGCGATTCAAAGCGAGCCCAATCCGAGCCCTCCTGTCGGTGCGCTCCGCACGGTCGCAAACGACCGCAGGCCCGTGTCCCGCCGGAGTTGCGCGGGTAGCGTGATCACTGGGTCCCGACCGTGCAACTGAGGAGATGCGATGGCAGAACTTCTGGTCACCGTCGATGGCGACCTGATCGAGCTGCTCGACGCCCAGACGGCCGAGTCGGGCCGGTCGCGCACTGAAGTGCTGGCTGCTGCAATTCGCCGTGGCCTCGGCGGCGGCCGCTTGGCCGAGGCCCTGGCGGCCTACCGGACCGGCAAGGAGATCTCCGAGGACGACGCGATGGCGCTCGCGAAGGCCGAGCTCGCAGCCGCCCGTGCGGAACGGCCGCGTTCCACCCAGTGACGGATGGTCACTTACTGGACTCCAAGTGACCATCATTGAGCTACCCTGGTACCCCCTGGTATCTATGAGCGAGGCGATGACGATCAACCCGGCGCACTTGTCGGGCGACGACTAGGCGACGCTTCGTACGTTCCTGGAGTCGGCCAAGGCGCGCGGTGAGGTCGTTGACGTCTCGACCCGGGTGGAGCTGCTGTCACCGCCGAGGCCGCCAAGCGATTGGGTATGTCGCGGTCCACGGTGCTACGCCGGATCGCTGCCGGGGACTTGGCCGCGACGAAGGTCGGCACGCACCACCGGATCCCCTTGGCCGAGTTCGAGCGCTACAGCCACGAGCTGATGCGCCGGATGGCCGAGGCCAGCGCGGCGGACATCGAGGACGAGTTGTTCGGTGCGTGAGTCCGCGGTCCTGTTCCTGGACGCGAACGCCCTCGCCTCCCCTGTCACCCGCACCCTGTTGATCGCCGGCACCCGCGCCGACGGCATGCGAGTCGCCTGATCAGCCCACGTCGAGGCGGGGGCCGATCGGCATGCGCCACCAGGCGGAACTGTGACCTGGCTGCGATTTGAGCCCGAATCCTCTGGGCGCCTTCGGGGGCATCGCAAGGACTACCGACAAGTCTCGGAAGCTACCGATTCGCTCGGTGTGGTGAGGGATTCGCCCTCGCTTCCAACATCAGGATACCCGTCTGACACCGAGTAGGACGGGTCCAATCCGGCCACTAAACGGTACGGGATCGAATCCCCCGTCGACCTGGGCGAGTCAAGTCTGGTCGGGCTCGATGCCGACCCCGAGACGCCGGGGCTCCTCGCGTTTCCAGGCTTCGTCGCGCTCGACGGTATCGGGGACGTGAGCGACCACGAGGTCGAACATCTCGCGCAGGGCCTCGAGGTCCTGATCGACCTCATGGACGTCCACATCGGCTACGCCGGCCTCAGAGACCATCTCATCGCAGAACGTCCCGACCTCGTCGAGCTGCTGCGCCGCGACAAGCCGAGCCGACTCAAGGCAAGGGGCGACTGGGAGCGGGTGATGATCGGCGGGTTCAAGGGCGCACCGCTGGCCGACGAAACGAAGAACAGCCGCCGGAGAACGTCGCCCGACTTCTTCGGCGACGGCACGCTCCGGTTCGAGGCGATCGCCGAGATCGACTTTGATCGAGCCTCGGCTCTCGACCTGATCGAACTCATCGACTCCACGCTGGCGTACTTGAGCTTGCAACAGCCGGAGCGGGATCCAGGCGACAACGTCGTCTCATAATCCCCAATCCGCGACGACGACATACGAGACAACGAAACGAGACCAGATCTCCCGCGTCAGCGTGTGGGTCGGGTCTCGCCCCTGCTCAGGAGATGTCTTCGAGACGCTGCCCTGTGCTCAGACCGCTCGATGCTCCTGCTGATCGAGCGCCGCCAGGACGCGTCCTGGATCGTCGATCAGGTCGAACAGGCAGCTCGTCCGGTGCGCCCATCGCTCTGGGTCCTCCCCTTCGGCGAACGCTGCCGCTGAGACGAACTGGTCGCGGAGATTGACCGGCAGCCGCTCAGCCAGATCGACCCCCAGCTCGCGGCCCTGTGCTGCTCGCGGCGAGGACGGTCGCATGAGCTGGCCGAGCCTGCCGGTCGCCGGGACAGTGGCATCTGAGGCAGCCACGAGCGTCGCGACGGCACACTGAACCCAGTCTTCGTCGCTGGCGTCTGCGAGCGGCACGGCGACCTGCTGGACGCTCGCGATCGCTTCGCGCCCGAGCGCCAGGGAGAGGCCGCCGGGGTCTTCGTGATAGTTGAGGTAGCGGGCGACGTCGACGCCTGGTGGGCAGACCTCGGCCAGCACCACGTCGCCGACGAAGTTGCTGGGGTCGATCAGCCAGTCGGCCCTCACCGCCACAGAGGGCCTCAGGCGCACTCGGGACAGATGGAACCGGTTCCCCCGGTCGGCCTGATCCTGGATCCGGCGCAGCATGTTGTGGATCGCTGCCTCGTATGTGCGGACGTGAAGGGCCTTTGCCCGCTGGCGCGCTGCCCAGGCGGCGACCCTCTCGTCGCCGCCCATCATCTTGCGGGTCCTCGCAGTCAGACCGGCGGCAGGGTCGTAGTCCCTCGTCGGCCAGTCCGGCTGCGTGCTCATGTGGTACCAGGCGAACCCTGCGACCTCGTGGTCATCCAGCGCCGCGTCGTCGGGATCGACCGTCACTCGGGGCGAGTGCTCGTGCTCGTGCTCGTGCCGCAGCCGGGGCACGTCTCCTGGCTCTGCTTCCAGCGGTCGGTCCAGTCAAGGTCGACCGTCCATCGGTGATCGCACATCCCGCACAGCATCTGTCGCTCGCGCGAGAAGTCGATCTGCCGTTCCATGTCCCCATTCTCCGGGACCGCGCGGCGGGAGCGACCGTCGCCCGGTCTGTTTCTACGACCCCAGACACGCCACGAACTGCCCCGATGGGTCACCCCTCGGCGCTGCCCCACTCCTCCGCAGCTCGGCTCGGGCGTCCTCCAGCGAGGTCTCACCAGCGAGGGCGCGCCGAGCGCGATCCATTGCCTCGTCGCTCGGCTCCTGGCCGTCGAGCTGGTGCCCGATCCGGATGAGCGCCAGCGCGTCCTCGAGGTCCTGGCTTCCTGGCTCTTCGTTCATCGCGGCGGACTCAACCCCGGCGGACGCGCCAGCGCGCCCGGGATCCGGTCGTTGCGGGTGACGGTGTGCCGCTCGCAGCGGGTGACGAACCGCTGCCAGTTGGAGGTGCCGGGCTCGCTGCAGAGGTCGCAGGTGCGACCGGACTCCGACCTGGCGGCCCGGACGCGCTCGCGCGCCTTGTCCGAGGCGTACGGGCGGGTGCTGATCACCAGGCCGGTGCCCTTCTGCTTGACCTGGGTGACCACATAGCCGCCGAGCAGCTCGAGCAGATCCGCGTGGATCCTGTTGAGGATCCTGGTCCAGCCGGCGGGCAGGCTCCAGACGTCAGGGCCCTCGACGACGCTGATCGTCGGGTCGACGAGCTCCTGGAGCGCCTCGGGGTGCTCGTCGGCGAACAGGGGCCGATCGTGGAGGGCCATCACCCGCTCGCGGAGCTCGAGGACGGTCACGACCCGCTCCGCGGAGGCGGCCATCTCGCGGCGCTCGGGCTTCGGGAAAGGATTCGTCGACGATCTCCTGGAAGAGGTCGGGGTCGGCGCGGTCGGGGTCGGTCACGGTGCGGCTCCTTCCTGGGACCAGCGGAGGCCGGGAACTGTCGGTGCTGGCGCGCATGATGACCAGCACGAGCACCGGGACGCTGTGACAGATGTGGCAGGTGGGTCGTACGGCGGTTCGGCCAGGCGTCTCGACCGGCTCCCGATACGCTCGGCCGAGATGAGAGGGTGATGACGTGGCCACGAACAGCGCGATCGAATGGACCGAGGTCACCTGGAACCCCGTCACGGGCTGCGACCGGATCGCCGTCGGCTGCGACAACTGCTACGCCCTCGCGCTCGCGAAGCGCCTCAAGGCCATGGGCGCGGAGAAGTACCAGAACGACGGCGACCCCAGGACTTCCGGGCCGGGCTTCGGCGTCACGACCCATCCGCGAGCTCTGGCCCAGCCGTACCAGTGGCGGGCCCCGAAGGTCGTGTTCGTGAACTCGATGAGCGACCTGTTCCACGCCAAGGTGCCGCTCGACTTCATCCGCGACGTGTTCGACGTGATCCGCGAGACCCCGCAGCACACCTACCAGGTGCTCACTAAGCGGGCGCACCGGACGGCGCGGATCGCCGACAAGCTCGATTGGCCGAACAACCTGTGGATGGGCGTCTCGGTGGAGTCCTCCGACGTGGTCGACCGGATCGACCATCTGCGAGCGGTCCCAGCGGCCACGCGGTTCCTGTCCTGCGAGCCGCTCCTGACATCCCTTCCCTCGCTGAAGCTCGACGGCATCGACTGGGTGATCGCCGGCGGCGAGTCTGGGCCCCGCGCGCGCCCGATGGACCCGGCCTGGGTGGAGGAGATCCGCGACCAGTGCGTCGAGGCCGGCGTGGCGTTCTTCTTCAAGCAGTGGGGCGGCCGGACGCCGAAGGCCAATGGGCGTGAGCTCGACGGCCGCACCTGGGACGACATGCCGGAGCTGGCCGCAGCACTGGCCTAACTGCGCCACCACGAGCTCCCAGAGGGATCCCAGCACCGCTCGCTAGTCCACTCCGGGATGGGGCCGCTGTAGTCCGAGAACAGCGCGCCTTGAGGCGACGCCGCATCGATCGCCTCCTGCTTCATCTTCGGCTCGCGTTCGGCGGCCTTCTGATAGAGGTGCGACATGATCTTGAGCCCAGCAGCGTGATCCGTGGCGAAGACCATGTCGTACAGGTCCGTGTTGTTCTTCATCGTCATCGGGATTCGGATGGTGTGCCCATACCCGAGCTGAGTCTCGAACTGCCAGCGCAGCAGATTCACCATCTCGCGTCGAAACTCTGGTGCCTCGATCGACCGCTGATTGATTCGTGCGTCGAGGATCTGTCGCCATCGGCCCGATCCGTACAGATCATCTACCTTGTCCGCGAAAGCAGCACCGTTCGTCCCCGTGACCCCCTTGACGATCATCGCGGGCGACCACAAGATCCACTGCTCAGCCTTGAACTTGCCTGTCCGAAAACCTGCCAGCTTCGCCATCGTGTCCCATCTGAGCTCCGCTGCCTGCTGATCCAGGAAGGCGAATGTGGGGGCCCATCGAACGTCGCTGAGATCGCTGAGCATCTGGTCTACCGTGACGTTGCAGTCTCCCGCGTACACACGGAACGGTGCGCCGGCATGACGGTTGTCCAGATCGGCCTTGAGCCTCGTGGACTTGGGTGACTTCTCCCCGAACGCAAACCGCGTGAAGGTCGGCTGCGCCCCCAACGCGACCCGAGCCGAGCCGTCGAAGACCTCGCCGGTGTCGCGATCAAAGTTCTCAGGCTCGCCAGCCATGAGGTCGATGTAGACCCGGTCGCTGCTCTTCTTCGACGCGATGTTGAACGCAGGCAGGTACCCCTGCAGGATCTCCAGCTTGTTGCGAGACCAATAGCTCCACCCACGTGCCATTGCGTCTACTCCCGACTCGCTCTACCTGTTGCCCTTGGCGCGGTTGTGGGTCACGCAGAGCATTGTCAGGTTGGCCAGACTCGTCTTGCCGCCCTTCGACCATGCGGCCACGTGGTCTGCATCCATCTCGTTCTGCTTGTAGATCCGCGCCTGGTTGCTGTCGGTGCCGATGGCGCATAGCGGGCAGTTCGACTCGCCGGCAGCCTTGGCCTTCTTCGTCTGCTGCTCGTAGGCGACGCGCTTGTCCTTGGGCTCGAACAGACGGATGTCTAGCAGCTGGGGCTTCGTCTCGCCGCCGAGCAGGTACTCGTAGATGCCCTTGCTGCTGTGCACGTACGGGTCCGTGCGCAGCTCGTCAACCCGGTCCTCGATCTTGGCCGCGCTGTACGACGTTCCGTGGTGCTCCTCGTAGAGCCGACCCCACTCGGGGCCCCGCATCTCCTTGTCCGGTGGGCGGGTGAATACGCTGCCAACCCAGTCGATGGCCGATGTGAAGTAGGTCTTCAACTGGGCGATGTCCTGGTCCTGGCGGTGCTGCGCGAGGTAGGCGTCGATGCTCAGGCCCTGCGAGGAGGCGACCCACTCCAGTGCCTCCGCGAGGATCTGCTGCCGCTTGGGGTCGCCGTTGACGTACGACTGCCACTTCTGCATGTTCGCGTTGTTCGAGTTGCTGTACTCGGCCTTGGCCTTGGTGATGAAGGGCCCGGAGTAGATCGCGTTGAGCAGCTCCTGCTTGTTCAGAGGCACGCCGGCGATGTTGATCGTCTGGAACCAGGCCTTGATCTCGCCCTCGGTGCCATCGCATTCGTAGATGTCGAGCCGGGTGTCCAGGATCGTTCGCTGTTGGTTCGGCCCGAGCGAGGAGAAGGTCTGCTCCTTGCCGTTGACCTTGATGGCGAACTTCCCGGTGACGAAGCGCCCGACGCTCGTGATCCGCTGCTGCCCGTCCAGGACCTCGAGCGTCTGCCCCTCGACGTTGAAGTAGATCAGCCCGAGCGGGTACTCCTTGAGGAGGGAGTCGATGACCGCGACGTCGCGCTTGCCGTCGTTGTAGATGTAGTTGCGCTGGTACTCGGGCTGGATGACGAGCTTGCCGCCCAGCCCGAACAGGCCCTTGCCCTCGAGCTCGTTGTAGACGAAGCCCTCGAGGACCTGCTCCACGGTGTAGTGCTTCAGCTGGGTCTTCATTAGGCGTCCTTGTGGCGGATGAGGATGCGCTTGTACGCCGTGTGGTAGGTCGGCTCGGTCAGCCCGAGACGTCGGTGGCCTGCGCTGTTTCCCCCTGTGCCGCCCTGCGCGTAATAGGTCTTGACGAACTCGTCGCCCAGGGTCTGGACACCGATCTGGCGCAGCCCGTCCATGTCGTCTCCGTGCGCGAGGATCTCGAACTGGTCGGGGTTGTACTTGTCCAGGAAGGTGATCGGCACGCCCATGATCCCGTCGAAGTCGCTGGGGATGGAGTCGATCCATGGCACTTCGAGAGCTTCGGGGAAGTTGTAGTACCGCTGGTACCCGACGCCGCGGACGTCCTTGTGCTTCGAGAACTTGGTGTTGTCGTCCAGCGTCATCAGCTGCAGCGGCTCGTGCCGGCGGCCATGGTCGATGTTGGTGAACCAGCAGGCGTTGCCAAGCCTGGTGAAGTCGTGCTCGTCCGTCGACGGGTAGCCGAGCCGCTCGGCCTTGAGGCGGTCGGCCTCCTTGATCTGTGCACCCTTCGGCACACCGAAGACCATGTCGGTGCTGTTTGCCGTCGCGCCCTTCCAGAGCCTGTTCTGCTGGATCAGGGGGAATATCTCCATGTACGTCGTGGCGTTGCTGTTGCCGATCACCGAGAAGGCCTTGCCGCCCTCGACGAGCCAGCCGACGAACGCGCGGAACAGGCTGAACGGCGGGTTGGTGATGACGATGTCGGCCTCGTCGCGCAGCGCCGTCACCTCCGCGCTGCGGAAGTCGCCGTCGCCGTCCAGGTACTCCCACTGGAGGTCGTCAATGTTGATGACGCCGTCGTCGTTGACGTCCTTGCGCTCGAGGACGAACTTCTTGCCGTTGGCGTGCGTCTTCGTCTCGTCGAACTTCGGGTCGTCCATCTCGAAAAGAGTGGGCTCGTACGAGAAAAACGCCGGGTTGCTGTCGGGGGCGTAGGAGGTCGAGATGAGCTTCTTGAGGCCGAGGTCGACGAAGTGCAGGGCGAAGAACTTCGCGAAGTTGCTCCACTCCGGGTCGTCGCACGGGCACAGGACGACCTTGTCGCGGAACACGTCGGGGTCGAACTCGAGGTAGGAGTTAACCTCGCGCTCGATGTCGGCCCACTGGGTGTAGAACTCGTCGTTCTTCGCCGCCTTGGCCGCGTTGAGGCTCGAAGTTCGATTCGCAACCGTCGACATGCTCTCCCCTGGTGAACCCATTGCACCACCGTTCGGGGCGCTTCTTCTGAGGGTCACCCTATCGGCGGGCGGGGACAGAGTTCGGTAGACGAGGGGAGGCGGCCGCACGTGTTTGGGGCAGCGGGCATGCAGATCTCGATCAGTCCTTCCTCAGCCGCTCGAGCTCCGCCTCCAGCTCGCGGACCCGGGCCTCGCGGGCGGCCTTCGTCGGCTGGCCGCCCGCGTGGCCGGGGACGCCGGAGCCCCTGCCTTCGACGCGCCGGGCGGCGGGCCCTGCAGCCCGATGGCCTCTCCGTCGACGATGGTCGCAGGGTCCAGGCCGCACTCGGGGCAGGTGGTCGAGCCCGTGAACGCAGCGTGGAGCGTCGTGTGCGTGTGGTGCGCCGTCCGCTCGACGACGTGGCCGCAGTAGAGGCGTAGCCGCCACTTCATGAGCTGATGGGGCGGCGTCGGGGACCCGATCAGTCGCCCGAGCTCCTCCCTCTGTCCCGGCTACAGCGGCGGCGGGCAGCACTTCCCGCAGTGGGTGGTCAGCGATCCGGGGACCGAGTGGCGCATCGCGTGGCACTCGTCGTGGATCTGCTTGTAAGCCGCTTCCTCGGCGTCGTAGCGGGCTCGCTCCTCGTCGATGAAGTGCATCCGTGCCGCGGAAGTCCCAGGGATCCTCATCAAGGTAGGGCCTGCCGCAGCCAGGGCAGGGGTGCCCGGCGACGTACTGCTCCCACGTCAGGGCTCGGGTCTCGCAGGTCACCGCGTCGTGGATACGCTCGCGCTCCTTCTGTACCCATCAGTACGTCGTGATTGCCCGCTCTCCAGCACCGCATCGAGCGTGGTGGACCGCTTGCGCCCACGCGTCAGGCACCGGAATGAGGTCGCTGTCGCCAAAGCGGCGACTTTGATCGCATCCCAAGCCAGGACCAACGCGATCAGGCTGAGCCAGCCGGGTGCACCCACGTTGATGGCGAGGTCGACTGCGCGCATGGCCAGAAGCAGCACGGCCGTCAGGACCACAAGAGCGACGACCGTCCGGCAGCGCGGAGGTGACATTCGCACGTGCCTGATCAAGAGGTTCGACGGCGCGTAGAGCGCCAAGTAGCGGTGGGCTGTTGCGACGGCGAGGAAGATCGGCAGGGCGAGTAGGAACAGCATCGGTGGCTCCTTCGAGAAGGGATGCTCCCGGGTTACGCCGCGAGCTTCCTTCCGGCACGCAGCCGCCGCCCGCCTGTGGAGAACCCCGCGTCCCTGGCTCCTATGGCGTCGAAAGGGCGGGCGCGTCGATGATCGTGGCAGGGTGCGCCTCAGCGGGTGCCCCGATGGCAGCTGCGATGCGGGCGACCTGGAAGGCGCGCTGGCGGTCGGCTCGCTGGGCGTCGTTCTCCGCTCCCCCGCCTGCGGGCTGGTTCGAGGTGATGGCGTAGCGGTCGCGGTATGCGGCGACAGTGGTCAGGGCGTAGAGCCAGCGGTCGTGTTCGCCCAGGTCGGCGGGCGAGATGCCGAGTCGGCGGGTCCAGGGTTCGCGGTTCGCGACAGCATGGTCAGCGAGCGCGCGGGCGCGGTCCTCGATGAGTTGCTTGCGTTCGTCGATGGCCTGGCGGTCGTCGTCGCTCATCGGGCCAAGCGGTTCGGGGATCAGGCCGGCGATGAGTCGCGGCGGAACGCCGCGCTTTCCTCGTGGCGCTTGGGACGCAGCCGTGTCCAGTCGGTGGCGGAGGACGGCGGCGACGTCGTCGGCGTCGTCGAGTTCATGTTGGGCGACGATCCGCGGGACGAGCCGTTCGAGATCGTGGTGGTAGGCCTCGGCCCGGCGTAGCGCGGCAGTGAGCGGGCCGAAGGCGGTCGATTCGACGACTGCGTCGTACTGGTCCCCGGTCAGGCCGGATCGCCGCAGGAGGTCGGCGAAGCGGTCGCGTTGTGTGTCGGCGGCGTGGGTCTCCAACTCGGCTGCCAACCGGGCGATGCCGCTGTAGGCGGCGTACTCGGCCTCGATCGTCTGGTTCGCGGAGAGGTTAGCCCCGGAGTGCTGGAGGACGCCGTAGAGAACAGTCCTGGCGGTGACGTCGTCCGGCTCGGGAGTGGTGTGGCTGTCGTCGGGCTGGTCGAGAGCGACGTAGGCGGTGTTGGCGTCGCGGCCGCGGGTCATCGAGACGTAGAGGTTCTCCCGGGTCGTGGAGGCGCTGACGACGACGTGCGCAGTGTCGACCGTGACGCCCTGAGCGCGGTGGGAGGTGATGGCATAGCCGAGGTCGACGTACTCCCCGACGTACTCGGCCGGCAGCACGGTGCTCCCACGTCGCCGGTTGCCGCGCGGGTCGAGGCGGCGTATGACGATCGAGCCGTCCTCACGGATGTCGGTGATGCGCCAGCGATCACCGTTCTTCACCCAGCCCCGGGACATCGTGCGCAGGGTGCGGTCGTTGCGGCGAGTGATCACCAGGTCGCCGACGGACGCACGTACTCCCTCAGCGAGGCCTACCTCATGGCGGTCGCTGGTGCCCTCGGTCGCGAGGCGTTCAGCGCGGGCGCGTTCGTTGAGGGTTCGTACCGCATGGGCGGATTCGGTGACCAGGATGCTGGCGCAGCCTGCATGCGTATCGGATCGCCAGGCTTCGTATGCGGCATCGAGCATGGTGGCTGTGTCGCCCTCGCGAATGCGGTCCTCGCGGGCGTAGGTGGAGATCACGTCGACCTCGCCGCGGCTCAGTTGGAGGGATGCGGTCTTCTCCCAGTCGTGGGTGAAGCGGTGGATTTCGCTCAGCGCCGGCGGGGCTGGCCGTCTGGCGACGAGGAGTGCGAACGCTCCCCCGGCGTCGACCGACTGGAGTTGGTGCGGGTCCCCGACCAGCAGAACCTTTGCTCCTGTCGCGCCCGCGATGCCCGTCAGGCGATCGAGCGCACGGGTGCCGGCGAGGGTGGCCTCGTCCACGATCAGCAGCTGGCCGGGACGGAGCCGGTACGCCGGGTTGTCGCGGTCGTGCTCGTAGAGCCACTTGGCGGTGTTGTCGCAGGCGATGCCGAGGTCGTCGGCCAGCGCCTGGGCAGCGGTCGCCGACGGTGCGAGCCCCACGACACTGCCCGGTCCATGCTCGGCGATCCACACCTCACGCAGTGCGCGCATCGTTGTTGTCTTGCCGGCCCCTGCCGGGCCGACGAGGACATCGACCATGCGCCCCGAAGCAGCGATGCTCGCAATCGCGGCCTGCTGCTCGATGCTCAGCTCCTCCGCGCCCCGGAATATTCGGTCGGCGTGAGTCGGTCCCGCCGACGGAGCGGTCGTGGCTTCAGCTCGCTGAAGCAGCCTTGCTTCGGCGCCGAGCACGGCGACTGAGGAGTACTTCACGGAGTGCTTGGGACGGAACACGCTCGTCCCGTCAGGTCGCCGGAACGCGGCCGGGCTGATCGCCAGCTCGGGCGGTGTGAGCGAGATCGAGACTTCTTGGGCGGCGTCGACCACCATCGCGACGACAGCCTCGCGGTCGGTCGTGGTGGCGAACCGCAGATCCATCGTCTGCCGAGATGCCTCGGCCATGAGATTCCAGTGCGTCCAGGTCGACCGCTTCTCGCTGACCTTGGCGACCACATCGGCGCCGATGGCCTGCACAGCGGCGAGCGGCACGTCCTCGACCCGCAACAGGTCGACCTCATCAACGTCGACCAGGGACGCTGCCCACGCTGCGGCATCGCCGCCAAGCCGCTTCCCGGCGCGCTGACGCCAGCCGGTGGTCAGGTCCGCCAGCGAACGGATCTGCTTCGCCGGCCGAGTGGCCAGCGTGGCCTGGGCGCGGAGTTCGACAATCTTCTTCTCCGAGGGCATCCGGCCGTGAGCGACGCGGTACTCCGCGATCAGCCGGTCCTTCTCGATGTCGATGTCGCGGCTGCGGGAGGAGAACTCGCCGATCAGTTCCTCGGGCACGCCGGCGATCTCCCATTGCGGGTTCCGGTCGGCACCACGCTGCCGCAGTTCCCACTCGATCCCCAACTCACGGGTGAGCCCGTCGGCGAGCAGGGCATTGTAGTGCGCGGAGAGCCCAGTGACCGACGCGTGGACCGGACGGCTGTCGAGGCTGCGCCACCGCTGGTCGAGCAAGGTGAAGACCTTGTTCGACACCACCATGTGAGTGTGTAGCTGCGGGTCACCCGCGCGGGAGTCGTAGTGGTCATAAGCCACCGCGGCGACGCCTGCCACCTCGACCTGGGCGACCGCACCGTTGCCGTCCGAGACACCGGTGCGGGTGGCAGCTACCTCGCGCTCGAAGAAGTCCAGCACGTCTCCCACCGCCGCATGGTGCGCCTCGACGATGCGCGCCTGAGTGTCAGCGTCGGCGACACCCCACAGGACCGAAACCGACTTCGGCACGCTGAAGGTCAGGTCGAATCCGGCGACCGCCTGGCGTCGACCGGCCGCGGTCTCCTCGGCCTCAATCCGTGTCGTCTCCGCCGCGCAGTCCTCCAGCGTCATCTCCGGGTCGAGCCCGTCGACCCGCTCGGAGATCCGTTCGGTGAGCGGCTTGTACAACGGGTAGACGCGGCCGAGCTGCTCGCCGGTGACCGGATCGCGGCCCATCCCGATCAACAGCGCGAGCTGCTCCTCGGTGACCTGCATCCCGGGCTCCAGTCGCCCATCAGCGAGCATGCGGACACCGGAGCCCATCCACCGGCCCGGCGGCGTACCTGCCTCGGAGTAGTAGCGCGTGAGCGGGGTCGACAGCGAGCGGTTGCCGTCCCCGGCCACCACCGAGCGGAGCAGGTACCGGTAGCCGCTGCCTGCTGACATGCGCCGCATCGAAACCGTCACGACCGAATCGCCTCCATAGCGCTCAGGTGCGCGCGCTCCTCCACAGCCCCCTCGATCTGCCAAGCGTGTAAAGCGAGAAGTGAGGTGAGTAGGGGAAAGGCAGGAGAAAGCCGGAAGAGGCGAGAGGGGTGGCGAGGCGAAGGTGGGCAGGGCAAGGAAGGCGGGTTGGCGAGGCATGGGCACCTGGGGATGGAGAAGAGAAAGTGGCCCGGGCCGAAATGGCGAAACGGGCTTACGATGATGGCTCAGACGATGCATCGCGCCGCCCGCGGTACGCCGTCTGTGCCTCAAGCCGAAAGGCAAGAGGAAGCATGGAACCGCACATGAGAAATCGACTCGGGTTGAAATCATGGGCGACCGGCGCACTGGTGTTGGCCGCGGTGACCGGCTGCGCCGGCGGCAACTCGCCAACCGCTGATCCGACGACCTCGTCGACCCCGGCGTCATCGCCGACGGCGAGCGCCTCGCCCACCTCACCGTCCGAGGCCGCGTCGTCCGCCGCCAGTCACAAGCTGCGTGACTACTTCGCAACGGTCGATCGCCTCGGACAAGATCCAGCTGCCGCGCTCGACCCGCTCGACCAGGTCGCGACGAGCACCCAGTTGAGCGCCGAGCGCCGTCTCCTCAAGAGCCAGCACGGTCGCGGCGAACGGCAGGTGGGCGAGACCCGCGTGGCGAGGTTGAAGGTCCAATCGGTCAACCTCGACAACTCGGACCCTTCCGCGGGCAAGGTCCCGACCGTGGTCATCGACGTCTGCTGGGATGTCAGCAAGGTCGACGTGCTTAGCAAGGACGGCAAGTCGATCGTCAGCGCACACCGCCCGGACACTGGGTGGACGCGCTACATCGTCGCGAACTACCGGTACGCCGCCAACCCCAGCGGTGGCTGGCGGGCGCGTCCGGCCAAGACCTCAAGCAGGCGCCATGCGCGGCCTCCTGACTCGCCTGCTCCTCGTTGCACTGACCGTCGCCGGCCTGACCACACTCGCGCAGCAGCAGGCGTACGCCGGAACGAAGTGTCAGCAGACCAACCCAGCGACTGGTGAGTGCCTGGTGTGGGTCGAAGTGCCTGACCCACAGCCGAGTCCTGGGACGCAGGGCGATCCACAGGACACCGGTTCGGGTCACGCTTGCTATTGGGACCCGTCGAAGCAAGGACTCTCAAAGCCGCCAGCAGGGCCTGTGCCGTGCTCGTCACCGGACGGCTATTGGTCGAACACTTACAACTGCTACATCCAGATCCTCAAGCCGCAGCCACCAGCGGGCGACCCGAACTGGCAAGGACATCAGCCGGGCGATGGGGCTGTCTACAACTGCTACCAGCCGCAGACCGACATCGTCATCTACATCTGGGCGCAGAACGCGCCGCCCGGCGCGGGCACGGGACCGACGCCGCGCGATGTCGCACAGCTCGCGATCCAACGCATGGGCCTGCGGGCCATCGACATCGGGATCGCACCCAAGCCAGGCCCCGACAGCGTCGGTCTCGTCGGCATGCCGGTCTGGATGTGGGCGAAGGCACCGAACGAACACACGTACGGCCCGATGACCGCGAGCGCGTCGGCCGGAGGGATCACCATCACCGCGACAGCAAAGGTTCTGCGGATCGCCTGGGACATGGGCGACGGCACCCATGTGCTCTGCCGAACGGCGGGAACGCCGTACAAGGCGTCGTACGGACGGAAGCAGTCGCCCGACTGCGGTCACGTCTATATGACGACGAGCGCCAACCAACCCGAAAAGAGCTACGCGGTCACCGCAACGTCCGACTGGGTCATCACCTGGGCCGGTGCCGGTCAGACCGGGACCATCCGCCTCGGCGGCCTGACCCGCTCGACCCAGATCACGATCGGCGAGGCGCAGGTGCTCGTCGACTGACGGGCACCCAGCGGGAGAGGAACAGCATGACGACCACATCCACACGAACGGACCGGGCCGCAGACCCGGGGAGCCCGACCGGCACCACCGCCATCGTTCCGCCACCGAAGATCCGGCGACGACCTGCCCTCCTTGCTGGAGGAGTCGCCGCGATCTGTCTCGGAGCACTGTTGGCGGTGTGGGCGTGGACGTCGACCACGCACACCGAGGAGGTGCTCGCCGCCCGGGCCACGATCCATCGCGGAGACGTGATCACCGCGAACGACGTCGAGCGGGTACGGATCAGTGGCGACCCGGCACTAGACCCCTTGCCTGCGTCGGCGTACGACGCAGTGGTCGGCAAGACCGCAGCCCTCGACATCGCGAGCGGCGGGCTGCTGACACAGGACGCCACGGCTGACTACGCCATGCCACCAAAGGGCCAGTCGGTAGTCGGGATCTCGCTGACGGCAGCGCAGGTACCGGCGCTCCCGCTTCAGGGTGGTGACCGCGTGCGGATGGTCGTCACGCCCGGCCAGAACGGCACCGCCTCAGCCGGTGTCCCGGAGTTCTCCTCCGCAGAAGTGGTCGACACCCGGGTCGACGAAGCGACGGGCAACACCGTCGTCGACGTGTTGGTGCCGTACGCCGACGCGAGCGTGCTGGCTTCTCGCGCCGCAACCGGCAACGTCGCTCTGGTCCTCGACGCCGGGGAAGCGGGTCACTGATGGCCGTCGTCGCACTGTGCTCCGCTTCGGGCTCACCCGGTGTCACGACGACAGCCGTAGCGATGACCCTCAACTGGCCTCGTCCCGTCCTCCTGGTCGAGGCGGACCCGACCGGCGGCTCCGGTGTCCTCGCAGGCTTCCTTCGGGGCACGACGGAGTACGACGCCGGGTTGATCGAGCTTGCACTCTCACCGCTCGGCGTCTCTGAGGCGCTGCGCGACGTCGTTCGGCCGCTCGCCCCCAACGTGTCGTTTGTCGCCGGCGTTCGTGCGCATGGCCAGGCAGGGGCGCTGCGCGATCTCTGGGCGCCGCTGTCCGCGGCATTGGCTGATCTGGACGCGAACGGGCAAGACGTCGTCATCGACGCCGGGCGCCTCGGGCTCGTCGGTTCGCCGAAGCCACTTCTGGAGGAGGCAGACCTCACGTTGCTGCTCACTCGCGGAACGCTGCCGGCCATCGCCGCGGCCCGTTCGTGGGCCGAGCAAGCACGAAAACCAGCGACTGGCTGGCGGTACCCGGGCGTCGCGATGATCGGCGAGGGCCGTCCCTACCGGGCGATCGAGGTCACGAAGGCTCTCGACCTACCCGTAGTGACCGATTTGCACGACGACCCCGAGGCCGCCGCCGTGTATCACCGTGGCGCTCCCCCTCCGAAACGATTCGAGGCAGGGCCCTTCGCTCGGGCGCTCAGCGCGGCCATCGAGGCGATTCAGGCGCAGCTCGCGCGCAATCGTTTCGCCCTGATCCGGGAGGCAGCCAAATGACCGCCGCAAGCAACGGTGCCTCGAACGGAATCGATCACCGAGACCTCACCTCCCTGCCATTCTTCGCACAGTCGCTCTCGTCGGAGCCGCCGCTCCCAACGTCTCCGAGGCGTACATTCGACGGTCCCGTCGATCGCGCACCGGTCGAGAGCGTGGACGTCGACTGGCAGCTCGTCGCCACGTTGCGGGCGCAGGCGTCGGAGCAGCTCAGTCAAGCGGTTGCTGCCGACCGCGGTCGGCTGGACCGGGCCGCGCAGGAGGAGTTGGGACGCTCGGTGGTCCTCGACCTGGTCGAGTCGGCGCTCTCGGAGGCGGTCAACGCGGGCGAGGCGACGTGGTCTCCGGCACGTCAGCGGGCGCTCGCGCGGGCCGTGTTCGACTCACTCTTCCGACTTGGCCGACTCCAGCCTCTGGTCGACGACGATCGGGTGGAGAACATCATCATCGCTGGACATGACAACGTGATGCTGGAACTAATCGACGGGTCGCTCATTGACGGCCCGCCGGTCGCGGACTCCGACCAGGAGCTCATCGACTTCCTGGTCTTCCTGGCCTCACGCAGCGAGGTCAACGCTCGCTCCTTCTCGGAGGCTCAACCGAGGCTGCATCTGCGCCTTGACGGTGGCTCGCGTCTCGCCGCTGCGGCGTGGGTGACACCGCGGCCATCGGTGGTCATACGCCGGCATCGTCTGATGCAGGTCACGCTCGATGACCTGGTCGCAAGGGAGATGATGACGCCGGTCGTGGCTTCCTTCCTGCGGGCGGCCGTGCGCGCGAGGCGATCGATCGTCGTGGCTGGTGCTCAGGGCGCGGGCAAGACGACATTGGTTCGGGCACTGTGCGCCGAGATCGACGAGTTCGAGGCTCTCGGCACCTTCGAGACCGAATACGAGCTACACCTCAACGAGCTGGGGCGGCACAAGATCGTGCACGCCTGGGAGGCCCGTCCCGGCTCCGGCGAGCGGGGCGCCGACGGTCGGATGGCCGGGGAGTTCACCCTCGATGAGGCGCTGGTCGACTCCTTCCGATTCAACCTAAGCCGCCAGATCGTCGGCGAGGTCCGCGGCAAGGAGATCTGGGCGATGATCAAGGCGATGGAGTCCGGCACCGGGTCCATCTCCACCACGCACGCAGCCGACGCGGTCGCCGCCGTACGCAAGCTCATCACCTGCGCGATGGAAGCCGGCTCGCACGTCACCCACGAGCTCGCCGCCAGCAAGCTCGCCGCAACGGTGGATCTGATCGTCCAGCTCAGCCTGGAGAACACTCGGCGCGACGGTCAGGCGCACCGGATGCGACGGGTCTCCGAGATCATCGCCCTCTCCCCGGGCGAGCGTGAGACCGGGTACGCCACCACGCACGTCTTCACATCCGACGCGGCGGGGATCGCCACGCCTGCGGTTCTTCCCGAGGAGTACCGCGCGCTCTCCGCGTGCGGCTTCGATCTCGCTGGCTACCTGTCGGCAGAGAACCCCTCCATGAACAGAGTCCGGTCGTGACCGCGCTCGTTCCCGGGATCGCGGGCGCCCTGATCATCGCTGGGATCCTCGGCGTCGCCGTGGGTCTTCGCCCCGCGCCCGAGCGCCCCGCCCCGGCGACCCATCCGCTCCGTCGAATCGAGATCTCTCGGCGCACTCGGCTGATGATCGTCCTCGGCCTCGGGGTCGGACTGGTCGGTTGGCTGGTCACCGGGTGGGCGCTGGCCCTCGTCATCGGGCCTGTGGCAGTGATCGGGCTCCCTCTCTTGTTGGCTCCTCCGCCGTCGGCCACTCAGATCGTGCGGTTGGAGGCGATGGAGGAATGGACCCGATCGCTGGCCGGCGTCCTGACCGTGGGCGTGGGGCTGGAGCAGGCGCTCGTTGCGACGCTGCGATCGACCCCAGGGCCGATCTCGGCAGAGGTACGTCGTCTCGTCGCCCGCCTCCGCGCGCGTTGGGACACCGAGGCCGCCCTGCGTGCGTTCGCCGACGAACTCGACGACTCGACGGGGGACCTGATCGCGGCGAACCTCATCCTCGGCGCCCGACGTCGCGGGGCCGGTCTCGCCAGCGTGTTGGAGGGGCTCGCCGAGTCGGTCGGTGCCGATGTCCGTGCGCGCCGCCAGGTCGAGGCCGATCGTGCCAAGCCGCGGTCGACCGCGCGTTGGGTGACGATTATCAGCGTCAGCGTGCTGGTGATCCTCGCGATCTCCGGCACCTACGTTGCGCCGTACCGCAGCCCGTTCGGGCAGGTGCTCCTGATCGTCCTGCTCTCGGCGTACGTCGCCACTCTGATCTGGATGAGGCGGATGGCCAACGGTCGACCGCTGCCGCGGTTCCTCGAACCCGCTCCCGAGAGGACGGTCGCGCGATGACCACCGGCCTTCAACTCGTGATCCTCGCCGGCGGACTCCTCGGCCTGGGCCTCACGCTGCTCGTCGTACACGCGCTGCCTGCCGAGCCCGATCTCGCGGACGCGCTCGATCGCCTCTCTCCCCAGCGTTCTCGGTCGATAGCGCCGGCGACGAGGCCCGGTTCAGGCAAGGAACGCATCGGCTTATGGGCGCTTCGCGTCCTCCCCTCCAGCCTGTGGGTCCGTACGCCGACGCGCGAACTCGCCCTGCTGCGGATCCCCCTAGCGCGGTTCTACGGCGAGAAGCTCAGCTTCGCCGGGCTGGGGCTGGTGATCCCACCACTGCTCGCGTACTTCTTCGATGCGCTCGGCCTTGGATTGCCCGTGGCCGTCCCGGCGCTCGCCTCCATCGGGCTCGCGGTGCTGATGTTCTTCCTGCCGAACTACAACGCCATCGACGACGCGCGCAGCGCCCGACTCGAGTTCGCTCGCGCACTCGGCGCGTACATCGACCTCGTCGCCTTGGAGCGCAACAACGGCTCCGGCCCACGACAGGCGATGGAAGCCGCGGCGGCCGTCGGCGACTCCTGGGTCTTCACCCGACTCTCGGAGGAACTGACCCGCTCACGCTGGTCGGGCCTTCCACCTTGGGATGCACTGCACACCTTGGCTGAAGAACTTGGATTGCCTGAGCTCGACGACTTCGCCGACATCATGCGCCTCTCCGGCGAGGAAGGAACCAGCGTCTACACCACCTTGCGGGCGCGATCAGCCTCGATGCGCATGGCCATGCTCAACGAGGAGATCGCCCAGGCCAATGCCGTCGGCGAACGGATGACGATCCCAGGCTCGCTGCTGGGCGTGATCTTCATGGCACTGCTCGTCGCACCGTCCCTACTTCGAATGTTCAACGCCAGCTGAGCCCGACCCACACGGAAGGAAACGACCAGGAGGAACCCATGTTGAGACTCTTCGTACTGCTCCAGATCACCCTGCTCAGAGCCGAGCACCGCGTTCGATCGGCACGAAGCGAACGCGGTTCTGTCACCGTTGAGCACGTCCTGTGGGCGGTCGCCGTGATAGCGATCGTCGCCATCGTCGTGGCCGCGGTGAAGGCCTATGTCACAAGCCAATCCGGCAAACTCAAGTAGTCGCCGGCGGAACGAACGCGGCTCGGTCACGATCGAGCTCGTGATCTTGCTGCCTGCGCTCTTCGCGATCATGTTCTTGGGGATGCAGGCGGCCCTGTACTACCACGCACGAACCGTGGCCATCGCGGCTGCCGAAGAGGGCGCCCGTGCCACCGGAGCCGAAAACGGGCACCAAGTTGAGGGCGTGCGAGCCGCGGCCTCGTTCATCACCAACGCAGGCGGCGACAGCGTCCTGGAGAACGCCATGGAAACGGCCAACCGCACCACGACGACGGCGAGCGTCACCATCCGTGGCTTCAGCTTGAGCGTCATTCCCGGGTGGCACCCGCGAATCGTTCAGTCGGCCAGTGTCACCGTCGAGAGAGTGACGGCACCATGAGCAAGGCCACCACGCGCGATCACAACGAGCGCGGCTCCGCCGCGATCGAGGCCGTGGTCGGCGTGCCCGCATTCGTGCTGTTCGTCGGGCTCATCATCTGCGGTGGCCGCGTCGCGGCCACCCACGAGAGTCTGCAATCCGCGGCAGCCGACGCCGCCCGGTCGGCGTCCATTGCCCGTGATGCCCGGACCGCAACCACCGACGCGCGGCAGGCCGCACTAGACAGCATTGGAAGCCAAGGCCTCCATTGCCACCAGGTCGAGGTCCAGGTCGACACCGCCGACTTCACCAAACAGGCCGGCCAACCCGGCACCGTGACCGTCACCGTCTCCTGCCGTCTCGACCTGTCCGACCTCTCGGTCCCGGGCGTGCCCGGAGCTCGGCTCCTCAGCGCCACCATGAGCAGCCCCCTCGACACCTGGCGCCAAGCGGCGAGCCAGTCATGAGCAGGTCTGGTTGCCGCGATGAGCGTGGGTCGATCAGCATCTGGCTCGCGCTCTCGAGCTTCGTCATGATCTTCCTCGTCGGGCTGGCCGTCGATCTCGGCGGACAGGTGCACGCCCAGCAACGCGGCCACGATCTTGCAGCGCAGGCTGCCCGGGCGGGCGGTGAGGAGGTCCAGGCCGCGCCAGCGATTGAGGGAAGCGCCGTCACGATCGACGCGGCCAATGCTCGCGCCGCCGCCCAGCGCTACCTGAGCGCCGCGGGCATGACAGGGACAGCCACCGTCACCGGCGACACCCTCACGGTCACAGTCCACGACAGTTACCAGACCAAGTTCCTCGGCCTGATCGGCATCAACCACCTCGACGTCACCTCGACCGCGACCGCGCACCTCGTTCGCACCCTCGGAGGCAACCCACGATGAGCCGTCACCAACCTCGCCTTCAACCCCGCCTACGCCAGCGCCTGCTTGGGCTCGCCGCTACTCTCGCTCTCGTCGCCTTTGTGGTAGGCGTCCCACTCCTGCTTCTCGCGATCAACGCCGTCCCGTCACCCTCGAACTTCGGCTGGTCAACCCTGACAGCACCCGACGACGGCACCGTCGCACTCGCGGTCATCGGCGTCGTCGCCTGGATCGCGTGGGCCGTCTTCACCGTCTCAGTCGTCCTCGACGTGGCCGCGCGCGTACGTGGACGCCGAACCTTGCGGGTCCCAGGCCTCGCGAGGCCGCAGCACGCGGCCGGCCAACTCGTCGGCGTCGCCGCACTGCTTTTTCTCTCGCTCCCGGCGGTGGCCGCAGTCGCCACCGCCCCTCGCGCCGAGGCCGTTCCGGCGCAGGCTCCGCTGCCGCCCACCACCATCGATGTCGCCTACTCGGCTCCTTCGGCCGTCCCCGCCGCGCCGCACCTGAACTCAGCCTCGACCCCGCACGAGCGAACCGAGCCGTACACCGTGAAGCGCGGCGACAGCCTGTGGAAGATCGCCGAGGAGCGTCTGGGCGACGGCACCAGATATGTCGAACTGGTCGCTCTCAACCGTGATGTCCTCCACGGCGAACCGGACTTCCTGCTCCCAGGAACGGTCCTCCTGCTTCCAGCCCCGGCACCAGAGACAGGGCCGGACTCCGTGAACATTGCGGACGCCACGTCGTACGTCGTCCAGCCCGGCGACACCCTGTCGCAGATCGCCAAGGACGAACTCGGCAACGCGACGGCGTACCCGAAGATCTTCGACTCCTCCCAGTCGACCGTGCAGCCTGACGGCGCGCGTCTTACCGACCCCGACCTGATCCGCCCTGGCTGGCGCCTCACCATCCCGGACACCGAACCGCCGCCTCCGGTGGAGACGCCGAAGCATCGCAACGACGCCGCGCCACCCACGTCCACGCCGCCGGTCAGCAGCCGAGGACCGACGCCACAGGAGACATCGCCAGGAAACAGCAACTCCCAGTCGGTCGGCACGACCGAGGAAGAGCACACACTCCCGAGCTGGGTGCTCCCCGGACTCGCCGGCGGCGGAGCCGCACTCGCCGGGTCGCTGCTGCTCGTACTGCGCCAGCACAGGCATACCCAGTTGCGCTACCGGCTCCCCGGCCATGTGATCGCACCGCCACCACCTGAGCTCCGGCCGGCGGAGAAGAGCGTCCACGCCTCCGGCTCGCTCACCGCTCCACGCATCGAGGACTTCGACGAGGCCTTGCGCCACCTCGGAACCACGGCTGCCCCGGCACCCCGAGTCGTCTCGGCCGCGCTCGACGCCGACACCGTCACCGTCCAACTGGCCGAGCCGTTCACGCTGCGCTCGCCTTGGACCGGCAAGGCGACGACCTGGACGATCCGCCTGAGCGATGTGAACGCCGATCCCCCCGCAGCGATCGCGCCTTACCCGTTGATAGTCAGCATCGGCGCCGACAGCGACGGCGCCCTCGTCTACGTGAACCTCGAAGAACTCCGCACCATGGCTCTCACCGGAGACCCCCACCGAGCCACTGCACTCGGTCGACACATCGCCGCCGAACTCTCCCTCAACCCGTGGTCGACGCTCGTCGAAATCGACACCCTCGGCATCGGCGCCGAACTGGCCGACATCGACCCGCTCCGGCTCCATCACCACTCGGACGGCACCAGCGGGTTCCTCGACCAGATCACAGAGGACCTCGAAACCGAAGACCCGCAGATGGAGCCCGACCAGTACCGAGCGCTCATCACGACCGCTACCGCCGCGGACGCAGAGGCGACGCGCAAGATCGCCAAGATGATCACCAGCTACGCCGGACGGGCCGGAGCAGCGATCCTCACCGTCGGCGGCGGCCCCACCGGGTGCGACGTCGAACTCCGGCTCACCCCTTCCGGTCGACTCACCGTCACGGAACCCGCCATCGGCGTCGACCTCGACTTGGTAGCCGCCGGCCTGACCGCTGAGGAAGCTCACGCCTGCGCCACCCTCGTCGACATCACCCGAGAGGCCACCAACGTCGCAACACCCGAGCCCGAAGGCCCGGACTCATGTGCCGACGCAACCGGTGCTCTCACCTCGGATCTCACGCTCCCCCGCAAGTCCGACGGCCCTGCCGGGGACGCCTCGTTGCTTCCCTTAGCTGCCACCGAATACGAGGAGTCAGCCGCGGTCGTTGCCGAGGATGTCGAAGCTCTTGCACCACTCGCCTCCGCGGACGCTGCCGCACGGGTCACCGAGCAAGATCCCGATCTCGACGAGGACCTGGCCCGGTGGCAGGCCTCACCCCTGGTCGGGCCGAAACTCACCCTCCTCGGACCGGTGAGCGCACGGACGCTCGGCGACCCACGCAAGATGGCGCACCGGCGTCCGTACTACGTCGAACTCCTGGCCTTCCTGGCGCTCCACCCTCACGGCGTCACGGCCGACGACATCGCCGACGCACTCGGCATCCGGCCCGATCGAGCCCGCAAGGACCTCGGGGTCCTGCGCGGCTGGCTCGGCCGAGACCCCCGCACCGGCAAGCCGCATCTCCCCAACGCGCGCCAGACCCACGCCGACGGCGTCCACGCCAAGTACGCCGTTCACGGGGTCGCTACAGACATGGACCTGTTCCGACGGTTGCGGACGCGCGGTCAGAGCCGTGGCGCCGACGGCATCGACGACCTCCGCGTGGCTCTGACCCTGGTCAGTGGCGAACCGTTTGCCAACCTCCGCTCGACCGGCTGGGGCTGGCTGCTCGACGGCGAACGACACGACCACCTGATGTCGTGCGCCATCGTCGACACCGCCCACATCGTCACCACGCACGCGCTGACCACTCACGACCTCGAACTCGCTCGCTTCTCGGCCGAGGCCGCCTACCGCGCCGCGCCGTACGACGAGACCAGCCGCCTCGACCTCATCGCCGTCGACAAGGCACTCGGCGAGGGCGACGAGGCCGATCGGCTCCTCGCTGATGGAGTCCTGGACCGCTCGGATGACGACCTCGCCCCCATAGAGATCCCCGACCACACCCACCGACTCCTCCAACAGCGCGGCTGGATCCCTGAGCGACGGGACCGATCAGCTGGATAGTCGCGAACTCGGGGGGTGGGCTCTGCCGCACTGGGATCGCCCGCGACCTGCGGTTCGCAACCGCCCATCCCGTAGCGGGGACCCGTCCCGGAACGTGCAGGCGGACGGGGTAAACGGAACGAACGCCGATGCGCCCGCCCAGAACCACCCCCTTGACCTGGGCGTTCACCGTTTGTGGTTCGGCTACCGGGGACGTGCGCCCAGCACGGCGGCTCGGATACGGATCGAGGTCACCAGGCGTCACCGGTTCGGTCCTCGCAGGTCACTGTGACGGATACGTCCGGGACGGCGGATCGGTCGAGGCGCAGGATCATGAGCCGCCGTGCTCGTCGTCGGAGACAGCGCCTGTGGCTGTGTGGGTGTAGGAGAGCCCGCGCCATCGCTCCCAACCGAGCAACTCGTAGAAGCCTGTCGCGCGTCCAGTTGAGAGAAGCGCTACCGGCCAACGGGAGGAGATCTCCTCCTGGAGCCTTTCCATCGTTCGTCGCCCGATGCCTTCGCCTTGACGCTCAGGATGTGTGGCAACGGCCTCGACGTATCCAACGGTTCGCCAGGGTTGGTCTCCGAACCTGATCCGTCTCGGCACTGCGCTGGCATGGCCAATGAGCCGGGTGCCCTCCCGGGCCAGGACGTGCACGCCGCCGTAGGCGTGCTCAGCGTCGTCGTCGCTGAAGCGATCACCGAAGGCCTGATCCCAGAGCGTCCGCAGGGCCAGGCGAGACACGGGAGCAACTTGGTCACTGTCGATTGCAACGATCTCCGCGACGCCCAATTCTACGGCTTCCCTGGACCGGTGCTGCGTGCACACTTCACTCGACGGCCACCTACTCCAGGCATTGCCACCATCCGGATCTCGGCAGATTCAGGACATCCCGGGAGCCGAACCGGTACCAGCGAGGGGCCACTAGTGTGGGCCCGTGATGTCCCACGAAGAGTCCGTCCGCCTCTACGGGCCCTGGCAAGCACGTAACCCGCATGACGTGGCCGACCAGCTCAGCAGCTACCCCGGGCGCTGGTGAATCGCCGGCGGGTGGGCGATCGAGGCCTTCAGCGGCGTTCACCGCCCCCACGACGACGTCGACCCCAGCATCCCCCGGACTGATGTGAGCCTTCTGCGAGAGCACCTCGCCGGGCGCCTCGACGTGTGGTCCGCAGACAGCGGAACCTTCCGAGCGCTGCTCACCGAGACCGATGATGAATCACTCCCCGACACCTGCGAGAACCTCTGGCTGCGAGCCAGCGGCGCCGACCCATGGCAGTACGACGTGATCCTGATGGACACCACACCCACCACTTGGACGTTCAAGCGCGACGCCCGCATCAGCCTCCCGCTCGACGCCATCCTCTGGACCGGCGACGGCATCGACTACCTACGCCCCGAAGTGCAGCTGCTGCACAAGGCCAACAGCCTGCGGCCCAAAGATCAAGACGACTTCGAGGCCTGCCTCCCGCTCCTCGACGCACCATCGCGTCAGTGGCTCAAGGATGCGCTCGAGGTCGCACATCGCGGCCACCCTTGGCTCGTCGAGCTGTAGACCGGCCGGTCCTGAGGCGGCATCCCGGAGCGGAACGACCTCGGGGATCGCGGCTGATCCGGTCCTCTCATCTCGCCAGGGCCAAGCGCACGGGCAGGCAGGCGGTGTCCCGATCCGTTGAGCGGAGGATCGCTGGTCAGCGAAGTGCCAGCTGGGCGCACCATCGCTCGAATCCCAATCTGCATGACGCCGCAAGCGACCCAGCGTTGCTGTTTCGTGCCCCCCACCGGGCGAAGCCATGTGTTCGGATGGCGAACGAGGCCGCATGCTGAGCAACCTTCGTGGAGAGTCCAAGGCCTCTCGCACCGCGCGCCACGATGACGCCGATGTCTCGTGGCTGGTGGTGGAACAGGTTTTGGTTCGCTGCCGCCACCAGCAATCCGTCTTCGTAGAGTCCGAAGATGTGCGGCGGCTGGTCGTTCCACCCGGACTCGGCCCAGTCGGACTCATCGACCGTTTCTCGGAGCGATCGGAGGTCGTCATTTTGGAGGGGCGTGACGCCGCGGACGGGGCCGGGGTCACGGTCCAGGTAGGCGTGTGTGCTCGGTCCTATCACTTGCAACCCACGGTCCACGGCGAACTCTCGCCAGAAGTCCCGGTTCTTCAGTGTGTCGACGGTTTCGGCTGAGAGAGAGCGTGTGATCTCCGAGCCGCCGGAGGGGGGCATCGACAAGTGACCACCGTCGCTCCTCCAAGCTACGTAGTAGCCCTCGTAGCCCTGGAGTCGTCCGCTGTGCGTGCGCACGGTCGCTCCTTGCCATAGCGACGCTTCGTCAATGCCGAACAGGTCGGTAGTCGTTGAGCGCGGAGAGCGTTGCGGCGTGCATGGCATCGGAGTTTGCCAGAGCGGGCCTGGCACCTGTCCAGCCTTCGGCAGGAGCGAACGTCCGACCTTTTGTCAGGTCCGGGGGGTTCCGCAAGACGCGAACCCGTGCGGGACACCAACCACGCCTCAGACCCGAAGCCTCGGCCTCCCCGCTCAGCGTTCGGCGGGCTCAATCGGTCGTCGCAACACCCCTTCTGGTGTGAGGTGTTGTGCATGTGGTCGAAGCAGGAGTTGATCGAGAAGCAGGCTCCTGGGTGTTGATGTTTCAGGGCTCGACGCTGCAAGCTGCCTGTGATGCTGTCGGGGTGAATCGACGAACTGGCCGTCATTGGCGCCAAGCGACCGGTGGGCAGGTCCCGCGTAAGAAGCCTGAACCCTCGGGCCGGTATCTGAGCTTGGAAGAGCGGCTGCAGATTGCCGATTTGCACTGGCCGGGACAGGTGTGCGGACGATCGCCACCCAGATCGGTCGGGCTCCCTCGACGATCAGCCGTGAGCTGCGCCGCAACGGTCCCCAGCGGGGTTCGCGGGCACGAGGCAGGTACGCGCCTTTTGCGGCGCAGAAGCGGGCCGAGCTCCGCGCTCGCCGGCCCAAGGCCAGCAAGTTCGACAACTCCGAACTGGCATCGGTGGTACAGGCCAGACTGTGTGTGAAGTGGAGCCCCGAGCAGATCAGCGACCACCTGGCCGCGGTGTTGGGTGAGCGGCAGGAGATGCAGGTGAGTCCCGAGACGATCTACCAGGCCCTGTATGTGCAGGGTCGTGGGCATCTGCGCGCTGACCTGCATCAACACCTACGCACCGGGCGTGCGGTGCGTCGCCCGCGACGTGCCACGGCCAAGGGCCCCTCGGGGAAGATCCCGGACATGATCTTGATCAGCCAACGGCCCGCCGAGGTCGCCGACCGTGCTGTGCCTGGACGGAGGGAGACTTGATCATCGGCAAGAGGAACGCCTCCGCCATCGGCACACTGGTGGAGCGCGCGACCGGCTACACGATGCTGGTGCACCTACCGGCGGGCTATAAGCCCGAGCAGGTCGCGGCCGCCCTGGCCGCGAAGATCCAAACGCTGCCGATGGCGCTGCGCGGGTCGCTGACCTGGGACCAGGGCGTGGAGATGCGGGACTGGAAACAGGTCACCGTCGCCACCGACATCGCCATCTTCTTCTGCGACCCGCACTCCCCATGGCAGCGCGGCACGAATGAGAACACTGTGCCTGCTGCGCCAGTACTCTCTCAAGGGCACTGACCTGTCCGCGCACAGCGCCGCCGACCTGGAGCGGGTTGCCGACGAGCTCAACGACAGACCCCCGCAAACGTCTAGGGTTCAAGAAGCCGATCGAGCTGATCGGCGACGTCGTGTTGCGATGACCGCCAGAATCCGCCGTTCCTCCTACGGGACGACGAGACCATCTTGAGCCGAGCGTCATGGAATCGCAGGGACGGCCCGTAGCCGATTCGCCCGAGGGGTTACCCCCGCTTGTGTTGGTGAGTGTCTGGCCACCCTCGAGTGCGGCGTCCGGGTTCGGGTTAGTGGATGTCGGCGTCGTTCGCGGAGCCGGGGATGATGAGGCTGTTCTCGTAGGCGTAGATGACGGCTTGCACGCGGTCGCGGATGCCGAGTTTCTGGAGGATGCGCGCCACGTGGGTCTTCGCGGTGGCTTCGCTGATCACGAGCTGCTTGCAGATCTCGGGGTTGGACAGGC
>JBBRYB010000035.1:0-32649 GCA_038238115.1 Propionibacteriales bacterium | reverse complement strand
TTGGTCCTCGGCGAAGAGGGCCTGGCAGTCCAGCTCGATGGCGCCGACCTCGGGATGAAGCAAGACCTTGTGGTCCTCGAACCGGCGCTGCACCTCATGGCGGTTCCACAGCTCGGCGAACTCAGGACTCGCCCGCCGAAGCGCGCGTACCAACTCTCCGGCTCGCGAGTCGGCGCCCATCGAGCCGTAGGCGGCCCGCAGCGAGGCCACTTGAGTACGGCTATGCCGGTCGCGGTCGCGCTCGGGATAGATGATCCGCTCGGTCTCGGGGTCGACGAACCAGCGGTAGGTCTCACTCCGCTCCAAGCCGGCATGGGTTGTCTTGTCGCCAAACAGCGCGCGGGCTAGATCGTTCTGCACCAGCACCTCACCGAGCGAATTGATGACGAGCGCCGGGGTGTCCACGAGGCGATCAAGCACCCGCAGGAGCGCGGGAGCGACGTACTCACTGGTGTCGTGCCGGTCGGGAGCGCTGTGGCCGGCGACTCGGAAGAGGTAGTCACGCTCGTCGGGCGTCATCCGCAGCGCTCGAGCAAGCGCCGCAAGCATCTGCGTGCTCGGCCGTGGACCACGCTGCTGCTCGAGGCGGGTGTAGGGACATGGCCGCGAGCGAGGCGACCTCTTCGCGGCGTAGACCTGGCGTGCGCCGCCTTGCGCCGGTGGGGAGACCAACGTCGCCCGGCTGCAGTGCTTGTCGGTGCCGGGTGAGGAAGTCGGCGAGCGGGGCGCGGTCCACCTGACGATTATGGGTCACGAGCGGCAGCTCAGGGAGGGATCCGCGATCCCCCGATCACTGCTCTCTGCCGCACATCCGCCACTGAGCACAAACTGGAGCATGCGAATCAGTGGAAACACCATCTTCATCCCAGGGGCCACCAGCGGGATCGGTCTCGCCCGCGGTCGCCCTGCAAGCGAAAGGCAACAGGGTGATCATCGGTGGGCGTCGTGCCGAGCTCCTCGAGTCGATCGCCGCCGAGCACGGCTTGGACACGACACTTGTCGACACGGCGGACCCGGATTCCGTGGCCACCGCGACGGCGCAGGTCCTCGCGGAGCATCCGGAGGTCAACGTGCTTGTCACCATGGCGGGAATCATGCGGATCGAGGACTGGTCTACGCCAGGCTTCTTGGCCGACGCCGAGGCCACCGTCACCACCAACCTGCTCGGCCAGATCCGGCTCATCGCTGCCTTCACGAAGCACCTGCAGGCGCAGCCCGAGGCCACCATCATGACCCTCTCCTCAGGCTTGGCTTTCGCTCCGCTGGGGGTCACCCCGACCTACAACGCCACGAAGGCCGCTGTCCACATGCTGAGCGAGTCGCTGCGTCTGCAGTACGCGGAACCACCGTCGAGGTCGTCGAGCTCGAGCCGCCCGCGGTCGCGACAGACCTGATGCCGGGCCACAAGGAGAGCCCTTCCGCGATGCCCCTTGACGACTTCGTCGCCGAGGTGATCGAACTCGTCGAGTCGCAACCGCATGCCACGGAAATCCAGGTTGAGAACGTGAAGTTCCTCCGGTACGGCGAGGCCCGCGGCGACTACACCCAGGTGGTGGCTGCGCTCAACCAGCCCCGCCCGCATGGCAGCTAGCTAGGGGCGTGGTCCGCGCTTCTCCAGCCCGCGGCTTCACCGGCAGCACGTCGAGTTGCCAGCTCGTCAACCAAGCCGGTCCTACGTGAGCAGGGACTGCCAGGTCGCCGCGTGGACCTACCGCAGCTGGAGACAACCGGGCCGCCCGTTCGCGGCTGGTGGGCCCCGTGGGACTCGAACCCACAACCCGCGGATTGAAAGTCCGATTTCGACGTCTCGCTGATCTGCGGCAATGTCCCGTAAAGCGGCCTTGACCAGGGTAAACGTCCCTCACGGTCCTCCACTGTCTGCCACGGTGCGTCACTCTCTTGTGCCCTCGTTGTGCCCAGTCGGCGCGGTTTCGGGTGCCCGAGGGCTGGCCACCGCTGGACGCTAGGACGGCACCGGTCGAATGTGCGGTCCGCTACGTCTTGTGCTCGCAGGTTGAACGCGAGCATGCTGTCTATCTGAAGGGGCGACCTCCGCAAGAGTGCCGCGCCTGGGAAAATCACAACTTTCAAGGAGGCAGCATGCCTGTCGTGCTCGTCCACCAGGGACCGACGGTCACTCAGGAACGTTACGAGGAGACGGTCCGCAAGTTCGGCGGTAAGAGCCGGTTGGAATCTCCTTCCGACTGGCCCGTTGAGGGCTTGCTGGTTCACACCGCTGGCCAAAGTGACAGCGGATTCCGGGTCGTCGATGTTTGGGAGTCTGAGGAGTCTTGCCGTCGATTCGGGGAGCAACTGGGTCCGATCCTGCAAGAAGTCGGTATCACCGACCCCCCTCAGATGTACGAAGCGCACACGTTCGTCTCCGCATAAGGGGCGGCTGGAACCGCAGCGATGCTGGCGGGTAAGCGCGGGCCCTCGCCGAGCGATTTCTGCGGGGGCCCACTTGCGCGCGGGACCCCGGCCGCCATGAAATCCGGGGTCCGTGCGCGCCGCCCCCGGCGCGGCCAGCGTCGCCGGCGGGGTACCACCCCGACGGAGGTCAAGCGGCAGGGACAACTCAATCTCAGTCGTCTTCTTGAGGCCTGCCAGCGCTCGTCGCGCTCCTCGCTGGTCGGCACCCAAGGCGTGACGCCGGTGGTGGCCAGCCAAGCAGAAATCGGCGTGGATCGCTCGACGAGGTGCACCCGCGACGGTTTCGGGAACACCTGGCGCGTCGCTATGACGACGGACGATGCACCTAGCCCGGAGGATTTTGAGGCCGCCGCACGGGTGCTCCAGAGCGACATGAACCACAGGATGCGGTGCGCCATTGGCGACCAGCGCCATCGGCTCGACGAACTAGGCGGAGAACGCGGGACACCTCGGGCCGGTCGATCATCGGGGAGAGGGCCAACGATTAGAGTGCGAACGTTTTGCGGTCCTCCGGCCCGGCTACGACCGTGTGGCCGACCGGGGAGCACCATCACTCATGGAGATCTCACCGAAGTAGGCTCCGGGGTCCAGTTGGACAAACCGACCAACGATGCCGTCGACAAACGACCAGCGCACCGCCATCCGAGAGAACCTCAAGACCCTACGATTCGGCGATGACGACTGGTCAAATGGACTGACGCGGGGGACGAGGCTAGGCCCGGACGTGAGCGCCACCCGGGATGATCCCCATCTTGGTCTGGAGCCACTGAAGGCCGAATGCGATGCGAGGCGCCGGAGGAAGAGGCGATCCGCTTGTGCCCCCTGTGTGCCCCAGGGCCTCCCCGAAGATCTCGGAACGCGGAGTAGGCACCTGACCTGCGGACATATCTGTGGGCCCCGTGGGACTCGAACCCACAACCCGCGGATTAAAAGTGCGGCCGAGAGCATATCGAGTGATGACGACTAGTGCCGGGATCTGCCTATCGGTGCAGGTCACCGGTTGGTTTCGTGTTCATGCGTGTCGACAGACCATGGTCCAGTAGCAGTCCGTGTGTGACAGATTTGTGATGCGGCTCCTCGGTTCAAGGTCAGGGTTGCGTGAGTCGCCACCGGGCGAACGCCGAGTAGAACGCGACGGACGTGCTTCAGCCTCCGCGACTGAAATCTTCAGAGTTTGAGATCGGCTTGAGGATGGATGCCCCAGCCGCTTGTTCGGCACATCGAGGAAGGTGAGCGCACGGCTCACGTCCCGCTCGGTGAGTCCAAGCGTCGTACCTTTACGCCGGATGTCGTCACTGAGATGCACGCCTTCGAGCTCGCGGAGCTTCCCTTCGACCCTGCGGATCTGTCGGACTCTCTGACCGACCGTCTCGGGCCTGGTGAGCTGGTTGACCAGGCGTGACACGAGCTCATCCTGTCAAGATTCCACGTCAGCTCTATCGGCGTCGAAGGGTCCGAATTGCCGTGCGATCCGCTCAATGACCTTGAAGTGTCCGAGAAGGTCCGCCTCCATGTTCTCCGGCCGATTCCCCGTGACCAGGGCAAGGCGCATCGCGTCATGCAGGTCAACCCCTGGACCGCTGAGCAATCCTCGCGTCGCGTCGCCTCGTAGAGCGTGGCCAGAAGGTCGGTGTCAGCCTGTCCATGGTTTCGATCTGAAATGGGACCGTGAGGTCCGGGTGGGCTTCGATGAGCTGACGCTCGCCGTCTGAACCCCAGCGGACGATCGTTCAGTCATGCCAGCCGATCGGCCAACGCAACAGACCCCAGTCGACTCCTGGCGTCGGCGAAGTCGCGGTGCCACGCAAGCGGCGCAGAGGGCGGGCTTCACCTTCGAATGGCCCAAGGGCAGGGCAACACCGTGATAGGTGCGACGGCGGCGCCCCGTTAGGCGCACGTTCCTGAGGCTCGTGCTCAAGCGCCAGTCGCTCACGGGTCTGATCGCCACGACCTCCGGGGCAAGCTCCGCGAAGCGTGCCCGTAGTTCACCATGGAGCCGACGGAAGTTCCGTCTGTCACTTGTGAGGATTGCACGATCCCTCCCCCGCGGGCAGGGCATTCGCCCTCACGATCCTCTCATAATCACCGGTTCATGCTGATGTCACGTAGTTCAGGACGTTGCGACTCGAAGGAGAAGAACCGTGATCACGACAATGTTCAGCCGAACCCGTGGCGCGTTGGCCGGAGTGGCCTTGACGGGGGTGGCGTCCCTACTGGCCGTGGGCGGTTGCGGCTCAAGCGGGACGTCGTTGTCCAGCCCCCAGACGACATCCAGGACGCCCAGCACGTCGAGTACAGGCAGCGTTCCGCCGGCGACCACCGGGCCGGTGACGACTGGGCGGAACTATCACCCGAAGATCGTCCCGAGCCAGTTCTCGACAACTGTCAACAACCGCTACTTCCCGCTGAAGCCGGGGACGACGCGCCTCTACAGGGGGACCCGCGACGGCGTGCCGACGTCAACGCGATACGCGGTCCTGAAGCAGACCAAGTCGGTCATGGGCGTCAAGTGCCTGGTGATCAGCGACGTCGTCACCCAGAACCACTCGCTCGTCGAGAAGACAACCGACTGGTATGCCCAGGACAGCAAGGGCAACGTCTGGTACTTCGGCGAGAACACGGCCGAATACATCAACGGGGTCGTCACCAACACCGATGGCACCTGGGAGGCAGGGGTTGACCATGCGCTTCCGGGCATCGTCATGGAGGCCAGTTCGAGGACGAATGACCATTACCGGCAGGAGTACCGTCCAGGAATCGCCGAGGACACGGCGACGGTCCTGGAGACCAACGCCTCGATCAAGCTCCCGTCGGGGACGTACAGCCACGTGGTCGTCACCCAGGACATCAACCCGCTCGACCCCACGAAGCACGAGCGCAAGTGGTTTGCGCCCGGCGTGGGATTCGTGCACGCCGACCTCCACCAGGGCGGTCACCATGAGGTGTCGAGCCTTGTCAAGTAGGGACTCTGGCTCGGGCCGCATCACTCGGATCGATTCTGAGATCGCGGCACCCGGTGGGGGGACCTCTCCCCGTCGAGTATCGGGTCCCGCCATCGAGGCTCGTGGCCTGTACAAGATCTATCGCGAGACCGAGGTGGAGACGGTGGCCCTGCGCGGCGCGGAGGTCGTGCTCGAGGCGGGGTCGTGGACCACCCTGATGGGACCTTCGGGCAGCGGCAAGAGCACTCTGGTCCACATCCTCGCCGGCCTGTTGGAGCCGAGCGGCGGCTCCGTGATGATCGACGGCCGGGACCTGACGCGACTCTCGCCGCCCGACCGTGCCCGGGAACGTCGCCGCCGCATCGGTTTGGTGATGCAGCGCGACAACCTCCATCCGCTCCTGGACGTGGCCGGGAACGTCTCCCTGCCGCTGCGCCTCGACGGACGCCCGACCGGCGAGGTCCGTCAGCGCGTTGACGAGCTTCTGTCGCAGGTCGGTCTGGCCGAGCGCCGCCACCACCGCGCCGGCCAGCTCTCGGGCGGAGAGAACCAGCGGGCGGCCATCGCTCTCGCGGTCGCGCCCAGGCCGCGGTTGTTGCTCACCGATGAGCCCACCGGCGAGCTCGACGAGGCGACCGCCGCCGGGATCCTTGACCTGCTCGCCGAGCTGCGCGACGAAGGCACCGCGTTGCTCACGGTCACCCACAATCCTCAGGTTGCTGACCGAGCAGACCGGCGCCTGGAGATGCGCGACGGGGAGGTGCACGATGCCGGCTGAGGCTCCCGACTATGTCCCGCTAGAGCCGGCAGCAGAAGCGGCCGACGTCACTCACACCTATGCGCGCGACGGGCTCTCCGTGAAGGCGCTCGACGGTGCATCGCTGAACGTCGCCCGGGGCGAGGTACTCGCTGTGGTCGGGCCCAGCGGGTCCGGAAAGAGCACCCTCCTGTTCCTCCTTGGTGGCCTCGACCGTCCCGACTCGGGAACCGTCAAGGTCGCCGGCGTCGATTGGCAGAGCCTGAGCGGTGACGAACGCGCTCGGTTTCGGCGCGGGAACTGCGGTTTCGTCGTCCAGGGGATGGCGTTGCTCCCACAGGCCACTGCCGGCGAGAACGTCGAGGTCCCCCTGGTGCTTGACGACGTCGAGCCCGCCGAGCGAGCCAGCCGTACGGCCGAGGCGCTTGATCGTGTCGGCCTCGCCGGGGAGCAGGCCAAGCTTCCCGACCAGCTCTCCGGTGGCCAGCAGCAGCGCGTGGGCATCGCCCGTGCGCTGGTCGGCAGGCCCACCCTCGTCCTGGCCGATGAGCCAACGGGGAACCTGGACTCAAAGACCGGACTGGCTGTGACCGCGCTGCTCCTCGACGCGGCCCGGGAGGGGGGAGCGGCCGTCGTGATGGTCACCCACGATCCCACCGTCGCAGCTCAGGCCGATCGCGTCATCGAGATGCACTCGGGCCGGCTGAGTCCAACCGCGAGGACGGGCCCGGCGGCGACCCCGGCTGGCGGCCCGGCGGAGGCGGGACCCACGCCATGATTATCTGGCTCGCTTCCCAGAGCCTCCGCAGGGCGCCCCTCAGGCTGGTCCTTGGTGCCTTTGGCGTGGCGTTCCCGGTCGCCATGCTCGGCGCTACCCTGCTCTTCCTGAGCCAGGCTGTCACGTCGATGACGCAGATCGCGCTCCAGCCGGTGCAGGTCGAGCAGCGTGCGCTGGCGACGTCGCTCGACGTCAACATGACCGCTGTCGCTCGCGAGCTCGCGGCCGTCCCGGGGGTGAGTACCGTCGACCGCTTCGCTGCGGCCAACGTGTTCGTCCACACGTCTGGCGACCCCGGTGGCGCGAGCGCGAGGCTGTTCGCTGTCGACCCTCGGTACTTCCGGGACCACCCCTGGGCCCGCATCGTGAGCGGTTCGCTCGGCGGTGGGGCCCTCCTCGATCAGGCGCTCCGCGACTACTCGCCCGCCTTCGCCCAGGCGCAGCAGTTGACGATCGACCTGCCGGGAGGCGGCGGGTCGCTGACCATGCCAGCCGCTGGTACGGCCGACCTCCGACAGGCCCTCCCCACCTGGTTCGCCATTCCCGCAGGGGACGTCCAGGGTGACGTTGCCCTGGTGCCGCGCGCGATCGTGATCCCCTACGCCACCTTCGAGAAACGGCTCCTGCCGGCGATCATCAAGAAGCTTGGACCAGCGACCACGGTCCTGAACCCCGGCCTGACCGATCTGCCGCCCGTCAGCCTTGAGGTGCATGTCGGCGTCGACCACAATGCCTACCCGTCGGACCCCGGCACGGCTTCCGTGTGGTCTGGCGCGCTTCGGCGCCTGCTCGAGCGCACCCCGGCGCCCGGCGCGATCGTCGTCTCCGACAACGGCGCCGAGCCGCTCAGTGAGGCGTCCGCCGACGCCACCAACGCGAAGATCCTGTTCCTCCTGCTCGGGATTCCCGGCGCCCTCGTCGCCGCTGCGCTCGGACTTGCGGCGCAGTCGGCGCTAGCGGAGGGCCAGCGCCGTGAGGACGCCCTGCTGCGACTTCGCGGCGCGACTGAGTCGCAGTTGGTGCGGCTCGCCGGCCTGCAGGCTGTGCTTGCCGGCCTCCTCGGCTCGATGATCGGCCTCGCCGTGGCGTTCGTCGGCGTGAGCGCCCTTGAAGGACACGCGGCGGGGCAAGACACCTCGGGGAGCGGTGTCGCATTCGCGGTGCTGCTGGCGCTTGCCGCAGGCGCCCTCACTACCGGCGTCCGCGTGGTGCGCCTCATCAGGTCGAGCAAACGCTCAGAGGTGATCACCGAGCGACGCGTCCTCGAGCGCGGCTGGCGACCGCTGTGGTTTCGCGCCTACCTGGACGTCGCGGCGATCGGCGTCGGTCTCGCCATCCTGACGATCAATATCCTCGCCGGCGGGCTGAAGCTAACGCCCATCGAGGCTGCTCAGGGAACGACGCTGGCACTCTCCTTCTACGTCCTGCTCGCGCCGATCGCGTTATGGATCGGCATCGCCTTGTTCGCGATCCGCATTCTGCTCGCGGGCGCGCTGCGCTTGACCCGGCCCGACCGGTCCCGGGCGCTGCCCTCATGGCGCGCCGCGGCGCTGCGCTGGCTTGGCCGGCGCCCGGCGCGGACCGGAGTAGCCCTTGCCATCGGCATCCTCGCGGTGGCCTTCGGGACTCAGGTCGTGTCGTTCGTGGCGACGTACACGAGCGCCAAGCAGTCCGACGCGACCGCGGCGTTCGGCTCCGATCTGCGCCTGACAGCCGGTGACCCGCTCTACACACTGCCGAAATCCCTGGGGCCGAACGTTGCGTCTGTCACACCGATCCGGCAAGTCCCGGCCCGTTCGGGGACCGACCGCAAGACCATCGATGCGATCGACCTCAGCACCTACTCGGGCACCGTGACCACCACGCCGCAGATGATCGCCGGCAAGGGCGTCCAAGGGCTGATCGAGGACCCCTCTGGTGTGATCGTGGCGCAGGAGATCGCGACGGACTTCGCCGTGACCGTCGGCGACAACCTGCCAGTCACCATCTTTCCCGACGACCAGGACCTAAGCCGGAACGTCAACTTCCACGTTGTCGGCATCTTCAGATCGTTCCCGCCCTCGAACCCGTTCGCGGAGATGGTCGTGTCGACGGCCGGGCTCCCGCCCTATTCCGCGCCGCGGCCCGACTTCTACCTGGCCCGCGTGACGGTCGGCCAGTCGCCCTCTGCGGTCGCCGCGGAGCTCGCGGCGAACCCCGCGGTCCACAAGCGCTTCGCCGTGCAGACCGTCGCGGGAATGACCCAGGCGGCGCCTCGAAGCCTCGCGTCGCTGAACCTCGACGGCCTGAAGCAGATCGAGGCGATCGGCGCAGGCCTGATCGCGGCGCTCGGGGTGGCCGTCCTCGGCGCGTTCGTGGTCTACGAGCGGCGGCGTGAATTCGCGATCCTCGAGGCGCTTGGCGCGACGCGCTCCCAAATTGCCGCGGGACCGAAGCAGGAGGGAATCGTCACGGTGGTGGGGAGCCTCGTAGTCGGCCTGCCGCTCGGACTCCTGCTCAGCCTGCTCTCTGTGCGCGTCCTCGGGCTCTTCTTCACCCTCCCGCCGCCGCTCCTAACGATCCCGGTCAGCTCGCTGCTCGCCTTCGTCGGGCTAATGGTGGCCACCTGCGGACTAGCGCTCGTCGGTGCGCTGTTTGCGGTGACCCGGATCCGCGCCGCCACGGCGCTGCGCGAGCCCTGAGTCCCGCATCCAAGGACGCACCCTCAGACGTGGTGCTCGCCGGGCCTCGGCGCCAGCCGCGGACGGCTGACCGGATCGCGTCCACCTGCTCCACTGTCAGCGACATCGCCTGCGAGGGTGGCTTGCGCAGCCTTACGGTTTCTCGGACGGGGGTGCGGTGGACAGACCGACGGCAGGGGCGACGATGCCGCGAGTCTCCGGGTTCTTTCGCCTTCCGTACCGCGGTACGGAAGGCGAGCCAGTGTTGGCAATAGCAGCCCCTGGCGATGACGAGCGCCAGCTCATCGAATTGCCGCCGGTAGCCGTTGATGAACCGGTGCGTCGATGGCAATGGCGTAGTGGCCGCGTCTGAGGTTCTGACGAACACCTGGCCGGTAACAGGGATCCGTGCCGATCGGAAGATCTTGAGACCACGCATCGGTCGCAGCCTCGCTTTGAGCCGACCATGGTCTGCTTCGACTCTGTTGTTGGCGTACTGCTCGCTGTCATCCAGGGCGGTCGGGACAAGCTCGTCGAGGACTCGCGGGTAGGCCGGCGCCCGGTCCGTCGTCACCCCAACGCAGAAGACCCGGGCGTCCTCGGTGCAGCCGAACCGGTCGGGGAAGTCGGGCCGGTACTTCAGGGTCTTGAACTGGGCTTCGGAGTAGCGGTTGTCATTCGAGCAGTGCGGTCGGCTGTGGCTCTTGGTCACGCCCAGATCGACGAGCAGGAACGCGACCGGCTTGGACGCCATCGAGGAACCCCGGTCCGCGTGCAAGGTGAGCTGGCCTCGGTCGACGTGCCGCTTGCGAACCACCTCGGTGATCAGCCGTTCGGCCAGGGTCGCGGACTCCCGGGAAGCGACCATCCAGCCGACCGGGTAGCGGGAGAAGATGTCGAGGATCACGTAGCGGTAGTAGCAGGTCCACTTCGCCGGGCCGTGCAGCTTGGTGATGTCCCAGCTCCACACCCGATTGGGCGCCGAGGCGACCAGCTCGGGTTTCACCTTCGCCGGATGGGTGGCGCGGCGGCGTCGGGCGTCGGTCTCGCCCCGTTCGCGCAGCAGCCGGTACATCGTCGACTCACCGGCCAAGTAGGTGCCCTCGTCGAGCGGCGTCACGTAGACGGTGGCCGGCGCGGCGTCGGCAAACCGCTCGGAATGCAGCACCTCCAACACCTAGCTCGCTCGGTCGCCGACAGGGCCCGCGGCTTGGCCTGCGGACGCCGCTGCGGCACGCCCTCCTCGACCCCGGCCATCGGACGCAGGCAGCGGCTCGAGCATCGGCTCGCTGGCATCCTTGATGACCTCGAGCGGCTGGTCTGCCTCGTCGCCGGGACGGTCGCGGTAGTTGCTGGCCCGCGGCACGCCGACCGCTTGGCAGGCGGCTTTGGCGCCGAGCAGCGGAACCAGCTCGGCGACCGCGCCGTCGATGGCCTCGATCACTTGGGCGCTTACTGCGCCCGGTCCTCGTCGGTCGCGCCGCCAGTGGCGAGCTGTTCCAGCAGCGCGGAGAGCTTTCCCTGCACTTCGATCACCCGCCGAGACGTCTTGAGCTCGACCTGCAGCTTGGCCACCTGGGTCCTCAGCCTGGCGTTGTCCCGTTCCACCGGGTCAGCAGGCGGTCGGCCCCTGGCCTTACCAAGCGCCTCCAACGCGCCCTTGTCGCGCTGCTTACGCCACTCGCTGAGCAGCGAGGAGTACAACCCCCCCCGGCGCATCAAAGCGCCCCGCCCATCGCAGTCCAGGCGGTCGTACGCGGCCAAGATCTCGGCCTCGTACCTCGCCGTATAGGTCCTACGCTTGGCCGCTCGGGCACCCCCGGATCGGGCACCTCCTCCACCCGCACAGCATGACTCACCGGGGCACCCGGCATCGTGACAGTCATCAAACCTCTCCAGATTTGGCCCTCATCAGTCAGTAATTCCTACCAGATGGGGTGTCTCAAGAGAGGTTGGCAGAGAGGGGGCGGGGGGTTGGGTCAGCCGGCAGGTTGTAGACCTTGCCCTGCTCTGGGCCCTCCTCCTGGTGAAGCGACTCCATCGACGCCAGTTCGAAGGTGACCACCTTAGCCATACGACCGAGGCCGTCCTGCTCGGCACTGCCCTCGATCAGGCGGCGGGGCACTGTTGAATTAAGTCGTCGAGTGGGGCCGGCACAGTAGATCTTCCCTTGGGCGTCTCAGCGAGTCGGAAGTGGGCGTGCACACGTCCAGTGTTCGGGCCTTAGTCGCGTGCTCCACGATTGTGCTGTAGACGATGACGTCGCTGCTGGCGGTCCGACCGGTCCAGGTCTTGGCATGCGCAAGCAACCGTTTAGCATCCCCAGTCACGTCGATCCAAGGATGCAGGGTCAAAAAGCGCGCCTCGGCGGCTGTTCGAGACTGCCCTGCCGGCTCTTATGCTCTCGGCACACGTCCACCCCGTCGACATCCGGGAGGTTGAGGTTCAGGAGTGCCAGCTCGAAGGCGGTTCGCCCGGCCTCGATCAGCGCACTGGCGCCGGTACGGTGCTACGACGCGTCATGCCCGTTCGCGCGAAGCGCTGCCTCGAGCATCCGACCGATCTTGTCGTCGTCCTCGACGACCAGCACCGCTGCCATGATGTCGAGCGTATGGGGTCAGATCTCCCGAAGGTACTCGCGAGCGTTTCGTCGGGTCCGGTTCGAGACGTACGCCGCTCCAACGGCGATGGCCCCGACCGCACACGCGGAGACGGCTAGGAGATAGAGCCAGGGGAGGCTCAGTGAGGAGGGCGGTGGGTCGAACACCCCGGTCAGGACCTTGACCAGGAGGTACGACAGCCCCCACCCGGTCAACGCTCCGCAAAGCAGCCCGATGACCACGACGAACAGCGGCTCGCCGAGGGTAATGCTGCGCAGCTGACGGCGGTTGGCCCCGATGACCGTGGCAACCGCGATGCTGCGCCGGCGTTCGTTCAGACCGAGCGCCATGACGAGGCCGCCGGCTGCCGCCGCGATCACCAGGGCGAAGGAGAGCTCGAGCTTAGTGAGGCCGGAGAGGTCGACGGAGGTCAAGCTCGACCCCACGAGACCCCGAGCGTCGTTGATGGTCGTGACCTTGGCCGATGTCCCGACCAGATGCTGGATTTGGTCGGCGATCGATGTCACGTTGTTGCCACCGGTGTTCACCAGGAAGGTGCCGATCGAATTGCTACCGATCTGCTGTGTGACGTAGGACGCGTTAGTGATGAAGAAGCTGTCCTTGGGCGCCGTCGGGAACTCGTTGACGATCCCGACGTAGTGGAAGTCGACCAGCTTGTAGGCCTGCGTCTTGCTGTCTTGCAGCCGCAGCCGAATGAGGTCGCCTGGCCTGAGCTGGAAGGTGTTCACGGTCTCAGCGCTCACCAGCACGGCGTCGGGACGGGAGGCAAGGCGCTTCATCATGTCGGTCGCGGTTCCCCCCTGGAAGTACGCGTCCTGCAAGGTCGTGGCCTTGGTGAACGTCGCAGGGTTGATCCCGTACAGATCCTGCAGGTCTGTTCCGACATACGCGAGCTTGTGCACCATCGGCTGCACAGCCTGCACCCCTGGGATCTTGGCGAGGGTGTTCGCGAACGACGGGGGTGTCAGCGCCCCGGGTGACTCGGTGACCGTGACATCGGCCCCGTTGGTCAGCTGGGCATCGACCTCCGCCTGTTGCTTGTACGTGGCGTTGAAGGTCGCCGTGGACGCGGCGAAGGACAGCGCGAGTCCGACGAGCACGGCGGACCTGGCGATCGTCCTGCGCTGCCGCGACATCATCGCAGCGCTCGTGGGTGCGAGGTTCCCCGCGAACGGCCGCATCAACATCCGCACCAACGGACGCCCAGGCCCGAGGAGGAGCGATGCCAGCCGCCAGGCGAGCAGCCCCGCACCGATCCACCCCAGCGCGGGCGCCAGGAACGCCCAGTAGCTCACCGAGAGCGTCGGTACGCCCTCCGGCACGAGCACCAGCTGGTAGTTGTTGCGCCCAGCCGCCCAAAAGACGACCAGCGCAACCGCGATCAGGATGAAGTCGAGGCCGAACGACATCCAGGCCGGCCGACCCCCCTCGGCTCTCGTCTCCGGCGGATGCTTGAGGTCGCGACGCGCGGGGATGACGATGACGAGTGCGGCAATCGCGACTCCCACCAGGAAGGACAACCCGGCCCACACCAGGGAGCTGGAAGTCGAGGCACCGAACCCGGCCGAGCCGAACGCGATCTTCCCGATAAGCAGCGCGACACCGAGGCCCACCAGGCCTCCGGTGACGGCGATGAGTCCCGCCTCCACCACCACGAGCCGAAAGAGCTGGCTCGTGGTGCTGCCTCTGGCCTTGAGCAGACCCTGCTCACGCCGGCGTCTCGCGATACCTGCCTGAGCGACCGCCGCGGTCAGGGCAGCCGCAAGCGCAGCACCCGGAGCCGCCAGGAAGAGGAAGAGGACTTGGGCGTACAACGCATCCTGCCGGGCCGCATCGAGGACCGCGCCCAGGTTGTCACCCACGACGCCGACGCCAGCAGTGGCGACTTCGACGTTCTTGGCCGCGCCAGTGGCCGTGACAAAGGCAGCGGCCGGGTCGGGCGGCAGGGCATGGCTCCGCTTCACGTGGATCTGCGTCGACACCTGGTCGGGCCGTGACTTCGCAAGGGCGGCGTAGTTCGCCGAGAACGTCCCGCTCGGGATGAGGAGCACGTTGTCCGGTGGTGCCACGGGTTGGCTCTGCGGTGGTGCACCGACGTTCTGGAACAGCGAATCTGCCTGCGGTAGCTCGACGACGCCGCTGATCTTGACCTTGAACGGCTTCATCCCCGAGCGCTTGACAGTGACCGTGTCGCCGGGCTGGACGTGCAGGTTCGCCGCGGTCTGCTGGGCGACCACCGGTCCCGTCAGGGAACCGACGAGCAGTCGCATCGCCTTGGGAAAGGTCGAGGCGTAGTTCTTCGGGATGCCGAGAACCTTGGCGGCACCCGTGGTCTGGGTGGTGCCTTGAGTGGTGGCAACGAAGCCAGCCGACTCGGCGAACCCCACGGGTAGCGCAGCCAGGGTGCCAGGATCCTGCTGGACCGCTTTCAGGACGCTGGCCGCTCCGCCGGAGCCGTTAGGGCGTACGGCGACCTGCCAGTCGACGGCAACGCCCGAGGTCGCCCGATGGGTCATGCTGGCCTTCGACGCGGCGAGGAAGCTGCCGAGGCTGGCCAGCAGGGCCACCGCGATGGCGACGCCAAAGGCTGCGGCAAGAAGCCGCCCGGCCCGGCGACGAAGAAGACCGCTCGCCCACACGCCGATCATCGCGACCCTCCTGACAACGCCTCGGCGACGACAGCGAGACTTCCGTCGCGCATGAGCCAGCGTGTCGCCAGCCGTTCTGAGACCGAAGGGTCATGGGTCGCGATCACCAGGCTTGCGCCCAGCTCGTCGGCCGCCGCCAGCAGGACGTCGATCACCTGCTGGGCCGAATGCTTGTCCAGTTGCCCGGTCGGCTCGTCGGCCAGTATCAGCCGTGGCTGCATGGTCAGCACGCGAGCCACCGCGACGCGCTGCGCCTGCCCGCCCGAGAGCTCGTCCGGCAGCTGGTTGGCCAACGGATGCACGCCAACCCTCCTCATGGTGGCAAGAGCCGACTCCTGCGCGTCCCGGTGCGGGACGTCGCGCAGGACAAGTGGGAGCGCGACGTTCTCCTGAGCCGTCAGAGCCGGTATCAGGCTCGGTCCCTGGAAGACGACTCCGACCCTGGTGGGGTCCTCCTGGGGACTGCCGTCGGGCCACCCAATGCTGCCTTGGGTGGGCTCGTCGAGCCCCGCCAGAAGGTGGATCAGGGTGGACTTGCCGGACCCGGACGGACCGACAATCGCGATCCGGGCACCCGACTCCACGGTGCAGCTGACGTCATGCACGGCGACCACCGCACGGGTTCCGCTGCCGAAGGTGCGCGAAACGTGGTCACACACGAGCAAGGTGTCACCGCTAGCTGGATCACTCATAACTGGAGCATCCCGTCTTCGAGAGTCAGCACTCGGTCGGCGGTACGCCGTACCGCCGCGCTGTGGCTGGCGATCAACACTGCTTTGCCCTGTTCGGCGCGCTCGTGGAAGAGCTCTAGGATCCGGCTCTCGGTAGCCTCGTCCAGCTCTCCCGTCGGTTCGTCGGCGATGAGTACCGAGGGGTCGTTCGCCAGCGCCACGGCCAGCCCGGCGCGCGCGCCCTCGCCGCCGGACAGCTCAGTGGGGTAGGCATGGCTGCGCTTCTGGATCCCTAGCGACTCCAGAAGTTCATCGATGTTCGCGCCTGGACGCGACGAAAGCTTCTGCGCGAGCCGCATATTTGCCGACAGCGTGAGGTGGGTGAACAGGTTGTTGCCCTGGGAGACGATTCCGATGTGGTCGGCGCGAAGCCGGGCCCGCACCGCCTCAGGCTGATGAGTGAGCCGTTTGCCGTCGATCCAGACCGTCCCGCCCGAGGGCTCGTCGAGCCCGGTCAGGCAGGAGAACAAGGTGGACTTGCCTGACCCCGAGGGCCCGACGACGGCCACAACCTCACCGGGGTTCAGCTCGAACGAGACACCCTGAAGGGCGAGCGTCTCTTCGTCGCCGGCCCGGTAGAACCGGTAGACGCGGTCAGCTGTGAGGGGCTTCATGTCGTCGCTCATTGCCAGTGCACCGAGTCGCTGACGACCCGCCACGGGTCGACATTGTCGGCTGTTTTCGGCCCGGTAAGGGTCAGGATCGCTTCCTGACCGTTGTGCCAGAACAAGTAGCGCTCTACGGCGTCACGAACAACCTTGCCGGTGACCGGGTCCTGAGCGGAGTCGACGAAGTACGTGATGAGAACCGCTCGGCCACCCGTCCGCTGGACCGTGGTGACCGTGCCAGGACTGAACTTCGTCGTGGTCTTCCTGAGCCGCGGGACGGCGATCTTGGTCGCGGATGCCACGGTGGAAGGCTTCGAGCTCTTGACGACCTGGATGGAGATGCTGTTGAAGGAGTCGGTGTACGTCGTTGTGCCCCCGTGCGACGAGTTGGCCCAGCCCTCCGGAACCTTGACGTGCACCTTGCTCCCGGGGACGACGTGGTCGACGTAGACCGTGCTGTCGGAGATGTCGCCCGGCGGGTGGAACTCGGTGGCCGGTCCTCGCGAGGGCGAGCTGGTGGCCGGTCCTTGCGAGGGCGAGCTGGTGGCCGGTCCTTGCGAGTTCGAGCTGCTGCTGTGATGGGGCGACGAGGGTGGGGGCGTCGCTGTGGGGCTGGATTTCGAGCAGGCGCCTACGGTGGCGAGCACCAGCGCGCATCCGAGCGCACCGCGCGTTCTCCGGCTTGTGATCATGGACAGGTCCCTTCTTAAGAGCTACCTCTTCACGGTAGGGATGGCTCAGTTAGCGAACAGACAGCGCATGGTTAGGGGACGGTAAGAAGCGGAGGTTTTTGCGAAGGCGGATTCTCTGGGTGACGATGGCCTCCGCCGTGCTCGCCATCGCGGTCCTCGGCCTACCGCTGCCGTTCGCCGTGAGCCACATCGTCGGCAGCGAAGAGCGGCGGGAGCTGGAACGTCTCGCCCTGAGGGCCGCCGTAGCCGTCACCCCGACGTATCGCGCAGGAGACCCGCTCGAGCTGCCTCCAACCGAGGTTGGAGTCTCGCTCGGCGTGTACGACCCGAGCGGCCGCCGTATCGCCGGGAGCGGCCCGGCGTCAGTGGGTGCGCGACGCCGACCTGTCAGCGGCGTTCGACCGCATCGACCATCAACGGCTGCTTACCCACCTCGGCACGTTCCCCGCCCGGGCAATGATTGCCGGGTGGCTGGCGGCCGGTGTGGTCGAGCAGGGCCGGTTCGCCCCGATCGTGCAGGGAACTCCACAGGGCGGGGTGGTCAGCCCGATGCTGCTCAACATCGCGCGGCACGGGATGGAGGAGGCCGCTGGAGTGCGCTATGTGCGTTGCGACCCTCATGGGGCGCAAGTCGTCAGCGATGGTGCGGTATGCCGACGATTTCGTCGTCATGTGCCACACCCGTGAACAGGCCGAACAGGTCTGGCACACCGGCTGGGTTAGTAGCTGCCCCAAGAGGCCTCGCGTTCAACGAGGACAAGACTCATATCGTCCACGTGGAGCAGGGTTTCGACTTCCTGGGGTGCAACATCCGCCGTTACCGCGGCAAGCTGCTCATCAAACCCGGTCCGGCGGCCGTGAGGCGGATCCGGCACCTCAACCCGATCATCCGGGGATGGGCTGCCTACTACCGCAGCTTGGTCTCCAAAGAGGTGTTCTCCGCGATCGATCATCATCTGGAGGATGTCCCGAGTTCCGTGGAACTTCGTTGGCGGCCCGGTGAGCATCAGGCTGCCCTCACGTCTTGAGTGTTGCAGTCGGCGCCGACGGTTTCGGCGGCGACGTGCCGTTCGAGTGCTGTCCGGAGGGCGGGCAGGTGGAGGTGGCCGTTGACTCGGCGGAACTGGTTGCTCGCCTCGACCATCCCGGCGGCGCACCAGCACAGCGCCTCTGCCCGTCTCGCCAGCGTTTGACGTTCCTTGCGTGGTCGCGGCTGATCGAGATCATCGACTCCACGCCGTTGGTGCTGCGCAGGGTCCTGGCCAGGGCGGGGTCCCGAATTCTCCTGTGCCCTCTGTGTGCCCCGTCGGATCTGGTCAGGAAACCAGCGGACCCGTATGAGGCGCTGACCTGCGGTTATACCTGTGGGCCCCGTGGGACTCGAACCCACAACCCGCGGATTAAAAGGGCGTGGACACATCGACCCGCCCTAGGCGCGAAAGTGGCAGTATCTCCTTGCAGCGTTGACGAAACTCATGACCGGCGTGGCCCGTCGCAGACCCTCGTGGACCGTGGTTTGAGGGCACATCCGCGGGGTTTTCGCGGGGTTGCAGCCCGTTCGCGCCCCGGTCAGGCCCCCGCCGTAACGCGGTCAGGCTGCACGCCTAGCTCGGGCGGGGGAACTTAGACCCGGCGAGGGGACGCCGTAGCCCACACCGCGCGTCCGTACGGTGTCCGCTCGTGGGTTAGCGGGGCTTCGAGGGGCTCGCGTACCGGCTCGGCGCCCCGCACACGGTACGGGCCACCTACCGAGCAGCTGTCTCGCGTGGGCCGCGCGGTGGCGGGCTCCTACTGCCCCTGCGTCCTGCGATACTGGCCGGCGTGCATGAGTGGTACCTGACCGAACGAGCCAGCGAGGCCCAGGACCTGCGGCGTGGTCACGCGGCACTGCGGAAGCTTGAAGTCGACCCCTTCGTGATCGAAGGCATCTACCATCCGCACCTTGTAGAGGCGCCGGGCTCGTATCCGATTGAGTGCTCGCAGCAAGACCTCGGGCAGACCTACATGACGAGGATCGCAGGATTCGACGCCGAGGTCTCGATGCCACGCTTGGATGTGGCCCACAGGAAGTCCGGCGGACCACTTGGCCCTCCTTTATTCAAGTTGCTGGGCCCGCAGGTCAACTGGTCTGATTGGACATTTCCTGCCGAGCCCCATCGACCAAAGTGGGGATCTCTCAATGGACCTGTCACCATCAGAGATCTCCGTATTGCTATTGCTCCGGGCGATTCCTCGATCGGGGTAGCATGTGCCGCAGTGCACGACGGAATCGCTGAGTGGTGGAGCTTGACGAAGTCTTGGATAGAGGTACTGTCATCCCAGGACCTTGAGGGCCTTGATAAATTTCATTGGTCGCATGGGAGCGTGACGCTATGGTCTCGTGATCCGTCCGGAAAGCGGCGCAACCACCCTGGACGATCGCGAATTACCAATGCCTGGCGTCCCGACATGGGTTTCGGTTACGTGAACGCGATGTGTAGCGCGGTGCATGCAGCGGGCTGTGGACATGCCGTGCCATTAGAGTGGCAGATGGTGCGCGAGGCGCTTCGGGCCTTTCAGCGGGGCCAGTACAGGCGCGTCCTTATGGAATGCGGGTTGGCGGCTGAGATTGCCCTCAGGGCCCACTTGATCCGGAACAATGAACCTCCAGAGCCAGGGGCCTGGCTTGGCAGATTGGTGTCGTCCGCGAAGAGGTTAGCCAAGGACCAACGCATTGTGCCGCCAGACTTCATACGCCTCGTCGTGGAAGAGCGGAATCTCGTGATGCACGTTGGAAAGCTGCCAACCGCCACCGAGGCCGTGACAGCATTCGACTTGACCATGGCCCTGGTCGAAGGGGCGTCTCCGCGCGAGCGCCTGCGCGAGCCGTACGGCCTAATCCTGAGGACCGATCCGCCCATGGACTCCAGAGAGACCGAGTAGAGCTCGCTTGGGCGCCGCTGGCGGTGGCTACCGACCGACTTAGGGCACTCCGTCGGCGTCCGTAGGCTGGGCTCTAACGGTGTAGCGCGGGCCGGTAGGGCTCGCCTCCCAGTTCGGAACCTCGCACACGGTACGGCCGAGCCCTAGCCTCGACCTGCCCCGTTGTGTCCCTGTCGTATGTCAGAGTGGCTCACATGGTGAAGCCGCAGGCATCGAGTCGACCCAATCAGCTGTACTACGGCGACAACCTCGACGTGTTGCGCCGGGACATCAAGGACGAGTCTGTGGACTTGGTCTACCTCGACCCGCCGTTCAACTCGAACCGTTCGTACTCAATGTTGTTTCAAGAGAAGTCGGGTGACGAGTCTCAGGCACAACTTGAGGCATTCGAGGACACCTGGACGTGGAGCCATGACGTCGAGGCGACGTACATCGACATGCTCAATGCGCCCAGCACGCCCAACAGGGTCAAGGACGCTCTGGAGGCCATGCGCCGGTTGCTGGGTGACAACGACGTCCTCGCCTACCTCGTCATGATGACCGCTCGGCTGATCGAGCTGCGCCGCGTCTTGAAGGCGACCGGCAGTCTCTACCTACACTGCGATCCGACTGCCAGCCACTACCTCAAACTACTTCTGGACGCGATCTTCGGCCCCGAGAACTTCAAATCTGAGATCATCTGGCGCAGGTATGGCGCGCACAACGACGCTAAAGGGTATGGGTCGGTTCACGATGTAATTCTCTTCTACACGAAGGGAAAAATCTTTACATTCAACAAGCAGTTCGTGCCGTACGATCTTGCCTACATTGCTCAGAGGTTCCGCTATTCCGATCCCGACGGGCGGCGCTACAGGGAGCAAAACCTCGCGAGCCCCAATCCGCGGCCAAACTTGACGTATGCCTACACGGCGAGTAACGGACAAACCTACGAACCGCCACGGAATGGATGGAAGGTGACCCCTGAACGCATGGCCCAGTTGGACCGCGAGGGCAGGCTGCATTTTCCGCTCAAGGACAAGGCTCGACTGGCCCAAAAGAACTACCTAGATGAGGCCAAGGGCGTGGCGGTTCAGGACGTTTGGGTGGACATACCGCCAATTGGAGGTACGAGCCCGGAGCGCCTTGGATATCAAACACAAAAGCCAGTAAGCTTGTTGGCGCGAGTGATTCTTACGAGCAGTATGGAAGGGGACGTGATTCTCGATCCCTTTTGCGGCTGCGGCACCGCCGTCGATGCCGCGCAGAAGCTGGGCAGGCGGTGGATCGGCATCGACGTGACAACGCTTGCTGTGGACCTGATCGATGCTCGGCTACGGCACACCTACGGCGAGGAGATCCGCGAGTCGTACGACATTCTCGGCATCCCGCGAGACCTGGCCGGCGCGGAGGCTCTGTTCAAGCGCTCTCCGTTTGAGTTCGAGCGCTGGTGCGTCATGATGCTGGACGGGCAGCCGAATGAGAAGCAGGTAGGGGACAAGGGCATCGACGGCGTGATCCGGTTCCCTATCGACGCCAAAGGCAACAGCGACAAGGTGCTCGTGTCCGTCAAGGGCGGTGCGACCAACCCCGGCCACGTCCGCGACCTCGTAGGCACCGTGGAGTCGCAGCACGCGGCGATGGGTGTCTTTGTGTGCACGATCCAGCCGACCAAGGGGATGCTCGACGCGGCGAATCATTCCGGCACCTACATCCACCCGGCGAACGCCCAGAGGTTTCCGAGGGTCCAACTGCTGACCGTGCGGGACCTCTTGGACGGCAAGCGCCCGCAGATGCCGCTGACTTTGCTTCCGTACTTCCAAGCTCGTCGCCGCTACGAGGAAGATCAGGCCGAGGGCTTGTTTTAGGGCCATGGCGGGCCGTTGGCGGACCCCTCTGTTCTCGTGGCCTGTCGTCGCCGCAGCGGAGGACCGCCGTGAGGGTGTATCGTCGGCCTCGATCCCGTTGATCCCGACGCTCTTTGAGAGACGCGCCGGGGAGAGGGGTAACGGCTGGCGCCAGTAAAACGCCAAGCTTCGGTTGGTTCCAGGGGTAGCCTCTGGGTCTCTCAGGCCATCCGATCCGACATACAACGTCGGGTCGGTGGCCTTTTTGCGTTCCACCCTCCCGACTGACCCTGGGAGGAACGATGACCAAACCGAAAGACCCCCAGCCGATCCTCATCCGGCGCCCCGACGTGCCAGCGCGCTACGGCTTCAGCGAGCGACAGATCAAGCGATGGATCCATGAGCGGAAGCTTCGGGTCGTGAAGCCGTCGGGAAAAACTGGGCCTTGCTACCTCAGGACCGCCGACCTCGATGCCCTCATCGAGGCATCGACCATTCCGGCTCGCAAGACCAGCAAGTCCACCTGACAACCACCCCCGACCATCAAACGCGGCTCGCCGTGGTCGGGGGTGGGTCACATGTAGGTGGGCCGCAGGATGGAGCAACAGCATGAAGAACGAAAGTAGCTGGGTACCTCGATCCCGGCTTCAACTTCTCGTAGCCGCCTTTTGGTTGGGGCTCAGATCGGGCCGTCCCTTCCGTTACGTGAAGAGTGCTCGGCGACTCCTACGAGGAGATCTCGATGGGATCGATCGAGAGAAGGGCATCGAGATCATTACCAAGGAACTGGCACTCGCAGGCGGGGGATACTCAGAGACCTGGTTGCGATGGCAGGCGGCTGAAATTTGGGACGAGGCGTTCCACCCGAACGCGGACCACGCACCCAAGGATTGAGGCTCGTTGTTGGGGAGGCCCGCACAGACTGGCGCAGGCCTCCCCAACTCCCGATGGTTCATGGTCCGCAGCCTAATGTGGTTACGCGAGCCGCGGATGCTGCAATCCCTTGTGTACAAGGTGATCCCGGCGATCTTCGAGCCTCACCCGAGCGCCGGGTCCGCGATACTTAGTCGGGTAACCGCTCGGGGAACCGGGCCGAAGAAGAGAGGTGTTTCATGCCGATGCCGTACAAAATCTTTGAACGACGGTTCGAGGTCAAACTCACCAGCAGGCAGCTGGAGTCGATCTATAGCCGGTCGAGCCTGGACGGCACGTCCCCGTCGCAGGTGATCAGGGATGCGCTGGACGCCTACCTCACGACGAAAGCGAAGAAGGCGTCATGACGGCCCCTCGACTCAACCTCAGCGATCCGCGCGTGAAGGCACAGATCGCTCGCGGTCAGGAATGGGGCCGCATACGGCGGCAAGACGAAGCCGCCGCCCTACAACAGAAAGGAAGGACGAGAGTGACCAGACGTACGCCGCAGGGAGACCTGCTCCGCGACCTGCCGACCGGCAGCCTCAGCAAGAAGCTCGACACCATCTATGAGCAAGCAGCTGAAGCCGTCGACCTGGCGACCGCCGCTGCCGAGCGCGAGCGGCTGCTCGATGCCGCTACCGCCGATGACCTCGGCTCCCGTTTCCCGGCTGTGGGTGGTCGCTGATGCGAAGGCTCATCGACAACGACGAAACGCCGTTGTCACTGGAGGACTCAGCCGCGCTCGCCGAGGATCCGCCCTTGCACTGGACCGACAAGAATAAGCGCCGTCAGGCCGCCTGGAACATGCGCTACGCCGGCCACGTCAGGGGCATCCAGACCGACCGCTACGCCGCCGCGATGGAGCACCTGGACGGGAGCTGCGAAGACATCGAGGCGAAAGCCTCCGCCGCCCAGGGCACCATCGCCCGCGTCAACCAGGCGCTCAAGACGGGCCAGATGACAGCGGACGAAGGCAGGAAAGCGATAGCCGAACAGGTCCGTGTGATCCAGGGCCTGCGTGGGCGTCTGGAAGCCATCAAAACCGCCAAGGCGGACGCTGAGCGAATGCTCTCGACGGACCCCGCGGAGCACCAGCAGGGCCTGCTCGCGAGGTTCCCCGCGCTGGTCGGGGCGCTGCCTCGCTTGACGAAGGACTACCTCGACAACGACGACGTAGACAGCCCGTTCGCCCCATAACAAAGGATGCAGGGGCCGAGTTCGCGCTCGGCCCCTGGAAGGACTAACAGTGAAGCAACCGAGACCGAGCCTAGCGGATATCCCCTACCGGAGTTGCGAGCCGTCGCTTCTCGGGGACACATGGATCTTGCGGATAGAACCGGACGGGGACACGCCGGACCCGGTGGAGACGGACCAGCATGACCTCGCGCTCTGGCTCATAGCGGAGGCGCTGGACGACAAGCCACGACGACGCATCGAGTACGTGTACAAGCGGATCCTTGGTTGGGACTGGCTCGATCCCCGCGTCGCGATCATCGGCGGGCTATGGCACCGGCAGTCTCCGTTCGCTGTCGGCTACCACAGCAAGGTTGCGTACCAGGCTGGTCACCCTCACATGCTCGTCTTGTGGCGCCGCCGCATCTATACCCGCGACCGTCGCGGCATCCTCACCCCAACGGACCTCTGCGCATGATCCGCGCTCTGACCGACGTCGACATGACCGACGGCCCACATAGGGCGCTCTTGGCCAACGGGGAGCGGCTGGCATGGCTCAAGGAACATCGCGGCCTGACGAAGCAGACCATCAAGCGGGCTCGGCTCGGCTTGGACAATCAGCGCTACACCATTCCGATCTATGACAACAGGCGCCTGGTCAACGTGCGACGCTACAAGCCAGAGGCCAAGGCCGAAGAGAGCAAGATGCTTCACACGACGGGGCACGGCAAGCCCGTCCGGTGGTACTGGCCGTTCGGCCTCGACGCGGCCGCAGAAACGCAGCTGATTTGCGAGGGCGAGCTGGACGCGGTTCTCGCGGCGCAGGAGTTCCGGAAGGCTGGCCTCGGGGTGTGCGTCGCGTCCGGTACTGGGGGCGCCTCCAGTCCCCCGGACGATCTCAGACCGATGCGCGGTCGCGACGTCGTCATCGTCTACGACTGTGACGAGGCTGGCCGTAGCGGGGCTCGGAAGCTCGCGGACCGGCTCCTCGGAGTCGCCGCGTCGGTCAAGGTTGTCGACCTCGGGCTGGACGCGGGCCAGGACGTGACCGACTGGTTCGTGACGCACGGCAAGACTGCTCAAGAGCTCGTAGCGCGCTGGGAGAGCGAAGGCGAGTGGTACAGCACCGATCCCGAGACCGCTCAACAGTCGTCCACAGACCCGTCTGCTGCTCGCGCTGTTGGGCCGCGCCGAGACGCGGATGAGTTGGTCGAGATCGCCGTCACACAAAAGTGCGACGAGGAGGGCAGCCGCAACGCAGCGGGGCTTTGGCTCGCCGCTCAGCTGCGCGATGAGCGCTACTCGCAGGAAGAGGCTGAGCCGTTCCTCCTCGGCTTCCAGGGGCGGGTGACCGATGCGAAGCCGAAGCCCTATACCCGCGAGGAAGCCTTGCGCTCATTGGCCAGCGCCTACTCTCGCCCGCCACGTGAAGCCAACGGCGCCTCTCGTGACTATGGCCGGGACGACACCGGCAACGGTCAGCGGCTCGTGGACCAGCACGGGGACGATATGCGGTACATCGACGCATACCGAGGCTGGCACATCTGGGACGGTCGGCGTTGGGTTCGCAACGAGACGGGCCACGTGGAGCGTTGGGCAAAAGAGACGGCACGGCAGCTCAAGGCAGAGGGGCATGAGCTGTTCAAATCCGATCTCGAAGGCGGGAAGGTGTTGCTGCGTTTCGCGACTCAGAGCGCGAACAGCGCCAAGATCGCCGCCATGCTGAAGTCTGCCCAAAGCGAGCTGGGCATGTCGGTCCCCGCCTCGGCGTTTGATCGTGACCCGACCATCTTGGTCTGCCGCAGCGGGGTGGTCGAGCTGGGCGAGTCGGAGGCGAGCTTCCGGGAGCACCGCCGCGAGGATTACGCGCGGCTGCTGACTGACGTGGACTACGATCCTTCGGCGCCTAGCCCGACATGGTCAAAGTTTCTTTGTGAGGTACTACCTGACCCTGAGGTGCGTAGGTATGTGCAGGCGCTGGCTGGCTACTCGCTGCACGGCGGGAACCCCGAGCGGCTGCTGATCTTCCTCCACGGCCCGACGAGCACCGGGAAGACGACGTTCATGGAGACCTTGGGGACGGTGTTGGGCGACTACGCCGGAACGTTCGACCTGTCGATGTTCCGCGCGAAGCAGGACGAGTCGCCGCGTGCCGACATCGTGGACGCCATCGACAAGCGCCTCATCTTCACGACCGAGGCGGCTCAGGAGTGGCGTCTGCACGCCGACCAGATCAAACGTATGACTGGCAGCGACACGATCAAAGCCCGGCTACCGCACTCGGGGACGTTCATAGAGAAGGTGCCGGCCTTTACGCCATGGATCGCTACCAACAGCACCCCGCAGGTGTCGGGCGTGGATACCGCGCTGTGGCGTCGCCTGAGGGTTGTGCCGTTCGTCACCGTGCCGGAGGCCGAAGACCGCCAGCTCAAGCGGACGATCCTCCGTACCGAGGCGCCGGGTGTCTTGCGGTGGGTGGTTGAAGGTTGGCCCATCTACCGAAGTGGCGTTCTGGGAGACCCGCCGCTCGCGGTCGTGCAGGCGACTATGACGCTGCGGGAGCAGTTGCACCACGTCGATCAGTTCTTGAAGGAGTGCACCGAGTCCGCTGCGGAGTTCTGGACCTCCACCGACTCCATCTGGCAGGCGTACGTCCACTGGACGATAGACGCCGAGATCAGCCCACGGGACAAGCTCGCCAAGGACCGCCTAGGGCGATCCCTAGGCGAGCGCGGTTACGAGCCGAAGCAGCGCCGTATCGGTGACCGGGATGACGACCGCAAGGTGCGCGGCTACCGAGGCGTCCGCATCGCCAAAAGCAGCGAGCGGTCCGTTGGCTAGCCGGGTTCGGGCGGGATTCGGTCGCACCCCCGAGGCGCACCCCGGCCCGATTCGGGGGTGCGCGGGGTGCGGGCGGGGTGCGGGCGATTTCGAGGGAGTCGCACCCCCGATTTTATGGGTTCTACCTGCGGATATATCTCTTAGGGGTGCTAGGGGTGCGACCGAATTAGTAATTAACCTCCTATCGCGCGCGCGCCTGGGAAGAGGGTCGAGCGAGGGGTACGAGGGGGCGTATTCGTATATATCGAAAGTTTTTCGGGTCCGGTCGCACCCCGGGCCTAGAACCCACGAGAAAAGGAGAAGGTTGCATGTCGAAGGCGAGTAAGAAGCGGCCGAAGCCCGAGACGCAGGTCCAGGGCAACAGGGCTGCCGACCTATCAAATCCACGAGGTACAAGCGGCGATCCCCCACCCTCGGGCGATGAGGCCCCACGGGAAAGCCCGTCGATGAGTCAGCGGGCCAAGATGCGGGGCGAGATTCGAGATGAGCGGCGATGCACGGCGACCGCGCGCCGAACCGGTGAGCGTTGCAGAGCGCCGGCCATCCTCGGAGGCAACGTGTGCCGTGTCCACGGCGGAGCAGCGAAACAGACCAAACGCAAAGCCCGCGAGCGCCTCCTCGAACTCGTGGACCCGGCCATCGCGGCGCTCGACCGCGTGTTGAGAGACCCCGAGAAAGACGACAACGTAAAGGTCCGCGCCGCGTTGGGAATCCTTGACAGAACCGGCTTCAGGCCCGGCGTCGTGCTGGAGGTCAACCCGGGCGATCAGTGGAGCGGCCTACTCAACGCAGTCACAGCCGGGGCGGACGACCGAAGCGGACTCTTGACCGAGGCGGCGACCGATGCTCTGGCCAGCGAGAACGAGGCCGAACGCGTGCAGGGCGTCCTCGCCGAAATCGACACCCTCAACCGGGAGGACGCGGAAGCTCGCCGTGAGACCCACGTCGACAACGCCGGGCACACTGTGGTCCGCGCGACCGGCGACGGGACGTACAGCGTCTTCCCCGCACGCGGAGAAGGCCCGACCGACCGACGCTCCGAGTACGACCCGACCCCGCCCGGCAGCGGGGCGCAGACCCGCGAGCAGATCCTTTTGGAGCGGCTGGAAGAACCGGACGAGGAACCGGGGACATGGCGCTCGGGCCACTAGTAGCCGCCGAACCCACCCCGAGCGTGGCTCGCTGGGCCGTAGGTGGGTCCGTAGGCGGTCGGGTGGGGGTAGGGGCGTCGAGCCCGCCCGCACCCGCTAGCGCCCAGCCGCCGTGCTCTGCACGATCCGGACAAAACGGACAGCCTGGCGTAGCGTTCGGGGCCGAAGGAGCGCCGCTGAACCCGAGGGTTAGACGGCTGTCCTGGTCGGGGTGGACCGGCTATCCCGAGGCGACCGAAGGAGAAAGAGATGAGGATCAGCGAGACCGACCCGACCGACCCGAGCGACCCGACCGACCCGGATTGGGACGGCAATATGTGCCGCGGCGGGATGAGGCCAGCGCCGATGGATCCGTGCCCGATCTGTCGGAGGAACACCGCCAAGTACGTCGAGGACGAAGCCGGCAAGCTCGGCGCGATGTGTTGGGTGTGCGGCGTCACGACGTGGGAACCGTCCAGCGGGGGTGGGAGATGAGGCTCGTCCTTTACGCCCGAGTTTCCTCGCGGGAGCAGGTCGAGCACGGCCAAGGGCTCGAGATACAAGTCAAGGCGATCAAGCAGTGGGCGCGGGCGAACGCCCACCGGGTCGTGAAGGTGTATGAGGACGCCGGTGTTAGCGGCGCCAAGGATGCGACCGAGCGACCCGGCTTGATGGCCGCGCTGCAGGCCCTGCGTCACCGCGAGGCCCAAGCCCTGATCGTCCGCGACCTCACCCGGCTAGCTCGCAGCGTCACCGTCCAGGAGGCGGTGTTGGCCGAGGTTTGGTCGCGGCTCGATGCCCGCGTGTTCACGACCGCTGGCGAGGTACTGCGCGACGACCCCGACGACCCGATGCGAACGGCGATGCGTGAGATGGCCGGCGTGTTCGCGGGTCTCGACCGGCGGATGATCGTCAAGCGGCTCCGCGACGGACGGACGGCCAAGGCCGCAGCTGGGGGCCACTCAACGGGTCGCTATCCCTACGGCTACACACCCAAGGGCCAGAACCCGGCCCAGCAGCGAGCCCTCCGCCGGATGCTCGACCTCCGCGACGACGGCCAGGCCACGCGCGCTATCGCGGCGATCCTCACCGAGGAAGGCCACCCGACCGCCCGCGGCGGACGCTGGTCATCCCCAACCGTCGCCCGCATCCTCAGCCGCTATCCCACGGACAACGTCGCATGAGCGCCAGGGGGCAGTTGGGGGTGACGGGGCTGTCAGGCGCGATTGTTATGCCCCACACGACGGGATCGGCCCGCCCACGCGGAGGCCGCTACCTGCCGGTCCCGGTTCCGACCAACCAGACGGTACAGGTCCGGGCTACCGACGACCCGGCCACCGACCGCTACCTGTTCCTGAGAACCGCCTGGCGCAGCCCCGGCTACGTCTACCAGGTCGGCCTGGTCGACGGCTTCAACCGCCCGACCGAGCCGGCCAAGCACTATCCGACCCTCAACAAAGCCCGCGCAGCGGCCAACCGCAAGTACGACCGTCTCACCGCACAGGAGGACTGACTATGGCCTTTGTAAGCAAGGACGCGACACAGACCGGGAAGGGGCTCGCCTGGCGGGTCCGGTGGCGCGATCCCGAGGGCAAGTCTCGCGAGGAGTGGTTCTACGGCTCGCGTCGAGCCGCTCTCAAGCGAGCGGCGACCCTGGAGGCCGACTTGCATCGCGGCGAGTACGTAAACGACAAGCGCGGACGTACAACGTTCCGCGAGGTAGCTGATGAGTGGCTCGCGACGCGGACGAAGGCCCGGCCCGAGACGGTAGCGGCGTACCGACGTCAGCTCGATCAATGGATCCTGCCGACGTTCGGCTCTCGCAAGGTCTCGTCCATCCACGCCAACGACATAGGCGACTTCGTGAACTACCTCAAGACCGCGCCGATGCTGAATGGTCGACCCGGAAGTCTTCGCCCCGCGACGATCAAGCGCATCTTTGGCCCGCTGAAGGCCGTGCTGCTCCACGCGCTGGACGAGGGCTACATCAAAGCGAACCCCGCGCGCCGGATCGAGTTGCCGACCGAGGAGACGATGGGCGTTGACACCTTCGAGGGAACGGCGTTGGAGTGGCGGACCGTCGAGCGGGTCGCGTCCGAGGCGGCGTCTGTCGATCCTCTGTTCGGGCTGATCGTCCGGTTCCTAGCGCGGACGGGCTTGCGAGCTTCTGAGTTGAGTGGGCTGCGGGTGGGCGACTACCGGCCCGGATGGATCGGCGTTGACCGAACGGCTCAGCGTGACGGTAGGGCCCCTGACGGCATCCGCTACGGCAAGCCGAAGTCCAAGACCTCGCGCCGTTCCGTGCCGCTCGGCGGAGACATCGAGGCGGAGCTGGTCGCCTACCTCGCGGATCATCCGCGCAAAGCGGAACCCGATGCACCGTTGTTCCCTACGCGGTTCGCGGGAGGCGAGCATGACAGAGCGCTACGGAAGGCCGACCCGTTCAACTGGAGCCGCCCGATCGACCCCGGCAACTTCCGGCGGCGCGTGTTCGACCCGGCCTGTGCCGCAGCGGGGGTCGGGAAGATCCGGCTCCACGACCTCCGAGTCACCTGCGGGAGCTTGATGCTCGCGGCAGGGATCGACCTGTTCCATGTCTCCCGCTACCTCGGCCACTCCTCGCCCGACCTGACGGCCCGCGTCTACGCCAAGGTGCTCGTCGGCTCGGCGGAACAGGACGCGGCCCGGTTCGCGGCCTACTGCGGCGGGGTCGAGGACGGGACCGTCACGCCGATCCGCCGCGTGGCGAACCGCACATGATCTCGCCCGATGTGTCGCGGCCTTATCGCGGGGTTTACGCGGGGTTGCGGCTGTAAACCGGTCCCCGAGCGTGCGCCCGGACGCGTGTTTCCCCAGGTAGAACACAGTGGGCCCCGTGGGACTCGAACCCACAACCCGCGGATTAAAAGTCCGCTGCTCTGCCAGTTGAGCTAGGGGCCCGGGACGTGCGGAATTGGGTGTGGAAAACCGCTGACGCCCGCGGTCACGTCTGTTCGCACGTCGACCTGACCGGGTTCGAGTCTAGAGGGGCACGACGTTGGCCCTGTGGCCACTCGGTCGAACGGAATCCTCGACGAGCTCATCCCAGGTGTCCTGCACGACACAGAGCAGTACGCCAACAACAGGGTCGAAGCAGACCATGGTCGGCTCAAAGCCCGGCTGCGACCGATGCGTGTCCTCAAGACGTTCCGATCAGCTCGCGTCCTTGCCGACGGCCACGCCTTGGTCCAGAACATTAGACGCGGCCACTACGAGATCGCCACCGACGGACCGGCCCAGCGCCGGCTACGGGGGGCGTTCGATGAGCTGGCGCTCGCCATCTGACTCCCTGGACGATCGTTCAACAATGCCGCCCGATCGGCCAACGCAACAGCGCCCTCAGCGGCGCCTGACCCAGGACGTGCCGGTCTCATCGAGTTCGATGAGGCCGGCCTCCTCGAAGGCGCTCAGCCAGCCGGCCATCGGCCACCAGCCCCATCGCGCCGCGAAGACGCGCGCGTTCTCGAGGATCTCGACGAGATGCTCGAAGGGCGGGTCCGACACGGGATGGTGCTGGTGGTACGCCGCTGCTCCGCCCACCCAGCACATGTCGACGCCAACAGCCTTGGCGGACTGACCGAAGTCGGTGTCCTCACCCCCGTAGCCGGCGTAGTCCTCGCAGAACCCGCCGACGGTTGCCCATGCCTGCGCCGACATGGCGAAGGACAACGACCAGAACAAGTGGTAGGCGTCGGTACGACGCACGTCGTCGTCAGCCAGCGCCGGCCGGCCGGGATGCGGTGGCGCCAGGTCCCGCAGGCGGTCGAGGTCGTAGTCCCCGGACGGTGCGGGCGGTAGGTAGCTGACCTGGCCGCACAGGATGCTGGTGGCGTGGCGAGGATCGGCGGCGAGCGACGCGTAGCGCGCCACGAGGGTCGCGGACGGGATGCAGTCCACGTCGAGGAAGACGAGGGTGCGGGCGCCGGCACGCAGTGCCGCCCTGGCTCCGGCGTTGCGCGCGGCTGCGAGCGGCAACAGGCTCGCCACGGGGACGTCGATGACGTGGCACGCCCGCTCGTCTCCCAGCAGGACCCGCACGCCCGGGTCGCCCATCGCGACGACGACGTGCAGGTCGGGGGGCCGGATCCCGGCTTCGAGCCCGCGCCGCTGGTTGGCGAGGTGCTCGCGGCGGCCGCTGACCGTCGTGACCACCGCCACCTCCACCTCAGCCGTCACGGCGATCACCCTCCACGGGCCACCTCGCTGATGACCGCCGCGGCCCGCCGTACGGCGCCCGCCGGGGCCCACCGTGCCCACTGAGCGGGATCGACCGGCTCGACGGCCAGCGCCCCGGCGACCTCTGACCAAGAGGTACAGGTCCGCACGACCCCGCCGCGGCGGAGCGCGTCGGCGGTGTGCTGCTGCTCGAGGTGCGGGCGGGCCTCCGGCACCAGGATCGCCGGCCGCCTCGCGGCCGCGATCTCAGCCACGGCGTTCTGCCCGGCGTGGGCGACCACGAGGTCTGCGGCGCACAGAGCCGCCCACACGTCGTCCCGCCACGGGGCGGACCCGCCGAGGGCGACCCAGCTGAGCTCCGGATGGTCAGCCGAGAGCCGGCTGACCAGGTCGGCCGGCAGGCTGGATCCGCCGGTCCCCAGGAGGAGCAGCACGCGCCGCGCCGGCCGCGCGGCTGCCCGGCACGGGTCGCGACCGTCGAACCTGGAGAACGAGCCGACGTACTCCACCCGGTCGTCGAACGGACGCAGCCAGTCAGGCGCGTAGAGCTCGCGTGGCCACGGGGCGATGATGCGGTTGGCCAGCCGGTAGCCCCACTGGTGCGCGGCGTCCGAGCGCTCACCGGGCATCGCGACGACCACGACCGGCACGCCGCACAGGCGCGCGAGGTTCGTCACCTCGACCGAGACGTCGACGATCATCACCGTCGGACGGGTCCGCTGGATCCATGCCGCGATCCGCGCCATCCGGGACTGCAGTC
>JBBRYB010000034.1:0-37543 GCA_038238115.1 Propionibacteriales bacterium | reverse complement strand
TTTCGCCCTGAGTGCCGGTAGCTCCGGTGTCTCCCTTGGCGCCAGTAGCTCCAGCGGCTCCGTCAGCTCCCGCTGCGCCGGTTTCGCCCTGAGTGCCGGTAGCTCCGGTGTCACCCTTGGCACCAGTAGCTCCAGCAGCTCCGGTGTCACCCTTGGCACCAGTCGCTCCAGCGGCTCCGTCAGACCCCGCTGTTCCGGTTTCGCCCTGCACCCCCTGTGGACCCATCGCACCAACGGAACCCGTCTCACCCTGGCTGCCCTGGGCGCCGGTCGCTCCAGTCGCACCAGTGTCGCCAGTGGCGCCCCTGGCTCCGTCCGCGCCGTTGCTTCCGTCGACACCGTCGGATCCGGCATCCCCTTTGGCGCCAGTCGCGCCAGTGTCACCCTTAACGCCCTGGATCCCCCGGGGACCTTGAGGTCCAACCGGACCTGTTTGATTCCAGGTGATCAGTTTTTCTCCAGTCTTGCAGTTCGTCTTCGCCACATCGATAATGCGCGTGGCCCCAGTCGACTTGTCATAGCAGGCGCTGATGACGCCATTGGCTGCCGGGATCGAGGCTTGGGCGGCAGTCATGCTGCCGAGAATGGCGAGAGTGATCCCGCCTCCGAGAAGATACTTTGTGCTGGACCGTGTGCGGCCGGTCTTCGGTGCAACGCGATTGGACACGAGGGCAGCTTTCCGTCGACTTGGATAGCGTGGGTTTCGCCTCTCGCTCCCCACCAGGCCAAGGGCGACCAGAGTGCCTGGTGGATCGAAGCTTCGCTACGGCCGTTGGTGACCGATGCGCAGAGCGTGGCAGATCAGAAGGCCTTTTCGCACGCTTATCGGGATATTCCTCGCGTGTGGAGTGTTTAGAACACTTGCCGCTTGTCTCTTGAAAGAGGCAATTGCATCACAGCGTACAATTCGATTACGCAACGATATATTTTCAGGTGCATTTGCGCAGTGTGATCATTCGAATGCATGGCGTTACTGGTAGGACAGCCGTAGATCGTGACCTGTGGCTGACGCTGTGCGCGGCGGCGTTTCTGCGTGGTGTGGGGCGGCCACCGGGCGAGCATCAATACCATCGCGCCGCGGTTCTCCCGGTCTGAGCCGTTGCGGCATGCCGCGTCGCTGATGCTGCAGATTGTTGTCGGGCTGGATCGGAAGAACTGCTGGACGATAGCTGAGCACCGCGGCGACGTCAGAACCTGACGGCTGCAGCATTTGCTGGCGGGCGAACTGGGACGCCGACGGTGTCTGCGACGATCTGCGTGCGTATGTGGTCGAGCCCTTGAGCCGATCCTGGCGGTGCTGATCGTGGACGTGACCGCGACGTGAAGAAGGGTGTTGCCTCGATCGGGATGCAGCACCAGGACACCGGCACCGCCCGCAAGTCGAGGCGCCCAGTTTGCGTTGTATTTGACCTACGCGACATCGCCTGGGCACGCGTTCATCGACCGGGCCCTGAACGCGCCGAAGTCGTGGACGACCGACTCGGACGAGTGCGCCGAAGCCTGGTTCTCGCCCGACGTGACGTTCGCGACAAAGCCGGCGCTCGCGACGGCGATGATCACCAGTGCGCTCAGAGCGGTGTCCCGGCGGCGTGGGTGGTCGGCGACGGGGTCTACGGCGCCGACCCGACGCCTCGGGTGCCGTGCTTGAGCACGGCCTTGGGTACGTGCTGGAGGTCGTGACGAACCGTCGGGGCCCATCGCGTCCGGCTCGATCCACGTCGACCAACTACCCGCCATGTGACGCGCCCGAGCTGGCAGACGTACCCGGCCCGTCCCGCAGCACGGGCGAACGGCACTGCTCACCACCAAACGAACCGTCACAAGTCTGCGGGGCGACCGCGTCCCGATCGCACCAAAATCAATACAAGGGGTAACTGTTACGTCACACTGAGTTAATTGCCAAAAATTCGCTATTGGGGAAGCCCGGAGCTGCCATGAGCGTCATGCCATGGGTGCCGGACTTCCCACCCTGAAGGGACAACCGTGAGAGTAAACAAGAACCTCGTATGCGGGACGGCCGGTGCGACCCTCATCGGCTTGATTGGCCTGTCTGCGCCGCTCATGTACAACGCCTCGGCCGCCCCAAGCATGGTGTCGGCGACGTCAGTGCACCTCAAGACCGGCCCCACGGGCAACAAAGTCGAGATGGTCGATCCGGCCCACTCCACCTACATACCCAACATCACCGGAGCATCCGATGGAAGCCGTGCCAAGGCGCAGAGACTGTTCGACGGCGTCAACAGGTTCTGCAGCACCCACACGGCCTCAGGTTTGAAGGGCAGGTGGCGGGCAGGCATGAACTTGGCTCGTCCGACGCACTACTTCAACCCGAAGCCGAACTCCATGGGTCTGCATCCGGCGAACCCGCGCGCAGCGCTCGTTTATGACGGCAAGATCGGTGGCGTCATGTTCACCGGCAGGCCCCTGCCGTATCTCGGCACTATCCCCCGCGCGCACCGGCACAGCAAGTCCATGCCGAGCATGTCCATGCACCACATGTCCGGTCCCGTCGAGATGATCCACGTGTACTGCAGCAACAGCCTCAAGGAAGCCTTCACCCCGAACCGGATGCTCGGCGTCCGCGGAGATGTCCAGAAGCTGCGGCTGAGAATCCGGCCAGCGATCATGGACCTGAACAAGGCGCACCTACACGCCGTCGTGTTGAAGGTACGCGGCTACACCGGCAACAAGCAACAGCCGGTGAGCTCGGCCAATACGTCGGTGAACAAGAGTGGTCCCGATCCGGTTCTGCAGAAGATGCGAACGGAGATCCGCAGGTCGCTGATGGTCCTTCGTGAGGGCCAGCTGCGAAGCCTGTGGTCGTTGATGCAGTCCTACTGACCAACAGGCTCCACCGATCGGCATACCCGGTCCGGCTCCGCATTCGGGCTCGACCACAAGCCCGTCATCGTTCGCCCACCGGCGAGCGGTGGCGGGTCCGCCGTTTGCCAGGACCCACTTGCGCCGCGAGATGTCCGGCGTGCCCCGACGGTCCAGAGCGCATTTCGCGACTCAGGTCAATGCTGGGTCGGTGACTTGTCGGCGGTTGACCTCGAGAGTGCCGAACAGCGTCGTGGTGCCAATGCGCTTGTAGTCGTGTGTGGTCTTCTCACGCAGCCCGGTCCGCAGACCGCTCTGCGTGGTCTTCTCACGCAGCCCGGTCCGCAGACCGCTCTGCGTGGTCTTCTCACGCAGCCCGGTCCGCAGACCGCTGGCGACGATGCGGTCCCGCCGACCGATCACGGTCGGGGACACCAGACCCGGCGAGTGATCTCGGGGCATTCGATGAGCAATCAGCCGCGATCAGCACGATCCGCGCCCGGCCTCGTTACACCCGTCTAGCCGTCGCCGATCCAACAAGTGCCGTCGGTTTCTCTCGTCACCGTCCCCGAGCACCAGTGGCTCAGCAACCGATCGGCATCGTTTTGCCGCGACACACTAACCCTCATGCCTTCAGCGGCTCGACTCTACCCGCCGGTCTGACCATCGATCCGGTCGCGAAACAGGTCTGTGTGATCGTCGTGTCGTGCGTACTCGCCGATGAGCTTCAATGGATTCCAGCGCAAGCTGCTGCCGTTGCCTGCGCCGAAACCCCACTGAACCAACCACACGCCAGGCTGGGTCCTCGGTATTGAGGCTCCAAGGAGGGCGGGTACTACGCAGCGGCGCAGCGAGGCTCGGCTGGAGGTGTCGGGACTTGAGGCAGGCTCGCCCCTCGCGGCGAGAACGGGGGCTGGTCGCGTGGGGATGGCGCCCGAGGAGCCGTCACCCTGTCCGGGGAGTACCCTCAGCGCGTGCTGACCGACAGAGAAGATGAAGCCAGCGCCCTGATCGCACACGCGACGACGATGGCCTCAGCGACGACAGAAACGACACCGAGCGGCTCGAACCAGTTCCCCACGTCATCCATGAGCATCGGGAACTCGATCAACCGTGTCGCCGCGTACCCGATAATGGCACTTCCGCAGGTCAGAGTGGCAAGGGCATAGATCGCGGCCGTGTCGCGCATCAGACCTGCCGCGGCCAAAGTGCAGCACGCCACCGACAGCACAATAAAGAGCACGCCCATGTAGGGGGCTTCGTCCAGGTGCGGCGCAATCACCGGAACATGCGCCACCGCTGCCACGACGGCCGCCAAGGCAAGGGTCCAGCGCCACGGGCTGTGTCGCCCGACGAGGAGGAACTGCCGGATCGGGTGGGGTGATTGTTCGGGCGACGGTATGGCGGAGTCGCTCTGCCTGGTTGCAAGCTTTCCATCGGTCGGTATCGTCCTCGGCTGCATGAATCGTCCACTCCCTGCGTAACATCACCGTTCAGTAATTGAAAGGTTACTCTCAGCAACCCCCAGTTACCGGGTTTTCGCAGAGATGGACGACCCGGCCCAGGGTAGTGTTGCCCCGTTCAACAACGGACGCGTCGAGGGAGGTGAGACTCATCTTTGTCAGAACAGGCGGGGTGCTCCCACCTCACGGCCGCGTGGTTCGCCGGCATAGGTGATTGCGCGGGAGCGCTCATGTGCGACCCGAAAGACTCCCATGTCAACCCTCCCGTCGTATCAACCTCAGTCCGTCATCGTCGACAGGCTTCGCGCCGCCGGCTGCGTCTTCGCCGAGGATGAGGCGCAGTTGCTCCTCTCCTCAGCAAGCACGGCTGCCGACCTCGCCGCCATGGTGGACCGGCGGGCCGCCGGCCTCCCTCTCGAGCACGTCCTCGGCTGGGCCGAGTTCTGCGGCCTACGGATGGCTGTGGATCGCGGAGTCTTCGTCCCGCGCCGCCGTACCGAGCTTCTCGTCCAGCAGGCGACCGCCCTGGCCCGGCCGGCCCCCAGATCCGCAGATCAGACTCTGCCCTGCTCACGACCGATCATCGTTGACATGTGCTGTGGATCAGGGGTTGTGGGCGCCGCGCTTGCCGCGCACCTGGAGTTGGTCGAGCTGTACGCCGTGGACATCGACCCCGCCGCGGTGCGATGCGCACGCCGCAACGTCGCCGCGGCCGGCGGTCACGTCTATGAGGGTGACCTCTTCGACCCATTGCCGCCGGCGCTACGTGGCCGGGTCGACATCCTTGCCGCTAACGCTCCGTATGTACCCACTGAGGCGTTCGGGCTGCTGCCTCAAGAGGCTCGCATTCACGAACCGCGAGTGGCCCTCGACGGTGGCGCTGACGGACTTGACTTTCTGCGGCGGCTGAGCGCCGCGGCCCCACGGTGGCTGGCACCCGACGGCCATCTGCTGGTCGAGACGAGCGAACGTCAGGCACCACGAGCCCTCGAGATCGTCGCGCAGAACGGGCTGGTCGCGCGGTTGGCCAGTTCCGACGAGCTGAGCGCCACCGTCGTCATCGCCACCAGACCGCCCGCCAAGAGTGGGACGAGCTAGCCGCCGCGCTCCCCAAACCCACGACCCGCCGCCAAAGGCGGGCCTTTGGTGGCGGGTCGGCGGAGGCGGGGGGCTAGGCGGCGCCTTCGAGGGTGAGAAGTGTCCGCTTGGCCTCGCGGCCACCGACGTACTCACCGAGGGAGCCGTCGGAGCGGACCACCCGATGGCACGGCACGACTAGCGGCAACGGGTTCCTGGCACAGGCGGTGCCGACGGCGCGTACGGCGTTGGGGCTGCCCGCGGCTGCGGCCACCTCCGCATAGCTCTCGGTGTGTCCATAGCCGATCTCGGGCAGGTGCGCGAGCACGCCGCGTCGAAAGCCGGTCGCGAGACGCAGGTCCAACGGCAGATCGAAGACCCTGCGCGTGCCGGTGAAGTACTCCTCGAGCTCGCGGGCAACGCGGTCCAGCCTGCCGGGCGCCAGGAGCACGCGTGGGCTGATCTTCGCGGCCAACACCTGTAGCACCTTGTCGTGGTCGTCGCCTTCATAGGCGACCCGCACCAGACCGAGATCCGTGGCGGCGAGCATCAGCACCCCCACCGGGGTGTCGATCGTGCGGTAGGCGACGTCGAGGACACCCTCGGACTCGGCCGTGGCGACGAGTCGTCGATGCAGGCGCGTCTGCGCTTGTTCATCGACGACCGCGAGTGCGGCGAACATGTCGCCGGCTGTGGGTTCTGACCTGGTGTTCATCGGGGCTGACCCTCCTCAACTGGTGTTCGTGAATACGCGCGTCGCAAGGCCGCGATCCCGTCGGCGGCAGCACGACGCGCGGCGGCTTCGGTGCCCCCGACGATCGCAGCGACGTGTCTGTGAGAGAACCCGCCGACATGGTGATAGGCGACCGCTTGACGCTGTTTCGTCGGTAGTGCTTTCATCGCCGACCAGAGGCCGTCGTCCAGGGCGCCGGGATCGTCTTGCGTTGACCCGGCGTCGGGGACCTCGTCGACCGGAATGGCGCGCCGAGCCGCCGCCCGTGTCACGTCAATGGCTTTGCGATGGGCAATGGTCACCAGCCAGGCCTCGACGTTGGCGCCCGCGTCAAGGTCGGGATAGGCCTTCAGCGCCGACAGGAATGTCTCCGACCAGGCGTCCTCGGCGTCCACCGGACCCAAGACGGCGCGGCACACGCGCAGGACGGGTGCTCCGTGCTCGCGGACGATCTGCTCGAACGGCTTCTTCACACTGGGTAGACGCTCCAACCGGCCTGGACGTGAGGTGGCCGACCGATTTTTCCTCCCCCGCCGACAACTCGGTGCAGGAGACAGTAGTGCTCAGATCCAGTGCCGACGAGGTGTACGAGTCAGGAGTCGTCGTCGGATACGCGTGGCGATTGCGTGCGCAGTTCGTCGATCAGCTGTGACGCCTGCGCCTTTGTGAGGTCGCGCGGCACCTGCGCCCCGGTGTCGTTTGACAGCGTCTCCAGATAGGACAGCTGGGACTGCGTCGCGGGTTCGTCTCCCGTGGCCCAGCTCTCCGGGTCCTTCAACGGGGCGTCTCCGGTGGGGTCTGTCGTCATGGCGGCCACGTACCCGAGGCAGAGCGTCGTACACCTACCGCCGGTCGACCCGCCGTGAGCGGCGCCCGCCCTGGCCACGACGTCGTCATCGAGTGCACATCATCTGACCCTGTTCCAGCTGGCCGGCGTCCACGACCTGGATCAGCTGGTCGAAAGCCCGCCCCAGACACGCCGACTGGAAGCCCCGTCACTGCCGATGCCCTCGCTCTCATCGCCCTGACGGGCTGGTCAGCGCCACACCGGGATTGTCGGCGCGTCGTCGTTGAGGTCCGGACCAAAGAACTTGAAGACCACGAGGTCCTGGCTGCCGGTGTTCTCGACCCGGTGCGGCGTCACCGCCGCCTCATGCACCAGCAGCAGCTCGTCCAGGTCTGCGTCGCCTCCGACGACCTCCTGGCCGACGTAGCGGCCCTGGCCAGACCAGACGAGGAGGTTGTAGACGCCGGCCTCCGTGCAGGTGACGGTTTCGCCGGGGGGCACCACGAGTTTCTTGCCGCTGAACTTCGAGGTGTTGTAGAAGATCCACGACTCCTCACCGGATCGCTGTGCGGATGGCTCCACCAGACGCGGGCTCAGGTGGTTGTTCTCGAAGAACAACGGGTCGCCGTTGAGCTCCCAGTCGACGAAACCGAGAGGGAATCGTTCGCCGTGCTCGCGACGGTCCTCGGTCCTGACGTCCTTGAAGAGCAGGTCTTTGGAAATGATCTTGCCTGCGTTCAACGCCTGAAACATGGACACGACGTCTGAGTCCTCTTGCAGCTCCAGCGTCAGGGCAGTGCCCGGTGCGTGCAGCACTCCCGAGGGGATGAGGAAGCCCTCGTCGGCGACCAGCAGCTCGGCGCGCGAGTGCCTGAGGATCAGGTCGCTGTCCCAGTCGACGAGGTAGGGCAGCAACACGTCGTGCGCGCCTTGTCTGGTGATCCACGGGTGTACGCCGAAGAACGACTCGGGATGAGCACCCATGTCGGCGCCAGGGGGGAAGTAGTACGCCTCGTCCTTCGACCTGGCACCCACCAGGGAGGCGAAGCGCTGCGGAAGGTGAATGTGATACGGAAGTCGTGCGTCGTAGTCGAACAGCTTCGCGAGGCGACCGAGGCCTCCGGGATGCGTCGCGGCATACTCCCGCCCCATGAATGACACCGGGTCGGACTCCACTGCATCCTTGAGCAGCACTCGATCTCCGTCACCGCCGAGCAGATAGCTGAGCCCCTCGTCGGACGGTCCGTTCCGGTTGTCTGCCCGTGTGGTCGAGCCCAGCCACCGCTCGCAGATGAACCCGCGCTCCCCCACGTCGTATTCCGATTCGGCAAGCCCGAGCCGCCGCCCAGGTGGCAGGAAGTCTCGCGCAACCCAGGCCGGCTCGAGGCGCAGGACGCCATAGCTCTGGCTGAGCAGATCCTCGATCTGATCGGGCAGGGACCTGGAATTCATGACGCCCGCCTCGAGGCTGCCGCCACGCGGCTAGCCCTTCACGCCGGTCAGGGCGATGCCCTGGATGAACGTGCGCAGGAAGACCATGAACACCACAAGCATGGGCAAGGTCGCGACACCAATCGTTTTGGACTCGTATTGCTACGATACGAACCCGCAGACAGGGCGTCAACGGGCTGGCCGCTGCCGGGGCTGCTCGGCCTCGGATCGTCGGGCGCACGCTCCTGTGCGGTGACTGCGCTGACCAGAAGGTGACGTCGATGTCCCAGCCAGGCATACAGGAACTCGCGGGCGACAGGTCGCGAGTGACGATCGCGCAAGTGGCGAGCCTCGCCGGGGTGAGCCCGACCACCGTGTCCCATGTGCTGTCCGGCAAGCGAATGGTAGGTGCGGCGACCAAGGGCACGGTGGAAGAGGCGATCAGACAGCTCGGCTACCGGCCTAACAACGTCGCACGCAACCTGCGCACGAGGCGCTCGCGGATGGTCGCCGTCGTGGTGCCCGACATCACGAACCCCTTCTACAGTGTGCTGACCCGTGGCCTGGCGGACGCGGTGGACGGCTCCGGATACGGGACGTACGTCTGCAACACCGACGGTCTTCCCGACCGGGAGGACTCGTTCCTCGAGGACGTGCTGGACCGCGGTGTCGACGGCATCGTCATGGCGTCGGTCAACGTGACCGACAGAACCGATGCCGGACCGGCCGGGCTAGGCACGCCGGTGGTGTGTGTGGGCGGCGCGTTCGACCATCCTCAGGTCGACCTGGTGACCGTCGATGACGAGGTGGGATCACGGGCGGCCACGCTGCACCTGATCGGCAGAGGCAGGCATCGGGTCGCCATGATCCAGGGACCGCCGGAGTCGGGCACAGCACGCGACGAGGGTTACTGCGTCGCGTTGGCCGAGAGTGGAACGACGTTCGACCCTCAGCTCATGGTGCGCGGCGACTGGACTCGCAAAGGTGGCCATCGCGCTATGCACGCCCTGATGGCATTGACCGAGCGTCCTGATGCGGTGTTCTGCGCCAACGACCTCACGGCGATCGGCGCCATGGACGCCATTCGCGACCTCAACCTCGCCATCCCCGACGACGTCGCCCTCGTCGGGTTCGACGACGTCGACGCTGCCACGATCGTGACCCCGGCACTGACGACGGTGCGCAACCCCGCCTACGACACCGGCAGCACGGCCGGTCAGATGCTCGTGAGCCGCATGCTCGGTCGCTACACCGACGTTGGACGAACCGTCGTGCTGCCCTGCCCCCTCGTCGAGCGTCAGACTGCCTGAGCCGACGTCTTGCTCTCGAAGGTGACGGTTGCCTTCACGAATCCGGGCGGCTTGTCCCGGGCCGCCCGGAACGCATCGTCGATCTCCGACAGGGCCAGCTTGTGAGTGACCAGAGGGTCCGGGCTCAGGGCCCCGACGTGAACAACCGCCTGGCGATCGTCTCTTTTCGCATGATCGTCGCCGTCTCCCGGCAGTGTCCATTGATGAGGTGACCGGTGACGAGGGTAGCTGGTCGGGGCATCAAAGTCCCCTCGAGGATCGGTTTCTCGCGACGTGGCATGGGAAGGCCGTCGTCACGACGCCTCCACGGTCGTCCACTGCGAGTTGTGCTGCGCGGATCGCTCCACCGCCTCGAGGACCCGCTGGACCGCCAAACCCTCGGCGAAGGACGGCGTCGGGGAACGGCCGGCAGCGACGTCACGGACGAAGTCAGCGATCTCGTGGACGAACGTGTGTTCATAACCGAGGCCGTGTCCCGGCGGCCACCAGGCGCCCACATAGGGATGCTCAGGTTCGGTGACCAGGATCCGGCGGAACCCTGCGTCGGCTGCCGGCGCGGTCGCGTCATAGACGTGCAGCTCGTTCATCGACTCGAAGTCGAAGGCGACGCTGCCCCTTGACCCGTTCACCTCGATGCGCATGGCGTTCTTGCGCCCGGTGGCGAAGCGGGTCGCCTCGAAGATCGCGACGGCACCCTTGTCGGTGCGACCGAAGAAGACAGCGGTGTCGTCAACTGTCACGGCGCCTGACCCGCCGCCGCTGCTGCCGCTGAGGCCGGACGGCGCGTCCGGCAGTGGGCGGCGGTCCACGAACGTGTTGAGCAGGCCCGCGACCCCGGTGAGCTGTTGGCCGGTGACGAACTGGGCCAGGTCGATGATGTGGGCACCGATGTCCCCGAGTGCGCCCGAGCCGGCCCTCTCCTTCTGAAGCCTCCACACGAGCGGGAACTCGGGGTCGACGATCCAGTCCTGCAGGTACTGCGCCCGGATATGACGTACCTCCCCCACCCTGCCCAGGCTCACCATCTCGCGGGCCAGCGCAAGAGCCGGCACCCGGCGATAGTTGAAGCCCACTGCGGATCGCACGCCCTGCTCGTTCGCGCGCTCTGCGGCGGCGACCATCCCTTCGGCTTCGGCCACGGTGTTGGCGAGTGGCTTCTCACACAGGACATGCATGCCAGCCGCAAGCGCCGCCGTGGCGATCTCGGCGTGGCTGTCGCCGGGCGTGCAGATGTCCACGACGTCGATGTCGTCTCGGGAGACGACCCCTCGCCAGTCGGTCGACCACTGCGACCAGCCGAACCGGGTGGCCGCGGCAGCGGTGGCGTCGGCGGTCCGCCCACAGAGCACCCGCAGCTGAGGTGCCAGCGGGAGGTCGAAGAACCGGTGGGCGTTGCGCCACGCCTGCGAGTGGGCGGCGCCCATGAACGCATACCCGATCAGGGCAACGCGGAGAGGCTGCTTGCCAGCATCTGTCTCGTTCACCGCCACCACAGACAGCCCCCTTCCACGTGTGTCGCGTGTGTACGCCGCGGCCACCGGCCGAGCTCGACGTACGCGCTGATGCGAAACGATTTGAGGACCGACGCTAGGAGAGGCTCTGGAGATCTACAAGTGGGTCCAGCACATTCCTGGCCCGGCGGGCACCCGCTGTGACAGCCGGGCTGTCCGGACCCGATCAGCCTCGGGCCGCGGGCCCCTTGCCCGGTCGGGTTCGAGAGCAGGTTCTCCAGGGCGGGGTAGGAGGCCTGTGCCCGGCCTTTCCAACGGCGCGTCAGGGACACCCGCCACGGGCCGGTTAGCAGTGCTCCGGCCTCTCCCGCGTAACCACGAGCGGTCCACCGTGCAGAGGTAGTCACGGTTGACCGACCCCACCACGACGACGGCGGCGCGTGGGTCCTCGTCCCCGTCGTCATGGCAGCGAGGACAGGCGGTCGAGGAACATGTCGGTGAAGGCCAAGGCATCGACGTCGGTGGCGATCTCACAGTTGGCGACAGGGGGCTGGTCGGACGTGAGCAGGTCGGCCACCATGACCCCGCGGGTGATGTCGCTGCCGGTCTCGACCGCGACGTGGGCGGGACGCCAGGTGACGAGGTCTGGCCGGACGACGACGGCCACCGCGAGAGGGTCGTGCATGGCGCAGCTGCCCTGATCGATCGGGTCACCGGGATTGGTGCGTTCCAGGTGGTCGATCCAGCCGTGCGTGCACTGCGCTGCGAAGCTCCCGAACTCGCCTGCACCGGCCGCCATGGCGTCCGCGTCAGCTCTGGTCAGCCGCACCTTCCGCGTCACGTCCAGTCCGACGTACCGCAAGGGGACCCCGCTGGCCAGCACGACCGCCGCCGCCTCGGGGTCGGACCAGGTGTTGAACTCGCCCGGCATGTCAGCCAGGTTCGTGTTCTCCAGGAAGACTCCGCCCATCACCACGATCTGCTCGACACACGTGGCCACCTCGGGCTCGAGGGACAACGCCAGCGCCACGTTGGTGAGGGGTCCGATCGCCACGATGGTGAGCGCGTCGGGCTCAGCCATCACCCGCTGGGCAAGGTGCGTGGCGGCATGGCCAGACTGCACGCGCCGCTCGCCTTCCGGCCAGTTCCCGGGGCTTGGGGCGGGCAGCTGCTGGGCAGACCGCCTTATCAGCGGGACTGCCGATCCTCTCGCGACCGGCACGTCACCATGGCTGAGCCGATCGAGCAGCTCGATCGACAGCCTCGTCGCGGTGTCGACGTCGGTGTTGCCGCTCACCGTGGTGACCAGCTCCAACGAAAGCTCAGGGTCCGCGATCGCCAGCGCCAAGGCGAATCCGTCGTCGATGTCCGAGCCGGGCGCGCCCATGGCAAGATCGGTGTCCAGCAGGATCCTCTTCATCACGCCAGGTGCCTCAGCGACTCGCCCACCCCAGACCCCGCTGGGGTGAGCTGGCGGACCCCCGGATGGTCAAGATCTTCGAGCGTGTCCGATCGTGGACACGAACACGCGGCCGCAGGCCCACAGCCTGGTCCAGACTGCGGGAGCAACCAGGTCCTGCCGCCACGGGTGTCGTCTCCCACCCGGAACGATGACGTCGCCAGCACGTCGTTGCAGTCGTCGGTCAGCGTCCAGTACTGCACGACGGGGTCCGTGCGCGACAGCACATCAGCGTCGGGGTAGACGTCGAGGTCGTCGTGCACGTCGACATCGAAGCCGTTGGCCTCCAGGAACGGGATGGACCGATCGGTCGCCTCGACCGGCGCGTGGCCCTCCCATCCGCCGCGGATGACGAGGGCCCGCCGGGCCAGTTGGTCTTGCATGGTCAGTGCCTCCTGGATAGGTGCAGGTCGGTTCGGGCAGGCAGCGTTGGTCTCCCTGTCAGTGCTGGAGTGTCTGTCTGTGCTGCGATCGGTCGGCGCTGGTCGGCACGTCGAGGTCAGCATCGGCTGGCCGTGAGCTCGCGGACCTCCGCGAAGCGCTGCCGCACGGCTGGAGTGGCGGGTGCCTCGAACGTCTCGGGGGTCGACAGGTCCCAGCGCGGAGGTTCGTCACCACTGAGCAGTGTCCACGCGGCCTGGCGGGCCGCACCGTCGGCGACGTACTCGCCCTGCGCCGGCACGATGACCGGCAGGCCGAAGACAGCCGGCGCGATCCGCCGAACAGCCTCCGAGCGGGCGCCGCCACCCACGAGCATCAGCCTCTCGATGCGGACACCCTCCCCGCGCAAGGCGTCCAGGGCATCGGCGAGTCCGCACAGCAGCCCCTCGATCGCCGCACGCGCCAGGTGGCCGGCCGTCGCCGTCCTCAGCTGGAGTCCGTGCACGGCTCCGGTGGAGTCCGGGCGGTTGGGCGTTCGCTCCCCCTCGAAGTACGGCACCACGACGAGACCGCCGGCGCCGGCCGGTGTGGACAGCGCTAGCCGGGAAAACTCGTCACGGTCGACATCAAGCAGACGCGCCATCGAGTCGAGCACGCGTGCGGCGTTGAGGGTGGCCACGAGCGGGAGATAGCGGCCGGTGGCGTCAGCGAAGCCGGCCACGGTTCCGGTGGCATCCGCGGATGGGGCCTCCGCCACGGCGCATGCGACGCCGGAGGTCCCGATCGAGACAACCACATCGCCGGCTTCCGCGCCGAGGCCCAGCGCGGATGCCGCGTTGTCTCCCGTCCCTGGTCCGAGCAAGCAGCCATCCGGCGTATGCCCCGCAGGCTCGCAGGGAGCCAGCACACGAGGTACGACGGCACCGTGGCCGAGGGCACGGCCCAGCAGGTCGTCGCGATAGGCCTCGTCCTTCGGCGACCAGTATCCAGTGCCGCTGGCATCCCCGCGGTCGGTGATCAGCGACTCGAGCTGAGATGTCTCGGTGAGCTTCCACGTGAGCCAGTCATGCGGCAGACAGACCGCCGCGGTCCTGGCCGCGTTTGCGGGTTCGTGCTCGGCCATCCAGCGGAGCTTGGTCACCGTGAAGGACGCCACCGGGACCGACCCGACGGCCTGTGCCCACGCGATACGTCCGGCCGCTTCGCCGCCCAGCTCTCGCACCAGGTCGGTGGCAGCGGCGGCGGATCGGGTGTCGTTCCACAGCAAGGCGGGCCTGACCACTTCCGCGTCGTCGTCGAGGCAGACCATGCCGTGTTGTTGCCCGCCGACCGAGGCGGCGTCCACGTCGGCCAGTCCCCCGGCAGCCGCGATCGCTTCACGCAGAGCGCTCCACCAGGCGTCGGGAGGGACTTCGGTGCCGTCGGGATGGGCGGCACTTCCCTCCCGCACCCACGCCCCGCTGGCGCCGTCTCGGACCACGACCTTGCACGACTGGGTCGAGGAGTCGATCCCCGCAACAAGCGCCATCGAGCGACCGAGCCTCAGCGGGCGCCGAGCAGATGCTCGATCGCCAGCTGGTCCAGCCGCCCGAAACCGTAGCCGCGTGCCGCGGGAGTCTCGATGTCGAAGTCCTCGAACGCGGACCGGTCGGCCAGCAGGTCGGAGTAGGTCTCCCCTTGCGCCAGTGTCGGTTGTGCGAGCTCACCGACGCCGGCATCGGCGAGCGCCCGCTGCACCTCGGGGTCGGCGCGAAACACCGCCGCCCGCTCCTTCAGCAGCAGGTAGGTGCGCATGTTGGCGGCTGCCGATGCCCACACGCCGTTCGGGTCCTCGGTCCGTAGGGGCTTGTAGTCGAAGTGTCTCGGCCCGTCGTAGGCCCGAGCTCCACCCGGGCCGCCGTACTCCAGCAGGTCCACCAGGCCGAAGGCGCTGATCAGGTCCCCATGTCCGAAGACCAGGTCCTGGTCGAACTTCGGCCCGTGCTGACCGTTGAGGTCGATGTGGAAGAGCTTGTCCTGCCAGATCGCCTGTGAGATGCCGTGGACGACGTTGAGATTCGCCATCTGCTCGTGCCCGACCTCGGGGTTCAGCCCGACCATGCCGGAGTGCTGGAGCGTTGAGATGAAGCCGAGCGCGTGCCCGACGGTCGGCAACAGGATGTCGCCGCGTGGTTCGTTCGGCTTCGGCTCCAGAGCGAACCGGATGCCGTAGCCCTGGTCGAGCACGTACTGTGCCAGCAGGTCCAACCCCTCACGGTAGCGATCCAAGGCGGCGCGCACATCCTTCGCGGAGTCGACCTCCGACCCTTCCCGGCCACCCCAGAAGACGTAGGTGCGGGCTGCGAGGTCGGCAGCCAGGTCGAGGTTGCGCATCACCTTCCGTAGGGCAAATCGACGCACGCCGCGGTCGTTGCTGGTCAACGCCCCGTCTTTGAACATCGGGTGCGTGAACAGGTTGGTGGTGACCATGGGGACGACCATGCCGGTCTCGTCCAGGGCCGCCTTGAACCTCTTGATTGACGTGTCACGGGCGGTCTGGTCGCTACCGAACGGGATCAGGTCGTCGTCGTGGAAGCTCACGCCGTAGGCGCCCAGCTCGGACAGCCGGTGCACCGTCTCGACCGGGTCGATCGGCGAGCGGGTCGGATCTCCGAACGGGTCACGGGCTGGCCAGCCGACGGTCCACAGTCCGAAGGTGAACTTGTCGTCGGGCGTGGGGCTCAGATCGCTCATGTCCGTCCTTGTCAGCTCGCGCCGTGCCTGCCTGTGCGGCCGCGGCGCGGAAAGTGACGTCGAGGCGCCAACAGAGTTGCCGGATCCCTATCACGCGGCAGCGGCGCATCTGCGAGACCGGCAACTTGCGGCGCCTCGACTAGTGGCGCATGGCCTTGGCTTCCTATCCCGGCGTGGTGTCGGCGGTTCGTACGTGGGCGCCCGCGCCGTTGGAGGTCTTGTCCCTGAGGGTCAAATTGTCCCCGCTCGACGGGTCGAAGAGGTGCATCTTCGATGCGTTGACGTACAGCTCGCACTCCTCACCCTCCGAGACCGTGCTCGCGGAGTCGAGAGAGACGACGAGTTGTGTGCGCAGCGACTCGCCGTCCAGATCCTTTTCGAGCTGGGCAAGCTGATCCTGAACCTCCGGCGGCGCCTGGAATGGGATGTAGGCGAACTGCTCACTGCCCAACCACTCCGTGACGTCCACTGTGGCCCGGAAGGTGGAGCCCTTGGCGACGGTGGTCGGGTCCATCACCGAGGCGTCGTCGAAGTACTCAGGGCGGATGCCGGCGATCAGCAGGCCCTTGCCCTGCACCTTGTCGGCCTTGTCCTTGGGAATCGTCACGGTCCCAAACGGCAGCTCCACCTGGTCGCCCTCGACCGTGGCGGGAAGGAAGTTCATCGGTGGCGATCCGATGAAGCCGGCGACGAAGAGGTTGACGGGCTGGTCGTACAGCTCCCGCGGCGTTGCGAGTTGCTGCAAGATGCCTCGCTTGAGCACGGCGACCCGGTCGCCGAGCGTCATCGCCTCGGTCTGGTCGTGCGTCACGTACACGGTGGTCGTGCCGAGGCGCTTCTGCAGCCGGGAGATCTCGGTGCGCATCTGGCCGCGGAGCTTGGCGTCCAGGTTCGACAACGGCTCGTCGAAGAGGAACGCCTTCGCCTCGCGGACGATCGCGCGACCCATGGCCACCCGTTGCCGCTGCCCACCGGAGAGGTTGCCCGGTTTGCGCTCCAGGTGCTCGTCGAGCTCGAGGGTCTTGCTCGCCTCGCGAACCTTCGCGTCAATCTCCTCGTTGCTGAACTCCTTGGACAGCCGAAGTGGGAAGGCGATGTTCTCGTAGACCGTCAGGTGTGGATAGAGAGCGTAGTTCTGGAACACCATCGCAAGGTTGCGCTCACGCGGGGCCTTGTCGTTGACGCGTTCACCGTCGATCACCATGTCTCCCGAGGTGATGTCCTCCAGGCCGACGATCATCCGCAACAGGGTGGACTTGCCGCACCCGGACGGGCCGACGAGGATCATGAACTCGCCGTCGGCGACGTCGATGCTGATGTCATTGACGGCGGCGAAGCCGTCACCGTACTGCTTGACGATGTTCTGCATTTCAATGGCAGCCATGTGACATCAACCCTTCACAGCGCCGGAGGTGAGGCCGGCAACGATCTTGCGTTGGAATAGGAGCACGATCACGATGATCGGAATGGTGACCATCACGGCCGCCGTCGCCAGCTGTGAGCTCGGCGGGTTGAACGGGTCGGGGCCGACGAAGAACGCCAGCTGCGCCGGCACGGGTCGCGCGGCGGTAGTCGACGTAAGCGAGATTCCGAACACGAAGTCGTTCCACGCGAAGAAGAACGTCAAGATCGCCGCGGTGAACACTCCGGGTGCGGCCAGCGGCACGATCACCTTGCGAAAGGCCTGCCAAGCGGTCGCACCGTCAACCTGAGCCGCCTGCTCCATCTCCCAAGGGATCTCGCGGAAGAATGCGGAGAGAGTCCAGATCGCCAGCGGCAACGTGAACGACATATAGGGGATGATGAGGCCTGGCCAGGTGTCGAACAGGTGGAACGTGGTCCACATGTCAAACAGCGGCCCGACGAGCGAGACCACCGGGAACATCGCGATCGCCAGCGCGATAGACAAGACCGCCCGCTTTCCCTTGAACTCCAGCCGGGCTATGGCATACGCACACAGGGTGGCGATCATCACCGACAGCACGGTCGCGATCAGGGAGATTCCGAACGAGTTGATCAGCGCTCGCTGGAAGTCATGGTCCTGGAACACCGTGCTGTAGTTGTCCCAGGTAGCCGATTTAGGGAGGAACTGAGGGCTCCCCGTGGTGGTTTCCGCGACCGGCTTGAGCGACAGCGAGAAGATCCAGGCGATCGGAAGCAGGCACCAGACGAGGATGAGCACTCCCCCGAGGATCGTGCTGGGGCCGAGTCTCTGTTTCATCTCATCCCTCCTGTCGGGCCGCAGCCAGGTCGACGCCGAAGATCTTGACGAGGATGAAGGCAATCACGAGCACCGACAAGAACAACAGCACTGACAGCGCAGATCCCATGCCCAGCTCGAATTGGGTGATGACCTGGCGGTAGGTCAGGAACGACGCGGACTCGGTGTTCTGCGCCCCGCGCGTCATGATGTAGATGTTGTCGAAAATGCGGAACGCGTCCAGCGCCCGGAAGAGCACCGCGACCATGATGGCGGCCCGCATGTTGGGCAGGATCACCTTGTAGAGCCGTTGCCACCAGGTCGCTCCGTCGACCTTGGCTGCTTCCAGCATGTCCTCCGACACCTGTGCGAGGCCGGCGAGCAGCAGCAGCGACATGAACGGCGTGGTCTTCCAGATCTCCGAGACACAGATGGCGAACAGCGACGGCCAGTGGCTGCCGAACCAGTTGAAGTCCGAGCCCACGAACGGCAGCCAGCCGTTGACGAAGCCGTTGTTGAGGCTGAACGCGAACTGCCACGCGAACGCAGAGACCACGGTGATGATGCCGTAGGGGATCAGAATCGAGGTCCGGATCACGCCACGCGCGAAGATGATGCGGTGCATCACCATCGCGAACGCGAAGCCGATCACCAGTTCGACCGCGACAGTCACCACCATGATGAAGAGCGTGTTCCCGATGTCCTTCCACCACAGTGAGTCCGTGAGGATCGTGAGGTAGTTTCCCAGGCCCACGAACTGCCGGTCGTCAGGGGCCGTGAGACGGTACTGGAACAGCGACAGGTAAAGGGCCCTCAGCATGGGGTACGCGGTCACGACGAGCATCACGACGACGGCGGGCGCGACGAGCTTCCAGCCGAGTCGATTCTCGCCGCGCAACCTGTCTGACTCGCGCGCCGGTGCGGCTGGCGTAGCGGTGGGTGCGGTTGTTGTTGCGGTAGCCATGGTGCCTCCCTCTAGATCAGCACGTCGCCGTGGAGGGCCTGTTCGATGAACGAAGCCGAGTCCTGCGGCGTGGTGCTTGGATCAACGGAGCTCGCCGGGTGCCACTGGTTGAGCGTCGCGTCCACGATGGTGCTCCAGTACGGCGAGGCGGGGCGAGGACCAGCAGTGTCTATGCTGCTCAGCCAAAGTTTCAGGAGGTCGGGCGGGAACTGCTTCTTCAGAGCGGGATCCTGATACGCCCCCTCACGCGCTGGCATGTTTGCGGTCTCGACGGCGTACTGCACCTGCTCGTCCTGTGAGGTGATGCACTGCACTGCCTTGAGCGCCAGGTCGGGATGAGCCGAGTACTTGCTCACTCCGATGTTGATGCCACCGATCGGCGGGCGGGACTCCTGTCCCGCCACCGTCTGTGGGTACCGTGCCCAGCCGAGATCAGCCAGGGTCTTCTTGTCGGGCACGTAGTTGTTATAGGCAAAGGTCCAGTTCACCATGAAGCCGCCTGGGTCCACGAGCGGCGGGAGCACCGTACCTTCGTTGGACACGGAGAGGTCGGCCTCCGCTGCGGACGAGTCCGCGAGCTTCTTGATGACTGCGGCGGCCTTTACTCCGGCCTCGGAGCCGATGTCGACGGTGGCATCGTTGCCCTGCGACGTGTTCGTCACGATCTCGCCGCCGGCACTAGTGACGAGTGCGTTGATCCACACCACATAGCCCTCATACTTGTTGGCCTGCACCCCGACCTTGCCGCCCTCCTTGGCCGCGGCATCGATGATCTGGTTCCAGGTCACCGGCTGGCTCATGTCGAGACCGGCGGCTTTCGCCATCGACTTGCGATACCAGAGCACCTGCGTGTTGGCCCACAGCGGAGCGACCACGAGGCTGTCGTCCCAGGACGCCCCCTCGACGGCTCCCTTGAGCACACCCTGAGACAGCGAGTCGGTGACGTCGGCGGGGAAGGCTTCGAGGTAGCCCGCGGCAGCAAACTCGGCGGTGAACACGGGGTCGAGGCTCATCAGGTCGATAGACGGGTCCTGGGCAGCCAGCCGGCGCAACAGCTGGACGCGCTGGTCGGTGGCGCTCGTCGGCAACGTCTGTGTCTCGATGGTGTAAGCGTCAGTGCTGCAGCGCTCCGCGATCCCAGGCTGGCCAAACGTCCCCTGGAAGTCAGCCGGCAGGGTGGGGTCGGGGTTGATATACCAGACCAGGGTCGGCTTCCCGGAGCCTCCACCGCCACAGGCTGCCAACAGAGCCGCCGCGGCTGCCATGGTCGCGGCCAAGGCCAACGTCCTGCGCCGGCGCCCGTCCACGCGTCGTCGTGCCGATCCTGCCATGCCGCCCCTCCCAGGCTGTCGTATGGCTCTCATCCTGCCGTGCATCGGCAAAAGTGCAACCCCCGGTGAACGTGTCGTTACCGTGAAGTTCTGAACGGTGAGCTGAAGGCATCAAGGGCGGGCTAGGCGCGGCGCCAGGCCCGCCAAACGAGGGAGAACACGACGAGGAAGAGGATAAGAACACCCACCTCCTTCAACGCATCCTGACCCCGCACCTCGGCCACGACCGCGTAGACCAAGGAGATCACGACGAAGAAGCCGAGGATGCCAAGAGTCATCTCGAGTCGCTGAGCACGCGCCGTGGGCGCGCTGTCCGGAGAGCGACCGGCGGCGCCCGGCGACCGCGTCCTGCGATCCTCGCCGGTCATGCACCTCAGCCCTTCACGCCGCCGGCGGTGAGCCCGGAGACGATCCGACGCTGGAACAGCAGCACCATGATAATGAGCGGGATGGTGACGATCGTTCCCGCGGCCATCACCGCGGTATATGGCTCCTGATGCGGCTGGCTTCCCGCGAAGTTGGCGATCGCAACGGTCACGGGCGCGGTTTTAGAGTCGGACAGTTGACTCGCGAGCAGGAACTCGTTCCAGGCAGCGATGAATGCCAGAATCGCCGTCGTGAAAAGGCCCGGCGCGGCGAGGGGCAAGATGATGAGTCGGAACGCCTGGGCCGGAGTCGCCCCGTCGATTCTCGCTGATTCTTCGAGCTCCCACGGCATCTCCCGGAAGAACGCCGTCAACGTATAGACCGTGAGTGGCAGCACGAACGAGATGTCAGGGATGATTAATGCCTGGTACTGGCCGATCCAGCCAAGGTCGGTGAACAGCTGGAAGAGCGGCGTCACGAGGGCGACGCCCGGGAACATCGAAGCGCCGAGGATGAAGCCAACGAGCACGAACTTGCCTTTGAAGTCGAGCCTCGACAGGGCGTAGGCCGCGAAGATGCCCAGGAGCAGCCCTACGACCGTGGTGACGACACCGATCAGAAGGCTGTTGAGCAGGGCACGACCGAAGTGGTTGCCCAGCTTGGTCGAGAAGGCAGTCGTGAAGTTGTCCAGCGTGACGTGCGTGGGATAGAACGCCGTATCGAACGTGAAATCGACCTCACGAAACGCCGTGACAACCATCCAGTAGGCCGGAACGAGACCCCAGATCACGATCACGGCGACGCCGAGATAGGTGCGCAGGGTCCGGACAAGGGGTGATGTCGCCTTATGCGGTCGACCGGCCGAACTCGCGGGCGCGGTGGCTACCGAAGCCATGTCACTTCCCCTTCCGTTGCGACTCTTGGGTCTCGACGACATTGGCTCCGAGGAACTTCACGAAGATGAACGCCACCAGGAAGATGATCAGGAACGTGATTGTCGACAGGGCGGCAGCGCTGTTGAAGCCAGCCCTGATCTGTTCCACCACGAGGATTGACAGCGTCGTGGTGTCGTTGCCATCTCCGCCTCCACCGCCGGTGAGGATTGCCGGCAGATCGTACATCCGCAGTACGTCGAGCGTGCGGAAGAGCACGGCCACCATCAGGGCCGGGCGCACGAGCGGCAGTGTGATGTGGATGAAGCGTTGCCACGCCGAGGCGCCGTCGACCTTGGCCGCCTCGTAGACGTCGGCCGAGATAAGTTGCAGACCGGCCAGAATGAGCAGCGCCATGAAGGGCGTCGTCTTCCATACGTCGGCGATGATGATGGCGAACCTCGCCGGCCACTTGTCCCCTGTCCACAAAATCTGGGTGTGGAAGAGCTTATTGGCGATCCCGTCGTAGGCGAAGATGAAGTACCAGAGCTTAGCGGTGACAGCGGTGGGGATCGCCCAGGGGATAAGCACGCTCGCGCGTAGCAGCGCGCGGCCCCGGAAGTTCTTATTCATGATCATGGCGAACCACATGCCGAGGGTCACCTCAATGACCACCGTGATGACGGTGAACATGAACGTGATGTAAACGGTGGACCAGAAGCTGGCCGCGAGGTTGCCCGTGGGGCACGAGACGGTCCCGCACTGTTGGGCCAGCCAGTGGGTGTAGTTGCTGAAGCCGGCAGGTCCACCGGTAATGAACACGCCGGTTGTGGGGTCGAGCTGTTCGTCCTTCTGGAAGGACATCACCATTGCCTTGACGACGGGATAGATGATGACCACCGAGAGGCCGACGACCGTTGGTGTGACGAGCCACCAAGCACGGCGCGCCTGACCCGGGTCGAGTCTGCGGCCCCCCGCATCCGGAGGAGTGGTTCCGCTCGCTTCCTCGCGGGCCTTGTCGGCTACGGCCTCGCCCGACGTGACAGTCATGAGTGCCTCCTGGTGGTGATCTGGGGCAGGGATGAGTGCGGGTGGAGCCAGGATTCTGGGACCCTGACTCCACCGCAGGAGGAGTTACTGGCCTTGGCTCGCCGCAGTGATGGCATCGGACATGCTCTTCAGCGCGTCCTCGACACTCACGTCACCCTTGATCGCGGCGTACGCGTTGTCTGAGACGGCTGTCGTCACGGCCGGGTAGAAGGGAGACACCGGACGCGGGACAGCATTTTGGAGCGACGTCTTGAGTATTGGCAGGTAGGGGAACTGCTTGCTCAAGGCGGCGTCCTCGTACAAAGCCGACAGCACTGGAGCCAGTGAACCCTGGGTGATGAAGAACTTCTGGGTCTCCTCGCTCTCGAGGTACTTCAGGAAGTCCAGCGCCGTCGCCTTGTGGTCGGAGTACACACTGATCGCCGCGTTATGCCCGCCGAGGCTCGAGGCACCAGGGCCATCCATGCCGGGCAGCGGCGCCATACCGAAGGTGTTCTTGACCTTCGAGCTCTTGTCGGTGCTGGCAAGGGAGTAGACATAGGGCCAGTTACGGAGGAAGAGCAGCTTGCCGTCCTCGAAGGAGATGCGGCCCTCTTCCTCGGTGTACGTGATCGCCTGCTCCGGGATGTTGCCGTTCGCGTAGGCCTCAGCGAGATTGCCCAAACCCGTGGCAGCCTCTGGGCTGTCGACCGTCGGGGTGACGCCATCGTCTCCGACGATCGTGCCGCCTGCGCTGTTGATCGCCTCGGCGGTGTTAACGGTCAGCCCTTCATACTTCGCGAGCTGCCCGGCGTAGCAGTCGATGCCGTTGCTTTTCGCGATGGAGCAGTCGCTCATCATCTCGTCCCAGGTCTTGGGCGGGGTCTTCACAAGATCCTTGCGGTAATAGAGCATTCCGCCGTCAGTCGCCTGCGGAGCGGCGAACAACGTCTTGTTGTAAGTCGCCGTCTGCACGGTGGCCGGGAGCAGCGCCGATGTGTCAAGGGCTAGGTTGCCGGTCAGGGGCTGGAGCCAGCCCTTCGCGGCGAATTCTGCAGTCCACACCACGTCGACGTCGACGACGTCGTAGCCAGCGTCCTTGGCCTGGAAGTGCTGCACGAGGTCGTCGTGCTGCACGTTGGCCTCGTCCGACTGCTCCTTGAACGTGACCTTCTCGTCGGGGTGAGCCTTGTTCCATTTGTCGATCAAAGGCCGGACGACGTTGCTGTTGTCCTTGCCCTGCACGTAGGTGATGGGCCCACGACTGTCCAAGTTGGCCGCAGCGTCACCGCTGCTGCTCGAGCTGCTGCTGTCACCGCCGCCACAGGCGGCGAGTGCTGTGAGAGATACGGCCAATGCACCAGCAAGGGCCATGCGCTTTAGGGGCATTGCATTCCTCCGGACTTGATGATGATGTGACGTGGTGAGGGCGTGTCGACGCCGCCTGGATGTCGCCTGCGAGCACTCATGACACGGCCACCCACACGGCGGTGTCGGTAGGGAGAACTCCTGCTTCGGTGCCACCGGCGGATGCGAGCAGCACCTCGCCCTTCGGCAGCGGTACGTCGCCGCCGGTATTGACCCAGCACTCCATGTCTCCTCGCCGGAAGCCGAGCGTGTCACCGGGCGAGTCGATCCAGGTCACTGGCGCAGCGTTTTGCCACCGCTCGCGGCGCAGACGCAGCGCGTGTCGGTAGAGCGACAACATGGAGCCCGCATCGTCTTCTTGCGCTTGTGCGGTCAGGACCGACCAGGCCGCTGGCTGCGGGAGCCACGGCTCGGCCGACGCCCCGTCGGGCGAGAAGCCGAAGGGCGGGCGATCTCCCGACCACGGCAGCGGCACCCGCGACCCGTCGCGACCCGGATCGGTGCGGCCTGACTGCTCCCACCGCGGATCCTGACGCATTGCCGAGGGAATCTCCTCGACCTCTTCCAAGCCGAGCTCCTCGCCCTGGTAGAGGTAGGCGATCCCCGGCAGGGCAAGCGTCAGCATGATCGCCGCCCGTGCGCGGCGAGTGCCAAGCGCGACATCGGCCGGCTCGGAACCCCACCGGGCCCGGTCCCACTCGCTCTCGACCAGACGGGGTGGCTGCGAACGCGAGTAGCGCGTGACATGGCGAACGACGTCGTGGTTGGACAGCACCCAGGTGCTCGCCGCACCGACCCCTGCGCCCGCTGAGGAAGCGTCGTCGATCACCTGACGCATCACCTCGGCCCGGAAGGGAGCCCGGAGCAGGTCGAACTGGAACGCCGTGTGGAGCTCGTCCGGACGCAGGTAGAGCGCCAGCCGCTCGTTGGATGCGACCCACGCCTCCGCGACGAAGATGCGCGGTGGGTCGTAGGAGTCGGCCACCTTACGCCAGCCACGGTAGATCTCGTGCACCTCGTCCTGGTCCCACGCGGGGTGTATGTCGTTGTGCGGAGCACCGCCGTCTCGCCGGCCGGCGTCAGGCAGTCCCGTGGCCTTGCTCAGGCCATGTGCGACGTCGATCCGGAAGCCATCGACGTCACGGTCGAACCAGAATCTCAAGATGTCCTCGAACTCCCCGCGCACATCGGGGTTGTTCCACTCGAGATCGGGCTGGCCCGGAGCGAAGAGGTGGAGATACCACTCTCCTGGCCGTCCGTCGGCGGCGGCGACTCTGGTCCAGGACGGTCCTCCGAAGTTGCTCTGCCAGTCGTTGGGAGGGAGCTCGCCCGACTCGCCTCGCCCCGGCCGGAAGATGTAGCGCTCACGGGCAGCCTCGTCGCCGGCCAGAGCAGCCTGGAACCAGGCGTGTTCGGAGGAGGTGTGGTTGGGGACGATGTCGAGAATGACTTTCAGGCCAAGCTGGTGGGCATCGTGGATCAGCGCCTCGGCGTCGGCCAGAGTCCCGAACGTCGGCTCGATGGCGCGGTAGTCGGAGACGTCATACCCGGCGTCCGCCATCGGCGATGGGTACCACGGGTTGATCCACAAGGCGTCGGCGCCGAGCTCGGCGAGATAGCCCAGATGTGCCCGCAACCCGGCGACATCGCCCACGCCGTCGCCGTCGCTGTCGGCGAAGCTGCGGATGTAGACCTGATAGACGACGGCGGTGCGCCACCAGGGTTCACCGGTCGTCGCCGCGTCAGCGACGGCAGGCCCGTCCGGCAGTGGCACGATGCGTCCTCCCGGAGCACTTGCGGACATCTCTGACGTAAACGCTTGCGGTTAGCGTGCCGTCGCTCCGACCGAATGTCAATGACCTGGCTGGCTCGCTTACTCGAGGCGCGGCATTGTGCCTGGTCTCTCGATGCAGCCATGACACGGTCGGCAGCTATTCGACATTTCTTCGATGGAAACGTTTGCGTTGCCGCCGGGCCCTGGGGCTACATTGGTGCGCGTGCAAGGGCACCAGCCGGTGAACATGTCCGATGTCGCCCGCCAGGCGGGAGTGTCGACGGCCACGGTGTCGCGTGCGCTGAGGGACATGCCCGGGGTCTCCGAGCCCACCCGCAAGCGGATCAAGTCACTGGCAGACGAGCTCGCCTACGTCATCTCCCCCGAGGCCTCCCGCCTGTCCGGGGGTGCCACCGGCAGGGTCGCCGTCGTCGTACCCACGATCAACGTGTGGTTCTTCTCCACCATGTTGGCCGGCATCGAGGGGGTGCTCCGCGAGGCAGACTTGGACGTGCTGATCTACCACGTGGACGGAGCCGAGGACCGGCGACGGTTCTTCGAGCGCCTGCCGGCGCGGCGCAAGGCTGATGCGGTGATCGTCATCGCCCTCCCGGTGCCGGAGTCCGAGGCGGCGCGGCTCGACCTGATGGGCGTCCAGGTGGTGGTGGCGGGCGGCTGCATCCGGCACTACCCGCATGTCCGGGTGGATGACGTCGAGGTGGCACACCAGGCCGTCGGGCATCTCCTCCAGCTCGGCCACCAGCGCATTGCGATGATCCGGACCAGCGACCTCGAAGGTGCCGTCTGGGCTGCCGACCTGGCCCGGTCCCAGGGCTACCGTGCTGCCATCCAAGCGGTGGGCCTGCCGCTCGACCAGGAACTGATGGTCACAGTGCCGTGGGGAGTCGACGGCGGCGCCCGCGCGATGGACCGCCTGCTCAGCCTGCGCCAGCCGCCGACGGCCGTCTTCGCGTACTCGGACGAGGTCGCTATCGGGGCCTTGCGCAGCCTGCGACGCGCCCACATCCCTGTGCCGGAGCGGATGTCGATCGTCGGCGTCGACGACCACCCCATGGCTGAGCTGAACGACCTTACGACCGTGCATCAACAGGTCGGCCTGCAGGGCGTCATTGCAGGGCAGCTGGCGCTGGACCTGCTGCACGGCCGCGCGCCGGACGAACAGCAGCTGACACTTCCCACTCACCTCGTGGTGCGCGGGTCAACCGCTCCCCCACCGTCGGGCTGACTACTCTCGCCCTCGCGCCCGGCGGGAGGGACTTTGACGTCGCGGCGACCGGCCCGCACGGGGACGACCCGGTCGCGAGGCCGACCAACGGGTCCGAGCAGTCGACCAGGCGGTCCGAAATCGGCCGCGTGCCACCACCCCTGCCTGCTCTCGGTCAGCTACGACGACAGCCTTTCTTAGACCTCATCGGCCTTCCTCTGGTGTGGCGCCGCCCGGCCCGACACGAGCATCCCCAGGAGGGCGTGGCCGACTGACCGGGACGAGCCGAAGGTCGCGATGTCCGCGTAAGCGTGACCTTCGTCCGGCCATCCCATCTCGACGACCAGGATGCCAGGGTCGTGGCGTCTGCACCGGCTGATGAGGTCCCGGACCCAGGCGTGGCGATGATTGTTGCGGCCGATGAGCACAGTGGCCCCACGACGCCGGAAGTTCGGCGGCGGCGTCCCGGGCCAGGCGTCGATTACCGTGAAACGGTGGCCCATGCTCCCTTGAGAAGGCATGGCGGCGAACGGACCCCAAGGGGTGGGGCCGGAGGCGATGTCCGCCGTCGTGTTCATCCGGACCAGTGTCACGCCGGACTCTGCGGGTAAGCGAGCCAGGACGGCCGTGGCGTGCCCCGTGAGTTCGAACTGTGCCGCGACAGCGCCAGGCTCGAAGCCCAGGGGGTCACCGAAATGCGACGGAGCCGAGCGGCTGTGCTCAGGACGCGCTGCTGTAGCGAGGCGGGTCCCAAGCACCTGGACCCGGTCAACCGCCTCATGGATGCGGGCGACCGCGAGCCTTTCCTGCTCGACGGCGACGGAGATGGCCGTCTCGATCTCGGCGAGCTCGGCATCGGAGGTGTCGGCGCCGATGCACAGCAGGTCACAACCGCCCTCGAGTGCACGGACTGCCGCCTCCGGAATCCCGGTCGACGCACTTGCTCCCGCCATGTCCAGCGCGTCGGACACGATCACGCCGTCGAACCCCAGCCGGTCACGGAGCATCGTCTGCAGGATCGCGGGAGAGAATGTCGCCGGGCGACAGGCGTCGAGCTGGGGCAACAGGATGTGGCTGGTCATCACCGCCCAGACGCCCGCGTCGACGGCCGTCTGGAACGGGAGGAGCTCACGCTCGACCAGCTGGTCGAGGCTGCGGTCCACAGTCGGCAGCTCCAGATGGGAGTCAAGGGTCGTGTCCCCATGACCGGGGAAGTGCTTGGCACACGCGGCGACCCCGGCCCCTTGATGACCCCCGAGCCAGGACGCGCCGTGCCTCGCGACCAGCGCCGCGTCGGCTCCGAAGCTGCGAACGCCGATGATCGGGTTCATCGGGTTCGAGTTGACGTCGATGCACGGGGCGAAGTTGAGGTTGCAACCCAAGGCCACCAGCTGCTCGGCGATGAGGCGACCGTGGCGTTCGGTCTCCTCCAGATCATCGAGTCGTCCGAGCACTGCGTTGCCGGGGTAGGGCGACCCGCTGTCGGCGTACAGCCTCGTGACGTCCCCACCTTCCTCGTCGATCGCGATCACGGCGGAGTCATTGGCGCACCTGATGGAGCTCGTCAGCCGCCTGAGTTGTGCGGGGGAGTCGACGTTCGAGGCGAACAGGCAGACCCCGGCGAGGCCCGAAACGAGCCGACGCTCCAACCACGCCGGCAGCTCTGTCCCCTGGAAGCCCGCGAGCAGGTTCTGCTGCGGCGACCCGACGTCAGCCATGTCGCCACCGTAGGGCCAACACCTTGCGCGTGGGAGACCCAAGGTGTCAAGTACGATAGGAAAGTTTCCTGTCGATAGGAGCCCAGCGATGTCGGCGATCCGCGTCTTGACAGCACTCATAGGCGCAACAGCGCTGGTCGCGGGTGTGCCCACCATGGTGAGTGGAGCACAGCCCGGCTCGGGCGCGGGCGCCCAGGTGAGACTCATGCCCGACGCGGTCAGGTCCGCGCGCGCCGAGATCAGGGTCGACCAGCTCGGCTACCTGCCGCACGACATCAAGCATGCGCGGCTCATGACTGCCAGGCCGCTGCAGAGTGCCCGGTTCGTCGTGGTCGACTCGCACGACCGGGTAGCCCTTCGACGTCGGGTTCCCGCCAGCCCGCTCGGGCACTGGAACGGCCACTACCGGGCTGTCTACCTGTTGTCCTTCTCAAAGCTCACCGCGCCAGGCCGTTACCGTCTCGAGGTCCGTGGTGACACCCGGGCAACCTCGCTGAAGTTCAGGGTGGCAGGCGCCGGACGGTTGTACGGGAAGCTGCTGCGGTACGGCGTGAGCTTCGACCAGCTTCAGAGGGACGGGCGAGACACCATCTCGGGATCGCTCCACCGTAGGCCGTCACACCTGCTGGACGGCCGCGCTTCCGTCTATGCCTGGCCGACGATGGCTCGAGGCTCCGACCTCGTTCTGGACAGAGACCTCCGTCGGATCGGCGGGCCGGTCGACGTGGCGGGCGGCTGGTTCGATGCCGGCGACTACCTCAAGTTCACGCACAGCACGGCGTACAACGACGTGCTGCTCCTCACCAGCGCCCGGATGCTCGGCAGACGTGTTCCCGCGGACCTTACCGCCGAGGCCCGGCACGGCCTGCGTTGGCTCGACAAGATGTGGGATGCCAGGTCGCGGACGCTGTATATCCAGGTTGGCATCGGGTCCGGAAACCGGCAGGGCACGTTCCGCGGGGACCACGACGGCTGGCGCCTGCCACAGGCCGACGACCGTGACACCGCGCATCTCGACAGGTTCGTCTCCCATCGGCCCGTCTTCGAGGCCGCGAAACCGGGCAAACCCATCAGTCCCAACCTCGTCGGTCGGGTCTCCGCCTCATTCGCCCTCGCCGCCCAGCTGGATGCCGATGATCACCCGGCACGGGCGCGCCGCGAGCTTCATGCCGCCCGCCTGCTCTACGCCCGGGCCGACACCGTGACCCCGCCCAAGCCGTTGGTCACGGCCTTGCCTCACGCCTTCTACCCCGAGAGCAGCTGGCGCGACGACATGGAGATCGGCGCCGCGGAGATCGCCCTGGCGGCGCTCAAGCTGGGACTGCCTGCTCGGCCGTTCGTGCGCGATGCTGCGCAGTGGGCGCGTGATTACCTCGACGCTGGGTCCGGGGACACGCTCAACCTGTACGACACGAGCGCGCTTGCCCATGCCGACCTCGTCCGCGCCATGGCGCGGAGCGGGCTGAGCTCCGGGCTGCCGGTGACCCGGGCCGACCTCGTCGCCAACGTGCGCACCCAGCTCGAGACGGGCCTCAGGCGTGCTCACAGGGACCCGTTCGGGGCCGGTGGGGTCTACGACGCGTTCGACGTCAACTCGCACACGTTCGGACTGATCGCTACCGCGGGCGTATACCACCAGCTCACCGGCCGGAAACGCTTCGACAGGTTCGCGACCGGTCAGCGAACCTGGCTGCTGGGCGGCAACGCATGGGGGGTCAGCGCGATGGTCGGTGTGGGCTCTATATTCCCGCACTGCATGCAGCACCAGGTCGCCAATCTCGAAGGAAGTACCGATGGGTCTGCGCCACTTGACCTGGGCGCTGTGGTGAACGGCCCCAATGACGCAGACATCTTCTCCGGCGGGCTCGGCGGTTTCCAGGAGGGCATGGTGCGCTGCCCTGGCCCCGGACCGAGCCGGTATGCACCTTTCGACGCACGCGGCAGCCGATACGTCGACGATGTCCGTTCTTGGCAGACGAACGAGCCAGCCCTCGACATGACCGGCGCGGCCATCGTCGCGGCCGCTGCCCAGCTCAAGCTCCACCCACGCAGCAGGGTTGCCTGGCCGCCCAACCGTTGACACCACGGCCGGCTAGCCCTACGGTTGCATCATTAGGAAACCTTCCTAACAGTTACCGAAGCATCCGGCCGCGAGCACCAGGAGGGCCGATGGCGAAGCAGGCGGGAACCCCTCGGCTGCTTCGCGGCATCAACGACCGGGCGGCGCTTGCCCTGCTCCTCGAGCACGGTTCCCTGTCACGCAGCCAGCTCGGCCAGCTCACCGGCTTGTCGAAACCTACCGCGTCTCTCCTCCTCGCCCGCCTCGAGAGCGTCGGCCTGGTGGTTGCGAGCGGAAGCAGCGCCGGGGGCCCCGGCCCGAAGGCGCAGCTCTATGAGATCAACCCGGCGACCGCCTACGTCGGCGCGCTCGACGTCACGCCCGCCAGGATCCTGTCCGCGGTAGCAGACATCACCGGTCGCATCGTCGGCGAGTACGAGCTGGCAACGCCCCGACGATCTCGGGGCAGCGCGGTCACCCGAGTGCTGTCAGCGATGGACGGGGCCCTGGGCCGGGCGGGGTTGACCCGAGACCAGCTCTATCGGCTGGTCATCGGTACCCCGGGTGCGTTCGACCCCAGCACCGGACGCTTGCGCTACGCCCGCCACCTGCCCGGTTGGCACGATCTCGACCTGCTGACACACCTTGCGGACGCGATCGGCTCCCCCCTCGAGGTTGCCAACGACGTGAACCTTGCGGCGGTGGCTGAGCGCGAGGCGGGGCGTGCGCGTGGCGTTGACGACTTCGTGCTGCTGTGGGCCGACGAAGGCCTGGGCGCGGCAATCGTCATCGACGGCAAACTGCACGGCGGTGCCACCGGAGGTGCCGGCGAGGTGGGCTTCCTACCTCTGCCTGGCACGCCACTGGTCCGCCACGTCGGCCGCAGCAACGCCGGGGGATTCCAGGAGCTGGCAGGTGGGAAGCCGGTCCTGGAGCTCGCTCGCTCGTACGGGCTGCGCGCCAGCACGCCCCAGCTCGCCGTTGCCAAGGCGCTGAACACGCCTGGCGCCGGGGACAGGCTCCTGGACGAGCTTGCACACCGGTTTGCGCTCGGACTGGCTGCGGTTGTCTCGGTCCTCGACCCAGAGCTCATCGTGCTCGCGGGGGCCGTACTCTGCGCCGGCGGCGAGAGGCTGCTCGGGCTGCTGCGAACCGAGCTGGCCGCACTCGCGGTGCCACGGCCCAGGCTGGAGCTCTCCGGCGTACCACGCCGTCCGGTGCTCTTCGGAGCGCTGCACACTGCCCTCGCGGTAACCCGCGACCAAGTCTTCGACACCATCCAGACCACCGCAGGGTTGTCCGGAACCACCTGACCTGTCCGCCGTCGACCCAGGAGAGAGAGCAATGCATCGGTTCCAGCGCATGGCAACAGGAGCGACGGCAGCCGTCGTCCTCGCTTTCGTCGGCAGCGCCTGCACGGGCAGCACCACCGGGGGTGCGACCGACGACCCCAATGCCGAGACAACTATCACCTTCTGGCACGGGTGGAGCGCACCCAGCGAGGTCAAGGCCATCCAAGACACCGTCGACGCCTTCCAGGCCGAGTTCCCCAACATCCACGTCAACGTCGTCGGCAACATCACCGACGACAAGATCAACCAGGCGCTGCGTGCGGGGGGTTCGAGTGCTCCCGATGTGGTGTCCTCGTTCACGACGGACAACGTGGGGCAGTTCTGCTCCTCGCACGTGTTCGCAGACCTGACGCCCTTCATGGAGAAGTCGAAAGTCGATCCCACTGCCACGTTCCCACCCGCGCTGCTCGGCTACACCCAGTACCAGGGAAACCAGTGCTCCCTGCCCCTGCTCAGCGACGTGTACGGCCTGTACTACAACAAGGACGACTTCAAAGCGGCTGGGATCTCCGCCCCGCCCAAGACGCTGTCGGAGTTCAAGGCGGACGCGATCAAGCTCACCACGCCTGCCGGAGACTCGTACTCACAGCTGGGCTTCATGCCGAACTACCACGGCTACGAGTCGACCGTGAGCCACTACGCCGCCTTGTGGGACCCCGAGTACTTCACGCCCGACGGGAAGGCCAACGTGGCCTCTGACCCGGCCCTCGCGGCGATGTTCCCGTGGCAGAAGAGCATGGTTGACGCGCTCGGCGGCTACGCCAAGCTGGAGAAGTACCGGTCGACCTTCGGCGACGAGTTCAGCAGCCGGAACCCGTTCATGACCGGGCAGGTGTCGATGGCCATGGACGGTGAGTGGCGCGCCGGGATGATCGACGACGCGGGGACCAACATCAACTATGGCGTTGCGCCGTTCCCGGTGCCTGACGACCAAGCCGCCAGCTACGGCAAGGGCTACATCACCGGCACTATCGTCGGAATCGCCAGCACCAGCGACAAGCAGAACGCCGCCTGGGAGTTCGTCAAGTTCCTGACCACTGACACTCAGGCCGTGGTGAACTTCGCCAACGCGATCCACAACATCCCGTCGACGTTCGCCGCCCTGAAGTCGCCGAACGTCGACCAGGACCCGCACTTCCAGTCCTTCATCAAGGTCGCCCAGAACCCGGACAGCAACACCACGCCGTCGAGCCCCAACGGTGGTGCCTACCAGCTGACACTGCAGGACGTCGGATACGGCTACGAGTCCGGCAAGGTCACGGACCTTCAGTCCGCCCTCCAGAAGGCCGCCGAGCAGATCGACACCGACATCGCCCAGGCACAGTGACCGCAACGACGATCAGCCGGAGGACCCGGCGACGCCGCGACAGGTTGCGCAACCTGGCGTTCCTGTCGCCATGGCTGCTGGGTACCGGGTTGTTCTTCCTGTACCCGTTGGCGGCAACCGTGTACTTCTCCTTCATGAAGTACGACGGGTTCACCGCACCGGTAGCGAACGGTGTGAAGAACTGGCAGTACGTGTTCGAGGCGTACCCGTTCTTCTGGCCGGCGCTGCGCAACACGCTGTGGCTCGTCCTCGTCGTCGTCACGCTCCGGGTCGTCTTCGGGCTCGCGGTAGGGCTGCTGATCGTCAAGATCAAGCGGGGCGCTGGCATGTTCCGCACGTTGTTCTACGCCCCGTATCTGGCACCGCCGGTGGCAGCCACGATGGCGTTCGCCTTCTTGCTGAACCCCGGCACCGGGCCCGTCAACACCATTCTGGGCAGGCTAGGACTTCCACAGCCGGGCTGGTTCAACGACCCCACCTGGTCCAAACCCGCTCTGACGCTCCTCGCGCTGTGGGGCATCGGCGACCTGATGATCATCTTCATGGCCTCCCTGCTCGACGTACCACGGGAACAGTACGAGGCGGCCGAGCTCGACGGGGCCGGCGCCCTCAGACGGTTCAGGTTCGTGACGCTCCCGAACATCAGCCCGATCCTGGTGTTCGCGGCCGTCACCGGCGTCATCCAGACGATGCAGTACTACACGGAGCCGTTCGTCGCGGGGAAGGTGGCGAGCGGCCAGATCGGCGGTTCGGGCCAACAGGTCGAGCCCGGTTACCCGGACAAGTCCACGTTGACCCTTCCGCAGCTGGTCTACAACCTCGGCTTTCAGAGGTTCGACACCGGCGCTGCCTGTGTAGTCGCGCTCGTCCTCTTCGTCCTGGCAATGGCCTTCGCGGCCCTGTTGATGCGTCGCGGCAGCGGCTTCTTGGCGATGGAGGACTGAGAGCCATGAGCGACGACACCCTGACGGCCACCCATCTGCGCAGCGCCACCGACCTGCCCTCGCCACGAAGGCAGACCGTGGCACCGCACCGCCGACGGGCCATCCTGGAATGGATAGGGCTGCACTCGTTGGCCGTCGCGGCTGCGCTGTTCTTCGTGCTGCCCTTCGTGTTCGTTTCGCTCACCGCGCTGATGAGCGACCAGCAGGCGTTGACTCGCCACCTTTGGCCCCAGACCTGGGAGTGGCACAACGTCGTCACGGTGTGGAACACCCCCGGCTTCCTCACCTGGTGGCGTAACACGCTGTTCTATGCCGGTCTGGGGACCGCCTTGACGTTGTTGTCAAGCATCCCGGTCGCCTACGCACTCGCCCGCTTCCGCTTCAAAGGGCGAAGCCTTGCGTTGATGGTCGTGATCTCCACGATGATGCTGCCGCCCCAGGTCGTCATCGTCCCGATGTATCTGTTCTGGGCGCAGCAGCTTCATCTGTCGGGGTCCTTGTGGCCGTTGATCATTCCGCTCGCCTTCGGTGACCCGTTCTCGATCTTCCTGCTCAGACAGTTTTTGCTGACCGTACCCAAGGAGTACATCGACGCGGCCAAGGTGGACGGCTGCGGCGACTTTCGGGCGCTGCTGCGAGTTGTCGTACCGATGATCAAGCCGGCCATCGCGGCTACGGCGCTGTTCGAGTTCTTCAGCTGCTGGAACGACTATTTCGGACCGCAGATCTATGCGAGCGAGAACCCCGCAGCCTGGACCCTCAGCTACGGCCTGGAGTCCTTCAAGAGCGCCCATCACACGAACTGGAATCTGACAATGACCGCCACCTTGTTGATCATGGCACCGGTAATCGTGGTGTTCTTCTTCGCCCAGAGGGCATTCATCGAAGGCGTGACGCTCACCGGGGTCAAGGGATGAAGATCGCAGTCGTCGGCGGTGGGTCGACCTATACCCCGGAGTTGGTGGACGGGTTCGCCAGGCTTCGGGACTCCCTGCTGGTCGACGAGCTGGTGCTCGTCGACCCCGACGCTCATCGGCTGGAGCTGGTCGGCGGCCTCGGCCGCAGAATCTTGGCGAAGCAAGGGCATCCCGCACGCCTCACGACGACAGCCGACCTCGACGCCGCCGTGGCCGGGGTCGACTGCGTGCTCCTGCAGCTGCGGGTCGGTGGTCAGTCCGCGCGCAAAGACGACGAGACCTGGCCGCTCGAGTGCGGCTGCGTGGGGCAGGAGACCACGGGAGCGGGCGGGCTCGCCAAGGCGCTGCGGACAGTGCCTGTGGTGCTGGACATCGCCGAACGGGTTCGGCGGAGTAACCCCGAGGCGTGGATCATCGACTTCACGAACCCGGTCGGCATCGTCACCCGAGCGCTCTTGGAAGCGGGTCACAAAGCCATCGGCCTGTGCAACGTGGCGATCGGCTTTCAGCGCGGGTTCGCCGCCATGCTCGGCGTCAAGCCCCCCGAAGTGCAGCTCGGGCACGTCGGCCTGAACCACCTCACGTGGGAGCGGGCCGTCGAGGTCGGCGGCGTGGACCTGCTGCCCAAGCTCCTTGCGGACCACGCGGGCGAGATCGCGGACAACGTCGGGCTGCCCGAGGCGCTGCTGGTGGAGCTGGGCGTGGTCCCGTCGTACTACTTGCGCTACTTCTACGCTCACGACGCGGTAGTCCGCGAGCTCCTGGCCAGGCCCTCACGAGCGGCGGAGGTCGCGGCCATCGAGGGCCGCCTCCTGCAGATGTACGCCGACCCGGCGCTCGACGAGAAGCCCGCCCTGCTGGGAGAGCGCGGTGGGGCCTACTACTCCGAGGCTGCCGTGGACCTGAGCACCGCCCTTCTGCGAACGGCTGCACCCGGCGCCGCATCGGCCACACAGGTCGTCAACACGCGGAACAACTCGACGCTGCCCTTCCTCCCCGACGATGCAGTGATCGAGGTACCCGCCCACGTCGACGCGTCGGGTGCGCACCCGCTACCCGTCGAGCCGCTCGCACGCTTGTATGCCGGCCTCGTGGCGGCTGTGACGGCGTACGAGCATCTGGCTCTCGAGGCGGCACTGCATGGTGGCCGCCAGCGGGTCTTCCACGCGCTGCTCGCCCACCCGCTGGTCGGCCAGGTCGACAAGGCGAACGCACTCACTGACCTGTTGATCGCTCACAACCGCGACCACCTCCCCTGGGCATGACATGACGGAACCAGACCTCGCCTCCGCCCCGACCGGAGTACTCGCCATCGATGCCGGCAACAGCAAGACCGACGTGGCGATCATCGCCCCCGACGGAAGCGTCCGTGGGGTGGCGCGGGGCGACGGCTTCGTCCCGCATCGTGTCGGCCCCGACGTCGCTGTGGCCGGCCTGGTTCCCCTGGTGGCCAAGGCGGCGGCCGACGCAGGACTGGCGTACGGCGGCGAGACCCTCCTCGTACAGCACGTTTCGGCGTGCCTGGCCAACGCCGACCTCCCGCTGGAGCAGGAGCGTCTTGACGCGGCGATCGATGTGCAGCCGTGGGGCTTCTCATGCGGCGTGGTCAACGACACCTTTGCCCTCCTCCGGGCGGGTGCCGACGAGCCCAGGGGCATTGCCGTGATCTGCGGCGCCGGGATCAACTGCCTGGGAATGCTGCCCGACGGTCGGACGGCCCGGTTCACCGCAGTGGGGACCATCTCCGGCGACTGGGGGGGCGGGGGGCACCTCTGGCAGGAGTCGATGTGGTGGGCTGCCCGGGCCGAGGATGGTCGCGGGCCGGATACGGCTCTGCGACGGGCTCTGCCGCGCCACTTCGACCTCACCTCGATGGCGGAGCTGATCGAGGCCATCCACCTCGACGTCTTGTCGTCGACGGACTGCCTCCAGATGACGCCCCTGCTGTTCGAGGTGGCCAACTCAGGCGATCGGGTCGCTGTCGACATCGTGCTGCACCAGGCGCGGGAGATCGTAGCCCTGGCGGTCACCGCGATGCGACGCCTCGACGTGCTGAAGGAGCCGATCGACGTCGTGCTCGGGGGCGGTGTGCTGACGGCGGGACACAGCATTCTGATGGACTCGGTTGATGGCCTGCTGTCGGCTCAGGCCCCGCTCGCCGTGGCCAGAATCGTCACGACCCCTCCCGTCGTCGGCGCCGGCCTCCTCGGACTCGACCACATCGGCGCCGGCCCAGTGGCCGGGCCCAGGCTGCGCGCCAGCTACCCCGCGGGCCGTCGTTGGCTCCCGCGATTGGACTCGAACCAATAACCTGCCGAACAACGGTTTGCCCTGCTCAGCGCCTTGCGCGCAGCCTAGAACGTAACCGCTCGTGACTACCCGCGTTATCTGTGTCATGGGGAGTTGGGGGGCCTGGCTCGACGGGTATGTGACCGCGATGCAGGCTGCTGAT
>JBBRYB010000033.1:0-38556 GCA_038238115.1 Propionibacteriales bacterium | reverse complement strand
TGATGAGGCTGTTCTCGTAGGCGTAGATGACGGCTTGCACGCGGTCGCGGATGCCGAGTTTCTGGAGGATGCGCGCCACGTGGGTCTTCGCGGTGGCTTCGCTGATCACGAGCTGCTTGCAGATCTCGGGGTTGGACAGGCCGCGGGCGAGCAGGTCGAGGACCTCGCGTTCGCGCGGCGTCAGCTCCGCGACCGCTCGCGGCGGTGTCGGAGCGGCGGCGGGTCGTTGCCGTGCGAATTCCTCGATCACCGCGCGGGTGACCGCCGGCGCGAGCAGCGCCTCGCCGCTGGCGACGATCCGCACGGCGGCGACGATTTCCTCCGGTGGTGCGTCCTTGAGCATGAAGCCGCTCGCGCCGGCGCGCAGCGCGTCGTAGATGTAGGCGTCGAGCCCGAACGTGGTCAGGATCAGCACCCGCGTGGCGGGCTGCGCCGCGACAATCCGCCGGGTCGCTTCGATCCCGTCCAGGACGGGCATGCGGATGTCCATCAGCACGACGTCGGGTCGAAGCCGCCGTGCGGCGGTGACGGCGTCCTCGCCGTCACCCGCCTCGCCGAGGACGGTCGTGTCTGGCTCGCTCTCGAGGATCTTGCGCAGCCCGACCCGAACGAGCGCCTGGTCATCGGCGATCAGGACGCTCGTCATCGGATCGGCAGCAGGACTCGGACGGCGAAGCCGCCGCTCGGAACCCGGCCTGCATCGAATTGACCGCCGTAGAGTGCCACCCGCTCGCCCATCCCGACCAGGCCGTGCCCGCCGCTGGACACGGGCGCCGGCGATCCGCCGCCGTCGTCGATGATCTCGAGTTCGAGCGAGTCCGGGCCGTAGCGGACATACACACGCGCGCGCGCCTGGCCGGCGTGCTTGAGCGCGTTCGTCAGTGCCTCCTGGACGATCCGGTAGGCCGACAGCTCGATGCCGACGGGCAGGTCGCGGCGCGCGCCGTCGACGGAGAGCTCTACGGGAAGCCCCGCCTCGCACACCTGAGTGATCAGCGTCGGCAGGTCGCCCAACCCCGGCTGCGGCGTAAGCGGGTCGGCGCCGTCGCTGCGGAGCATGCCGACCAGTCGGCGCATCTCGGTCAAGGCGCTCCGTCCGATCTGCTCGATGGTGTGCAGCACCTCCCGCGTCGAGCCGCGCTCGCCGTCGAGAACGCGCCGCTCGGCGCCGGCCTGGATGACGATCATCGAGACGTTGTGCGCGATCGCATCATGCAGCTCGCGCGCGATTCGCGCGCGCTCCTCCACGACGGCCTCCCGCGCCGCGAGGTCCCGCTCCCGTTCGGCGAGCTGGGCGCGCCGCTCGCGGTCACCGACCACCCGGCGGACGAGCACCATCACCACGAGTACGACGACGGTGAACCCCACCACGCCGCGCATGCTCGACGTCGGGCCGGCGATCGTGGCAAGGAAGGCCGCCACAACCACCGTCGTCCCGAACGCGAAGCGGCGCGGCGGTGTCCATACCGCCAGCGCATAGAGCGCACAGAAGTTGGCGATGGGGTATTCGATGACCTGCGGGCCGCCCCAGAGGGCGAAATTTGCTGCGGAGAACACCGGCACGGCCGTCCCCACCAACGTCGGATAGCGACGGCGAACGGCGACCGATGCCGTCACCACCGCTGCGGTTAGCGCGGTGGCGATCTGGTGGTGAGCGGCGCCGCTGCCAAGCCAGATCTCAAACTGCGCGGCGACCGTCAGCAGCACCGCAAGCACCCGGTCGAGCGTCAGCGAGTCGGGCCGCAAGCGACGCAGACGAGCGAGCCGAATGTGCACGACCTCAAGGTAGGCCGCGGCCGGCTGCGTGTCATCGGCCGGTCGGTCGATCCAGCAACCTCGAAAGATCAGCCGGTTGGCTGACCCAAATATCACCACGCCGGCCGACGACGCCGTCCACCCGGGCCACCTAGCGTCGCACGGGTCAACCACAACGGTAAAGGAGCACCAAGATGACCAACCCCACAACGCGTCCACGTTCGCATGAGCCTCTCGAGCTCGAGGACTCTGCCCCGGCGGCCCGGCTCGGCCGGCTCGTTCCGCTCGTCGGCGTCGTCTACGTCGCACTCACCGCCGCCGCATTTCTGCTCATGGGCCCCTACCCCGACAGCGACGCGTCGGTGTCGAAGATCACGGAGTTCTACTCCACAAATCATGGGCACGTCTTGGCGGGAGGGATGCTCCTGGCCTGGGCGACCATCTTCTTCGTCTTCTTCGGCGCGGCGCTCTGGGCGAGGATCCGCCAGGCAGCGCTGCACCCGCTGGTTGCCGGCTCGGCCCTCGTCGGGATAGCCGTCACCGCTACCGGCCAACTCATCTACGCGACCACGTACTTCACACTCGGCGACATCGGCCACAAGCACACCACCACCCCGGCCGCGCTCCAAGCCTGGCACATCCTCGGCTCGGAGCTCCTGCTGCCAGAAGCCGGCGGCATCACGATCCTGCTGCTCGCGGTGGCGTTGGCCGGCATCCTGGCTGGTGCCTTTCCACGCTCGCTCGCCTGGCCCGCGCTCGTGCTCGCGATCCTGCAACTGGTGACGCCGGTCAGCTTCCTCGCCTCCCTCGCCTTCCTGTTGTGGACACTCGTCGCCAGCATCGTCATGTGTCTGCGGCCCGCCCACGCGGCTCGAGCCGCGTGACCCGGTCCGAGCCTGTCCCGCCGTGGTCAAACGACGACCTCGTACAAGAAGACGACCACGCCAAGCTGCGTCCCGTCGGCACCCCCGTCCGGGACCGGATCTGCTGCGAAACCGGGCTGACGGCGTACCGGCGGCGTCACCGCACGGATCTGCGATGGCACTGACGCGTTTCACTTTGCGTGGGGGCCTTAGCGCGCGGGCCGAAGACGGTGTCGATCTCGTCGTTGAGGGATCACCTACCGGTGACGAAGGAACTCAACTACCCAGCTTGGGTCATTCCGACCCGGGTCGGACCAGCCCGGACTCGTAGGCCAGGACCACGGCCTGCAGCCGGTCGCGAACACCGAGCTTGGCGAGGATCGAGGTGACGTGAGTCTTCACCGTCGTCTCGCCCAGGTACAGCTCTCGAGCCACTTCCGCGTTCGAGAGTCCCCGTGCGATCGCCTGCAGCACGTCGGTCTCGCGCTCGGTCAGCGTGGCGGACAGGGTTACTCCGGGTGCCGGTGCCTGCACGTACGACGCGACCAACCGACGGGTCACTGCTGCGGAGAGGATCGCGTCTCCGGCATGGGTGGCGCGGACGGCTGCGACGATGCCGGCGGGATCGGTGTCCTTAAGCAGGAAGCCGCTGGCGCCGGCGCGCAGACAGGCGTGGACGTACTCGTCGAGATCGAAGGTGGTCAGGATCAACACCTTCGGGGGATCCGGGAAGGCGAGGATCGCCCGGGTGGCGGCGATGCCGTCCATGCCGGGCATGCGGATGTCCATCAGCACCACGTCGGGTGAGAGTCGGCGAGCCTGTTCCACGGCCTCGAATCCGTCGACCGCCTCGGCGACGACCTCCAGGTCGTCCTCGCGATCAAGGATCGAGCGCAGCGAGCTGCGGATCAGCGCCTGGTCGTCGGCGGTCACCAGCTGGATCACACCGGCTCCAGGTCGTAGGGCAGCTCGACCTCGGTCACGTAGCGGCCAGCGGTCACGCCGGTGCGGCATCTGCCGCCGAACAGCGAGGCCCGTTCGCGGATCCCGATCAGTCCGTGGCCGTCGCCCCCGGCCGGTACGCCAAGGGTCCGGTCTATCGGGTTCGACACCGTGATCGCCAGCCGGTCGGTCCGCCAGTCGACCTCGAGCCCGACCCGGCCGGGTGCGCCGTGGCGCAGTGCGTTGGTGAGCGCCTCACCGATGACCCGGTATGCCGAGACGTCCTGGGCCTTGGACAGTGGGCGTGACGCGCCGCGGGTGTGGTGGTCGATGGCGAGGCCGGCGCTGGTCAAGCCGTCGAGCAGGACCGGTAGTCGCGCCATCCCGGGTTGGGGCTCGATGTCCTGCGTCTCCTGGTCGCGCCAGATTCCCACGAGCCGGCGCATCTCGAGCAGCGCGGCCTTTCCGACCTCCTCGATCTGTGCGAGTGCGGCGTCTGCCGCGTCCGCGTCGTGCTGGACGTCGAGCCTCGCAACTCCGGCCTGCATCACCATCACGCTCATCCCGTGCGCGACGACGTCGTGCAGCTCACGGGCAATGCGGGTGCGCTCCTCGGCCAGCGCCAGCCGCTCGCGGTCCTCGCGGCCACGCTCCACGGTGGCGAGAGCCGCGGCCAGCAGGTGGCTCTGGTGTTGCCACCGGCGAACCCCCTGGCCGGTCGTCCATGCCGCCAAGGAGACGACCGTGGCGAAGATCAGATCGGCGGGAATGCGGAAGGTCGAGATGTAGGCGTGCATCGGCGCGACGAGAGCGAGCGGTACGAGGAGGACCAGCCGGTCATATGGCGAGCGCGCCGACGCGGAGGCCGAGTAGACCAGGACGAGGAACGGGAGAAGCCCTCCGAAGAAGCAGAACGTCCCGCCCAGCCCAGCCCCAACCGCGGTCAGGGCGACGGCCATGACGACGCAGGCGGTGAATGGCGCAACTCGGCGCCACGACATCGCCACCAGCGGGATGAGCACCAGCACCGAGTCCACCGCTACCGGGACGGTGCCGTTCAGGACGTTCTGCGAGGACAGCCTCAGCTCGACCTCGGCCACCACCGCGAATACGGCGGCGACGGTCACGTCCACCGGCATCGGGTTCGCGACGCCACCGAACTTCGCGACCTTCATGCGGCCTGACACTAGGCCGGTCGGCACCCCGTTGCCCATCCTCCGAAGTGAGGAGGACGCATCCCCCACGGCGCTGGCAGGGACCGTGCGCGACGGCCGATGTGCCGCGGTGGGTGTGCTCCCTAGGTTCTGAGTCCTTGCAGACAGCCCATCCCTAGGAGGACGACATGACTACCATCAACCACAGCACCGGCGAGACCACCCGTGCGACCACCGACGCAGTCGGCGACGGGCCCGCGCTTCGCCGCCGGCTTGCGGCGCTCTGCACCGCAGCTGCCGGAGTGGGCATCGTGGTCGGACACCTGCTCACCGTCCCGCCGGACGGGCCGGCGGCGCCGTACGTCGACTCGTTCGCCCGGCACCACACGACTGGCGTCATCGGTGGCCTGCTCACCGCGGTCGGCGCGTTTCTGCTGGTGCCCGGACTCGTCGCGGTGCTGCGCCTCGTCCGTGGCCGCGGTGCCAGCCTGGCCACTGCCGGTGCGGTGCTCGCCGGCATCGGGATCACCGCGCTCGGAGCTGGCGACGTGATGATCACCCTGGTGATGGGCGCCCTGGTGAAGTCCGACCCGGCGATGGCAACGACGCTCTTCAAGACCACCGACACCGAGCCACTCATCGGCCTCCCGTTCGCGTTCGCGCCCCTATTCGTGATCGGGATGGTGCTCCTCGGAGCCGCCCTGATCCGCGGCCATGCCGTGCCGATCTGGCTCGGTGGCCTGACCATCCTCGGTGCCGTGCTGCTGCCCTTCAGCACGGCTGGCGGCCTGTCGGCGTTCCTGATCCTGCTCCCACTCGGAGGCGCACTCGTCGGACTGGGAATCACGGCGCTCCGTCGCAACTGATCGCCCACGCCAGACTTGCGGCGGCATGCGAACAGCAAGAGTGCCCGCACAGAGTCGGCGGCACAGCAGAGCACGTTGCCGCCGACTCAGCCGCAGTCCAGCATCAGGACATGGTCCACCCGAGTTCACGCTGCCAATGTTTGGCTGGCGCCGAGGTCGGCGACCACCGGGGGGAGAAGTCGGAGCGCGGTGGCGCAGTTCAGGAGTGGTGCTGTTTACACAGCGGACATGAGGTCTTGACAGACATAGGCGACGAAAACGCTCACCGCGAGGCATCCGCTCCGGTGAGGGATCGCCGTCCGGGCCACTCCGATGCGTCCTGCCGGAGGGGACCTCCCCGATAGCTCCCGATCACGGCACCCAGCTCGGAACGGTGCGCCTGCAACTGCTCGGCGGTGAGCTCGAGCAGCTCGTCGTCGAGGCTGGTGGCGTCGCGCCACTCAGCCGGCCAGGCATCCTCGACGTCCAGCCACTGCTGATATCGGGTCTTGGAACTTTCGGCTTCGGTCTTGCCTGGCATCGGCCGCGGCCGCGCTCAGGCGTCGACGCGGCGCAACCGCCAGGCAGCGAATCCGATCAGGATGACCGCGTAGGCGCACATCACCGCGAAGCCGGTCCACGGGGCCAAGGGGTGGGCGACACCGTAGGTGCCGTCGATCAGATGAGGGCACCAACGGAATCGCCAAGTCAGTTTCTCCAGGACGTAACCCGCGGAGCCGTTTATCCGTCTCAAGCCGGCAACGTCAAGGCCCGTCGTGAACGAGTGGGGGGTACCTGTTGACCTGCACAAACGCAGGTTCCCCCCTCAGGTTCCCCCCTCGGCGTACCTGGGATCCGGCGTACCTGACCGGTCACGGTCGTGGGTATGTACGACCCCGATCACCCCGTTCCCCGTTGGTCGACCGTCACGATGCGCCGCGTCGCCGAGGATCCGGCTCTCGCCGATGCCGCCCTGCGCTACGCCAACCTCGGCGTGGCAGTCTTCCCCTGTGTCCCGGGCGGCAAGCAGCCGTTGACGTCGAACGGGTTTCACGACGCCACGTCGTCGGCCCGGATTGTTCACCACTGGTGGCAACGCAACCCGGACGCCAACATCGGGCTCCCCACCGGCGCAGTCTCCGGCCTGGTCGTGGTCGACGTCGACGTACACACCGCGGGCAGCGGGTACGCGGCCTTCGAGCGCTCGCGCGCGAGTGGCCTCACCGAGGGCTGGGGATGGCTCGTCCGGACGCCCTCCGGTGGCCTGCATGCCTACTATCCCGCGACGCCTGAGGTAGAGCAGCGGTCCTGGCAGGTACCGAGCGCTCACGTCGACTTCCGCGGCGACGGCGGCTACGTCATCGCCCCGCCGTCCCGGATCGAGGTCAATCGCCACTCCACGACGTACGACGTGATCGCCACCGCCCACCATCCCATTCAGAGGCTCGACGCTTGTCGGCTACGCCAGTTCCTTGAACCACCACGCCGACTCCCACTCCGACCGGACGTGCCCACGATCGGTGCCCGGCCCGACAAGCTCGCCGACTGGGTCGCGAGCAGGCCCGAGGGCGCCCGCAACGGCGGGCTCTTCTGGGCGGCCTGCCGAATGGTCGAGCACGGCCACGACTACCACGAGTCCATTGCCGTGCTCGGCGCCGCAGCTCAGACGGCCGGCCTCCCCGAGCAAGAGATCGAATCGACGATCAGCTCGGCGTACCGGATCGCTTCCCGCCTCTCCGCCACCGACGCGGCTCCCACCGGGAGCCGTCTGGGCCCTATCCGACCGATTGAAGGGATCGCATTGTGAACACCCACGCCGAGTACCGCCGCCACCTGCACCAGCCGACCACGGAGGCACCACCTTCCTCGACACCGGAGACGGCCCACCACCTCGTCATTCACGGCGATCCCTCGATCACCGCGGATCAGCCGGGAGCGACGACGGCCACAGGGCGACGAATCGCGTGGGTGCGACCCACCGAACTCCACGCGTACGCCGATGGACTGATCGGTCGCGGCGTCGACTTCCACGCCGAACTCGCCCGCCGCGCCCGGCGCAGCCCTCGTGCCCTCACGAGGTCCGTAAACCGCGCCGCTCCGAATCTGGGCCGGCACGGCCCGGCGACGCCGGTCGCGGGTCAGGAAGGCGTGCAGCTATGAGGTCCGAGATGCCACGCTTCACCACTGCGGAGGGACTCCGCAGCCTGCTCAACCGGCTCGACGTAGCCGGTCCCGGTGTTTGGCGCAGGGACGCCGATGTCGAAGCGCTCATAGCATACACGATCCGGAAGTACCGGCCCCTGGCCATGAAGCACCACTGTGCACCCGAGGACTCAGCCGTGGCAGCGTTCGAGGCGCTGCGCACCTGCGCTGTCCGGAACGCCCACGACCCGTGGGCTGTGGTCACCAGGGCCGTGCAGGTGACCCTGATCGCGGAGGAACGAGCCGATGGGCTGCTGTGCTCGCCTGCTCAGGCCCGACGTACGCAGGTGTCTCGGCACCACGACGCCCGCCGGTTTAGTGAATATGAGACCGACCTGCTGGAGTTCCATCCGGCGCTGCGTGCTCACGCCGACGAGCCCGATGGGGTAAGCATCCAGCCTCACGGCCAGGGCGAGAACGCCTCGACCAGAGCGTTCGAGGCGATTGACATGGCGATCGTGCTCTTCGTCGCCTTGGGCTGGCCGCTCAACACCGCCACGTGTGCGCTCGACTACATCGCCGCCCGACTGATCGAGTGCGGCTCACGGCCGACGACCCACGCGATGTTGCGCCGCGACCGCTCCGCCCAAGCCCTGCTGGACCTCGACCGCCGGGCATGGAGCACACTGCTGCGGCTCACCCTCGGCAACCCCAACCCGGACCTGCGGCACACCGCCTCCGGCCACGGCGTGCTGCTGCGTCTCCTCATCGGGGACCCGGTCATCGAACTGCTCGCAGACGACCAGCTCGTCCTGGAGATCAGTCGTTCGGCTCCGCGGCTCGTCCGGACCGAGGATGAGGTCGAGCCGGGGAAGGTCGCATAACGATGCCGAGCAACGCAGGCACGGCGGGCCACATCGAGTTGGAGCGCAGCATCGACTCGATCGTCGTGGGCATCCGTCATCGCAAGGACCCCGGTGACATCAACGCGCTGATGCGTTCCATCGACGAAGTCGGTCTGCTCCAACCAGTCACGATCACACCCGACGGCGTCCTGGTGTGCGGATGGCGGCGGCTGGAAGCCTCGCGTCGGCTGGGCCTGCGCACCTTGAACGTATGGGTCCGTTCCGGAATCAGCGACGAACTGTCGCACGTGTTGGCGCAGCAGGCGGAGAACGAGATGCGCAAGCCACTGAACACGCTAGAGGCGGCCAGGCTGTATCGCGAGGTCAAGCTCCTCAAGGAGGAGGACGCCGCACGACGTCAGCAGGCCTCCCGGTTCGGCGCGTCCCCGGACAACGATGGACCCGACGGTGAAGAGAACGGTGCCGGACATTGTCCGGCACCGCGTGGATCGGGGGACAGCAGGAACGAAGCAGCCCAGTTCGTGACCGGCAACCAGTCCTACCACCGCTTGGAGAAAGTCGGCTGGCTCGAAGACGTCCGCGACGACGCCACACGACCACCGAGCGTCCGCAAGCTCGCCGCCGAGGCGCTTGACCAGATCGAGAAGGGCGGACCGGTCGACCCGCCGTACAAGCGAGTCCGCGCGGCCGACCGGCTGGCCAGCGCACCAACCGGCCCCGACCCAAACGTCGAAGACCAGCTCGGCCGCGAGGCCGCCGAGGCATTGAAGCGCGTGCAGAACCCCGGCCGCCGCAAGGGTGCGTCCAAGCCGAAGCACGTGGAAGGAACGCAGTTACGTACCCCGCGCGCGTTCATCCTGACCTGGACCGAACTCGACGGATGGACGCAGTGGTACGCCGCCGATGTCATAGCGGAGCAAATCAGCGACGAGGAGTGGGAGCGGTTCGAGCGCGTCGTCGCCGAAAGCGTCGAGTTCGCCGACCGCGTCCGTGAGCTCCGCCGGTCGCTCGCCACGTCGGCGTAGCGCGACCACCTGACAGGCACCCCGCTCAGCCCGTCATCGCACTCATCGGAGTCGCCATGCCCGACCTCACCCGTCGCCAACTCGCCCTCGTCGTCGCCGCAGCTCTCGCCGCCATCACCTTGGCCGTCGGCATCTACGGCCTCATCAACGGACCCCGACATGACCGACCGGCGTCGTCCGTCGGCGAACTCCGTTCGCGGCCGGTCCAGAACACTCATGCCGATGCCGCCCAGGCACGTGACCCCAGCGCGCAGCAGATGCCACGAACCGACGACGCCGTCAGCTACGCCCGCGCGGTCGCAACCGCGCTCTTCGACTGGGACACCGCCTCGGGCTACCTCCCAGCCGACTACGAAGCACCAGTGCTGGCCGACGCAGACCCCTCCGGCGAGGAGACGCCCGGGCTCATCGACGACATCGGCACGTACCTGCCAACGTCCGAGCAGTGGCTCGACCTGGCGACCATGAACGTCTCTCAGACTCTGGCGATTAACTCCGCGACCGTGCCAGCCAGATGGGAGTCCATCGCTGCGAACGCCCACGGCCAGCTGCGACCAGGGACCGTGGCCGTCACGATCAGGGGCAAGCGGGAGCGAACCGGGGTCTGGAACGGCGAGCACGCGGCCAAGACCCCCGCTGTCGCCTTCACCGTCTTCGTTGCCTGTCGCCCGTCGTTCGATCGCTGCCACATCCTGCGACTGTCCCAACTCGACAATCCGCTGCGGTGACGAGCCGATGGCATCCAAGGCGATCACGATCGGCGCGGCGGCAATGCTGCTGCTGCTGCCGGGCATCATCCTGCTCGGGGTCGCCACCCTCGTCGCGCCCTCCGCAGCCGGATCAGCCGGTTGCCTGTTCGGGAACGGCACGACCCCGATCGCCCCCCTCGGCGTCACCGGATCGATCCCGACCAGCCTCACCACCCAGAACTCTCACGGCGACAACGTGGCCTTGAACCAGCGCCAACTCCAGCGGGCCGCCGCGATCATCGCTGTCGGCAAGAGCGAGAACATCCCAGCCCACGGTCAACTCATCGCACTCATGGCGGCACTGACCGAGTCCTCGCTCCGAGTCCTCTCGAACACCAGCGCCTACCCAGGCTCCAGACACATCGGCAACGACGGGAACGGCGGCGACCACGACTCGCTCGGCCTCTTCCAGATGCGACCCTCGACCGGATGGGGCACCGTCGGCCAACTCATGGACCCCGTCTGGTCCGCCCGCGCGTTCTACGGCGGACCCAAAGGCCCGAACCACGGCTCTCCCCGCGGGCTGCTCGACGTCGACGGCTGGCAGACCAAGGCCCCCGGCGCGGCAGCTCAAGACGTCGAGGTCTCCGCCTATCCGGACCGGTACGCCGTCAACCAGCCCGTTGCCGAAAGGATCCTCTCGACGCTGACCGGCGTCGCCCTGGACTCCGGATCCTGCACGACCGGTGGCGACGTCTCAGTCAACCTGCCACCCGGGTTCCCTGGCGCGCTCATCGCCGCCGCGACCAAGAAGATCGGCGCCCCCTACGTCTGGGGAGGCGGCTCATTCACCGGCCCCACCGGAGGCGGCTTCGACTGCTCGGGCCTCGTCCTCTACGCCGCCTATCAGGCCTCCGGTGGACGGATCAGACTCCCGCACTACACCGGCGACCAGATCCACCACGGTCGCCCGATCGTTTGGACAGCCAAGCAGCCCGGCGACCTGATCTTCTTCAGCTACCGGGGCGCAGGCGGCCCCCACCATGTCGCGATCTACATCGGCGGCGACAAGATCCTTCAGGCGCCGCGCACCGGCGAGGACGTCCGCTACGGAACAATCGGTGAGTTCGCCGGACAGGACATGACGGTCCGACGGCTCTCCTGATCTTCACAGTCCGACCGAAGCCTTCGCCCGCTGGTCGCTACCGGGTGTTGCACGTGAAGCTCGAACAACCGGTGGAGCGACGCAACTGTTGGGGTTAGCTTTGGGCCTCGCCGAACGTGTAGCCATTGCCGCCGGATGAGGCAACGGACCCATACCCAAACTCGTATGACTGTCCGTCCGGATCGATGAACCGGAAACGGTACGGCTCGTCCACCAGGTAGAGCCAATGGGAGACGTCCCACGCGACCATGAACGGAGGCTGAGCGGGAGCGCCAGGGCCGGCGCCGGGGAAAACTCGAGCGGCGTCGTTTGGATCCCCGCTTCGAAGCTCATGCCAGACGGAAAGGTCGGGCGTGCTCCAGTTGAGGTAGCTATCACCGATCTTGGCGTCGAGCCGGAGCCATCTGCCGGCTCGGTCGTCGTCGACTTCGAGGAACCATCCAGGCGCCTCGTGATCGGTCGACGCGAGCAGGAACACGTCGGAGTACGCGCGGCGCACAAAGACGGTGAAGCTCATGCGAGATGTCTATCAGTGCCTACCGACATGCCGAATTGTGAGGCTTCGGACTTCTGGGCCGACACGTCATGCGCACCTCTGGGCGTGAGACTCGCACCCGGCCTCTTGGCCACCGTCAGCCCCGACTTCGGCGCGGTCGGCGTATCAGGCGACCTACGCGCGATCGTCGGAGCACTCCTGACCTACGGCCTGCTCATCGCCGTACTGATGCTGATCGTCTGCTCCGCGACCTGGGCGCTTGCGTCGCACTCGGGCAGTTGGCACACCGCTCAGAAGGCCAAGACCGGGATCCTCGTCGCGCTCGGTGGCGCCGTGCTCACCGGTGCCGCGCTGACGTGGACGAACTGGCTACTGGGCGTCGGCGCTCACCTGTAGGACGTCCGCCCGTATCGAAGGAGAGTCCCGATGATCCGCCTCTACGACCCCGTCCTGGCATCGAGCCTGTTGCCGCTCGACGTCCACATCAGCCCGAACTCCGACGGCTTGCCAGGCATCGCCCAACTGCGCAACATCGTCGGCGCGTCGATGACGATCGGGCTGGTGCTCTCCGTCCTCGCGCTGATCCTCTCGGCCATCGTCTGGGCGCTGGGTGCGAACTCGTCCAACCCGCACCTGGCCGGGCGCGGGAAGCTCGGCGTCCTCGTCGCGCTCGGCGCCGCAGTCGTGTGTGGTGCGTCGGTGACGCTGGTCAACTTCTTCTGGAACGTCGGCCAGTCGGTCGCCTGAGGACGAGTCATGGGTGTTTGCGATGTCCCGGTGATCCACACCGTCTGCAACGTCGCCGGTGACGTGGCCGGCGCGGTAGTGACGGCTCCGTTCGACTGGCTGGCTCAGGCGATGGGTGGCGCCGCGAAGTACATGTTCACGAGCGTGTGGCAGGTTATCGACTCCACGACGTACGTCGACGTGACCAGCGGCGAATACACCAAGGTCTACGACATCCTCTTCGGCATCGCGGTCTTCGTGATGCTCGGCTTCTTCATGCTCCAGGTCATCGGCGGCATGATCCGCCGCGAACCCGCCGCGCTTTCAAGAGCGGCACTGGGTCTCGCGAAATCGATCCTCGGTTCCTTCATCGCGCTCACCCTGCTGGCGACCGCGCTGGAGATCACCGACCAGCTCTGCGTCGGGATCGTCAACGCTGCCGGGACCAACATGAACGAGATGGGCGACAAGATCGCCGTCCTTGCCGCCGGTCTCGGCACCATCAACGTCGCAGCTCCCGGCGCCGGCGCTGTGCTGACGATCTTCCTCGCGGGCCTGGCCATCGTCGGTGCCCTGATCGTGTGGATCAGTCTCTTGGTCCGCAAAGCACTGCTGCTCATCGCGATCGTCTTCGCGCCCATCGCCCTGGCGGGGTCGTCCTGGGACCACACCCGCTCCTGGCTGTCGCGGTGGGCGACGTTCGTGATCGCGATGATCCTTTCAAAGGTCGTGCTGGTGGTGATCTTCCTGCTCGCGACCGTGCAGGTCTCCGCGCCCATCGACGCCGACCTCCAGTCGGTCAGTCAGCCCATCTCGGGAGTCGTCCTGATGCTGATGGCCGGGTTCGCGCCGTACCTGTCCTACAAGGCGATCGCGTTCATGGGCTTCGACATGTACCACGCGATGTCGGCCGAGCAGGAGGCTAAGTCGTCCCTCAACCGGCCCCTGCCGATCCCCCTCGGCCGGCGTGGCGGCGCAGAGCCGCCCAAGATCCTCGGCGGCGGCATGGGTGGTGGCGGATCGAGCGGAGGTACGCCGACGTCTGGCACCTCCGGTTCACCCTCTGGAACCGCAGGCGGAGCGAGTTCCGGTGGCGCGGCGGCCGGTGGTGCCGTTGCTGCCGGGGCCGTCGTGGCCAAGAAAGCTGCCGCGGCGGGGCCGCGGTTGGGGAACTTCGTCGCCGCGGCGGCCAACGGCCACACCGACGCCAGCCAGACGTCCGCTTCATCGCCGTCGACGCAGCCACCGCATGTGGCTGACTCGACCCTGGCTGGCACGTCGAAGGGTGGGGCGAGGTGAGCGCCGGCTCGTCGGCCGCCCCGGAGTCGCAGCTGACCCCGGTGAAGTTCTCCCGACTCAGCCGCCGCGGTGTCCTCCTCGGACTGTCCGGACTCCAACTCGTGATGACCGGCATCGCTGCCGCCGCCCTGATCCTCGGGCTGTACGTCGGCGCGTTCGTCATGACATTCCCCGTCATCGGGATCTGCGTCGCCCTCGCGTTCGTCGGCGTAGGCGGGCGCAAGCTCGTCGAGTGGGGCCCGATCGGCACCCGGTGGTTGTGGCGCTCCACGGGCGGCCAACTGATCTACCGACGGAGCGTCATGAAGCCCCGTCCCGCTGGGACGCTCGCACTGCCCGGGGACGCGGCCCGGCTCCGGCAGTGGCTCGACCCCGAGACAGGTGCGGTCATGGTCCACGACCCACACACCGCGACCCTCACGGCGATCATCGGGATGTCGCATCCCGCCTTCGTGCTCCTCGACCCCGCCGAACAGGAACGCCGTGTCGTCTCCTGGGGGCGCGTCCTCGCCACCGCCTGCCGCTCCGGACGCATCGCATCGGTCCAGGTCACCGAACGGACCCTCCCGGACTCCGGCAAGGGACTGGCGCAGTGGTGGGACAGCCACGGCGACCACGGCCAGGCCTGGACGTCGACGACGTACGCCGAGCTCATCGGCCGCGCCGGCCCGGCCGGTGAGCGGCACGCGAGCACCATCTCGATCTCCCTCGACATGAAGGCCGCCGGACGTGCCGTCCGAGCCGCCGGCGGTGGCATGAAGGGAGCCGCGGCCGTCCTACGCCAGGAGATGGCAACTACGCTTGCCGCGCTCCGCTCCGCCGACCTCTCCCCCGGCGATTGGCTCACGCCGGGCGACCTCGCGCTCATCCTCAGGTCGGCCTACGACCCCGCCGTCGCCGGAGCGCTCGAACGGCACGGTGACCTGGGCCGCGACCTCGCCACCGCCGGCCCCGTTGCCGTTACCGAGTCCTGGGGATCGTTACGCAGCGACTCCGCCCACCATTGCGTGCTTTGGATCAGCGAGTGGCCCCGTTCGATGGTCTTCCCCGGATTCCTCGCCCCCCTTCTGCTCTCCGCGGGCATCCGGCGAACGTTCACGCTGCTTTACACCCCACTTCGTACCGACCGAGCAGCGCGCGATATCCGCAAGAAGAAGACCGACTACATCTCCGATGCCACGCAACGCCAGCGCATCGGCCAGATCGAAGACGCCCAACAGACGGCGGAGTACCAGGATGTCCTTCAGCAGGAGGCCGACCTCACCGCCGGCCACGGCGTACTCCGCTGCACCGGGCTCGTCGCCGTGAGCGCATCAGACCCCGACGAACTCGAACGAGCCGTCGCCGCCGTAGAACAAGCCGCAATCCAAGCGTCGTGCGAGACGCGGCGTCTGTGGGGACAACAAGCGCAGTCGTTCGCTGTCGCCGCGTTGCCGCTGGGTCGGTCTGTTTAGGGCCGAGCACCCCGGATATCGCCCGCGGTCCCTCCCTTCTCGTCGATTCGATCAATGCGGCGCGACGCACACACCTTCTCGATGAAGAACTCGTCCTACTGGAGGTCGTCATGCTCGCTCCTCACCGCCCGCCCGAGCACGCCAGCGATGCTCGCGAGGCACTTCGCTGGCTCGCCCATACGACGCGTCAGGTCGAGGCCCCGACCGACATCTACGCGATCCTCGGCGACCTCAGCAATGGACTGGCGTCGCTCGCCCAGTCGCTGCATCAGATCGGCGACTTTCATGACGGCCCGGCCACAAAGCGAGCTTGGGTTGACGGTGACGTCCGCGCCGGCCGCGCCGCGTCGTACCAGGTCGCATCGGAACTGCACCGCGCCGCGGAGATGGTCCATCAGGTCGCTGGGGTGATCGACCGGGCGCACGAGGCCGAGGCGACGATCGCGTACGACATCAACGAGTTCCCGGACCTGGCTCCGATGCGGCGTCCCAGCCACGAACCGGGGCTGTCGCTGTGACCGGCTGGAACGACGACCACCGTCTGCACACCGCGGTGCTGGTCGCCCCTGGCCGGGAGCGACGTCGCGACCGCAAGCTCCGCAGGGCCGCTGCCCGAGCGCTGCTCGTTGACGATCAAGAGGAACGCCGCTCCGCGGCGAGGCGCAAGTCCGACGCGTTGGCTGCCGAGCGAAAGGCGACCGTGACGCTGCCTCGCGCAGGTGAGGCCGGGCCTGCCGCGCTGCGAACCTTCGGACGACTCCGGCTGCCCCGGCATCAAGACACCTCCGCCACCCTCGCGGGCGCGTACCCGTTCCTCGCTGAAGGCGGGCTCGGTAGCGAGGGTGTGTTCGTCGGCCAGGATCTCTACTCCGGCTCCTCGTTCGTCTACGACCCGTGGGTGCTGTACGCCCGCGACCTGATCACGGCGCCGAACCTGGTGCTGGCAGGGATCGTCGGGGCTGGCAAGTCCAGCCTGGCCAAGAGTCTCTACACGCGGTCCATCCCGTTCGGTCGCCGGGTCTATGTCCCCGGCGACCCGAAGGGGGAACACACACCGGTCGCCGAAGCCGTCGGCGGCAAGGCGATCGCGCTCGGCCACGGGATGCCGAACCGTCTCAACCCGCTCGATGAGGGACACCGGCCCGCCGGGCTCGAGGACATCCAATGGGCAGGCCAAGTCACCAGTCGTCGGCGGGACCTCATCGGCGCGCTGGCCGAGACCGTCCTCGACCGGCGGCTCACGCCGCTGGAACACACTTCGGTCGACCTCGCCCTCGACCGGACCGTCCGCGGAGCCGACGTGCCTGTGCTGCCGATGGTTGTCGACCGTCTCTTGGCTCCTGACCGTTCGGATGACCACGACGGTCGCCTGACCGAGGACGGCCGCCTCGTCGGCCATGCCCTGCGCCGGCTGGTCGCGGGCGATCTCGCGGGACTCTTCGACGGCCCCTCGACGGTCTCGTTCGATCCGTCGCTGCCGATGATCTCACTGGACCTATCCCGCGTGACCGAGAACGCGACGCTGATCTCGGTATTGATGACCTGCGCCTCGGCGTGGATGGAGTCCGCGCTGATGGACCCGGCCGGTGGGCAACGATGGGTTGTGTACGACGAGGCCTGGCGGCTGATGTCGCACCCGGCACTGCTACGGCGGATGGACGCCCACTGGCGGCTCGGGCGGCAGTACGGGATCGCGAACATGCTGATCTTCCACAAGCTGTCCGACCTCGACAACGTCGGCGACCAGGGCTCCGCGATGCGAGCGCTCGCGTCCTCGCTGCTGGCGAACGCCGAGACCCGGATCGTGTACCGGCAGGAGTCCGACCAACTCGGACACACCTCGGCAGCACTCGGGTTGACCGGCACCGAACAGTCGCTCATCCCGACGCTCGGCACGGGCCAGGGGTTGTGGCGGATCAAGCACCGCTCTTTCGTCGTACAGCACCAGATGCACCCCGCAGAGCTGGACCTGTTCGAGACGGGCTCTCGCGCGAGAGGCGACCAGTGATGACCACCCGCGCCTACGACCACGCCGCTCGCGATGCGAAGCTCGATGCCCTCCAGCAACAGCTGTCCGAGGCAGTGGCGTCGCTGGTCACCGGCGAGGACTGGCGCCAGGCCCTGACCTTCGCGGCCCGGTTCCGCGGGCGCAGCTTTGGGAACACGATGCTGATCGCAGCCCAGCACTACCAGGCCCACACCGAGGGCCGCGTCCCCGAACCGATGCCGACGTACGTCGCCGGGTTCAAACAATGGCTCAGCCTCGGGCGACACGTCATGAAGGGGCAATCCGGCTACGGCATCCTCGCCCCCGTCACCGCCCGGTTCGCCACCGCAACCCCAGCCCTGCAGGACTCCTGGCGCCGTCTCGCCCGGAACGAACGCCCCCGCCCCGGCGAGGTCGTGCGATCGAAGATGGTCGGACTCAAGCCGACCCACGTCTGGGACATCTCCCAGACCGACGGCGACCCCGTCCCCGATCTCCCACGCCCCGTTCTTCTGACCGGCCAGGCGCCCGAGGGGTTGTGGGACGGCCTCGCCGATCAGATCACCGGCGCGGGCTACGAACTGCGCCTGGTCTCAACCGCAACGTCGATCGGCGGAGCCAACGGCCTGACCGACTTCGGCACCCGCGAGGTGTCGATCCGCATGGACATGGACGACGCGGCCCAGGCGAAGACACTCGCCCACGAACTCGGCCATGTGCTCTTGCATCCGCCCAAGAACAGCAACAACTCGTCCGATCTGGCGCCAGACGCCTCCCTGCACCGCGGCGTCGCCGAGGTCGAAGCCGAGTCCGTGGCCCTAACCCTTATCTGGACAGAGCGGGCCGTGTGGGCTTCGGCTGGAGGCTCACCTTCGAGGCGAAAGCTGGACGCAGATGAGAGTTCACGCAACCGGTGGGGTCGGCGGTCGGGAGGTCCGGCTCGTCGACGGGGACGGAGAGACCGTCGAAGTGGTGGCGGGGTACCTTCGCTACCTCGGTGCTCGGGGCTGCTCGCCGAACACGGTGCGCAGCTACGCCTACGACCTTCTCCATCTGTGGCGATTCCTCGAGCCAGCGGGGTTGCTCTGGGACGACCTGCGTCCCAGGTCCTCGATGGACCTGCTGATGTTCTTGCGCTCGGAGCCGACTGGATCACGAGCGCCGCGCCTGTCTCTGACCGCGGTGGGACCGACCGGGGCACCGACTCTGTCAGCGGCGACGATCAACAGGATCTTGACCGGTGTCTCCGGCTTCTACGAGTGGGCCATCATCACCGAGCGCTACGACGCCGCCAACCCCATCGAGCGTCGACCCGACCCCGCGTGGGGACGTGTCACGGACCGACACCATCCCTTCGCCGGTGAGGCCAGCAGGCAGCGGCCGCGGCGCCGCACGTTGAAGGTGCGCCAGCCCCAGCGACTACCGCGTCCGATGTCGCAGGAGCAGGTCACCGCATTGTTTGCCGAACTCGCCTGCCTCCGTGATCGGGCAATGCTATTGCTGATGCTCAACGGCGGGCTCCGCCCCGGCGAGGCGCTCAGCCTTCACCTCGAGGACGTCGCCTACGGACGGCGTCGCGTGTTCGTACGCGTACGCGACGATCACCCTGGCGGTGCACGGCAGAAGTCCCGGTCTGAGCGGGTGATCGATCTGTTCGAGGTCGACACCCTGGCCGCGGTCAGCGACTACGTGATGTCCGAACGTCCTTCGGAGTCGTCCTCGCCGTTCGTGTTCCTGGTCGGCGGGAAAGGGCCTCGACGCAGCCAGCCGCTGGGCTACCCGGCGTTGGCGCGGCTGTTCTCCCGCGCCGCGACAAGAGCTGGTATCCGTGAGCCGTGGATGACCCCGCACTCACTTCGGCACACCCACGCCACCGCGATGTGGGAGGGCGGGATGCGCGAGCTGACGCTACAGCGCAGGCTCGGCCATGCCTCGGTGGAATCCACCCGCCGCTACACCCGGGTCGCCGACCACGAGGTGACAGCGGACTACCGGCGAGCCCTCGGCCAGGGCGGAGACGCGCGATGACGCCGCTGACCGCGCAGAGCGCCCCTGTCGGCGACATCCAGCACGCGCCGCAGCACGCGTCGGCTGAGGAGTTCGCAGACCTGATCCGCGCGGTGACCGAGGACCGAACGTATCTGAACCTCAAGCTCAAGCACCGCCGCGAGTTCGTGGCACGCTACCCCGACCTCGAGGAGTGGTTCGCCGAGCGGTTGACCCGCCGAGTAGGCCGGCTGCTCGGTGAGGACCCACGACGGGGGTCGGTCACCGACCCGATCTCCTACAACGCGCGCCACTACCTGACCTTCCTCGGTGTGACCGGCCGGGTGAGGTTCGACTGGGCCTGGCTGCTCGCCGTCCCGGCCTTGAACGTCTGGGTGCACGCCGAGGCGCTGAACCTGCCGCTGGTGCAGACCCGAGACGAACTGGCCGCTCTCGGCTCCCAGATGGGTTTCCAGGCCAAGACCGCCCACCGCGCTGCGCAGTGGGCCTTGTCCCGGATGCTGCTTCACGGTGGAGTGCCTTTGCTGGAGGAGTTCACCGTCGCGAGCTTCCAGGAAATGCTGGACGCGATCGACGACTTCGGCCGCCGACCCGACCGGCACCGCTTCCACGGCAACAACGCCCAGTGGGACAGCAAACGCCGGAACTGGGGATCCCAGGTCTTCCTGCTACAGCTGCTGCTCTACCACGCTGGCCACATCCCGGAGATCCCCAAGGAACCGCTCCCGACCAGGGTGGTCTGGCCGAGCATGCCCCAGGTCATGACCGACACGATCGAGCGCTATCTGGCTGCCCGCAGCCAGCTCGACCGGCCCTCCACCGTCCAGAACCTCTCCGCGGGGCTTCGCCGGTTCTCAACCTGGATGATGGCCAATCGTCCGTCGGCGGCATCCTTCGCTGCCGTCACCCGCGCCGACTGTCTGGAGTTCTGCGCCTGGCTGGCCACGCAAACCCATCACCGCACCGGCGCCCCGCTGGCACCCGCGACCCGGCGCCAAGACATCCAAGCAGTGCTCGGGTTCTTCCGCGACGGCTACGCCTGGCAATGGCCGGACATGCCCGCTCGCCCACTGCTGATGAACGGTGACCTGCCCAAGATCACCCGCGCGGTCCCCAGGTTCATTCCCGACAATGAGCTGACGGTGCTCATGGACGCGATCCGCGCGATGGAGTGCCCCTTCCAGCGCGCGGCGTTGCTGATCGCCAGATGGAGCGGTGCCCGTCGCAGCGAGGTCCGCATGCTCGAACTGAACTGTCTCGACGCCTACCCCGACGGCACACCCAGGCTGCGACTGCCCGCGAGCAAGAACTACTCCGAGCGCACCGTGCCGCTCATCGAGGAAGCGGCCGACGCCATCCGAACCCTCCAGGACCTGCGCCGTGACCAGATCGACCGACCCCTGCCCGGCAACCACAACGAACGTCCCGCACGGCGGCTGTTGGCACGGCAGGGACGGGTCTTGTCCAACGCCTACCTCTTCGACGACGCCCTGCTGACCGCCTGCAACGCTGCCGGCCTCCTCGACCAGGACGGCAAGCCCACCATCACCGCCCACCGGTTCCGCCACACCGTCGGAACCCAGCTCGCCGAACGCGGCGCCCGACTCCAGACGATCATGAGCATCCTTGGCCACAAGAGCGTCCAGATGGCTCTGGTTTACGCCCACGTCAGCGACCCAGCCGTCCTCGACGACTACCGATCCGTGCTCGGCGCCGACGCCACCATCGCCGGCCCCTCGGCCTCCGCGGTCCGCAACCGTGAACTCACACCCGAGACCGTCGACTGGCTCAAGGACAACTTCTTCCGCACTGAGCTCGAGCTGGGTCACTGCCTGCGGCTGCCGGCCGAAGGACCCTGCGAGTGCGACCTGTTCTTGACCTGCGCGAAGTTCATCACCACACCCAAGTACGCCCCACGTCTGCGGGACCGCTACATCACCGAGCTCGCCATCGCCGACCTGGCCCGCGGCCAGGGATGGACACGCGAGGTCGACCGCCACGAGTCCGTCGCGCGCCGTATCTGCCAGCTCCTGGCGGACCTCGGCGAGCCGTTCACCGTCGACAACTGATTGTTCCCAGAAAACGCATCCCTAGAGGGCCTTGCGGTGGTACGTGGCCATGGCGAGGACGTAGGCGACGACGAGCACGCCGCCGCACCAGGCGAGAGCGATCCAAATGTCGGTGCCGACCGGCTGCTGGGCGAACAGCTCGCGGATCGCGTTAACGATGGAGGTCACCGGCTGGTGTTCGGCGAAGGCGCGCACCGGGCCGGGCATGGTGACGGTGGGCACGAATGCCGAACTGATGAACGGCAGGAGGATGAGCGGGTAGGAGAACGCGCTCGCGCCATCGATGGTCTTCGCGGTGAGACCGGGGATGATGGCGAGCCACGTCAACGCCAGGGTGAACAGCACCAGGATGCCGGCGACCGCGAACCAGGCCAGCACGCCCGCCCCGGAGCGGAAGCCCATCAGAAGGGCGACGAGCACGACGACCACGAGCGAGATCAGATTGGCGACCAGCGAGGTCAGCACGTGTGCCCACAGCACCGACGAGCGTGCGATCGGCATGGACTGGAACCGCTCGAAGATCCCGCCCTGCATGTCGAGGAAGAGCCGGTAGGCGGTGTAGGAGATGCCCGAAGCAATCGTGATGAGCAGGATGCCGGGCAGCAGGTAGGTCACATACGAATCCGACCCGGTGTTGATCGCGCCGCCGAGCACGTAGACGAACAGCAGCATGAAGGCGATCGGCATGATCGCGGTGGTGATGATGGTGTCCGGGCTGCGGGAGATGTGGCGCAGGGACCGTCCCGTCAGGGCGGCGGTGTCGCCGAAGAAGCGCTTGGTCATCGTTGTTCCTTACTCGTCCGTGTCGACGTTGCGGTCATCGCGGTCGTCGCCGTCCTTGCCGTCGTCACCGACGATGGCGAGGAAGACGTCCTCGAGGGTCGGCTGCTTCTCGATGTACTCGACCTTGGCGGGCGGGAGGAGCTGCTTGAGCTCAGCGAGCGTGCCGTCCACGATGATCCGGCCCGCGTGGAGGATCGCGATCCGGTCGGCGAGCTGCTCGGCCTCGTCCAGGTGCTGCGTCGTGAGCAGCACAGTCGTACCGTGCGCGGCGAGTGCCTTGACGGCCTGCCACACCTCGATGCGCGACTGGGGGTCGAGCCCGGCCGTCGGCTCGTCGAGGAAGATGACCGGCGAACTCCCAATGAGGCTCATCGCGATGTCCAAACGCCGGCGCATGCCACCCGAATACGTCGACACCTTCCGCTCCGCCGCGTCGGTGAGCTGGAAGCGGGCCAGAAGGTCATCCGCGATCTGGCCGGCGTCGTTCAGGTGCCGCAACCTGGCCACCAACACCAGGTTCTCCCGCCCGGTGAGGATTTCGTCGACCGCCGCGAACTGACCGGTGAGGCTGATGGACTCCCGCACGTCCGCAGCCTGCGTGGCGACATCGAAGCCGATGACGCTGGCCGTTCCCGCATCGGCCCTGAGCAGTGTGGACAGGATCTTCACGACCGTGGTCTTGCCTGCCCCGTTTGAGCCGAGGAGAGCGAAAATGGTGCCCTGCGCCACGTCGAAGTCCACACCGCGCAGCACCCGCAGCTCCTTGAACGACTTCTCCAGACCCTCGACGCTGATGGCGATGGTCACGACGTCTCCCCGGCAGCCTGCGCGATGGCGTCGGCCAGACGGGCGCGCTCCTTGAGGAGCCACTGGCCATCCGAGTAGTTCGCGACGAACGTCTCCACGAACTCCACCGGGTCGTCGCCGACGAGCGCGCGGATCGGGGTTCCATCCGCTGCGGCCTGTTCAAACAGGCTCACTAGGTCTTCGTGCATCCGCACGTAGACGTCGCCCTTAGCGATCCCTCCGGCGTACATTAGGTACCGCTCTACCGCCTCGGCGGCGGCCCGATAGTTCGCGGGGAGCTGCTTGATCCTCGACCTGCCCTGTCGGTACTGCTTCTTCTGTTCGAGCGATCCGGTGACCAACTCGATCCATCGTGGGGCCATGTCTATCTTCCTCCTTGGTGGAGCTGTTCGAGCCGTTCTGCGAGGAAGCTCCAGGTCTTCCAGAACTCTTCGAGGTGTTCCTGTCCCTGAGCATTGAGGGAGTACACCTTGCGTGGCGGCCCCTTCTCGGAGGGGACCCTCTCCACGTCGACGAGCCCGCGCTGCTCGATCCTGATGAGGAGCGCGTAGATGGTTCCTTCGGCGATGTCGGTGAAGCCCTTCTCCCGCAGCCATGCCGTGATCTCGTAGCCGTACGCGGACCGGCCGGACAGGATCGCGAGAACGATGCCCTCCAGCGTCCCCTTGAGCATCTCTGTCACCTGCTTGCCCACGGAACACCTCCTCCCTCAGCGCTAGTCAGCGTTATTGACTACCAGTACATAGTAACACTGAATAGCTGTCCTACAAGCCGGGACTCGATTCACTACCGCACAGCAACCCGCATCGGCAGGTGCCGCCTGCGCACCTTCCTCCTGCAACCCCGTGGGAGGACCCGATGCGCACCGACAGCCGCAGCCTCGAAGAGAAGACCGCCGACCGTGAGGCGAAGCTCGACGCCCTTCAGGCCAAGCTCATCGGCGCCGTGGAACAGCTCGTCACCGGCGAGGACTGGCGTCGAGCGATGGAGTTCGCCGCCCGCTTTCGGGCTCGCTCGTTCAACAACACGCTCCTGATCTGGGTCCAGCACTCCGCTGCCTACGCGCAAGGCCGCGTCCCTGACGCCTACCCCACGTTCGTCGCGGGCTTCAAGCAATGGCAGGCCCTGGGCCGGCATGTAGTGAAGGGCCAACCGGGCTACCAGATCTTCGCGCCCGTCACGGCACGCATGGCCTCCTACCAGCCCGACACCCCCGACAGCTGGCGCCGCCTCGGTCGCGGTGAGACGCCCGCCCCCGGCGAAAGTCGTGCGCTCCCGGATGGTCGGCGTCCGCCCCGCCTACGTGTGGGCGCAATCGCAAACCGACGGGAGCCCACTCCCCGCAACACCCGTGCCCAAACTCCTCGAAGGCCAAGCCCCTGCCGGACTCTGGGACGGTCTGGCCGACCAGATCAACGCGCACGGCTTCGAGCTGCGACTGGTATCCAACGCCGCGGCGATCGGTGGAGCGAACGGGCTCACCGACTACCTCACCCACGAGGTCTCCGTGCGGATGGACATGGACGACGCAGCACAGGCCAAGACGATGGCTCACGAGCTGGGGCACGTCATTCTCCACGGTCCCGACAACACCGACGCTGCGATGCATCGCGGCGTCGCCGAAGTAGAGGCTGAGTCGGTCGCGCTGATGCTGCTCGCCGCGCACGACATGGACAGCTCCCAGTACACCGTCCCCTACGTGTCGTCCTGGGCCTCTCGCATCGAGGGCGTCGACCCCGTTGCCGCTGTCCAGCAGACCGCCGTCCGTGTCCGCAACGCCGCTCTGGGCCTCCTCGACAACCTCGAGACCCAGACCTTGCCCAACGGCGAGCCGCCCGGCCTCGACCGCGCTACCGCCAGGGACCTCGTGCCAGCGTCCGAGCCCATCTCCGTCTCTCCCCACGCACCCCGCGCAACCATCGAAGGACGTTCGCTATGAAGCCACCCACACCCGTCCAGCCACTTGACAGCTCACCTGTCCAGATAGTCATGGTCGGCGCGGCCCACGGTCTGGACACGAGCACCTACACGATCCCCTATGTCTCCACCTGGGCAGCCAGTGTTCCCGGCAAGTCACCCGTCGAGGTCGTGCACTCCACCGCCGAGCGAGTTCGAGCCACAGCCGTCGGGATTCTCGACAACCTGCCCACCGTCAAGGTTGGTGACGGCAATCCGCCAGGACTCGACCGCGAGGCCCTCGCCCACCGCAAACAGCCGAAACCCATCCAGCCCGCGGCTGCGACGGCAGTGCGCCGCGACGAGGCGGTGCTCGGATTATGAAGACTCCCGTCGTCCTTCCCGTCGTCGCGATCACGGTCGACGAGGACGGGGTGCTCTCGGCCCGGCTCGACGGCCAGCCGTACGCCGACCAGCGCCCGTTGCTTCGCGGCGACCTCCGCGGGTTGCTCGACGAGATCACCAGCGAACTCGCGACACCCGTCAGAGTTCAGATGGCGGAGGCCGACGGCACGACGTACGTCGACATCTCGACCCCGCCCGGAGATGACACCACCCAGGAGGGATCGGCTGATGTCTTGCCGATCCGGATGTTGCCGGGAGTCACGGGGTCGGGATTCCGGCCGGGCGAGCAAGTTGCCGTGGCCTACGTCCTCCTCCATGCAACGGCCGACGACGCCGGTGCGGCCGTGGTGCGGCTTCCACCGGCCGTCTTGTCCCGCCACCAAGGGGCGCTGGTACTGATGGGACTCGACTCCAACACGGTGACGCCTCTCACCGCCCCGCTGGAAGCCACCGTGTGAACACCGGTGCCCGTCGGGTCGATGACGAACTCGTCAACGCCGCCCTCATCGTCGTCGGTACGGCGTTCCTCCTCGGCCTCATGCTCCGCGCAGCCGGCGGCATCGCGGCGGCCCTCGACGCGACACCACGTCCTGCCGCGGGTGTCGCCTCAGGATTCAGAGTTCTCGCACGGCCGGGTGATCCGGGATCGGCGCTCGCAGCCCCCGGCCTGTCGCCAGCCCTCTACTGGGCGGTCGTCATCGCCGCGCTCACCCTGGTGCTCGCGGTCGCGGTCGTGACCTGGCGGATCGTCGGAGGCATCCGGCATCGCGCCGCGCACGACCCTCACCGGATCGTCGGGATTGCGACCCGACGCGACATCACCCCGACCGCGTCGAAGCGTGCACTCCTGCATCGCGGATGCACGCTAAGGCCGTCCCTGACCAACCCCGCGGCCGAGGACGTCGGCTACCTCCTCGGCACCGCACACGGCCAACAGATCTGGGCATCGGTCGAAGACTCGATCCTCATCGTCGGACCACCCCGCTCCGGCAAAGGTCTGCACCTGGTCATCAACGCGATCCTCGACGCGCCCGGCGCCGTCGTCACCACGTCAACCCGGCCCGACAACATCACCACCACCATCGACGTCCGACGCGAGCGTGGCCCTGTGGCCGTGTTCGATCCGCAGCGCCTCGCCGGAGACCTGGATCTTCCGCGCGGTTTGCGGTGGTCCCCGATCCGCGGCTGCGGGGACCCGCTCACGGCGATGATCCGTGCCGGCGGACTCGCCTCGTCGACCGGGCTGTCGTCCGGTGGCGTGGAGTCCGGTGGGTTCTGGGAGGGCAAGACCCGCGCCGCCCTCCAAGCCCTCCTCCACGCAGCCGCAATCGAAGGACTGACGACCCGCGCTCTCTTCGAGTGGTCGCTCTCCCCGTCCACCGCGGCGGACGCCGTCGGCATCCTCGCCAGCAACCCGTCCGCCGCGACCGGCTGGGGCGACTCACTGGAGTCAATGATCAACTCCGATCCACGAACCCGGGACTCGATCTGGATGGCCGTCGCGCAAGCGCTGAGCTGCCTGGCCGATCCTCGCGTCCTTGACACGGTCAACCCCGGCCCAGACGAGGCCTTCGACCCGACCGAGTTCCTCACCAACAACGGCACCCTCTACCTGTTGGCAACCGGAGCCGGTGCCGGCGCGTCCTGGTCACTGGTCGCGGCGTTCATCGAAGACCTCGCCGAGACCGCTCGGCACCTCGCCGCTGCATCTCCCGGTGCACGCCTGGACCCGCCACTGCTGCTGGCCCTCGACGAGATCGGCAACCTCTCCCCACTCCCCTCGCTACCTGTGCTCATGGCCGAAGGCGGAGGAACCGGCATCACCGCCATGCCCGTCCTCCAGTCGCTCTCTCAGGCGCGCGATCGGTGGGGAGACCACGCCGCCAGTGCCATCTGGGACGCCTCCATCGTCAAGGTCATCCTCGGCGGCGCATCCGCCTCCAGAGACCTCCAGGAACTGTCGGTGCTTATCGGTGAACGCGACGAGCAAACCGACACCATCAGCGTCGGCGACTACGGCTCCCGGTCGGTACAACGCTCCACCAGACGGGTCCCAATCATGCCGCCTGAACGCATCCGGACCCTGCCGTTCGGTACCGGACTCGTGCTGCTCCGGAGCGCGCCACCGATCGTCGCCAATCTTCGACGCTGGACCAATCGCTGAGGTTGCCCCCGTTCCAGCACCACTCCGGCCCCAGATTGACGCAGCCACGCGCGAGCTACTCGCCGAACTCGGAGTTGTAGATAGGGGCCTTGTCGTCGTTGGACATGGCGGCCTACTCGTCAGGGGACAGCGGGTTGGGCGGCGAACGCCTGGGTGAACTTTTCGTGCAGTCCCACGAGAGCCTTCTTCCCCTGAGGAGTGAGCTGGCGATTCTCGCGACGAAGAAGCGCGTACGCCACCTCCACCTTGCTAGGCGCTTGAACCTTGCTCGCCTTGGCCCAGTCGGTGAACGCCTTAGCGATGGGGGTGCCTACCGGTACGTCGGAAGGCTTGAACTCCTTGACTTGACCCATCTTCACGAGGAAGTCGTTGACGGTTGCAAGGTAGGCCTCAGGGTGAAGGAGGTCCTCGACTGCATGGTTGTCGGGCAACCGGAAGATGCGCGCTCTGTCCACGCCTACTGCCTTGAGCAACTTCTCATGGTCCTTACCTCCTCGGTCTCCGTCCGTCAGGTAAACGACCTTCGCAGCGACTTCCTCAACACGGATGCCTGAGCCGTGGGCGTTCGCCAAACCCGGCGCGACTTGGTAGTCCAAATCGCCGATGCCTGTTGCCTCGCGAATGAGGGACGGCAGCAGGACCATGTCTGACGCGCCTTCAGCGAGTACCGCGTTTCGGCACATCGAGAAGGCAGCAGCCCCGGCGCCCATCGCAAAGAGCAGTGGCGAAAAGCCTGGGCCTTCTCCTTCCCAGAAGTTGTTCTTGATGACGCTGGCATCCGCATGGTCAGGGTCACGGGCTACGACCCTGATGCCTGTACCGAGGTCGCCAGGCAGGCATCCGGGCGAGTGGGTCGTGTAGAAAACCTGCGTCGTGTCGACGCTCTTGAGCAGAGCGCTCACAAGATCAGCTTGAGCGTCGTAGTGAAGGTGCGTTTCCGCTTCGTCAATGAGCAGAACGGGCGGGACTGTGTGTTCGCCCGTCTCGAGGAAGGCGACCAGAGCGACGAAGGTCTTCATGCCGTCAGACCGCTCGCTGATGTTGGTGACGTCTCCTCCGCCGTGCAGTTCCTTGATGAGCACTTCAAGTCGGCTGCCGTTGACATTGAACCGAACCGTGACCTTGCTCTGGTTCCACGCCTGGTCGAAGACGGCTCGAAGGCGGTCGTTGCCGTGCTCCAGCAGGGTTTCCCTCTTGGTGGAGTCGCCCGCTTGAATGTGCGTCCACATGGTGTCGAGGTCGACTTCTGCGAGCGCTAGCAGCCGAGTCACTGCTGGGTGAACCGACGAGCGCTGGTCCGGATCTATCTCGTATGACGTCTCCAGGAGCCGGTCGTGCTCTTGGAACAGGACGAACTCAGGCTGGCGTACGGAAATCGCCTGCCAAACCGACTCCGTGGGGTGATCCGCCTTCACCAGGTCGCTTACCGTCCGGAGAAGATCGACCAATTTGGCGTCGCGTGGCTGCTTCCTACCCACTGGCACCTCTCCCAGCCAAGCGATGAGCCCGTCAACCGCCTGGAGCGAGGCCTCCGACCACTCGGAGTCGGGGTCGGTGAGAGCAGTTTCGAGGGTCTCGACCCAGTCGTTGGCATCCTCAGCCTCTTCGTCGGCCGCTTTTTCGAGGTGTCGCGCAAACCTGTCCTTAGCGACTGTGAGTCGCTCCAGAGCAGCAGCGAACACGGCGGCCGGGCGAGTAGGCTTCGGAATCAGGTCTCGATACCTGTTGCCGTCCCTGTTCCTATTCAGGACGAGCGTGGTTGGACGGTTATCCATCGGGATGTCGGCGAACAGCTTCTTGTCGTCGTCGTCCAGTTCGTGGAACACCTTCACGACCTCGGTGGTGTCCTGCATGGGTGGACGACTGCGGTTGTAGTCGATGGGGGAAATGGCCCCGCCGTCGCTAAACCAGGCGAGCGCTCTGAGCAGCGTGGTCTTCCCGGCCTCGTTGAACCCAACGAATGCAGTCAACGGCCCGTCGATGCCCGTCCCCGTGCGTGCCAGGCGGCGAAACCCGGCGAACTCGACTCGGCTTACTCGCATGTCCTCTTCCTCGCTAATGACCCCACCCGACCGTAACGGTCGAGCCCGACGCATTAGGTGATATTCGCTCTGCAACATCAAGTGACCGCATCCCTGTCTCGACTGCACGGTTGGGCGCCCCATGCGCCGCGGCCACGCTGGCGCCTCCAACACACCTGACTCACGACATCGGCACCCACAAGGGGGCCTTACGAGAGATGGGAGTCAGCGTGTCCATTCCCACGCAGATGAGCCTGGCCGGCTTTATCGCCAGCGATCCTGACCTGCACTTCACCACCGCCGGCGCGGAGCACGTCCGGCTCCGCGTGGGGGTGGAGCAGTGGCGCAAGGAGGTCGACGGCAGCTTCAGCAAGCTCGACCCGACCTTCCACGACATGGTCGCCTTCGAGAGCACTGCCCGGGAGACCTACGCGCGATTCCGCAAGGGCGACTCCTTCGTCGCGAGCGGCTATGTCCACGAGTACGAGGTCGAACGCGACGGGAGCACCGTGATCAAGGAAGAGTTCGTCGCCCGCAAGATCGGGCACAACGCCAACAAGACCGCCTACGACGTCCAGCGCCGTCGCCGCGCCCCCGCAGCCCCACCGGTGAGTCAACAGACACAGCCGCCCGATCCGGCCATCGGATTCTGAGGCGGTGCCGGATGCCGGGGCATGATGAGCCGCCGGGACCGATCAACTGGAACCTGCTCGACGCTGACCAGGCCGAGGTGGAGTGGCGCGACCTCGATCGGTTCGTGCTGTGGCTCAAGACCTCGTTCGGGCTGTCACCGGCGATCGTGCCGCCGTACTGGCACCGCCACGACGAGTTGATCTGGGAACTCTCCGCGCTCCACCTCCACTACCTGGCCTGCTACGACGAGACCTCCTCGCCCTCGGCGCCGATCACGTGGATGCGGGACTTCGCCGACGCCCGCCATCGGCTCCGCGAGTGGGTCGCGCTGTGTGGGACCCGGCTGGACCGCGACCGCCCCACCCGCCTGACCGTGTGGCCCGGCGAACCCGCCGAGCCAGGTCAGGGCGAGGTCGAGATTCGGGACCGGGCCGCGGACTTCGAGGAGTTCGTGCGTAGCGACGTTCGACGCCGCAGACGGGCCGCGGGGATCGTCTACGACGAGCTCGCCGGCTGACCGGCATCTCGCTCGACGCACACCGGCAGACCGGTTCTCCACAGGTCAACACCGCCCGTTGGTCACCGCAGGGAGATCAGCCGAACCATCGAGACCAATCCACAAAGGAGGTCACTCATGCAACTGCGGCACGCACACACCCTCGCCCAGGCCCGCACCTACGTGGCCGCGCTCGCCGACGAAGCCAGCAACGACGACGCGTCCTCGGCGTACGAGCACGTCCTCATCGAGCTCGACCGGCTCCACTGCGACCAGAGCCCCGATGTCTACCTCGACGCCCTCACCCAGGACCGGACCATCCAGTTCGACCTCGCCACTGCGGCGATCGAGGATCTCAAACAGCACGGCGTCGATCCGCTCAGCGTCGAACTCGTCCTCTGGATGCTGCAAGACGCCTACACACAGGATTGCGGCTGATGTACGGCGAGACCGGCGCCGCGATGCGCGAGGCGTTCGCCGAGCTGCTGCGTCAGCACAGGGTCCAGCAGCGCCTCGGCGGCACACCGACCGAGCGGGCCGAGCTCGGGGCCCAGATCCGTGCATATCGGCAGAGCGTGCTCATCTGGTGCAGCCAGGCGTTGGCCTCGGTCAGCCGGCTGACGTTCTCCAATCAGGCACCCGCCCAGCCGAACCCGTTCCGCTCCGTCGGCAACGCCGGACACGCAGCTTCCCCCGCCGGCGAACTCGCCCGAACCATCAACCTGGCCAAGACCGAAGCAACCGCGACTTCGGCGAGCATCGAGCAGCTCACCACACCCACGGGCCACGAGTCGGTCGAACTCTGGCGGACGGCTGCCCGGGCCGCTGCGCTCGCCGAGCACGACACCGCACCCGACGTCGCCACCGCGATGTCGGTGCCCCAGGCCCAGGCCGTGGTCGCCGACGTCGCTGCGATCACCCAGGCGCTGGTCGTGCTCGACCAGCGCTATCGCAACACCCCCGGCTGGGAGCAGCTCGCGCAAGGCAGCCGGCTCGGCTGGGCCGCACTCGCAGCCGCGCTCGATGTGAGCCTCGGCCAACCCGACTACACCGTCGACACTCTCGGATGGCGGCCCAAGACCAAGCCGATCGCAGGGCCTGCGAAGCCTGGGATCCTCGGAGTACTCTAGGCCGAGCACAACCTCGTCGTACGCATGAAGTCGGTCCCCAACGCGACCAACCTCCGCTACGTCATCGACTCCCAGCGACTCCTCTCGCGCCACCTCGTCCCGTTCGCCGCCCGGGTCGACGAGCGGCTGGCCGACCGCTGGACCGCCCGGGCTGAGACCTACCTCCAACTCCAACGGCAGTTCCGACCTATCGGGGGACTCCTCGGCCATGGCGCGTCCGCAGTTGCGGAAGGCGCGAACGCGGTCAGCCGCCTTCGAGCCCTGCCTGTCGACGCGATCGTCGAGCCGCGCGTGCTCGGCGGCTTCGAGCTTCTCTTCGGCCGCCTCGACAGACGGATCGCGGATGTGATCGAGGACGGCATCGACGAGGGTGCGCTCTTCCAGCGTGTCCGACTTCCCAGGCTCGTCGAGAGCAGCGGAGAGCTCGTCGCGCCGGTCCGCGAACGGTTCGTTCCCGTCGACCGCACCACCAACCATGAACTCATCGACACCGTCCGCGAGCGACTCCGGCCCGACCCCGGCGTCCAGACCGCGACTCCCGGCCCGACTCGGGCCGGCCTTCACGCGGCTCTCATCCACCGCCCACCTACCCGAGGAGTGATCACCGATGGCCCGTCTCTCTGACAAAGGCCGCAGACAACCAGCGCGCGGAGCAAGACCACCATCTCAACTCGGAGCAATCCGCGCACCTAACCATTACTGCCGACCAAAGGAGCGCACATGATGACCGACGCCAGCCCGTCAACCAGGAGCGTTCCGACGGTCCGCGACCCGTTCCTGAACACGGACGATGCTTGTGGCTACCTCGGCGTTCCCAAGGCGACGCTGCTGACGTGGCGTGTTCGTCGTCCCGGCTACGGTCCACGCGCCGTCAAGGCTGGCGGCCGGCTCAAGTATCGGCTTTCCGAGCTTGACCGTTGGGTGCGTGCCCATGAGGAGTCCTTCACGGAGGACCAGGACATGGTCGAGGAATCTCGGCCACTGCCTCCGGGTGTGGTCCGTACTCGCAACCGTGCCAGTCGCGTGCGAGGTGTAGCCCTGCGGGCAACTGGCCCCGACGAGGTCGCCTGAAACGAAGGAAAGAGGAATGGCCAGACAACGACTGATGGTTGGCACGTACGGTGAGATCAGTTGCTTCCAGCTGAAGAACGGGACGTGGCAAGCGCGCGCCCGCTACTGCGACGTCGATGGTGTCGTGCGTCAGTACCGCAAGAACGGCGAGACCAAGAACAAGGCGCGGGCCAACCTCAAGGCGTTCTTCGTCGAGCACACCGGCACCTTCGGCGACGGCGCCCTCGCTCCCGATGACACCGTGCAGGACCTCCTCGACCTCTGGTTCAAGAAGATGGAACAGTCGGATGGAGGACCACGAGCGGAGACCTTGGCGTACTACCGCTCCCATATCCGCTGGATCCTCGACAGTGACAAGACCGAACACCCAATCGGCGCCTACCAACTACGCCACGTTCGGCCGGTGATCATCCAGGCCGCGCTGGACAGCTCGGGTGTCTCTCCAGACCTGCGCAAGAGGATCCGCAGCGTCCTCGTACGCGCCTTCAACATGGCAATCTTCCACGAAGCGATCAACGGCAATCCAGCAACGGCCGTCCCATCGGTCCCTGTGCCACGAAACAAAAAGAAGCCGGTTCCCGTGAAGGACCTGGACGCCGTGCGTGCCGCCATCCGCGAGTGGGCCAACGCCGAGAAGCGCAACGGGCCGAAGAGCGTCGATCTGCCCGACATCGTCGAGATGCTCATCGCCACCGGCATGCGCATCGGCGAACTGCTGGCTCTGCGATGGTCCGACATCGAACTGACGGCCCCGCCGGAGCGTCGCGACGACGCGGGCTGGTTCCCATGGCTCATGGTCAACGGTCAGATCACCTCCAGGGGCAAGCGGGTCGACTACGGCAAGACCGACGCCGCGATCCGCCCTATCGCGCTTCCTGATTGGGCGGCAGCCTTGCTGCGCCGGCGCAAGGTTGCCCAGACGCCCAATGACCTCGAAGCAGTGTTCATTACCCGCAACGGCACCTGGCACTACCCCACCAACGTTCAGGGCCGGCTGTGGCATATCCGCCACCTCGCCGACTACGCGGACCTCGATGCTCTCCGGGACGTCTCGCCCCACTCCTTCCGCCGGACTGTGGCGACCGAGATCGATGAGGTCTACGACGCCGAGGCCGCCATGAACCAGCTCGGCCACACCTCCAAGACGGTCACCGAGCGGCACTACATCAACCGCAAGCGCATCGTGCCCGACTACCGGGCAGCCACCGAGCGCCTCGCTCCGGGCTCGGGGACCAGCGACGCGCCAACTCTCGGACTCTGAGAGCCACCGGAAACCAAAAGGCGACCCACGAACCCATAGACGTGCTCCGAGCCCGTCTATGGGCCGTCCTGCGCTCCCCTGCACGGTCACGGCGGTGCAGCAGAGACTCCGTCCCGTAGCCAGGATCCGGCCTCGTAATTTCAAAGTGAGCCGAAAGTGAGCCCTAAGGCCCATTTTCAGGGTTCGACCGTGAGACCCCGAATCACATCACCGCAGGTCAGAGCCTGTTTTTGTCAGCAAAGCGACGCATTCGACGTGGTGCGTCATCGGGAAGAGATCGAGGGCCCGTAGGGTCGTCAGGCCGTAGCCGTGGGACGCAAACGTCGCAACGTCTCGCGCCAGCGCGGCGGGATCGCACGCGACGTACACGATCCGCGAGGGCTCGAGGTGTGCGACTGCCGCGACCACCCGCGAGCGCGCACCGGTCCGCGGCGGGTCGAGCACCACGACATCCAGCGGACCCGCCACCTCGGCCCGGCGGAGCGCCGCCTCCACAGGTGCATGGACGAGACGCACGTTCGGCGAGCCGTGCAGGTTGCGCCGGGCGTCCCGGGCGGCGCGCTGGCTCGACTCGACGCTGTAGACGAGCCCGCCGTGCCCCACCGCCTCGGCGAGGAATGCCGTGAACAGGCCGACGCCCGCGTAGAGGTCGGCTACCCGCTCCCCTGACGCCAACGCGGCCATCGTCAGGACGGCATCCACCAGCCTCTCGGCGGCCGCTGGGTGAACCTGCCAGAAGCCTCCCCGCGTAACCCGGAACTCGCGGTCGCGCACCTGCTCGCGAACGTACGTACGTCCGCCGACTCGCTTTCCCTGCTCGGCGTCCACGACCCCGATGAGGTCGAGACGCGGGAGCGGACCGGCGGGCTTGGTCACGACCGCGAGCCGTTCTCCGTTCGACGAGACCACGGCCTCGACGCGTTCGGCGTCCCACGCGTGCTGCGTGAAGTCGTCGAGAGCGCGATGCGCGATCGGGCACGGATCGACGGCGATGACGTCGTGGGACCGGTGCCGTCGAAGACCGAGCCGGTGGTGTACGTCGACGGCGAATTCGACCCGCGTCCGCCAGCCCAGGCCGTCCCCATCGTCGGGGGGCTCGACCACCACGTCGTACTCGATGCCCGCCAGTCGCTGGAGCTGCTCGCGTACGACAGCGGCGAGCAGCTCGCGCTGCGTCGGCAGGTCGACATGCTGGAAGTCGCAGCCGCCACAGCCACCAGGCACGGCCACGGCACACCGGCGCTCTACACGTCCGGGCGCCGGGCGGAGGACCTCGATGGCGTCCCCCCGAAGGTAGCGCGACGTCTCCTTGCCCTCGGTGATCCGTGCGCGAACGCGCTCCCCCGGCAGGGTGTGCCGGACGAAGATCACTCGGCCCTCGTGCCGGCCGACGCAGTGCCCGCCGTGCGCGATGGCGTCAATCTCGAGCTCGACAACGCGGCCGATGACATCCGTGGAGCCGGTGGTCGCGGCTTGCGGTGCAGTCATGAGGGCATCCTCCGGCACGCCGCCGAAGTCCGCAGACTCGGGCAGCCGGTACGGTCGCCGAATGGGAGCGACCGTGGCGGCGGAGGAGACCCGACTCGGCGTTCCAGCCCTGGCTCGTGGGCCGGTGCTCTCGGCGATGCTCGCCGTGGCCGCGCTGCTCACGGTGTTCAGCAACGGCTATGGATTCCACCGCGACGAGCTCTACTTCAGGATGCTCAGGCCGGCCTGGGGGTACGTCGACCAGCCGCCGCTGACTCCCCTGCTCGTCCGCTTCCTCAGCGACCACGTGGCAGACGAGCCGTGGGCAATCCGGATACCGGCGACGCTCTCAGCCGTGGGGTCGGTGCTGGTGGTCGCGCTCATCACTCGCGAGCTCGGGGGCGGCCGCGGTGCCCAGCAGTTGTGCGCCTGGGCGTACGCGTTCGCCACCAGCACGCTGCTCTTCGGTCATGTGATGCTGACGTCCTCGCTCGACCTCGTCGTGTGGCCGCTGGTCAGCCTCCTCGTGCTGCGTGCCGTGCTGCGGAGGGATCCGCGCTGGTGGGTCGGAGTCGGCGTGGTCGTGGGGCTGAGCATGTACAACAAGCTGTTGGTCGCGATGCTGCTGGCAGCGTTCGCCGGCGGGTTTCTGCTGGTCGGTCCGCGCCGACTGCTCTTGTCACGCTGGGTTCTCGGCTCTGCTGCTCTGGCGCTGCTCATCGGCTCGCCGAACATCTGGTTCTAGCTGACGAACCACTGGCCCGAGCTCACGATGGGGCAGGCGCTCGCGGACAACAACAGCGGAGACGTCCGGATCCTGATGTGGCCGTTCCTCACCCTCCTGCTCGGTCCGCCGCTCACGGTGATATGGCTAGCCGGCCTGGTGGCACTTTGGCGCCGGCCACAGTGGCGCGAGGCCCGTTTCATGGCGGCCGCATTCCCTGTTCTTCTGGTGCTGGTGTTTCTCTCGGGTACGCAGCTCTATTATCCCTTCGGGTTGCTCACCGTGCTGTTCGCTGCCGGGTGCGTTCCCGTGAGCGAGTTCGTTTCTCGGGCCAGCGGATGGCGGTTGCTGCTCGTGTCCGGCGCGGCGGTCAACGCGCTCGTGTCAGCGCTGATTGCGCTGCCGATAGTCCCGGTCGCGCAGCTCGGGTCGACGCCGATTCCGGCCATCAACCAGACGTCTCGCGACTCCGTCGGCTGGCCACGCTACGTCAGGCAGGTCGCGGCGGTGTACGACGCATTGCCGAGCTCAACGACAAGAGGCGCAGCGGTCGTGACAAGCAACTATGGAGAGGCGGGTGCAATCGCCCGCTATGGGCCGGCCCTAGGGCTGCCGAGAGTCTTCAGCGCCCAGAATGATCTCTACTTCGAGTCGAGGCCGCCCACGGGCACAGCAGTGGTCCTCCTGGTCGGCGGTCAGCTGGCAACTGCGAGGACGGAGTTCCGCTCATGTTCGGTCAAAGCGCGCCTGACGAACGGCCTCGACGTAGATAACGAGGAGCAGGGTGAACCCGTCGCGGTCTGCCGTCAGCCACGCCACTCGTGGGACGTCGTGTGGGCTGCCTTCCAGCACTATGACTGAACCGAGCCGAGGTCCGCTTTCGCTCAGCGAGCGGCAGCCGCCCGCCTCTTGCGCTTGAGGCGCCGTCCTGAGCGGATGTATCGCTGGAAGTCACCGCGAAGCTTGCTTGCCTCCGCGGACGTCAGGTCGATCTCGTAGCCGGTACCGTCGAGCGCGAAATGCACTTTCTCGTCGGCGGGCTTCTCCGTGAGGTCGCTGACCATCTCCACGACTCTGCGTTGCACCATTGCTGTCTCCTCGTGTCCCCAGATGCCAAGTATAGACACAGTTGCGACGGCGGCGCGAGGTCACAAAAATGCTGGACGGTCGGGCCCCGGTCGTTTGCTACAGCCAGTCGCGACGTCGGAACCCGGCGTACAGTAGGCCGGCGATCACGACGATCACGACACAGCTGAAGATGAAACCCGACTCGCGGGCAAAGCCCGGAAAAGGTACGTTCTGACCGAAGAAACCGGTGATCGCCGTGGGCACCGCGATAATAGCCGCCCAGCTGGTCAGCTTCTTCATCACCGTGTTGAGCCTCGCGTCCTGCAACGACAGGTTGGTCTCGAATATCGTGGTAATCATGTCGCGCAGCGACTCGGTCCACTCAGAAGCGCGCAGGACATGGTCGTAGAGGTCGTCGTACCAGGGATCGAGCTCTGCGGGAGCGTCCAGATCACGGCGGTGCCTTAATACCGAGTTGATGACCTCTCGCATCGGCAACACCACACGACGTAGCTCCACAAGATCCCTGCGAATGCGGTAGGTACGACGTTGCACCTCGCGGCTCACAGCGCGGTCGTCGAAGAGGCCGTCCTCCAATGACTCGATGCTGTCGTCGAGCGCTTGCACAGCGTCGAAATGCCCGTCCACGATAAAGTCGAGGAGGCCGTAGACCAAGGCGCCAACGCCGAACTTGAGCAGGTCTGCGTTGTCCTCCCAGCGCCGAACGACTTCCTCCATGTCGAAGTCGCTGCCATGCCTAATAGTGACGATGCCGCGCCGCAGCACAAAAGCCGACAGGCGGGTCACGATCAAGGCGGAATCGGCTGGCTCGGGATCTCTCTTGGGCGAGTCTGTTTGTGCGCCGTCAGCCTGCTCAGTTTGCGACTGAGGCAGAGGACTGCCGTTGGCGTCTTCCTGACTGCGAATCACCGTGGCGTAGGTCGTCAGGAACGTGTACGTCGGATAGCGTGTCGCCTTTGCCCGGCCCTCCCGGGTCAGCGCGTCCTCGATGGTCAGAGGCTCGAGTGTCAGCTCCCGGCCCAGCTCAGACAGCTGAGGTGAGTCGGGGTCACAGATGTCGACCCAGACGAGACAGCCTTCCTGCTCGAGATGGTCAGAGATCTCCTCGAACGGAAAGTCCTCTTT
>JBBRYB010000032.1:0-39548 GCA_038238115.1 Propionibacteriales bacterium | reverse complement strand
CTCGGCCCGAACACCTGACGCCTCGGCCCGAACACCTGACGCCTCGGCCCGAACACCTGACGCCTCGGCCCGAACACCTGACGCCTCGGCCCGAACACCTGACGCCTCGACCGGAACACCTGACGCCTCGGCCCGAACACCTGACCTCTCGGCCCGAACGGCTGGCGCCTCGGCCGGAAGGACTGGCGGGTCAGCCGAGCAGCTCGGCGGCTTCGAGCCAGGCATCTTCCAGCGCGTCGCGCTCGGCCTCCAGCCCGCGAAGCTCCGCACCGAGGCCGAGCTGCCGCTCGAAGTCGCTCGGATGCTCGGCCATCGACGCATGGACCGCGGCGATCCGGTCGGCGAGCTTGCCCAGCTGCCGGTCGATCCTGGTCACCTCCTTGCGCACGGCGCGGGCGGCGCGCGCGGCGCCGGCGGCGGCGGCTCCAGCCTCGGTGACGGGTCCGCCCGTTGGGTCCACGGGCGGCGTAGGACGTCCGCTCTGACCGCTCGGCCCGCCGCCCGAGCCGGCGCCCCGCTGGCCGGCCGATGCCCGAGCCGCTGCTCGGCGCGCCAGGTAGTCGTCGACGCCGCCGGGCACCATGACCAGGGACGCGTCGCCGGGTAGCGCCCGGATCGTGTCACAGACCCGCTCCAAGAAGTAGCGGTCGTGCGAGACGACGACGAGCGTGCCCGGCCAGCCGTCGAGATAGTCCTCCACCACCGTGAGAGTCTCGATGTCGAGGTCGTTGGTGGGCTCGTCGAGCAGCAGCACGTTGGGCTCGTCCAGCAGCACCAGCAGCAGCTGGAGCCGGCGACGTTCGCCTCCGGAAAGGTCGCCCACACGGGCTGTCAGCTTGTCGCCGGTGAGACCGAAACGCTCGAGCATCGATGTGGCCGTGACCTCCCGGCCGCTTCCGACCGACGCGATCCGTTTGACCGCCTCGACCGAGCTGAGCACACCCTGCTGTGCGTCCAGGTCGTCGCCGCCTTGGCTCAGCCGCCCGAGCCTGACGGTTCGACCCACGCGCAGCAGTCCCGCATGCGGGGGCGACTCGCCGGCCAGCACCGACAGCACCGACGTCTTGCCGCTTCCGTTGGCACCGATGAGACCGATCCGCTCCCCGGGACCGATCCGCCAGGTCACGTGGTCGACGAGCTTGCGTTCGCCGCGCGCGATGGTGGCGTCCTCGAGATCGAGCACATCCTTGCCGAGACGGGTTGCGGCGAACCTCTGCAGCTCGACGCCGTCACGTGGGGCGGGCTCGTCGGCGATCAACGTGCTCGCCGCGTCGATGCGGAACTTCGGCTTCGACGTCCTGGCGGGGGCACCACGCCGCAGCCAGGCCAGCTCCTTGCGCATCAGGTTCTGGCGGCGTACCTCCGCCGACTCGGCCTGCCGCATCCGCTCGGCCTTGGCAAGCACGTATGCCGCATAGCCACCGTCGTACCCGTCGACAGTGGCGTCGTGCACCTCCCACGTCGAAGCCGCGACCGCGTCGAGGAACCACCTATCGTGGGTCACCACCACGAGCGTTACGTCTCGGGCGACGAGGTGCGCGGCCAACCACGCCACCGCATCGATGTCGAAATGGTTTGTCGGTTCGTCGAGGAGAAGCACGTCGAGGTCGGTCAACAACAGCTGCGCCAGACGGACGCGGCGCAGCTCACCGCCAGACAGGGCATCGACGCGACGGTCGAGCGGCAGGTCGCTCAGCAGGTGAGCGACGACACCGCGCGACTGCGGGTCGGCCGCCCACTCATGCTCGGCGAGCCCGCCGAGCACCACCCCGGCGATGGTTTCCGGACCTGGTCGGGCGTCCTGCTGCGCGAGCAGGCCGAGACGCAGGCTACGGGTCCTCGTCGCACGGCCGGCGTCGACCGGCTCGACGCCGGCCAGGATCCGCAGCAGCGTGGTCTTGCCGTCGCCGTTTCGGCCCACGATGCCTACCCGATCGCCGCGCTGGATACCGAGGCTGACGTCGGTGAGCAGCGGCCGCACGCCGTACGCCTTCGACACCTTCTCCAGGCTGATCAGGTTGGTTGCCTGGGTCACCATGGCGGGCTCAGCCACCAGGTGCGGCACAGCGTCTCACCCATGTCGCGCCCGTTCAGGCGATGACACGGGCGCCGTGGACAGGCCCGGTAGCCCGCTGGACGATCCGGCAGGTGCCCGATCCGGACAGGGCCACCGCGAGGTCGACGGCGTGGTCCTCGTCCGCAGCAAGGAACAGGCAGGTCGGGCCTGAGCCGGACACGAGCGAGCCCAATGCGCCGAACTCTTCACCCACCGACAGGGTATTCCGAAGGCCCGGTTGCAGCCGCAGCGCCGCCGCCTGGAGGTCGTTGTGTAGCGCCAGGCCGACCGCGTAGGGGTCGCCGCAACGCAGACCGGCCATCAGCTCGGGCGACACGTCCGGCTCGTCAGGCCCAGCGCGGCGCTCGCGTCCGGCATCATCAGCGCTGGGAGCCACCTGCCCGACCTCAACAAGCCGGGGGGGTTCGCCGGCCCCGCCGAGCTGGCCAGCCTTGCGGCGCCGGGTGGCCTTGGCGGATCCGGCGGCCGCGCGAACGCCGGACCCGCCGGCGGCAGTTACCGGTCCTCCGGCACCGCTCGTGGCACCACCGGTGGCTCCCACACCGCTGACCCCGTCACCTCTGGCCCTGCTACCAGGGGCTCCCACACCGCTGGGCCTGTCACCGCTGGCCCTGTCGCCGCTGGCTCCGTCGCCATCGACACCGTCGCCGCCCCCGTCGCCGCCGACCCGGCGTCCCGCGAAGCGATCGAACTCAGCGAAGACCTGCGGCGTCGACAGGCCACCGTCGGCATACGCGAGCACCCACTCGTAGGAACCGCGCGCCAGCACTGGTGAGATGCTGTCGCCCCTGCCGGTACCGATCGCGTTGCCGCCGACGAGACAGAACGGCACGTCGCTGCCGAGCTGGGCGGCGAGCACCATCAGCTCGTCACGGCTCACGCCTGCGCCCCACAGCGCGTCGCACGCCAGCAAGGCACCGGCGGCGTCGGCGCTACCCCCGGCCAGCCCACCCGACACCGCGATCATCTTGTGGAGACTGAGCGCCGCTCCTTCGTCGACGTCGAGGTGCTTGGCCAGCAGCCTGGCTGCCTGCACGGCGAGGTTGGTCCCGTCCATCGGGACCACGTTGTCGCCCTCACCCGTGAGGGTGACGGTGAAGTCGCCGGGCGCGGCAGGCCGGGCCTTGATCTCGTCATAGATGGAGATCGCCTGATAGACCGTCGCCAGCGGGTGGAAGCCGTCCGGGCGCGGAGGCCCCACGCTCAGCCCCAGGTTGATCTTCGCCGGGGCACGCACGGTCACCGTCGTCACCCGGCCAGGCTACGGCCCCGCGCCAAGGCTGTCGGCGACTCGGACGAACTCCTCGACGCTCAGCGTCTCGCCCCGGGCAGTCGCCTGGACGCCCGCGTCCACGATGGCCGACTCGGCCGCCGCCGCCGAACCGGCTAGTCCCGCCAGCGCCGTGCGGAGCATCTTGCGACGCTGCGAGAACGCCGCGTCGACCACTGCAAAGACCCGCTCGCGTCCCACCTCGCTGTGCGGAGCGGTATGCCGGGTGAGCGCTACCAGCCCCGAGTCCACCCGTGGCGCCGGCCAGAAGACGCTGCGCGCGACCACTCCGGCGCGTCGCACGTCGCCGTACCAGGCGGCCTTCACGCTCGGTACGCCGTAGGCCTTGGTGCCTGGCCGGGCGCAGAGCCGCTCGGCCACCTCGAGCTGCACCATCACGAGCACGCGCTGGATCGTGGGCACGGTCTCGAGCAGGTGCAGCAGGACCGGAACCGCCACGTTATAGGGCAGGTTCGCCACCAGAGCGCTCGGCGGGGGCCCAGGAACCGCCGGGAGGCGCAGCGCGTCAGCCTCCACCACTCTCAGCCGGTCGCAGTGGCCGGGCGCGAACTCCGCCACGGTGATTGGCAGACCGCGGGCGAGCCGTGGATCCACCTCGACGGCGGTCACTCGGTTGACGGCACCGAGCAGGCCCAGGGTCAGCGACCCGAGACCCGGTCCCACCTCGAGCACAGTGTCGCCCGGCTGGAGCCGCGCGGCGGCCACGATCCGCCGTACGGTGTTGGCGTCGATGACGAAGTTCTGGCCGCGCTGCTTGGTGGGCCGCACGGCGTACCGGTTGCCCACCGCACGGCCGCCCGCGGGCCCCTGCTGTCCCGCACCCGCGGACGCCGTGGGATTGTTCAGAGCAAGCCGAGCGACGACGCGCAGGCCGGCCACGGGCTGTAGCCGCCGGATGCGTCGCGCACCTTCGTCGCGATGGCGATCTGCGCCTCGCGGCTGGCCTGGCTAGGCAGCGAGGCGTAGGCACCGCCCCCATACGCGAGCCACGTCGACTGCAGGAACTGCAGACCGCCGTAGTAGCCGTTACCGGTGTCGATGGCCCAGTTGCCACCGGACTCACACTGTGCGATCTGGTCCCACACGGTGCTGCCTGTCGCATAGTTCGTCGACGGCGCCGTGGTGGGGGCTGGCGCCGGCGCCGGGCGAGACTTGGTGCCCTCCGCCTCGATCCGCGAGACCGGCGCGACGTCGGTCACGCGCTTGACCACCCGCTTCCGGGTCACCTTGCCGTTGGTCTTGACGATCTTGTAGGTGACCTTGTCGGTCCCGGCTTTCCCGTCCCGGACGATCTTGCTCTGGCCGGTGTACATGCTGGCGTCGTGATGCACGACCGTGGCATACGGGACGGTCTCCGGCACTGTGCGTTTGAGGCCCCAGATGCGGGTCACCACGATCTTGCTGCCGTCGTCGATGCTGGACGTGCGCTTCGGTGTGACCTCATCGTTGTGGTCCACCCGGACACCCAGGTCGAGCAGGGCCTCGCTCACGTCCAAGCCGGTCGTCGTGGCCCGCTTGGCGTTGCCGCCGCCGACCTTGAGCGTGATGGTCTTCGGGGTGTTGACCGCGAGCTTGAGACCCTTGCGTCCGATGACCGTCGACCGGCTCGCCGAGAGCTCCGCCCCGGCCTCGAAGCGCTGACCCAGTTCGGACAAGGCGTCGTTGACGCGGGTCGCGGTGGTCCAGTACGTCTGGTTCTTGCCGTCGACGTCCAGTGTCAGCTTGCGGCCGTACGACACGGCGATACGCGTGCCTTCGTCGAGGGACGTGTCCGCTGCCGGCGCAACGACGTCGCGGGCGCCCAGTGCGATGTTTTCGCTGGCGAGCACGTCACCGACGGTGTCGTCGAGCGTGGTGATGCGGTGGGACTTGCCGTCGACCGAGACGGTGACTGTCTTGCGTGCTGCTGTATAGGCCACCGTCGCTGCCACGAGGCCGACGATGACGGTTATGGTCAAGATGGCGAGAGAGATCCTCTTCGTCACGGTGCTCCCAGGGGTCGGGTGTCCCGGTTCACAGAGACGGGCGAACGCTCACGGCGATGCGGGGTCATGATCCAGGTCATGGTGGCTCTGCTGCCGGTGGGCAAGGCCCCGACCTTGCCAAACTCGGCCAGTCGATGCAAAGCCAGACCGGCGATTCCGCGACATACGGCAGCCGTACGTGACGAGCATCACGACGGCATCTTCACTCCTGTCACAGGGGTCACAGACCTGGGGTTAGAACCGGTTTCCGACCGCGCCTCACGGCAGCGGCATGTCGTCGCGACGAGCAGCAGCGGCCCGGCCACTCATCACCATGGTTCGGGCCCCGGCTACGTCAGCCGCCGGCGGAGCCTGAGCTGCCCCAGCCGCCGCCGTACGCGGCATCGGTGTTGGCGCGGACAGCTGTGCACAGTACCTCCAGGTCGTCACCGCGCACGTCGGCCATGCTGCGTAACGTGTGCGGGACGAGGTACGACGCGTTGGGCCGGCCGCGAAACGGCATCGGGGTGAGGAAGGGCGCGTCGGTCTCCACCAGGATGCGGTCACGAGGGGCGACGACGAGCGCGTCGCGGAGGTGCTGTGCGTTCTTGAAAGTCACCGTGCCGGCGAACGACAGGTAGGCGCCGCGGTCCAGGCATCGGCGCGCGAAGTCGGTGTCACCGGAGAAGCAGTGCAGCACGGTCCGCTTCGGCACGCCGTGCTCGTCCAGCATCTCGATCACGTCGTTATGGGCATCGCGGTCGTGGATCACCAGGGTCTTGTCGAGGGAATGGGCCATCGCGATGTGGGCGGCAAACGACCGCCGCTGCGCCGCTATGCCGTCGGAGCCTGTGCGGAAGTAGTCGAGCCCCGTCTCGCCGACGGCGCGAACGCGTTCGCTCGACGAGGCGAGCCGCTCGATCTCGGCCAGCGCCCGGTCCAAGCCTCCGGCGGCGTCGAGCCTCGGCGCCTCGTTGGGATGGATCGCCACCCCAGCGACGATGGCGTCGAACTCCTGTGCCGTCTCGACCGCCCACGCCGCGCCGGGCAGGTCACAGCCGATCTGGACGATGCGGTCGACCCCGGCACGCGTTGACAGCTCCAGCGCCGCTGCCGGGTCGAGCCAGCTCTCCCCGTCCTCGATGTCGAGATGGCAGTGGTTGTCGACGACCGGCACGGGCAGCGGCTCGGGGAGCGGCGGGCGCCTGACGTCACGAGGGCCGCCGAACTCCGCGTCGACCCGCGACCGGGTCGGGCGATCGTGTTGAGCCCGCCGAGGTGGTTCGCTCATCGAGTCAGCGGTCATGCATCGTCGGCCAGGCGGGGAAAGAGCGCCGCACCCTTGGTCAGTGTGGCTCCCGCCGGCAGCTGTCCCCAGCGTCCCGCGTCCTGCATACGCTGGTCGGCGAGCCTGCCGAGGACGTCCCCGCCCAGGGCCTTCCACAGAGCAGCCGAGGTCGTGGGCATAGCGGCGCGGTGCAGCACCGCGACCGCACGCAGCGCCTCGGCGGCCGTGTAGAGGATCGTCGCGAGTCGCGCCCGACCTGCGAGCGAGTCGTCCTTGGCTACCTTCCAGGGCTCCTGCTCGGTCACGTATCCGTTGACAGCAGCCGTGAAGTCGGCCACGGCTCCGATCGCCTCATGGATCGCGACCTTGTCGATCGCCGCCTCCGCGGCCCTCACCGTCTGGGCGAGGGCTTCGGCGAGCCGGTCCTCGGCCGGACCGTGGTCGGTGGCTCCGGGCAGTACGCCGTCGAAGTACCTGCCGACCATCGCGGTCACCCTCGACGCCAGGTTGCCCAGGCCATTGGCCAGCTCGCTGGTGTAGACCGCGCTCATGTGCTCCCACGAGAAGTTGCCGTCGGAGCCGAAGGCGATGGTCTTCATGAAGTAGTAGCGATAGGCGTCGGAGCCGAACGTGTCGACGATTTCGCTGGGGTGGATCGCGGTTGCCTTCGACTTGCTCATCTTCTGTCCGCCGACCTGCAGCCATCCGTGCGCAAAGACCCGGTGGGGTACGTCGACCCCCGCCGCAAGCAGCATCGCGGGCCAGATCACTGCGTGGAACCGCAGGATGTCCTTGCCGACCAGCTGGACGTCGGCGGGCCAGATCCGCGCGAACCGCTCCGGGTCCGTCCCGTAGCCGGCCGCTGTCGCGTAGTTGAGCAACGCGTCGATCCAGACATAGAAGACGTGTTGCTCGTCCCAGGGAACGGGGATACCCCAGTTGAACGTGGAGCGGGAGATCGAGAGGTCCTGCAGTCCCTGCTTGACGAACGAGATCACCTCGTTGCGCGCAGTGGCCGGCTGCACGAACGTCGGGTTGGCCTCGTAGAGCTCGAGCAGTCGGTCGCCGTACCTGCTCAGGGCAAAGAAGTAGTTGACCTCGGAGAGGATCTCGACGGGGCGCTCGTGGATCGGGCACAGCTGCAGGCCGCTCGCACTGTCGATCAGCTCGGCAGGGAGCTTGAACTCTTCGCACGCAATGCAGTACGGACCCTCGTAGGTGCCCTCATAGACATCGCCGCGGTCGTAAATGGTCTGCCAGAACTCGCGGACCCGCTCCGTGTGCCGTTTCTCGGTCGTGCGGATGAAGTCGTCGTTGGACGCATCGATGACTTCGAGCACCGGCGCCCACTCCGTCGTCACCAGCTTGTCGGCCCACTGCTGCGGGGTGACCCCGTGCTGCTCGGCCGCCTCGAGGACTTTCTGGCCGTGCTCGTCGGTGCCAGTCAGGAAGACCACCTCTTCACCTCGCTGACGATGCCAGCGCGCGAGGACGTCGGCCGCCACCGTCGTGTAGGCGTTGCCGATCGACGGAGGGGCCGTCACGTAGTAGATCGGTGTCGTGACGTAGAACGCCTTGGGGGGGTTGTCTGGCACGGGATCAATCCTAGGGTGGCGTGTCGAACCGTTTGTCTCCCGCAAGGTTCGGGCTGGACGACCTCCAGGTTCCGCCGGCCATGGCGTAGAGATCCGACCGCAGTCTCGCCAGAGCCGGCTGCTCGCCTCAGCCTTGCGGGTGGTTTTGCTGGTGGGCTACGGCGTAGACGGTCCTGCGCGGCAGAGCAGTGTCGTGTGCGACGACGGCGACGGCGTCCTTGCGGGACAGGCCCGTCGCGACAGCCTCGTCGACCAGCCGGCGCAGCGCCACGTCACCCAGGTCGGCTGCCGACGCAGACGCGGCACCACCCACGACGAGCGTCACCTCGCCACGGACGCCGTGGTCGGCCCAGGTCGCCACTTCGGCGAGACCGCCACGGCGTACCTCCTCATGTGTCTTGGTCAGCTCGCGGCACGCCGCCACGGCACGGTCGGGTCCGAAGGCATCGGCCATGGCGTGCAATGACTCGGCGGTGCGGTGCGGCGACTCGAAGAACACCATCGTGCGTGGCTCCGAGCGCAGCTCTCGGAGCCGCCGAGCGCGTTCGCCTGCCTTGCGCGGCAGGAAACCCTCGAAGCAGAACCGGTCGACCGGGAGGCCAGAGATCGCGAGCGCGGCCAGCACCGCCGACGGTCCCGGCACCACGCTGATCTCCACCTGGGCCTCGACCGCCGCGACGACGAGGCGGTAGCCCGGGTCGGACACGCTCGGCATGCCGGCGTCCGTGACGAGCACGACGCGGTCGCCGCCGCGCAGGGCCTCGAGCAGCGAGGCGGTGCGCTGCTTCTCGTTCGCCTCGAAATACGAGACGACCCGTCCCGAGATCTCGACCTGGAGGTCTGCCGCGAGCCGGCGCAGCCGCCGGGTGTCCTCGGCGGCCACGACGTCAGCCGCGGCGAGCTCTCGCCCGAGTCGCGGTGAGGCGTCATCGACCCGACCGATGGGCGTCGCCGCCAGCACCAACGTCATGACCGCATCATCGCAGGCCGGGCGCCGGCAACGACTGACAAGAGCCGGCATCTCCTTGCCCTGAGCCAAGCGCACTCGGCCGCCTCGGACGGCTGTGATGGCCGCAGGGACGGGCCCAGGCACTACGTACGATGGCCTGCGTGCCGTCCTCCCCCGCGACCGTCGTCACCGCAGCCAGGTCTCGAGGCTCGGTGGCGCTGCTCGGGGAGACGGTCGACGGCCAGCCGCTGCCCCGCATGCGGCGACGCCTGACACCGCTGCACTACCGCAGCGACCCGGTCTGGGGATGGCTGGCGCCGATCATCATCACCCTGCTGTCCGGCGTACTGCAGTTCTGGAGCATCACGACGCCGCACGACATCACCTTCGACGAGACGTACTACGCCAAGGACGCCTACTCACTGCTCGTCAAGCACTACGCGAGCAACTTCGTCAATGACGGCAACGACAAGAACGGCAGCGAGGCCGACACCCTGATCAACTCCGGCACGACCGACGGTGTCTTCGCCGACGGGGTGAGCAAGGTTGTGCACCCGGAGGTCGGCAAGTGGATGATCGCCTTCGGCGAGTGGCTCTTCGGGATGACACCACTCGGTTGGCGGTTCTCGTCCGCGCTGATCGGCACGCTGATGGTGCTGGTGCTGAGTCGGCTCACGCGTCGATTGACCGGGTCAACGCTCCTCGGCTGCGTGGCCGGTCTCCTGCTTGCTTTGGACGGCCTGCACTTCGTGATGTCGCGCTTCGCGCTGCTCGACATCTTCTTGGCGTTCTGGCTTCTGTGCGCCACCCACTGCCTCGTCGCCGACCGGGACTGGGCGAGGGTCAAGATGGCACGGCTGTCCGAGACGTCACCGGTGCGGTCGGGACGCGGGTTCGGTCCGGTCCGAGGCTTCCTCTTCCGGCCGTGGCGGGTTGCGGCAGGTGTCTGCTTCGGCCTCGCCTGTGGCACGAAGTGGAGCGCGGTGGCGGTGGTCGCGGGATTCGGCGTGCTGGCCTGGGCCTGGGACTCCGGCATGCGTCGCGCCGTCGGCGTGAGGTGGTCAGCCGCCAAGTCGTTGCTGGTGGACGCCATACCTTCCTTCTTCTCGATCGTCGTGGTCGGGCTGGTCGTCTATGTGGCGACCTGGGCCGGCTTCCTCACCCACGCGCAGATGTTCGAGGACGCCTTCGCGCCGGTGGCCGGCGAGGGCGAGCCGGTCTGGACGTCGACGAACGACGACCCGCACAACGCCGTCGAAGGCTTCCTGCACGACCTCGACATCTTGTGGAACTACCACAAGGAGGTCTACGCCTTCCACACCGGGAACTACATCAAGGAGCAGACACATCCCTTCCAGTCCCACCCCGGTGGCTGGCTGTTCATCAACCGGCCGTTGGGCATCGCGGCCACGAGCGGGGACAACACAGTCATCGCCAACTGCCCCGAAGGCCAGCAGTGCGTCAGGCAGGTGCTGGCGATCGGCACTCCGGTGCTCTGGTGGGGAGGGGTGCTCGCGCTGTTCGTAGCACTCGGCTACTGGTTGACCCGTCGGGACTGGCGCTTCGGCATCGCCATCGTCGGCGTGCTCACGACGTGGCTGCCCTGGTTCCGGTACGACGACCGGCAAATCTTCTACTACTACGCGGTTTCGATCATCCCCTTCACGATCATCGCGGTCACCCTCGTGCTCGGGAAGCTGCTCGGACGCGCGGACGCCTCGACCACCCATCGGCGACTGGGCGCGGTGGTCGCCGGCGCGTTCGTCGTCGCCGTGGCGGTGAACTTCGCCTACTTCTACCCGATCCTCACCGACCACCTGCTCAGCAACCAGCAGTGGCACGACCGCATGTGGCTCACGCACTGGATCTAACCTCCTCCTTCCGCCCAGCGGTCAGCTGTTCCGGCCGAGGCGTCAGCTGTTCGGCCGGGGCGTCAACTGTTCCGGGCCGGGGCGTCAACTGTTCCGGCCCAGGCGTCAACTGTTCCGGCCCAGGCGCCAGCCGTTCCGGCCCATGGGTCAGCCGCTCCGGCCCAAGGCGCCAGCTGTTCCGGCCCAGGCGCCAGCCGTTCCGGCCCAGGCGCCAGGAACCCGTGGCGAACGGCAGCCGAGTTCCTCCGACACCGATGAGAAACCCGCGCCCCCACGATCAAAGCGGTAACACCAAAGCAGCCTCGACCTTGGGAGCCCGCCATGACCACCATCACCTCCGCCAGCGCCACCTCTCTCGAGGCCTCCGCACGCTCCACAGGCGGCCACTCTGGAGCCGTCCGCGCAGGCGTCGTCGTCACTGCCCTCGTCACCCTTTTCCTCGGTTTCGACAGGGTTATCCACCTGCTCAACGTGCCAGCTGTGCAGCGGGCTACCGCGGAGCTCGGCCAACCGTCGTACTTCGCCACGACGATTGGTTGCATCGAAGCGGTCTGCCTCGCGCTGTACCTCATCCCACGCACCGCGCTCTGGGCGCTGTGCTCCTGACCGGTTATCTCGGCGGCGCCACCGCTGTGAACTTGAGCTACGAGACGCCGATCTTCAACATCTTCTTCGCCGTCGGTACCGGCGTCGTGGTGTGGGCCGGCCTGTGGTTGCGGGACGACCGCGTCAAGGTGCTCTACACCCGCTGAAGTCGCTGACCGACGGATTCGTTGGCGTGCTCCCGATTCCCGGGGCGGCGCAGGTGTACCCCCTCACCTCGCGATCCCGGGGAGAGGCGGACAAGGTGCCGTCGGGGAGACAGCGTTTCTCCCCGGGGTCGGGCACTTGATTGTCGAGAATGATTCTCATACTCTAGGGGGTTCGACCTGCACTCAGATCGGGGAAGGGGTTTGGACCGTGCACCTCGGCACTGCGCTGCCAGCGCTGGTCGCGACCCTGGTTGCCGCCCCAGTGCTCAGCGCGTGCGGGTCCGCCCAGCCGGCGGACCCCACCAAGGTGCAGGTCGTCGCCTCCACAGATGTGTACGGAGATGTCGCAGCGACCGTCGGCGGCGACCGCGTCGAGGTGACGGCCTTCATCACCTCCGCCAGCCAGGACCCACACTCCTACGAGGCGAGCGCCCGCGACGCCCTCGTGGTGTCCAAGGCCGATGTGGTGCTCGAGAACGGCGGTGGCTACGACGCCTTCATGGATCAGCTGCTCGACAGCACGCCTGGGAATCCCGCCGTGATCAACGCGGTCGACGTCTCCGGTCTCGCGGCTCGGCAAGGCGGGGAACTCAACGAGCATGTCTGGTATGACCTGCCCGCGATGCAGAAGGTCGCCGACCAGGTTGCCGTGGCCCTGGGGGCCGTGGACCCTCAGCACTCCGGCACCTACACCAGCAATGCCCGGGCGTTCGACGCCCAGGTGCGCGCCCTCATCGACCGGGAAGCCGCCCTCAAGAAGCATCTCGGCGGCCTGAGCGTCGGTATCACCGAACCAGTTCCCGGCTACCTGCTCGACGCGATCGGGCTGGACGTGGTGACGCCCGAGGCGTTCACGTCGGCGATCGAGGCAGGCGGAGACATCTCCGTGCTGGTATTGACCGAGACGCTGAGGCTGTACGACGACCATCGGGTCGACGCGCTCGTCTACAACGAGCAGGCCACATCGCCGGTCACTGAACAGGTACGTCAGGCCGCCGAGGACGCCGGAGTTCCGACCGCCGGCCTGACCGAGACCCTGCCCCATGGTGACACCTACGTCGCGTGGATGAGCGGCAACCTCGACGGCCTCGACAAGGCGCTGAGCCAGACATGACGCAGTTCGCCCCGCCACCGACCACGCCGGCATCCGCCGGACCCGCGCCGCACCAGCGCGAAAGCCGCCAGCCCGCGGTGCAGCTCCGGGGAGCGGAGCTGGTGTACGGCGACCGCGTGCTCTGGTCCGGCCTGAACCTCAATGTCGAAGCCGGCCAGCTCCTCGCCGTCCTCGGCCCCAACGGCAGCGGCAAGACAAGTCTGCTCAACGCGCTGCTGGGCCTGACGCCGCTGACGGCCGGATCCGGCATAGTGGCCGGCGGCAGCATCCGCAGGGGCAACCCGCAGGTCGGCTACATCCCACAGCACCGCGGCTTCGACAGCGACGTGCCCTTGCGGGCGCGCGACCTGGTCGGGCTCGGCATCGATGGGCATCGGTGGGGAATCGGATGGCCGGGCCGTGCCCGTCGCGCCCGCGTCGACGAGCTGCTCGCCGACGTCGAGGCGACCGCCTACGCCGACGTACCCGTAGGGCAGCTGTCGGGCGGCGAGCAGCAGCGGCTGCGGGTCGCGCAAGCCCTCGCCACCAACCCCAGCCTGCTCCTCTGCGACGAGCCGCTGCTGTCACTCGACCTCAACCACCAGCAGATGGTCGTCGACATGATCGACCGGCGCCGCCGCGAGCACGACACGGCAGTGCTCTTCGTGACCCACGAGATCAACCCTGTACTGCCGATCGTCGATCTCGTGCTCTACATCAGCAACGGCGCGTTCCGGCTCGGAACGCCCGACGACGTGCTGCGGTCCGACGTGTTGTCGCAGCTGTATGCCGCCGACATCGAGGTGATCCGCCGCGACGACCGGATCGTGGTGCTCGGGGCGTCCAGCGTCTTCACCGACCACCACCACATCGGTGACGGCCACACCGACCACCACCGCACCGGCCACCACAGGACGCGCCGATGAGTGCGCTCGCGCAGGTCAACTGGCACGACATCGTCAACTTCAGCGACTACGGCGAGCTGCTTCCGCTCGTGCGGAACTCCTTGATCGCCGGTGCCGTGCTCGGTGTGCTCGGCGGCGTCGTGAGTGTCGTGGTGATGGCACGCGACCTGCCGTTCGCCGTACACGGGATCAGCGAGCTGTCATTTGCAGGCGGCGCGGCGGCACTGCTGATCGGGACGAGCCTCATGACTGGCGCGTTTGTCGGTTCGTTGTTGGCGGCGCTGCTGCTTGGGCTGCTCGGCTTTCGGGCCCGTGACCGCAACTCGGCGATCGGCGTGATCATGCCCTTCGGGCTGGGCCTCGGCATCTTGTTCCTCGCTCTCTACAAGGGCCGCTCTGCGAACAAGTTCGGTTTGCTCACCGGCCAGATCGTGGCCGTCGACTCGGCCCGGCTCACTTCGCTCGTCATCACGACCGTCATCGTGCTGTCGGTCCTGGCCGTGATCTGGCGGCCACTGATGTTTGCCAGCGTCGACCCCGATGTCGCGACAGCTCGCGGTGTACCGACGGTCATCCTCGGACCTGTCTTCATGGTGTTGCTGGGATGCGCTGTCGCCTTGTCGGTGCAGGTCGTCGGGGCGCTTCTGGTGCTGGCGCTGCTGTGCGTCCCGGCCGCGGCGGCAATGAAGGTCTCGGCCTCCCCGCTGTGGGTGCCCGTCCTGTCGACCGTTTTCGCGCTCGTGGCCATGGTCGGCGGCATCTTCGTGGCCGTGGGGACCAGCATCCCGATCAGCCCGTACGTCACTACCTTCGCTTTCTTGATCTACGTCGGATGCCGCCTGATCGGACGAGCCAGGGGCCGCCGAGGCTGGGTCCAGCGCCAGCAGCCCGTCGTCAGCCAATCGGTGGCCACCTCAGCCGTGCAGCCGGACGGCCAGGTGAGTCGCCGCACAACTCGGCTCGACGGCGCCCGCGTCGGAGAGGAGCCGAGGTGACCGACTCCGAGGTGGGGACACGGTCCACCAGGCAGCGCCAGGCCGTCGTGTCGGCGCTGGAGGAGGCGACGAGTTTCAGCACTGCCCAGGAGCTGCACGAGTCACTGCGGGCACGCGGCACCAAGGTCGGGCTCGCGACCGTGTACCGCTCCCTGCAGCGGATGGCTGACGCGGGCGACGTGGACGTGATCCGCAACGACACTGGCGAGGCTTTCTACCGCCGCTGCTCCTCGCACCACCATCATCACCTCATCTGCCGGGAGTGCGGCCGCGCCGTCGAGGTCAGCGGTCCCGCCGTCGAGGAGTGGGCCGACCGCATCGCGTCCGAGAACGGGTTCAGCGATGTCAGCCACAGCCTCGAGCTGGTTGGAACCTGTAACGCCTGCGCGGCCGGCCGCTAACCAGCTGCCGGCCGACGTACCCCTGCTCACGCGGCCAGGCCGGAGAACAAGCCAGCGGGCACAACAATGGCCTGCAGCGCCAAATCAGCACGTTTGCCGGACCGATGTCCCTGTGCGCGAGCCGCGAGGGTGTGCTGCCACTGCCCAACCGCCTCGCGAAGCATTGGCCGCAGTTCAGCAACCAGCGACAGCGATCCCAGCGCGGAGTCCGCCCACGGTCCCGTCCCAGCACCTGGGCGCCTCGGGAACGTTCGAGCCCTGGGGCGACCCGCGTGACCAAGTGTCGTCCAGTCGAGCCGTTCCAGGGAGATGGCGCCGCCCGAGGACGCTGGTCCGGGCCGCACCCTTAGCTCTCCGCCCTTGCAAGCGGCATCCCACGATGTGACCACAGAGGACAGTTGAGCGCACGGGTTACGCCTTCGTGGCACCCCTCCGTGTGGTCCGGGCTCGCTTCACTTCATAACGTAGAGTAATGTCTCATTACCCACAGTACTTGTTCCCTTGCCCTCGTCCGAGTCAACGACTCAAAGGGAGGCAGAATCGGATGACGAAGCGTGCAGCGCAACGTGCCTTGCGCGGGACTGCGGACCAGCGCCACGCCCGCGCAGATGAACGTGACCGTAGGGCAGACCTCCGCGATCAGCGTGCGGAGCTACGCGCCAGGCGAGCCGACCAGCGCGACGATGATGCCGAGAAGCGTGACCGCTTGGCCGACGCGCGAGATCATCGCTCTCCCCTGCCGGAGGGTGACAGCCCCGACCAGCAGAGCGAGATTGCTGTCATGATCTTGACCGCCGCCGAACTCCGCGACGCGCGAGCCGACGCCCGAGACGCCGTGGCCGACCGGCGCGACGGCGTCCCTGGAATGGACACCTCTGTGGACAACTCAGATAACAATTCGGGAGTGGGGAGATCTTTCGATAGACGCCAACACGCGAGAAACGACAGGTTGCGCTCGAAGGCCGACCGGATCGACGCGCAGATTGATCGCGCCCTGCTCGCTGGCGACTCCGAGAGTGCGAGCAGCAACGAGCTCGACGACCACGAGGAATGAGTGGGCGACTTGCGACTTGAGGACCCCGCAGTCGGGCCGTCGGCCCCTGCGAACCAATCGAGTCGTCGCCGCCTGCGAACCAATCGAGTCGTCGCCGCCACACAGTCGGTGGCGGTGGCGCGGACTGCCTGCTGCAGTCAGGTGACATCTTGCGAGCAGGGCGCCAACCTGGGCGGCCCTGATTCGGATGATCAAATCGTTTGGTCTTTGCCACCAGGTGCCTTGCGCTCGGCAGCGAGGCTGTCGGACAGGTCGGCGATCGACTGCTCGAGGCTCTGCGCGATGGCCGCGAAGCACTGGGCGTCGCTGGCAATCGGCGTCGGGTCGGCCTTGCGGCTGAGGTGGTCGGGGAAGGTCAAACGTTGTGATGGAGGCCGTCAAGAGCGGCCATCAACATAGTTGACCGAAAGCCTCGCATCGGCGAGCCGTCGGAGTTGCCTCGGCGCAAATGGCAACGGGCACGACGTCCCCTTTCCGACGTTTCCGACGTCTTCTTGGTCGGCGGTCGGAGTAGCGGATCATGGTGGAGCTGAGGGGACTCGAACCCCTGACCTTCTCATTGCGAACGAGACGCGCTACCAACTGCGCCACAGCCCCGGACGTCGGCAGCGCACGGGCTGCAACGGTGACCGACCGGCAAGGCTAGCAGCAGTCGTGCACCACGGCGAGGAACGGCTCGGCGTACCCCGCGGGTGACCGCTCAGGCGTTGGCGGCCCGCGGCGCCTCGTCGATCCGCTCCTCGTCGACCGCCCCATCGTCTACCTGGTCCTCGACGGTTCCTGAGTCCGCGGCGACCTCCGGGTGGGCCGCCTGGCTCGCGGCCGGTGAGTGGCCTGCCGACCAGGTGCCCGACGCGGAGAGGTCGACCGTACGGATCGTGCGCTTGGCGACCGGCTTGTCGACGTAGGTCGGAAGCGTCACGGGCAGCGGGTCCCACAGCGAGCCACCGTCCGCCGTGTTGATCGACACGGCCACGACGTGCTCCTCGGCCAGCGCTGGCGCGGTAGCGGCCCCGACTTCTTCGGGGCTGAGCGTGATGGTGGGCTCGTCGTCCGCATCGTCGGGCGTAGCATCACCGCCCGGTGCCGGCTGCCCGCTGCGCGTCACCTTGGCCACGCCACTCACGCCACCCACGCCACCCACGCCACTCGCGTCGACGCGAGTCGCAGAGCGGCGTACGACGTTGGACGCCTGGGGCCGTGCGGCGGCCGCCTGTCGCCAGTAGGCCTCATTCGCCAGCCGCGCCTGTCGACGGGCCAGAGAGAGGAAGCTCACGATCAGCGCCCCGGGAACCGCGCAGCCCCACCAGGCAACCATCCCGAAGCCGGCGGCGGCCGCGGTCACGATAGCAGCGGTCACCAGCACGATCAGGACGCGACGTCGCCTGGCCGCGGCCCGAGCCATCCCGGCGCGGCTCGGTCGGGACACAGCGGCCATCTCCGCCGCTGTCTCGGCCGTTCGCGCCCGCAGCGACGGTGTCACCACCGGATCAGACGTGCGTTTCGGCGCCACGACGACCCGGCCGGAGGAAGCGCCTCGTGTGCGTGAGAGCACCCGCATGGCGGACGAGAAGCGGTCGATGGATCTGCTGCGAGCAGCTTGGTCGTGACGCCTCAACGCCAACGGCACCAAGAAGATCGCCCACGCGACGACGATGGCTGCATAGATAAGACCGGTCAACCCCACGCCACGACCGTATGTGCGGCGTCCGGTCGCAGCCTGGAGCATCAGCGGTGTGTCGCCTGAGAATTATGTGACTGGTGTGGCTGAAGTAATCGATGTGATTTGACCCATCGACACACCGGAACCCGGTGCCTCCATCCGACGGTTCGCCGATCATCGGCCGGCACTGGCAGCCAGCTCACCCGAGCCGAGACAGCACTCCGTCGGGCACTTCCTCAGCGGTGATGGCGAAGAGCAGATGGTCACGCCACCCGCCGTTGATGTGCAGGTAGCGCGGGGCGAGCCCGATCTGGACGAAGCCGAGCTTCTCGACGATCCGCAGGCTTGCCGTGTTCTCGGGGCGGATGGCGATCTCGATCCGGTGCAGGCCGAGCGTATGCAGGCAGTGGTCGCATGCCAGGGCGACGCCGATCGGCATGATGCCCCGGCCGGCATGGCCTTCGTCGATCCAGTAGCCGATCTGCGCCCAGCGGGCCGACCCCCAGGTGATACCGGTAACCGTCAGCTGCCCCACCATCGCGTCGCCGCAGTACGTGACGACAAAAGGCAGCGCCCGCCCCTCACGGCCCTGTCGGATCAGGTCTCGGGTCAGACCGCGGTAGCCGCTGTTGCGTCCGGACGACTCCGGCGGGCGGGTGGACTCCCACTCTCCCAGCCACTCGACGTTGTCGCGACGCAGCTGCGCCCAGCGCGTCGCATCGCGAATCGTGATGGGCCGCAACCCCACCTTGCCTCTGCTGAGTCGGGCGGGCCAGCCCCGAGTCAGGTTGCACCGCCTGCGTCCGCCCGCTGGTGGTCGCCGCCGTGGATCTGGTCGAGGGTGTGGGCAAGGATGGGACACAGAACGGCGAGCCCGTCGCTGACGCCGCCGCCCGAGCCGGGCAGGTTGACGATCAGGGTTCCTTCGGACACGCCCGCGAGCCCTCTGGACAACACGGCCGTTGGTACGCCGCTGTCGACGCCATAGGCCCTCATCGCCTCGGCGATGCCGGGAACCTCGTAATCCAGCACCGCGCGCGTCATCTCCGGCGTCTGGTCGGTGGGCGAGACGCCGGTGCCTCCCGTGGTCACGACCACATCCGCCCCTGAGGCGACCGCCGCCTTCAAGGCCTCGCGCACCCAATCGCCGTCGGGCACGACGCTGCCCGTGACGTCGACGAAGCCCAACTCTGTAAGAGCGTCGATGATGCGGGGGCCGGTGGTGTCCTCGTAGATCCCGGACGATGCTCGGTTGGACACCGAGATCACCACAGCCTTGTAGTCCTGCACGATCACTCCTTCGACGCCGCCCTGGTCCAGGTGCCGCTACGACCGCCAGTCTTGTGGACGACGCGCACGTTGTCGATCACGGCCGCCTTGTCGACCGCCTTGATCATGTCGACGACGGCCAGCGCTGCCACCGACACGGCAGTGAGCGCCTCCATCTCGACGCCTGTGCGGTCGGTCGTGCGGACGGTGGCCGTGATCTCGACGGCATCGTCGGCGACCACGAGGTCGAGCACGACGCCGCTGATCGCCAGCGGGTGGCACAGCGGGATCAGCTCCGACGTCTTCTTGGCCGCCATGATTCCGGCGATGCGGGCAACCCCGAGGGCGTCCCCCTTCGGCATACCGTCGCCTCGGAGCAGCTCCAGCACGGTCGCGGACACGCGTACCCGCCCGCGGGCGATCGCCTCACGCGCCGTCTGCTCCTTGGCCGAGACGTCGACCATCCGTGCGGCGCCGCTGTCGTCGACGTGCGTGAGCGACGCGCGATGGTTCTCATCGTTCATCAGTAGTTCCTGTCGAGCACGAGGACGTCGACTGTGCTTCCGGACTCGACAGACGACGTCGCCTCGGGTACGACGACCAGACAGTTCGACTGGGACAGGCCACCGATCAGGTGCGAACCGTGACCGCCGACCGGACTCACCTGCGCCCCTCGTGCAGTGACCTCGAAATGGCCGCGCACGAACTGCTTGCGTCCTCGTGGCGACGAGAGGCCCGCCATGCACTGGGCCCGCACGAGCGGTCGACGGTAGGGCAGCTTGCCCATCATCCGACGGATCGCCGGCAAGACGAAGACCTCGAACGAGACGTACGACGACACCGGATTGCCCGGCAGCGTGAAGATCGGGGTGTCGTCCTCGCCGATGGTGCCGAAGCCCTGAGGTTTGCCGGGCTGCATCGCCACCTCGGTGAACGCCACCGTGCCGAGACGGCTGAGCACGTCCTTGACCACGTCGTAGTCACCCTTGCTGACGCCACCGGACGTGACGATCACATCTGCGCGCACGAGCTGATCCGACAGCGTGTCGGCCAGCTCCTGCGGGTCGTCGGAGACGATGCCGACGCGATAGGCGATCGCGTCAGCCTGTCGCGCCGCTGCTGCGAGCGCGAACGAGTTGGAGTCGTAGACGGAGTCGAAGCCGAGCGCTGTTCCCGGCTCCCTCAGCTCGGAGCCCGTGGAGATCACCACGACGCGTGGACGCGGTCGAGCCTTCACGCTGTCGTGTCCGGTCGCCGCCAGCACCATCATTTCGCGCGGTCCGAGCACGGTGCCTTCCACCACGAGCGAATCGCCGACCCTGATGTCGTCTCCCCGGGGGCGTACGTGCTCGCCGAGCTGCGGCGCCTGCCGGATCTCGACGCTGGCCCGACCCCCGTCGGTCCACTCGACCGGGATGACGCAGTCAGCGCCGGCGGGCATCGGGGCGCCGGTCATGATCTTGACAGCCTGCCCGCGCGTCAACGCATACGCCTTCGTCTGGCCGGCCGCGGACTCACCGATCACGGGCAGGTGCACGGGTTCGTCGCGAGACGCGTCCGCCACGTCGGCCAGATGGACGGCATACCCGTCCATCGCCGAGTTGTCGAAACCGGGTAGGTCGATGGTCGAGCTCACGTCGGTACAGATCGGCAGGCCGAGAGCCTCCAGCAGCGGCTGTTCGTAGGGCGGCAGCGGGTCCACCAGATCCAAGATCCTGCCGAGGTGCTCTTCTACGCTGCGCATGGAGACGGTCTCTCGTTTCACCGGTCACGGGCCAAACCCAACCCTAACGCCGAAACAGCGTCCACCGGAGCACGACGCCTGGCAGAGGCGGCGCAGGGCGAGCCGGACGTGTCAGGCCCGGAGTAGCGGTGAGCCCGGCATGATCGTGCCCGGCGAACCCTTGGCGCCGATCGTGACGTCGCCTCGGACCACCACGCCCGGGGCGAAGGTCCATGCGCCCGCCACGCGCAGGCTGCACGCCTCGGCCAGCGACGGAGGCCCGTCGGGGAAGCGCGCGTCGAAGTCACCAATCAGCTTGTAGTACTGCCCATCGAGGTCGATGTACGGCGCCTCCGCCACGTCGTCGACCAGCCTGATGGCGTAGTCGTCGGCTAGTTCGTAGACGTCTGAGCGCAGCGCCAGCAGGTCGTTGGTCGACTTGACCGGCAGGAAGCGGGACCGTTCCACCTCGAGCGCCTGGGCTCCGGCGAACACCTCGACCGCAGCCCCCATCGCCGTCTCGACCTGGATCACCGCCGGTGACGACGGGTCACCTGGGTCGACGGTCTTCTGGTTGCGGATCAGTGGCAGCCCGAGCACGCCTTCCTTGTCTCGCAGCAGCGCCTCGAGTGCCTCCAGGTCGACCCAGAGGTTGTTGCAGTTGAAGTAGCGGTGCCGCGTGACGTCGGCGAAGGCGTCCTCGTCCTCGTCCGCTGTCTGCGCCGAATCGCGGAGCACGAGTTGGCCGTCGCGCTTGCGGATTGCCAGGTGCCCACCCTTTCGGTCGGCCGACGTACGACGGCAGACCTCCGAGGCGAAGGGTGCACCGCTCGACGCGAACCAGCCGGCGACCCTGGGGTCCGCCGTCGCACCGAGGTTGTCCCCGTTGGACACGAACGCGTAGCGCAGCCCCTCGTCCAGCAGCAGGCGGAGCACACCGGACCCGGATAGCGCGGTGTAGAGGTCGCCGTGCCCAGGCGGACACCATTCGAGGCTAGGGTCGGCCGGCCACTCGACGGGCGCGAGGTCGTCGGCACGCAGCTTCGGCTCACGGTTTTGCAGGAGGTCGAGCGGCAGGCCGGCTACCGAAAGGTCGGGGTATGCCTTGAGCGCGTCGCGCGTGTCGTCTTGGGTCCGGAAGGAGTTCATCAAGACCAGTGGCAACCGCACCGACAACGCCTCGCGTGCATGCAGCACCTGCCGGGTGATGACGTCGAGAAATGTCAGGTCCTGGCGCACGGGAAGCAGTGTCTTTGCCGCCTCCATGCCCATCGAGGTGCCGAGGCCGCCGTTGAGCTTGATCACGACAGTGGCGTCGAGGGCGGCGCGGGCAGCCGTCTCGTCGGACGGCAGGTCGGCCAGTCGCTGTGGGCTTTCCAGCGGAGCAATGTCCGACTCGGCGATAAGCCCGGTGGCCCCCTCGGCGACCTGGCCGTAGTAATAGGTGAAGACGTCGATCGCCGTCTCGTCGACACCTCCGTTGCGCATCTTGGCTCGGGCTGCGGCAAGACCGTCGTCGCTCATGTCCCACACGATAGGCGCCCGTTCCCAACCCTGCGCCTCGCGCGTATGACGCTGACCCGGTGCAGCCAGCGCCGGAGTGCCCTGCCGTGCATAGCAACGCGAGGACTTCCAACTCGCGAAGCGTGAGTCCTGACGTGCACCGCGGGCTGGCTAGGGGAAACGCCCCCGGGAGACGCGCAACACCCCACCTGGTGTCACGATGACGTCGACCAGCTGGTCGTGCTGCTCGGTGGGTACGTCGTCGAGCACCTCCTCGTCGTACAGCAGCAGACAGCGCAGGCTGACCGGGAGCGCCCGCGCTAGCGCTCGGTCAAATGAGCCACCGCCGCGGCCGAGGCGCCGTCCGTGGCGCGTCCCGGCGATACCCGGGCAGACGATCAGGTCGGCGTCCTGGATCGCGTCCACGCCCAGCGGCCGGGCGGTCGGCTCGACGAGTCCGAAGGGACCGGGCCGCCACTCGCCGGGCGTGAGCGCGGCCCAGTCCAGGTCCGAGTCGTCGCGCAGCACCGGAAGGATGACCCGCACGCCGCGACCGTGCAGGGCGTCGATCGCTGCCGTCGTGTCGGGCTCCGCGCCGATCGAGAGGTAGGTCGCCACGACACCGGCGTCCTGCGACTCGGCGAGGTGCAGCAGTCGGCGGCACAGCTGCCCGGAGGCCGTCCGGCGCGTCTCGGCGTCGAGTCGGGCGCGGGCGGCGAGCATCCGCGCGCGAAGCTGCGGCTTCGCCGCCCGGGAGCCGTCAGGCGCGATCACGGACGTCACCCTAGACGGTATGGCGTGACCGCCTCCGCCCATCCCGCCCGCGGCTGAGGCTCGGCCTCTCATGCGGGTAGCTTCGCAGCCCTCGGCTCTGGCTTGCAGGCACGTTCACACGCGCATCGGCTTCATTGCGCGGGTGTAAGGCTCAGGGTCTGCTCGGCAGCGGCCTCGAGCCGGTCGCGGCTGAAGAGCCAGGGAAGAGTGTCGCCCTTCGCCCACAGGTCGGTTTGGTCGGTGTAGTGGTCGCTGAAGGCGTGCCCGGACGCACCCGTCAGGTTGATCCAACGTGACTGGTCGAGGTCGTCGAGCGGGATGATCATCCGCATCGAGGGCACGGAGGTCACCTCGTAGCCCTTGGTGGCGTCCCAGCCGGTGGCGTCGACGAGGGAGGGACCGCCGCCCAGCTCGTATCCACCGCGGTTGAAGACGAAGGCCACGGGCGAGCCGGCGCTGCCGAGGGTCTCGTTGCGCAGCGTCAACGTGTGCGAGCGCCCCCACTGCCACTCGTGCGGGTTTCGAGACTGTTGCTGCGTCAGCTCGTCACGCGCCCGCATCAAGGCGGTCCGGACGACGTCGTCTCGCGTCTCCTGCACACCGGGCGTGTCGACGTCGTCCCAGAGCTGGTCGTGCGGCTGCCGGACGAGCCTCAGCATCACCGCCCACCAGCGCGAGTCACCGGTGGGCATGGTGGCTGCGGGTAGCTGGTCCGCGAAGGTCAACCGAAGCAGCTGCCGCCACACGGCGTTGAAGTAGGCGGCGCTCGCAGACCCAGCGCCTTGATGGAAGTCCCAGCCGGCGAGCATCCGCTGGGCCTGCTGGTAGTACGCCGACGGCAGCGCGATCGAGACCAGCAGCGGCGTGAGCCGGTGGGCGAGGCCGCTGTAGTCGTCTAGCTGGATCTCGGCCATGTCGTCGACGGTGAGCGCGTTGCTGCTTCGCAGCAGGTCGCGGATTCGCTGGGCCCGGTAGCCGTAGTCGAAGGAGTCACCGAGGTAGTACGGGTAGTCGCGGTTGGCCACCGCCTGGTTGGCCGTGACGACATACCCGCCATCGGGGTCCAGCACGCTCGGCAGCGCGTCGTAGGGGACGTCGTTGTCGCTCCACTCGTACGCCGGCTCCCATCCCGGCACGGGCCAGTCTCCGTGCCCGGTACGCCGGATGGGCACGAGGCCGGGAGCCTGGTAGCCGATGTGGCCGGCGGTGTCGGCGTAGACGAGGTTCTGGCTGGGGGCGGCGAAGTCTCGGGCTGCATCACGGAACTCGTTCCAGTCGCGAGCCTTGTCGAAGCCGAACAGCGCGTCCGCGGTCCTGCTGGGCTGCAGAGCCGTCCATTGCAACGCGACCGCGTACCCGTTCCCGCGTTGGGGCGCGGAGGTCTTCGCGACGGGCGCATCCGCGCCGACGGTCGAGGCTCTCGCGCTCACGTCGGAGATCAACGGTCCATGCCTTGACTCGCGGACCGTGATCGTGACCGGGTCCTGCTCGCCCGCGACGGAGAAGCTCTCGGTGCGGGTGTCGAGCGGCCTCTCATGGCCGTTGTAGAGGTAGCGATTGTTACCAGTGACCTTCTCCAGATAGAGGTCCTCGGTGTCGGGGTTGAGATTGGTGAACCCCCAGGCGATCTGGGCGTTGTGGCCGATGACCACCCCTGGCAGGCCCGCGAACGTGAAGCCCGTGACGTCGAAGGGGCAGTCGCGGTCGACGACCGTACAGTGCAGCCCCATCTGGTACCAGACGCCCGGCATCGACGCGGCGAGATGCGGGTCGTTGGCCAGGATCGGCTCACCCGATGCCGTGTGGTCGCCAGACACCGCCCAGGCGTTGGACCCGAGGGCGTCGCCCGTGCCGAGCACCTCGCCGAGGCCGGCGCTGGCTGTCTTGGCCTGGCGCAGCGCGTGCGCTCCATGCGCCAGGAACGCTGGGCGGCGCGGCAGCCCGGTTCCGCCGACCTTCGCATCCTGTTCGTAGACGCCGTCGACGATGGCGCCCTGCGTCACGATCGGCCGGTTCTGCCGATAGGGGTAGTCGGGGAAGAGCTCAGCGATCTGCGACTCGCTGAGGTGCACCGACTCCAGGGCGCGCTCGACCTCGTCACCCATGTTGGTGCCGAGGTTCCACGCCATGGCCTTGAGCCAGGCCAGTGAGTCGGCCGGCGTCCACTCCTCAGGCGTGTAGTCGGGGCCGCTGCCGTTCAGCACGGCGTACTCCAACGACAGCCCCGCGCCGCTGTGACTGCCCAGGTAGGCGTTGACACCCTGGGAGAACGCCTCGAGGTAGTGGCGCGAGTCGGGCGACAGCAGCGGCAGCTCCTGCTCGGCGACCCGGCGCCACCCGAGGGTACGAACGAACATGTCCGTCTTGAGCGCGTCGCGGCCGAACATCTCGCTGAGACGGCCCGACGTGACGTGGCGCCGGAAGTCCATCTCGAAGAACCGGTCCTGTGCCTGCACGTAGCCCTGGGCGAAGAACAAGTCGTCCGACGTATCGGCATAGATCTGGGGGATGCCTTGTCCGTCGCGCAGCACGGTGACCTTGGAGCTGAGACCGTCGATGACGACGGAGCCTGAGGTCTGCGGAAACGATCGCCGCACGGTCCAAACGGCGGTCACGGTCCCGCCGATCAGAACGAGGACGACGACGACACCCAGCCAGGTCAGAACCTTCAGCCAGCGTGACACGCACACCATTGTGCAGGCATGGCGATGAGGGAGAGCAGCGCGGCGCTGCCGGTCGGGCACTCGAGTGGGCGCTTTGTGCCGTCGCCGGGCGCGCTGCACAATAGACTGTGTTTAGCAGTCAATGCCCTTGAGTGCTAAGCCAGTTTCGGCGTCGTCCGCCTCGGTATGTCGCCCGACTGCTCGTCGCCACGCTGGAATGCCAAAGGAGCACCCGTGCCTGTCTACCAATACGCCTGCACCGAATGCGGTGACCAGCTTGAGGTGCGCCAGAGCTTTACCGATGACGCGTTGACCCAGTGCCCGGAGTGCTCGGGTCGGCTGCGCAAGGTGCTCAGCGCTGTCGGTGTGGTGTTCAAGGGTTCGGGCTTCTACCGCAACGACAGCCGCGCCTCGTCCGACGGCGAGACGTCGGAGTCGGGCAAGTCCGAGTCCGGCAAGTCCGAGTCCGAGAAGTCCGGGTCGGGCACTTCGGAGTCGGGCACGTCCGAGTCTGGCAACTCCGAGTCGGAGAAGTCGGGATCGGAGAAGCCGGTGTCGGAGAGGCCGGCGTCGGAGAAGTCGCGGTCTGGGCGTTCGGCCGACAACGGCGCATCGGCGCCCAGGTCGGGCTCGTCGGATACTTCGCAGTCTCGGACGAAGGAGCCGAGATCGTCCAACGGTGGCTCATCGAGCGGGTCGCGACCCTCGGGCGTGCCCGCCGGTTCGAAGGCCGCGAGCTGATCTCAGCGGCGCCACCCGAGCACGACTGACGCGGACGGCGGAAGTCGGCCGTCGGACGTCGGCCGTCGGTCTCGGCCGACCTGCCCGATCGCGAAGACGACAAGGGCGGCTGTGGATGACGACCACGCCTGCTGGCTCTGCTCTCTTAGCCTGGGCGGGTGTCCAATCTCCACGACGTCGCGAACCTGCTGAGACGCCGGTTCCTGCGCCATCGACGCCTGATCGTCGCCGGGCTGGCTGCGGTGGCACTGGTCCAGATCGTGCAAACACTCGCCCCGCCGGCCAAGCCCACATCACCGGTCGTGGTGGCGGCTCACGATCTCGAGGCCGGTGCCGTGATCGGCTCCCACGACGTACACGTGGTCCGGCTCGACCCAGATCTGGTGCCGGCTGGGGCCTCGACCACGACCGAGCAGGTGGTCGGTGACACCGTCGCCGCGCCCATGCGCGTCGGCGAGGCCCTCACCGACCGACGCGTCGTCGGCCCGGCGCTGATCGCCAGCTATGACGAAGGGCTGGTGGCGACGCCGGTGCGCATCCAGGACGCCGACGTGGCCATGCTGCTGCGCGCCGGCGACCGGATCGACGTCTATGCCGCGACCGGCGATGTCGGCGCCACCGCCCAGCAGGTGGTCAGCGACGCCACCGTTGTGATGATTCCGCGGATCGAGGACAAGAACACGAGCAACGGCGCCCTCATCGTCTTGGCGCTCTCACCGATCGACTCGGCCCGGCTGGCCCAGGCCAGCGCCACCACCCAGCTGTCGGTCAGCCTGCGCGGTTGAACGTCGCGCCGTGCCCGAGACCTGTTCGGCGTCAGCCGACTGATGCCGCCTGCACCATGCGGCCGGCGGCTGCGTTTGCCATGTGAACAATGCGGGTGCAGTGTGCACATGGGAGATCTGCCACGCGAAGTATGCGTCTGCCGGGTCAACATGGCAAACGCACCGCGGCGAGGCGGCGGCTTGCCCAGCCCCGCGGCAAGGCGGCCACCGCTAACGCACCACGGCGAGGCGGCCACCGGCTAACGCACCACGGCGAGGAGGCCGCTTGCCCAGCACCGCGGCAAGGCGGCCACCGGCTCACGCACCACGGCGAGGCGGCCACCGGCTAACGCACCACGGCGAGGAGGCCGCCGGCTCACGCACCTCGGGACACGGGCACGCCGTCGTGAACCGGCTCAAGCGTGATGAGGGGGTACGTCGCGGAGCAGCTCGACGTCGCGGGCCGCCTCGTCGCCCTCGCCCGCGCCACCGTGGGTTCCCGTTTCGTGGTCTCCCACCTCGTGGTGGCCGGTAGCGGCGGAGCCGGACGAGGATGATCCCGCGGCCGCCAGCTGACGACGGCGCAGCACCGGTCCGACCTCGTCACCCGTCGTAAGGGGCAGCACGTCGCCGAAGACGTCGTCGAGTCGCCGCCGGCGATGAGCTCTGGCCCTTTCGTCCTCGTGGTCGGTCATGACCGGTCAGCGGGCCGCGAGTCGCCGAGCCAGGACGCGTCGAACACGTGGTACCGCGGCTTCCACCCCGTCGCCTCGTGCAGCTTGTCCGACGACACCCGGTGCGAGCGCGTCAGCAGTTCCAGCCGTTCGCCACCGAGCCGTACCATCAGCCTGGGCAGGAACCCGACCTCGCGACGCCCGACCATCTCGGCAAAGACCTGGGTCATCTCGTCTCGGCGGACCGGATCAGCGCCCACGTTGTAGACACCGCTCGGCGCGGTCAGCGCGGCAGCGACCGCCGCGCCCGCGTCCTCCGGGTGCACCGCGTGGGCCCACCCCTGCGGCTCGCCCAGTCCGATCGGCCGACCGGACCTCGCCTGAGCCAGGCGCCACCGGGTGATAGCGTCGTCGCCGGTCAGCTGCCCGAAGCGCAAGATGACCGGTGCGCGTGAGGGGCTCTCAAAGGCGGCAGCGTTGCTCTCGGCGACGGCTGACGGTTCCGCGGCACTGGTCACCGACAGTGCGCTCGACTCCGAGATCCATGCGTCGCCGCCGTCGGCATAGAGGAACGACACGCTCTCCTGCACCAACCGGCGTACGCCGGCATGCCGTGCGGCCGTCGCGACAATGCGCGAACCTTCGATCCGAAGCCTGTCGTTGGCCTTCCACGCGCCGAGGCGCATACCGGCCAGACCGACCGGGATGTGGGTGGCCAGGTTGCACACCACCTCGAAGCCCTCCAGGGCGGTGCACATGGCATCGAGGTCGAGCAGTGGCGCGCGGCACGCACGCGTTCCCTCTGCCTCCAGGCTCGCGGCCTTCTCGGGGGTGCGCGCCAGGCCGGTGACCTCGTGCCCGTCGGCGCGCAGTGCTGTGATGGCGGAACGGCCGAGGACGCCGGTAGCGCCGGTGACGAAGACCCTCACGGGGCTCCTTCCTCTCGCCCTGAGATAACGAGACGATAACAGACGCATTTCACAGGGTGAGACGAATGCCGCGCTACAACTGTTCTCGGCGCCTGCCCTCGGCAGGGCGCACCGCCGAGGTCAGGGGTGGGTCGGCACCTGGAGTCATGTCGACACCCGGCGGGTGATCCAGCATGATTCGGGCATGGCCCACGAGCGCGCAGGACAACCCGCCCAGCCCGACGACCTGATCGACGTCGACGCCGTCGTGAGTGCCTACTACGACGTCACACCGGATCCCGCCAACCCCGACCAGCGCGTCGCGTTCGGCACGTCCGGGCACCGCGGCTCGAGTCTCGACGGTGCTTTCAACGAGCAACACATCCTCGCCACCACACAGGCGATCGTCGACTACCGCGCGACCCAGGGAACGACCGGACCGCTGCTCATTGGCCGTGACCCCCATGCGCTGTCCTTGCCGGCCTGGCGCAGTGCGCTGGAAGTGCTCGTCGCCAATGAGGTGACGGTGCTCGTCGACGAGCAGGACGGCTACACGCCGACTCCGGCGGTGTCGCATGCGATCCTGCGCCTCAACCGGCTCGGCGAGCACGGCGATGTCGACGTCGACGGCATCGTCGTGACCCCCTCGCACAACCCGCCGCGCGACGGTGGCTTCAAATACAACCCACCCCACGGCGGTCCGGCCGACTCCGACGCGACGGGCTGGATCGAGAGCCGGGCCAACGACCTACTCACCAAACAGCTCGAGGGAGTACGTCGGGTGAGCACCGACGTGGCGCGCGCCACATGCCAGGGCTACGACTTCCTGCGTCACTATGTCGACGACCTCGACGCCGTACTCGACCTCGAGTCGATCAGGTCGGCGGCGATCCGCATCGGCGCCGACCCGCTTGGAGGTGCCAGCGTCAGCTACTGGGGAGCGATCGCGGAGCGCTACGGGCTTGACCTCACCGTCGTCAACCCCGACGTCGACCCGACCTGGCGATTCATGACGCTCGACACCGACGGCAAGATCCGGATGGACTGCTCGTCGCCCAACGCGATGGCCTCGCTCATTGTCGCGCGCGACCGCTTCGACATCTCCACCGGCAACGACCCTGACAGCGACCGCCACGGCATCGTCACCCCCGATGACGGCCTGATGAATCCGAACCAATTCCTGGCGGTCGCCATCGGCTACCTGTTTCGGCACCGCCCGGAGTGGACGGCAGTCGCGGCCGTGGGCAAGACGCTCGTCAGCTCCTCGATGATCGACCGCGTGGCTGCCGACCTCGAACGTCCCCTGATCGAGGTGCCCGTCGGCTTCAAATGGTTCGTGCGCGGCCTCCTGGAGGGCAGTATCGGCTTCGGCGGCGAGGAGTCCGCCGGCGCCTCGTTCCTGCGCAAGGACAAGGCGTCATGGACAACAGACAAGGACGGGATCATCATGGCGCTGCTCGCCAGCGAGATCCTCGCCGTCACAGGGAAAACGCCCAGCCAGCTCTACCGCGAGCTCGTCAACCGACACGGCGACCCGGCGTACGCGCGCATCGACGCCCCAGCCAACCGCGCGCAGAAGGCGAAGCTCGCCAAGCTCTCCCCCGACGACGTCACCGCCGAAACCGTCGGCGGCGAAGCGATCACGGCCAAGCTCACGTCGGCGCCCGGCAACGGCGCCGCGATCGGCGGGCTCAAGGTCACGACCGACTCGGCGTGGTTCGCGGCTCGACCCTCCGGCACGGAGGACGTCTACAAGATCTATGCAGAGTCGTTCCGCGGACCCGACCACCTCGAACAGGTGCAGACCGAGGCGCGTGACATGGTCAACGCTGCTCTGGAGTGACCTCTCTTACGTCGGCGTAGCCCCATGCCTGCAACGGCCCGCGCAGCGACGACGCGTCACCGACCACCACCACCGTCAGCGCGTCAGGCTGCAGGATCTCGGCGTATGCCGCATTGGCCGACTCTCGCGTCACCTGCCGGATCCGGTCCAGGTTGCGGTCGACGTGGTCGAGCGGCAGCCCCTGCGCGATCAGCGTCTCGACTCGTGACACGACGGCTTCGGCCCGCTCGAAGCCCAGGGGCGCCGAGTCGGTGGCTGCCCGCACACCGGCCCGCACCTCCTCGTCGCTCAGGCTTCCCACCGCGTCGGCGAGGATCGACACGAGGTCGGCGACCGAGGCCGCGGCCGCGTCGCTGCGCACGGCGGTCGAGACAGTGAGGACACCTGCACCGCGTCCGGTGTCGAGCGACGAGTTCGCACCGTAGGTCACACCCTTCTCCTCGCGCAGCACGGTGTTGATCCGTGACGAGAAGTTGCCGCCCACAGCGAAGTTGGCGACAAACATCGCCGGCCAGCGCGGGTCGTCCCTCGTGATGCCGCGGCCACCGACCCGCAGCGTCGCCTGCGGAGCATCCGGGGTGTCCACGAGCCACACCTGCGGTGCGTCCGCAACGCGGGGGACCTCCGGCGCGGCGACAGCGGCGCCCTGGTGCCGCCAGTCACCGATGGCGGCCTGGACCATGGTGACCGGATCGAGGTCGCGGAAGTCGCCGGCGATGATGAACGTGGCGCTGGACGGCTGCAGGTGCGCGGCGGCATACGCGACGACGTCGGCGCGGGAGATCGCCTCGACCGTGTCGGGCGAGCCGCCCGAGGGTCGCGCCGCCCTGGCCTCTGCGAAGAGTGCCGCGTTCAGCTGCTCGACGGCAACGTGCTGTGGATAGGCCTGTGCCTGCTCGATCTCCTGCAGTCGCAGCCGCTTCTCGTGCTCGAACTCGCTGTCGACGAAGTCGGGCGACACCACGGAAGCCGTCATCAAGGCGAGGGCGTCCCCGAGGTGGGTGACCGGGGCGTTCAGCCGGACCGTGAACCCGTCGGTCGACGCAGACGCATCCAGGTCGGCGCCACACAACACGAGCGCGTCGGCGAAGTCCTCCGCCGACAGCCCGGCGGCTCCTTGGGTGAGGCAGCGTCCCGTGAGGCCAGCGACGCCCTCCAGATCCCGCGGCTCGACAATGAGCGGTACGTCGAACAGCAGCGATGCGGCGAAGACGTGCTGGCCGGGGCAGTGGTACGCGAGCATCCGGATGCCGTTGGGAAGCCGAGTCTCGGCGACCGCCGGAAACGTCCAGCCGGCCGCGGGCACCACCGAGGGGGGCGTCTGCTGGACAGTCATGCCGCCTGCCGGGCACCTGCGACGGGATGCACGCGCGCCTGGGCGTTGATACTGGGCAGCAGCCATAACAGAGCCGCCTCCTGGACCTCGGCGGCCGTGACCGAGCGCAGCAGCGGCAGCCGCAGATTGAGGGCTTCAGGGTCGTCGAAGAGCAGCGCGCAGCCGGAGATCGCATCGGCACGGCCCGCCGCACTCCCCATCTCGTCCAGCCAGTCACGCTCAGCCTGGGCACGTGCCACCGCGAGCTCCTGCTCGGTCGGTCCCTCATGCGCGAAGCCCTGAAGCACGTCTGTGAAGGTTTCCACCACCTCGTCGAGGTCTTGCCCGGGCACGGCGCGGACCGAGGCCAACCCGAGTGAGTTGCCCGCGATGAGCGCGTTGATGCCGAACCCCGCCGAGAGCGCCGTCTGGTCCTTGCGGACGAGCCTGCGATGCAGCCGGCTCGTCTGCCCGTCTCCGAGGATGCTGGTGGCCAGCGTCGCGGCCGCCAGGTCCCGTGCGGTCGGCGCATCGACCGGAAGCCGAGCCGCGAACCAGACCGCCGGGGCAGGCACGTCCTCGATGACATCAATCCGGCCGGGTGTCTCCACCGGAGGCAGCGTCGAGGGCAGCTCCCGCTTGGGCGTGTTCTTCGCGGGGACGGGGCCGAAGTAGCTGTCGGCCTTGGCGAACGCGTCAGCCACCTCGACATCACCCACGATCGACAGCACCGCGTTGTTGGGCATGTAGTACTGCGCATGGAACGCGCTGACCTCGTCAAGGCTCGCCTCGGCGAGGTGACGCATGTTTCCGATCGGCAGATGGCCATAGGCGTGGTCAGGATCGAAGACGAGCGGCAGGATCTGCTCGAAGACGGTGCCATACGGCACGTTGTCCATCCGTTGGCTTCTCTCCTGGGCGACGACCTCGACCTGGTTGGTGAAATTCTGCTCAGTGAGTACGTCGTCGAGGAACGCCATCCGGTCCGCTTCGAGCCACAAGGCCAGGTCGAGCACGCCGCTCGGCATCGACTCGAAGTAGTTCGTGCGGTCGAAGGACGTCGTAGCGTTGAGGGAGGCCCCGTTGCCCTGCAGCAGCGCGAAGTGGTCGCCTGACTTCACGTGACGCGAGCCCTGAAACATCAGGTGCTCGAAGAGATGCGCGAAGCCTTGGCGGCGCGGCTGCTCGTGGCGTGATCCGACGTCGTACCACAGATTGACGGCGACGACGCCCAGTCCCGGTGTCGGGCTCACGACGACGCGCAGGCCGTTGTCGAGCGTCCGGCCGACCATGGGATAGCTCACATCTGGGCTCACGGCGTTGAATCTAGTGGGATCGTCGCCTGAGGGGCCGACCGGTGTGCCGAGTATTCTCGGAGAAGGCCTCCGCGAGCAGCATCTGGCGACTACGGTCGATGCATGGGGGATTTGACGTTGGCCCACAGGCTGCAGCGCGTGTCCATGCGCCGGCGGCTGGTTCTGGCTGTCCTGGCGCTGTCCCTTTTGTCTGCTGGCGTCGCCCAGGCTGTCGTCTCCGCGCCGCAGTCATCGCCCGCTGCAGACAACAGTGCGATCGACACGTCGAGTCTGTTCGCCCACGGGCCGGCAGTCGAGGCCGCTCCACCCCTTGGTGACGTCCCGGATGTGGCGGCCGGGGGTGCGCTGCCGGGCCTCACCACCGTGCAGGACGCCGCCCTCGGGGCCGGCAAACGTGAGTCGATCATCACCGAGACCCAGTCACAACGCGTCGCCGACGTGAGCGCTAACGCGCACTTCGACGTGCCGAAAGCTGCGCTCCGCGCCTATCGCTCGGCAGCCGCTTCGGTGGCCACAACCGATCCCTCCTGCCACCTCAGCTGGGCCGTGATCGCGGGCATCGGACAGGTCGAGTCCGACCACGGCCGCTACGCCGGCACGCAGGTGCTCGCGGACGGCACGACCTACCCTGCCATCGTCGGTCTGCCGCTCGACGGGTCGGCGGGTGTCGCCCGCATCCCGGACACCGACGGCGGAATTCTCGACGGGGACACGGTCTGGGACCGTGCTGTCGGACCGATGCAGTTCATCCCCAGCACCTGGGCGGTGCTGGGCGTTGACGGGGACGGCAACGGCACAACCAACCCGAACGACTTCGATGACGCCGCGCTGGCCACCGCCCACTACCTCTGCTCAGGGACAGCCGACATGAGCACGCCGAGCGGCGCCCGTGCTGCGGTGTTCAGCTATAACCACTCGGCTGCCTATGTCAACCTCGTGCTGTCAATTGCCCAGCAGTACGACGGCGGAGTGGTCGATGTCGTGCCCAACGACGTGCAGCCGGCCGGCGTGGTGCCCGCGGGCGTGGTGCCCGCCGGCGTGACGCCTGCTGACGTGCCAGGTGCCGACGTCAACCAAACCGCCGCCTTCGATGTGCCGATGCCCTCGGACCCCGCCGCGTCGTCGCAGCACAACGCTGACCACGCCGTCCGTGAGGTCGCCCGCGTGCTCGCACCGCCCCCGGGAGCCACCGCGGCGCACCGTGTCGAGGTGGCCGCCTTCGGAATCGACTCGGCCCACAAGGGTGAGCTCGCTGCCGCACCCGTGCCCGGCTCACGCCCAACGGCGACACCGCGACCGACGACCGTGCCCGCAGCTCACGAACCGGCGCCAACGGTGACTGCGGACCCCGGCCCGACGGCCACCACGACACAGCCGGGGCCGACGACCACGAGCCAGCCCGGCCCGACCGCCACAACCCAGCCCGCCGACCCGACGACAACAGCGCGCCCCACGACGCCTGCTCCCACGACCGAACCGGCCCCGACAGCCACGGCGGGGTCGACGGCCACGGTCAAGCCCGGCCCGACGGCCACGACCCAGCCCGGCCCGACAGCCACGACCCAGCCCGGTCCCACGACAACCGGCCCCACGACACCTGTTCCCACGACGACAACCGGCCCCACGACGACAACCGGCCCCACGACACCTGTTCCCACCACCGAACCGACGCCGACGCCTGAAACCACGCCGACCGTGCCCACGACCGTCTTGGCCACCGGCCGGCTCGCCCAGCATGGCGACCAGTGGTGGGTCGGTGAGATGGCACTGGACTTCGGTACCGACGCCGACCTCACCATCGCTCAGGAAGACTACGACGCCGACGGGACGGTCGAACCCGTTGCCGACGAGCTCGCGGGCCTGGTCGGCCACGAGGTTATGGTCACCGTCGACAGCGACCAGGTGGTCCGCTCCCTGAACGACGTGGCCTACCTACCGCCGACACCCGCTTCCACCCGCTGACGGTTCGACGCCGACGTACGCCAGCACCAGCCCCCATGTCGGGTGCGGGCTGTCGGTCGCGGCAGCCGTACTACGACTTCAGCTGGGGAACGCTGTTCGCTTAGCCTGCTTGGTCCGCCAGCAGGGCAGAGTTTCGGACCTGCGGCTCCGGGTAGCCGCGCCACTGCCGCCTTATGGCACCAAGCGGGGACGACGGGTCACCGCGTCACGAAGCAGCCTGGCGACCAGATTCGCAGTGGGCTGCTCCGGCAGATTCTCGATCTGCACCGGGAGGGCGAGCCGCCAGTTGTCCCGCTCGGTGGCCCCTGGCATGTTGGGCCGTAGCGTGACCTCCAGCGCATCGTCCAGGGTCGCGGACAGTAGGACCGACGGGGCGCGCCCGAGGAGCCGGTACGCCGCCTCGACCGCCTCGGCTGCCGAGGCGCCCTCGTTCAGTCCGCCGCGGTCGACGAGCGGCGCGAGGAGGTCGGCGCGCTGATGGCGAAGGCTCGCCTCGCTGCCTCCTGTGTGCGCCCGCTGGTCGTCCAGGTCGGCACCGCGCCACAGACCCGCAACCGTCGGGAGGTCGTGCGTCGTGACCGCCGCCATCGACACCGGCGGCCATTGCGACGGGTCGTCCAACTCGAACCAGAGCAGCCGGTAGGACAGCATGCTGTGCTCGGCCAGCGCCTCCCGAACCCCCTCCTCGACCGTGCCGAGGTCCTCGCCGACGACGATGGCACGCTGACGATGGCTCTCCAGCGCCACGATGTCAAGCAGGTCCTCGCTCGGGTAGCGGATGTAGGCACCCGATGTCGGCGCCTCGCCTGGTGGCACCCACCACAGCCGGAAGAGTCCCATGACATGGTCGATGCGCAGTCCGCCCGCGTGCGCCATGGTGGCCCTGATCGACTCGATGAACGGTTGGTATCCCTGCTCGCGGAGCCGCCAAGGCACGAGCGGAGGCGAACCCCAGTCCTGCCCGTCGGTGTTGAGCAGGTCGGGCGGTGCGCCGACCGTCACCCCCTGGGCAAGGACGTCCTGCCACACCCACGCGTCCGCGCCACCTCCGTCGACTCCGATCGGCAGGTCCTGGAGCACCGCGACGTCACCGCTTGCGCTCCCGAGCTGCTGCTCCAGCAACCACTGCATCCAGGCCTGCACGTCGACCTCGAAGCGGTGCGCCGCGGCGAACGCGGCCACCTGCGAGCTCCTCGGGTTTTGCAGCTCGCGATGCCACGCGCGCCAGTCATCGCCGTGCTCGAGCGCGATCGCGCTCCAGACCGCGAACTCCTCGAGGGCACTGCCCTGCTCCGCACGCCACTCGTCGAACCCGTCGGCCGGTCCACTGGTCTCGAAGATCGCCAGCAGCGCCTCCCGCTTCAGGTTCCAACTGGCGTCCCGGTCGATCAGCGCCCTTTCGTTGAGCTGCTGAGCGCGTTCTGACAACTGTGTACCAGCCAACGCATCCGCACCGGGGATGTCCTCGACCCGCAGGTAGATCGGGTTGCGGAAACGGCGGGTCGTCGGGAGGTAGGGACTTGCCTCCTGCGGCAGCGTCGGCGCCACAGCATGCAGCGGGTTGACGAGGAGAAACTCGGCACCGAGCTCCTGCGACCACTCGCGCAGCGCCTTGAGGTCGGCGAGGTCGCCGATGCCCCAGCTGCGACGTGATCGAGCGGCATACAGCTGCACGGTCCATCCCCAGGCTCGCCAGCTCTCGGGCAGCCAGCATCGCCCCGGCGACACGATCAACCGGCGCTCCCGGCCGTCGCCGTCTCGGAGCGTGTGATAGCCGAGTGGGAAGTCGCCGGCGAGTACGTCGACGACGCGCCTGGTCCGGCCGCCCTCGCACACCACGTCCACCGGTCCCGCCCCGACCCACGGAGCCAGCCGACCCCCTGGCCTCGTGACGATCGGCGCCCGCTCCTCGAGGTCCTCGGGCGGTCGCCCGATCACCTCGCGCAACGTGGCCACGGTCTCGTCGCGGACTCGACGCGGCTCGCCATACGCATCGACCCAGGTGGCATGGATGCCCCACTCGTCCGGCTGGTCGTTGTGATGGGATGGCGTGGTCACGGGATCGATCATGCCCAGCCCCTGGTCGGTCCGGGCGCGGTGGGTGGACTGCCCGCGTCGCCCGCCCTGCTCGTCCGTGAGGCCAGGCGGCATGATCAGACCATGACCGGGCAGACCCGCGACGTGATTGTGGTGGGCGCAGGTCTGGCCGGGCTCACCTGCGCGGAGGCGCTCTCGCGCCGTGGCCTCGACGTCGTACTCCTCGAGGCCTCAGACGCGGTCGGCGGGCGGATCCGCACCGACCGGGTCGACGGCATGCAGCTGGATCGCGGTTTTCAGCTGCTCAATCCCGCCTACCCGGTGCTCTCCCACGTCGTCGACCTGGACGCGCTCGATCTCCGGGCGTTCGGTGCGGGCGTGGTCGTGGCAGCCGGTGGCAGCCGGGCAATCCTCGCCGACCCGCGGCGATCCCCCCTCGACGTGGGCGCGGCCTTCTCGTCCGAGACGGGGTCGCTGTTGGAGAAGGTGCGGTTCGCGGCGTACATCGCGAGAACGGCGCTAGGTTCCAGCGCCGGCATCAAGCAGCGTCCGGACCTGCCCTACGGCGAGGCACTGGCCGCCGCCGGAGTCGACGGCAGGCTCAAGAGGTCGGTACTGGAGCCATTCCTCGCCGGCGTCCTGGCCGAAGATGTGCAGGAGTCGTCACGTGTCTTCGTTGACCTGCTGCTGCGGACGTTTGCACGGGGCACGCCGTCGCTGCCGGCCCGTGGCATGCAGGCGCTGCCTGAGCAGCTGGCGTCGCGGCTGCCCGCCGGCGTGCTGCTGACCGAGCAACGCGTCACGGCCGTCACGGGTGCACAGGCGCGCACCGAGCTCGGTGATCTCGCCGGGCGAGCGGTGGTGGTTGCGACCGACCCGGCCACGGCCGCAAGCCTCACCGGCCGGCCGGCGCCTACCATGCGGGCGCTAACCACGTTCTACCACCGTGCCGAGGCGTCCCCGGCCGCTCGGCCGCTGCTCCACGTCGACGGTGACCGGGACGGGCCGGTCGTCAACACGGCCGTCGTCTCCGACGTGGCGCCCACTTACTGCGAGGACGGCGCGCTGGTCGCGTCGACCGTCCTCGGCTCCCGCGACGACGCCGCCACCCGGGCGGCCGTGGAGGGCCAGCTCGGACAGATCTACGGCGTAGACGTTTCCAGCTGGGAGCTCGCCGCGACGTACCCGATCCCCGGCGCCCTTCCGGCCATGCTTGCGCCGCTCGACCTGCGTCAGCCGGTTGACCTCGGTGACGGGCTGTTCGTCGCGGGCGACCACCGCGACACCGCCTCCATCCAGGGCGCCATCGTCTCCGGCCGACGGGCGGCTCGAGCAGTCGCCGATTGGCTCGTCGTGCGGCGGTAGCCGTCGTGGCCAGCCTTGCGTGCCGACATCTCGCCGAGTGGGCCGCTGGACGTCGTACGTCGTCCGGCCAAGGAGGACGGCTCGATCTGCTTCCGCGTCTCGTCCCAAAAAGCCGGTGGTGGGCGCCACGGCCGCGGACGTACCGGAACGTGTCAAGATGTAGGCCGCCAGTTGGTGCAGGTCGGCGTGCGTCGCCGCGCCCCCGTAGGACGTGCGGAAAACCTTGCGGCCGTCGGCTGACCTGCGATGTGTCGTGGGTGCGGACTGCCTGGGAAGGAGAAAGTGTCGAATCTGGAAGGAAGTTGGCCGCGGTTGGCCGCCAAGCGGAGCTGTTCGCTTCGTAGCTTTGTTGTCCTTTCTTGTGTCAGCGGGCTCGTCGGAGACCGCTGTAGCCCGGTGGGAGTCGGGGTCTATGCACAGCGTCGAAAGCATCGGCGTATGGGTTGCTGGCGCTGCTGGGCGCTCGCGACGGCGTGGGCCCGGTGGACGGTGTTGGGTTGATTGAGAGTGGGAGGCCGCCTTGTTGTGACATCCCCAAGGGGAGTTCGCCGAGCCGCTGCCACCGGTCGAGGTCGTCGGCGACGATGCGGTGAGTCACTTCGAAGAGGGCGTCGGCGATGTCGGAGGTCTGTACGGCCGTAGCTGGGGTGGTCGTGTCCCGCGTCAGGATTCTTGGCAGGGCTGTTGTGTCAGTCCTGAAGGAGAATCTGAATCATGGGAAGACCACAATCGATCCCGGCTGAGAAGAAGACCCGGATCGTGATGAGCGTGATCGTCGGCGAGCTCACCGTTG
>JBBRYB010000031.1:0-39922 GCA_038238115.1 Propionibacteriales bacterium | reverse complement strand
TCTGTGGGTTGGGTGCCCCCCCCGCGCTCTACCTACTCCGCGTCTCCGGGCGGGGGGGCGCCGCCGCCCCCCCCCCGGCGCCGGGCGGGCGGGGGGGGCTCCCCCCCTGGCGCTTTTTCCCCCCCCCCCCCCCCCCCCCCCACGGCCTGCACGGCAGATCTGCCGTGGGAACTACGCATCTGCCAGGTGAACCTGGCAAGTGTGGAAGGCGGACGCGGCAGGGCAGCCGCGGCCGGGGAGACGCGGAGGGCCAGACGCGGAGGGGAGACCCGGCCGGGGAGCCGCGGAGGGGAGACGTGGAAGGGCAGCCGCGGAAGGGGGAGCCGCGGAGGGGCAGCCGTGGAAAGGGAGCCGCGGAAGGGCAGACCCGGAAGGGCAGACCCGGAAGGGAAGACGTGGGAGGGCAGACCCGGAACTGACCCGTGAGGCGGCGCAGGCACGAGGCGAGCGAGCCAGCTAGCCAGGCAGACAGCCAGCCAGCCAGCCACGCAGACCAGCCAGCCACGCAGACCAGCCAGCCACGCAGACCAGCCAGCCAGGCGCCAGGCAGGTAGCCAGCCAGCCAGGCAGACCAGCCAGCCACGAGACGAAACCCCAGGGGTCAGACGCCGAGGTCCTTGCGCAGCTTTGCGACGTGGCCGGTGGCCTTGACGGTGTACATCGCCTTATCGATCTTGCCCGCCTCGTCGATGACGAACGTGGAGCGGATCACGCCGACAACCGTCTTGCCGTAGAGCTTCTTCTCTCCGAAGGCGCCGTATGCCTTGAGCACCGTCGTGTCCTCGTCGGACAGGAGCGGAAACGTCAGACCGTCGTTGGCGCGGAACTTGGCCAGCTTGTCCGGCGAGTCCGGCGACAGACCGATGACGGCGTAGCCCGCCGCAGCGATTGGCTCGAGCGAGTCGCGGAAGTCGCACGCCTGGGTGGTGCAGCCAGGCGTCATCGCAGCCGGATAGACGTAGAGGATCACTCGCTGTCCTCGGTAGTCGGCCAGGCTGACCTGGCTGCCGGTGTCGTCGGGCAACGTGAAGTCTGGTGCCTGGTCACCGGTTTCGAGTCGGCTCATCTGTCATCCCCTCTTCTCAGCTGCTCGCGTTCTCAGCTGCTCGCGCCCGCTGTCAGCTGTTCGCGGCCCGGCATGCTCACGCGGTTGTCTAGGGTGATCTTGTCACGCGCCGGACTTGCCTTGTCGGCGCACTGGTTCGTCGTGGGTGGGTCCGAGCGTCGGCGAGGCCGTCATGCAAGACTTGCACCTGCAACCGACAGCAGGAGGACATGTGAGCTCCGGAGCACGCACGCCCGACGAGATCTCCGCGGAGATCGCCGTGACCCGCAACCGGCTGGCCGGGACCATCGACCAACTGGTCTACCGGGCCAAGCCCAAGACGATCGTGGCGCGCCAGATGAACACGTTGAAGGCGTCGTTCTACACCCCGGACGGTGCGCTCGACCGGGCGAAGGTGGGTAAGGTCGCGGGAGTGGCGGCAGGAGTCGTGGCTGTCATCGTGACGATACGCATGATCGTCAGCTGACCGGTCGCCGTACTCCGAGAGCCGACTCGCGTGAATGCCAGGCAGAACTCCGCCGACGACAAGCTGCCCGTCCGCATGCTCCACGACCGGGTGCTCGTGTCGTTGGACGCCGAGGCGGGGGAGCGACGCTCGTCTGCGGGCATCGTCATCCCGGCGACCGCCCAGATGGGCCGCCGGCTCGCGTGGGCGCGCGTTGCCGGAATCGGGGCGCACGTGCGTCAGGTCGAGATCGGGGACCGGGTGCTGTTCGACCCGGAGGACAAGGCGGAGGTCGAGGTGAGCGGTGAGGAGTTCATCCTGCTGCGCGAGCGTGACCTCCACGCGGTCGCGGCACCGCGCCTCGAAGACGGCCAGACCGGCCTCTACCTGTAGGCGGGTACGAGCCTGGCCAGGGTCGCCCGCCGGCCTACGACGACCCCTCGGGCGGCGTCAGCTGGGCGCCGGACACGCTCGCGGACTGAGCAGCCATCCACGACTCGACGTCGTCTGCGGTGCGCGCCAGGGCTCCCGACAGGTTGCGGCAGCCGTCGTTGGTGACCAGGACGTCGTCCTCGATCCGGATGCCGATCCCGCGCAGCGACTCGGGCACGAGCAGGTCGCTGGTCTGGAAGTAAAGCCCCGGCTCGACCGTCAAGACCATGCCCGGCTCGAGCTTGCCATCGAGGTAGTTCTCGGCACGCGCACCGGCGCAGTCGTGGACGTCCAGGCCGAGCATGTGGCCCGTGCCGTGGAGAGTCCACCGCCGGTAGAGCCCGCTGTCCTTTTCGAGAGCCTCGTCGGCCGAGCACGGCAAGATGTCCATGTCCGCAAGACCGTGTGCCAGTACCGTCATCGCGGCCACGTGGAAGTCGCGGTAGGAGACCCCCGGCTTGACGGACTCCATCCCCGCCTGTTGAGCGGCGAGCACGAGGTTGTAGAGCTGACGCTGCTCGGGCGTGAATGTGCCGGAGATGGGAAGGGTGCGAGTGACGTCTGCGGTGTAGAGCGAGCGGTTCTCGACGCCCATATCGAGCAGGATGAGCTGTCCCGGCGCGACCGGCCCGTCGTTCTCGATCCAGTGCAGCGTGGTGGCGTGTGGACCGTTGGCGACGATCGACTCGTAGCCGACGTCGTTGCCGGCCGCCCGGGCCCGGCGCCAGAAGGTGCCCTCGATCCAGCGCTCGCCGTATTCCAGGACGTGGTGCCACTCGCGGACCGAGTCCTCGAAGCCGAGGATCGTCGAGTCGATCGCATCTTGCATCTGCGCGATCTCCCACTCGTCCTTGACGAGCCGCATCTCCGACATGAACACCGCCAGCTCCGCGTCGGCCTTGGGGTCGACGTGCGGGCTGAGCAACGCGTCGACATCGGCGTCGACACCGCGACGGACACGCGTGGTGCCACCCGAGCGCAGCACCTCAGGCAGGTCGTAGAGGTGTCGGCAGCGAATCCCGAACAGCTCCTCAGCCTCACCCAGCGAACGGCGACGACCGGCCCAGGCCTCGCCATAGCGGCCGTCGCGCCAGAACGCATCATCGCTCTTGGCATGACGGGGCCGGAAGAAAAGGGTGGCATCGCCGTCATCCATCACCAGGACGGCGTCGGACGACTGGTTGCCGGTGAGGTAGACGTGCGCCGTGTCGGCGCGGAACCGGTAGTCAGTGTCATTGGCGCGCGACTTCAGACCTCCCGCGGGTATGACGATGCGCTCGCCGGAGAAACGCTCGCTGAGTTGGGCCCGCCGCCTTTGCGCGTACGCGGCGACCGGGAGTCGGGCAACCGAGTCCTCGCCGTCCTCCCAACCGTTTCGCATGAACGCCACAAGCGCGTCGCTGGCGGGCACGGGATAGGTCGAGGGCTGGAAGCGGTCAGACACGGATACTCCTCACGTCGTCGGTCTCGCCATTATCCACCTCGACGGAAACCGTGGACTGGGCGCGCAGCAACCGCCACGCCAGCGCGACAGCGCCCAGGTTGATCGCGACGTGCAGCAGCACGAAGACGTGGGGCAGGTTCAGCGCGATCAGCACCCCGGCGACGAGGGGGCCCGCCGCGCTGACACCGGTCCGCAGAGCCGCCAGGGCTCCCAGCGTCGTGCCGACCAGTCCAGGTGGAGCCACGGCTGCGGCCAGCGGGCTCAGTACCGGGGCATACATCGTCTCGCCCACGGCAAAGATGGCGAAGGCGACGACGAACATCGAGGCGGCACGAGCCGGGTCGACGAAGAGCGATGCCTCCAGCAGGAGCCAGGTGAGCGCCCAGATCGACCCGACGATGGTGAGCAGCGCCGCTGCGCTGTGGCGCTTGGTCAATGTCACGATGAGCCACTGCAGCCCGACGATCACCACGCAGTTGACGGCCGCGGCCGTCCCTACCGTCGTCGCGTCGACCGACAGCGACTGGAGCGCGAAGGCCGGCAGCCCGGTCTCGAACTGGGCGTAGAAACCCGCGGCCAACGCCATCGACACGAGGGCGAGCAGCCGGACTTGCCGGTTACGCGCGAGGTGGAGGTACGTCGCCAGCCCGCCGCCCACATTCGTCAGCGGGTCCTCGACCACTGGCCCGGCACTGATCGTGTCGGCCGATCGGGCAGCCAGCGCGACGAGGACCGCCGACACCGAGAACCCGACTGCCGCCGCGGCGAAGGCGGACCACATGCCGGCTGGTGTCGTCAGGTCGACCACCCAGCCCGCAGCGAAGGATCCGACCGCCATACCCAAGGCCATCGCCGTGAACTGGTAGGCGAAGACGGCGCGGCGCTCCTCTGGTGGCACACATTCCAGCACGAGCACCTGCGTGGGCGGCTGTGCCGCCGTCACGGCGGCACCGAAGGCTGCCATGGCCGCGAGGAAGAGCATGGGGCCGGCCGCGAGTCCCAAGGCGAGGCTGGACACTGCCGCCACCAGCTCGAAGCCGACGGCCAGGACGGCCGCGGAGTAGCGGTCCGCCAGCCGACCGGCCATAGGAGCAGCGACGATGGCGCCCAGGCAGAACAAGGTGCCCGTCAAGACGCCAGCCATGGGTCCCCATCCGCGCGCATCGACGACGTAGGCGTACTGGAAGGGCAGGATTGTTCCCCACCCGAGGCTGCCGGCGAAGGCGGCGCCCGTGATCAGCCTGCTGCGGGTCTTTGTCATCGGATGCTCCCTTCTTGCGCGGCCATGCTTCGGTACTGAAGTGTTGGCGATCTAATACTTCAACATAGAAACTATAGCGTTCATTCCACAAGACTTCGAAGTCGAACTATGTGAGGTGGCACACTGTCTCTATGAGCGCAAGTGCGGGACCGGCTGAGTCCCCCTCCACGGCCGAGCGCCTCCAGCAAGACGTGGCGGTCTTCGTCGCGGCCGGCGCGAACGAGTCCGTCCAGCGCGTGATCACCGCGGTTCACGGCCTGTCCCGCCGGCTCGACCAGTGGTACGACCGCCAGCTCGCGGACCTGGACCTGACGGCCGGAGAATGGGCTGTGATGAGCAAGCTGGTCCGAGATGGTGGCGACCTCGGCCTCACGCCGAGCGTGCTCGCCGACGCCGCGAACGTTGCACCGTCGTCGATGACGCACCGGCTCGACCGGATGGCCGAACGGTCGCTGATCACGCGCACGACGGACCCGGAGAACCGGGTCAGGGTACGGGTCAGGCTCTCCGACGACGGATGGCAGCTGTTTCGCTGCGTGATCCGGGAGTCCGACATGCTGGAGTCCGACGTGCTCAGCCCGCTCTCGAAGGCCGACCGAGTCCGGCTTGCCGAGCTGCTCGAGATGGTGATCGGCGGCCTGGAGGAGCTCGACACCTGAGCGCACCCAGCGTGCTCATTCCGGACCGAGGACCACCTTCCCGCTGCTGGCCCCCGCCCGCTCTGTTACTAGGCTGCTGATGAATCCCTGACCCGCAACCGCCGGGCCAGTCTGCGGTTCGCCGAGGGCGGTGTAGGTTCTCCCCGTCATGGCTGGGGAGATCGCGTCCTTCTTCTTGCTGGCGGTCGTCCTGGTCGCTGCGGTCGCGCGTCCTCATGGGCTGCCGGAGGCGCTGGTCGCGGTGCCGGCAGCGGCAATCCTGCTCGTCTTCGGTGTGGTGAGCGTTGGTGATATCCGCAGCGAGCTCGACCGGTTCCTGCCGGTGCTCGTGTTTTTGGCGGCGGTGCTCGTGTTGGCGCATCTGTGCGCGGTCGAAGGGCTCTTCGATGCCGCCGGGCAGTGGCTGTCACGCACGAGCGGAGCAAGTGGCTCGCGCCTGCTCCTTCACGTCTTCGTGCTGTCCGCGGGCATCACGTCGGTGCTCAGCCTCGACGCAACCGTCGTGCTGTTGACCCCTGTCGTCATCGCGACCGCGCTGCGGATGAAGGTGCCCGCCCGCGCCCACGTCTACGCCACGGGCCATCTGGCGAACTCCGCGTCCCTGCTCCTTCCCATGGCCAACTTGACCAATCTGCTGGCCATTGCCGCCAGTGGGCTCACCCTCGTGCACTTCGCGGCCCTGATGGCGGCACCCTTCGTCGTGGTCTTGGTCATCGAGTACGTCGTGTTGCGGCTGTTCTTCCGCCACGACTTCGCCGAGTCTGCAGCGACCGGACCCGACCAGCAGGAGCCGCGGGTGGCTGCCACGATCGAGACGCCGCACGCCGCGATCGGGGTCCTGATCGCCACGTTGGCCGGATTCGTCGCCAGCTCGTTCGTCGGCGTGGAGCCCTACTGGGTGGCGATCGCCGGTGCCCTGGTGCTGGGTGCGCACGCGAGCAGCCGCGGGCTGGTGAGCCTGCGCGGCGTGGTCAGCGCCATCGACGTACCGTTCCTGCTCTTCGTTTTCGCCCTGGCCGTCGTCGTGCGTGGCGTTGTCGACAGCGGGCTCGGTCGATGGATCACCAACCTCGCGCCGGACACGGACACCCTTGTCGCGTTGCTGGTGTTCGCCGGCATCGCCACCGTGCTGGCCAATGTGGTCAACAACCTTCCGGCGCTGCTGATCCTGCTGGCGCCAGCGGCCGCGGTGGGACCGGCAGCCGTGTTAGCGGTTCTCATCGGCGTCAACATCGGCCCGAACCTGACCTACCCCGGCTCGCTCGCGACGCTGCTGTGGCGGCGGGTGCTGGCGAGACACAGGCTTTCACCGTCGTGGCGGCGCTTTACCATCTTGGGCCTGCTCACCGTCCCGGCCAACGTCGTACTCGCCACCCTGGCGCTGTGGGCGGTCGCCTCGGTCCTGCCGAACTGGTGAGCGCCGAACCAGGGGTCGGGGCCCGTAGGCCCGCATCGTTGACCTCCGCGGACCAGCGCCGGGTCATGTCTGCAGTGACGCTCCTGGGTGTTCGCCGTCCGATGAGACGCAGGTTACGGTAGCGTAGGTTACGCAAACGTAGGTAAGCCTGGGAGACTAACGTCATGACCCTGTCAGCACAGCGCAGCCTGACCCAGACCGAAATCTTGCTCGAGCTCAACCCGGTGGTCGAAAAAGAGCTCGACCGCCATATTCCGGTCGCGAAGCAATGGTTTCCGCACGAATACGTCCCCTGGAGCCAAGGTCGGACCTATGACGGTCCGCTCGGCGGGGACGCCTGGATGGAGGCCGACTCGAAGCTCAGCGACGTGGCTCGCTCGGCGCTCATCATCAACCTGCTGACAGAGGACAACCTGCCGAGCTACCACCACGAGATCGCGGTGCTCTTTGGACGCGAGCAGGCCTGGGGTGACTGGGTGCACCGCTGGACCGCGGAGGAGGGCCGGCACGCCATCGCCCTGCGCGACTACCTGACCGTGACCCGCGCCGTCGATCCCGTGCAGCTGGAGCAGCTGCGCATGGAGCACATGTCGAAGGGCTACCGGTCGGCCAACGACCAGAGCGTCCTCCGCTCCCTTGCATATGTATCGTTCCAGGAACTCGCGACCCGGGTTTCACACCGCAACACCGGCCGGGCCACCGGCGATCCGATCGCCGACCAGCTGCTGGCGCGCATCGCCGCAGACGAGAACCTGCACATGATCTTCTATCGCAACCTGCTCAACGCCGCGCTCGAGCTGGACCCCGACCAGACCATGCGGGCCATCACCGAGGTCGTCAAGACGTTCGAGATGCCGGGCGCCGACATCCCTGGCTTCCAGCGCAAGGCCGTCGAGATGGCCATCGACGGGATCTACGACCTGCGGCAGCATCGCGACGATGTCGTGATGCCGGTGCTCCGCTACTGGAAGGTGTTCGAACGTGAGGGGCTCTCAGACGTTGGCGAGCAGGCGCGCACCGAGCTGTCGGAGTTCCTCGACGGGCTCGACAGCCAGGCGAGGCGGTTCGAGCACAAGCGTGACAGCCTGAAGGCACGCCTGGCGGCCCGTCGCAGCTGATTGGCAAGCTCAGGCCACGAAGGTCAGTTGGGCTCCGGCCAGGCAGGCGCGTCGATGTGGCAGCGGTCAGCTGGTGGCCTGGTGGGCTGGATAGTCCGGCGCCAGCTCGAAGGCCGGATGCGAGGTATCGGTGTAGCCGCGGTCCCAAAAGGCCAGGAAGTCCGCTGCGGTCAGAGGCCGCGCTGTGAGGTAGCCCTGGATCAGGGGGCAGCCCAGTTCGACGAGCATCTGGCGCTGACTCTCGGTCTCCACACCCTCGGCCACGGTGTTGATCTTGAGCGCGGAGGAGAGCCGGATGACGGCGCTGGCGATCTCCGCGTCGACCGGGTCGGTGACCAGACCGACGATGAAGGTCCGGTCGAGCTTGACCACGTCGATGGCGAACTTCTTCAGGTAGGACAGCGACGAGTATCCGGTGCCGAAGTCGTCGATGGCGACCGAGACCCCCAGCTCGTGCAGGGCGTCGAGCGTGGCCTGAGTGCCGGCCGTGTCGTTCATCAAGACGGTTTCGGTGATCTCGAGGCACAGCTGGGAAGCCGGGAGCCCTGACGTGCGTAGCGTTTCGGCGACATCCTCGGCAAGCCGGTGCTGAGCGAACTGGAGCGCCGACAGGTTGACGGAGACCGTCAAAGGCGGACGGTCAGGGTTACGCAGCGTCCATGCCTGGACATCTCGGCACGCCTCTTCGAGCACCCAGCGGCCCATCGGCACGATGAGGCCGGTCTCCTCCGCGATGGGCACGAACTGTCCTGGCCACAGCACGCCACGTTGCGGAGAGCGCCATCGCACGAGTGCCTCAACGCCGACGACGTCACCGTTGTCGGTGGTCACGATCGGCTGGTAGTGCAGCTCAAGCTCGTCGTCGTCGAGCCCGTGGCGCAGGCTGACTTCGAGGTCGAGGCGGGCGCGTGCCTCGTCGACGGACGCGTCGGTAGACACGCAGTAACAGTTGCGCCCGGCGGCCTTCGCGGCATACGTGGCAGCATCGATGGCCGCGAGTACGTCGTCGCGCGCCTGGTCGAACTGTGTGAGCCCCACCCCGATCGACGCCGACATGAAGATGTAGTGACCGTCGACCTCGAAGGGTTCCTGGAGGATCCGAAGCAGTCGCTCGGCGACATCGGTCACCGTCTCCATCTCGCTGACGTCCTCCACGAGCACGATGAACTCGTCGCCGGACATCCGCGCCACCGAGTCACCCGGCGAGAGTCCGCCGAGCAATCGGTTGCCGACCTGGATGAGGAGCTTGTCACCGACGAGGTGGCCATACGAGTCGTTGACCAGCTTGAACCGGTCCAGGTCGAGGAAGAGCAGGCCATGGTTGATGCCGGTGCTGCTCGTTCGTGCCAGCGCGTGATCCAGGCGCTCGAGGAGCAGTCGCCTGTTGGGCAGACCCGTGAGCTCGTCGTGCAGAGCACGGCGGGTCAGCTCGTCCTGGAACGCCCGGCGCTCGGTGACGTCGCGCAGCACGAGGACGGCGCCCACATGGGCTCCCTCGGCTCGCAGTGGAGTGATGCTGTAGGCGATGTCGAGCGTGTCACCGTCGTTGGGCCCTAGTGTGGCGTCAGCGTCCTGGGCGACGAACTGTCCTTCGACCATGCTGGCGAAGTCGATCGGGATGCGCCCGTGTCGGAGCATCAGCTTGTCCTTGAGCGGACTGCCCAGGACCTCGGCGTCACTGTTGCATCCGAGCATGTGCACCGCCGCCGGATTCGCAAACGTGATCGAGGCCTCCATGTCGAGCGCGATGACGCCTTCACTCTGCGAGTTCGTGATCGTGCGCAGGCGAGCGATCAGCTCCGCTGAGCGGAGTACGTCGCCTGCAACTCCGGCCAGCGTCACCAACGTGTCGCGGTCGCGCTCGTCCCATTGGTCGGTGCCTCGGCGCTGGCCCACGCGCAGCCGTTGGCCAGTTCCGAGCGGGGCACTGAAGGAACGGCTCGGGTCGGCATCACTTTCATGGACGATTTCTGCCTGACCAGCCCCTAGCAGCTCCCGAGCGGTCACCAGCAGGTCGGTCTGAACGGCCTCCGGGTCGGTGCGTGTACGCAGGGAGACGATGGCGGCCTGGACCTGCTCTGAGCGGCGACGCGCGTAGGTCTCCACGATCGTGGCCGCATACGCGCGATGAACGAAGGCGACGACGATGAGCACGAGGACAGCCGACAATGGGTAGATGCCGACGCAGATGGCTGCGATGCCGCCGAGCGTGACGGCGCCGGTCCACGGAATGAGCCGCTCCGGGACGTCGCTGAACCCGTTCAGCCACGGTTTCCCTGAGGCATAGGCCGCAATGGTCCGGACGCAGAGCGTGGTGGTGAGGGTGAGCGCCAGAGCGCCCAACATCCCTGCAAGCGCCTCCCACACGGTGGGTGTGCTCGTCGGTTGGACGCCGAGCAGGGCAACAACGCTGATGCCGACGGCAGTGGCCGTCAGCGTCTGGCCGATGTTGAATGCAGTCTTCAGCACGCTTCGTCGAGCGGCCACGCTGCCTGCCAAGGACGCGACGACAACGACGCACATCGCCTGCCAAGGCACCACCAGGACCAGCAAGGGTACGAAGGGCACCTCATCGAGGTGGATGCTCTCGACATTGCCGCTGTTTGCCACGCTGCGTCGCGGTTTGGAGTGCAAGTACACCAGCAGGGCCGTAATCGCCACGGCGGTCGGGGCACTCAGATTGGGCGTGTGTGAGTCGAGCGTGATCAGTAGCAGCGTCGCGTAGGTGATTCCGCACACAACCATGCCAGCGCTCGCGAGCCGAAGGCCGCGAGACGTTGCTCCTTGCATGGTTCGGATCACGTGGTACCGAGGTTCCTGTGGGGGTTAGTGGAGTCTAACCACACACCGTTACCCCGTGGTTGCGTTCCCAGCGTTCAGTGATGGGCCCAAGGATCGAGGGTGTGCTTCTAGTCCCAGGCGACGGTCTTGCCCGTGGTGGTGGCGTGTGCGTCCCAGGCGACGGTCTTGCCCGTGGTGGTGGCGTGTGCGTCCCAGGCGACGGTCTTGCCCGTGGTGGAGTGTGCGTCCCAGGCGACGGTCTTGCCCCATGCTTCAGTGGAGACTCCGAGGCTGAGGGCGGCCGTGGCGACCAGAGCTAGAGTGGAGGTAGCGAAACGACGCAGGGTGGGCTTACGCATGAGGGGCGATCCTTGCTAAGTGAGGGGTAGCTCTCCGGTGGTCCAAAGCGCCTCGCCTAGCATGACAGTCTTCTAGTCAGAATGGACCCCTCTTGGTCCACTTTTTCTGCGCGACTAGCCCGTTTTATCCCTTTTAATCCGTAAATGTCTTTACTTTAAGTGCCGAACCTATCACTCAGGGGAGTCGAAAGGGGCCTCCAACTACCCCTGAATGGGACGGTCGGCGGCCAGTTCTGACCGTTAAGATGACCGGTTTTCGCCGCTTCTTGCGCCGCCAGGTTGTGCAGCCCGACGTCCGCGCCGCGTGGCTGCTGCGCCGAGCCCTGTCATCGACCTGGTGATGAGAGCATACTGAGTCTCGTCCGGGGCAGGAACGCTTGGATGGGCAGGGAGGTAGCCGTATGCAGAGAGACCGTCTTATCGTCGTGGCTGGAGTCTCTCTGCTCGCCATCTCGGCAACGACCGGCGTCGCGATGGCCCTCGACTCACGCGGATCTGCCGGCCAACTCGTCATCCAGGTGGATCGTCACAGTGATGGGCACGCCAGTCACCGCGGCGCCGGCTCCCTCCACGCCTCGAACCGGGAGGCACGCCCTGGAGCTATGCCGTCCGACCGCCTCGGCGGACACCTGTGCGACGCCATGGAGCAGTCGTCCCATCTGTGACTTGCGGCTGAGGTGGAGTCGTCCGAACGATTGGGTTCAGGGGCCCCGCGAGTCAGCTCGGTGGCTGCTGCTTCTCGGCATCGTCGAGGAGCTCATCCTCGTCTGACCGCAGGTCCTCCGGGACCTGGCTGTCGTCGATCGCGCCTGCTGGTCCGAGAGCTGGTCGCTGCCATTGGCCTGTTCTGGGTTCGTCGGCATATCTGTGCAGTACCCATCCAGGCCATGGCGACCCGCTCGGCTCCGGTCACGTCACTCACGCGGGAGGAGGCTGGTCTCCCTCGGCTGGCTCGGCGTTCTGCTCGAACTGCCTGCGCTCGGCGTCCGCAGTGGCGTCTTCCTGGCGGTCGTCATATCCGCGATCGGCACCTTCGCTCTGCCGTGGCGCCCGCTCGTCGTCGGTGGGCTTCGGTGCGATGACCGGCTTATCTGCTGGGCTTGTCATAGCAGCGCCGTACCCACGCCGGTGACAGGCATGTCGGTCTCAGCAGAGGTTGCTCTAGCGCGAGGTGCCATCGACGTCGGAGTCGGCGTCATGACTTCGGTCGTCGTGCATCGCCTGGTCGGTCCCGTCGCCGGAGGGGTTGACCGCAGAGTCGTCTCCCGACGAGGGCGCGACGGGCTCTGAATCCAGACTCTCGTCTGGCAGCTGCGGATTGTCGACGGGCTCGCTCGGTGATGTTGTCATAGGCCGAAACTACCCCTCATGCGACGCTCGATCATGGGAAGGGCCGTGAGCTGAACATCCCGGGCTACAGCTGTGAGTGGCTCTGCGATCATGTCGTCGTGACTTCTGTGCCCCTGCCTGCCCCCGGTGCCACTGACCGCACCCGCCTGCGTCGCCTCCCGGAACTCGCTGTGGAGGACCGGACGCGTCTGAACGAGGTGCTGGACGCCGGGCTCGTGGCGCATGTTGCGCTCGTGCACGAGAACCAGCCCTACACGCTGCCGGTCGCCTATGCACGCACTGGAGACAGCGTGGTGCTGCACGGCTCCACGGGCTCGCGGCTGTTTCGCCAGCTTGCCACCGCGGTGCCGATCTGCGCCTCGGTCACGCTTGTCGACGGGCTGGTCCTGGCGCGTTCGCTGTTCGAGTCGAGCATGAACTACCGAAGCGTCATGGTTCTTGGCTGCTGCACCGCGCTCGAGGGCGCAGAGAAGCTCGCGGCGCTGGAGCAGCTGAGTGAGCATCTGCTGCCGGGTCGGTGGGCCGAGGCCCGTCAGCCGACCAGCAAGGAACTGGCTGCCACGCTGCTCCTGACCATGCCCTTGACCGAATGCTCGGTGAAAATCAGCGAAGGCGGCCCCGACGACCCCGAAGAGGACCTGGACTGGCCGGCATGGGCGGGGGTCGTGCCCATTCAGCATGCTTGGGGAACGCCGATCCCGGCCGATGATCTGCGACCTGGCCTGCCGGTCCCGTCGTACGTCGACAGGTGGCCAGCCGGGCGAACCTGAGGGCTACGACTTGCTGGACCCACGCCGCATCACAAAGGCCACAACTCCCACGACGACGAGAAGCAGCACGAGCAGGACCAGGAACTCGGGAAGCCCGACATCGAACACGCCACGTCACCTCCCACGGTTCTGCCTCGCGTCCACTGTAGTGCCCGGACACGGCAGCAGTCTGCGACCATGAGCAAGCGGCGGCGATGTCGACTATGCGCCGGAGAAGGCCAACGGAGATCTCACGCCGAGGGGATCCCGCGTTGATAGCCGTCAGTCGTACCACTCCGGGCGCTGCCATCGGAACGTCCGGGCGACCGAACGGGGTTGCGGCGGGCAGCGGACGCCATGATGAGGGCGCGGCGGGGCCCATCTGTGAGGTTCCGGCCGGCGTCGTGCAGGGTGCGATTTGCATGGATCGTCGCTCCACCCGCAAAGCAGCGGACAGGCCACAGCTTCCCCACGGTGGCGAGGTCGCTGACCACGACGCCATCGGAGTCCGGGTCGACGAGATGGTGGTCTTGCACGTCGAGCAGGTGTGATCCGCCCACGAACTGCATGCAGCCTTTGTTGGGCGTAGCGGTCTGAAGGGGCATCCAGATGCTGAGGGCGCGGTTGTCCATCGCCGGATCCCAGTAGGCCTCGTCCTGGTGCCGCGGAGTCTCTGCTCCGTCGCGGGGCGGCTAGCGGATCGCATGCATACCCATCCGTTGCGCGTCGTCACCCAGGAGCCGACGCGCCACTGTCTCAGCGTTGTGGTATGCCGTCGTGTCCAGCAGCTCGGGTGCGTAGTGATCGGGGCGAGGATCTGGGGAGTGTTCCGGGCTTGTCTCTGCCACCGGCGAGCTCCACCCGGTCGCGCTCCGCGACGTCAGCCCCCGGCTCGCAGAGCCGGTCATAGGAGGCGTGGGAGCCCGAGCACCTCCGCTTCACTCGTCTGTCTGTCGAGCCTGAGGACCCCTGGGATGCGAACTGGCTGACCTGGTCGTCGGTGACCTCGACGTTTAACCGCATGTCGTCGTGGCTGTCACCCGTCACAGCCGCCTCTCCTCAGGAGCTCAGCCTCGGTCAGTGTGCGGGCACCATCCAGTCCAGCACAGGGGTGGCTTGCAGCGACACGATGATGCACATAAGAACCAGCAGGATGAGGCTCCAGCCGAGCACCTTGCGGAACAGCTCGCCCTCGCGGCCGGCCATCCCCACGGCCGCAGCCGCGATCGCCAGGTTCTGGGGGGAGATCATCTTTCCCATCACGCCACCGGACGAGTTGGCCCCCGCAAGCAGCACAGGGTCGAGGCCCGCCTTGGCCGCGGTCTGCACCTGCAGAGCACCAAAAAGTGCGTTGGACGAGGTATCCGACCCAGTCACGGAGACGCCCAGCCAGCCGAGCACGGGTGAGAAGATCACGAAGACGCCTCCGGCTCCGGCCACGAAGAAGCCCAGTGTGGTGGTCTGTCCCGACTGGTTCATGACGTAGGCAAGGGCGAGCACTGCCATTACGGTGACGATCGCGGTGCGCAGCTGGATGTAGGTGTCGATGTAAGCCTTCACGGCGCGTGCCGGTGACATCTGCAGCACCAGCACTGTCAAGATCCCGGCCAGGATCAGGAGTGTGCCGGCAGCCTCCAGCCAGTTGAACTTGAACAACAGCGACGACAGCGGGTCCCCGCTCGAGTTGGTCACGTGGAGCCCCGGCCACTGGAACTCGTAGTACCAGGGTGCCTTCTCCAAGGCGGCTTTCACGCTGGTGATGTTCGCGATCGAAAAGATGGCGATGATGATGATGTAGGGCGCATAGGCGCGGGCGATATCACCGCCGGAGTCGGCGACGGCATCTCCGCCTACCCGCGCCGCGGTGGTTGTCGCACCTGGCTCGGACGCGCGCGGGGCTGCGCTGTCGGAACCACGAGCAGCGGTGGTGCCCGCCTGCGCGCCGTCCGACGCGTGCAGATCCGGAGACTCCACCGGCTGCCAGACCCGGACCAGGAGCACCAGCGCGGCAAGGGACAGCAGCGAGGCGATGATGTCAGTGAGCAGCACCGAGATGTAGTTGGAAGCGATGAACTGCGCCACTCCGAACACTCCGCCGGCCACGAGCGCGGGCAGCCACGTCTGACGAAGACCGCGCCGGCCGTCGACGACGGCGACAAGTACCAGCGGTACGATGAACGCAAGGATCGGTGTCTGTCGGCCCACCATCGAGCCGAGCGTGTCGACGGTCAGGCCAGGGTCGTTGTTCACTCCAGACGTGATGTCGGCGAGGGTCACGATGGGGATTGCCAGCGCACCGAACGCGACGGGCGCGGTGTTCGCGATCAGCGCCACGGTGGCGGCCTTGAGCGGTTGGAAGCCGAGGGCGATGAGCATGACGGCGCTGATGGCGACTGGCGTGCCGAAGCCGGCGAGCGCCTCGAGCAGCGCCCCGAAGCAGAAGGCGATGATGATCGCCTGAATGCGCATGTCTGGGCTGACCCCTGCGAAGGAGCGGCGCAGCACGTCGAAATGCCCCGTTGCGACAGTGAGGTTGTAGATCCAGATCGCATTGATCACGATCCAGAGGATCGGGAAGAAACCAAACACTGCACCCTCAGACGCCGACAGCAGCGTTTGTCCGACCGGCATGGAGTACACGGCAATGGCGATGACGACCGCGACCGCGAGGGCGATCAGGGCAGCGACCCAGGCCCGCACCTGGAGCACGCCGAGCAAAACGAACAGCGTGAGGATCGGTAGCACGGCGAAGATCGAGGTAAGAGCGTACGAACCGCCGACGGGATCGAGTATCTGCTGGTACATGCTGTCACCTCGTGATTGAAGGGTTGGGTTGGCGACGGGCCGCTTCGAACGTGTCGGGCTGCAGACCGCGGATCGAGGCGTCGAGAACCTGGACCGTGTGTGCCAAGGCGATGGACTCGCCGAGGCGTCGGGCCGAGGCGGCTACCTGCATCAGGCAGCCGGGGTTTGCGGTGACGAGCAGGTCTGCTCCGGTAGCGAGGACGTTGCGCGCCTTGCGGTCACCGAGCTCCCGCGCGGGCTCGGGGTTGAGCAGGTTGTAGACACCCGCCGAGCCGCAGCAGATCTCCGGATCGGCGATCTCGCGCACTTCCAACTCTGGGATGGCCGCGAGCAACGCCCGGGGCTGAGCCCGGACGCCCTGCGCATGTGCGAGGTGGCATGCGTCGTGGTAGGCGACGGTGACCGGAAACGGGTGTCTTGGGGCGACGGGTCCCAGGCTGTCGAGCAGCTCTGAGATGTCGCGCACCGACGACGCGAACCGTGACGCGCGTTCGGCGTACGCCGGGTCGTCGCAGAGAAGCTCGGCATACTCCTTCATCGAGGAGCCACAGCCGGCGGCGTTGACCACGACCGTCTCGACGTCTGCCGCCTCGAATACGTCGATCGTGCGCTTGGCGAAAACGATCGCCTCCGCCTCGCGGCCGTTGTGTACGCTCAGGGCGCCGCAGCAGCCTTGGTTGTTGGGGATCACGACGTCGCATCCCTCGGCGGCGAGTACGCGGGCGGTGGCCGCGTTGACCTCGGGGAAGAACTCACCTTGGACGCAGCCCGTGAGCAGGCCGACCACCGCACGGCGCTGACCGACAGCCGGCACGCGCTCCGGCAGCCTCTCGGACTTGCCCATCGGGGGCGCAAGGGCCTCCATCGCCGCCAGCGGCGGCGCCAGCCGTTCCAGCAACCCGCTGCGCTGAACCAGCCGCTGCAGGCCGCTGCGCTGGTAGGCCTTGAGCGGACCACGCAGCAGCCGCAGCCGCCGTGGATACGGGAAGAGGGCGAAGATGGCGGCTCGCAGCAGCCGGTCGTCGGCCGGGCGCTGGTGTCGCCGCTCGACCTGTGCCCGAGTGGCCTCGATCAGGTTGTCGTACTGGACGCCCGACGGGCAGGCGGTGACGCAGGCCATGCAGCCGAGGCAGGCGTCGAAGTGGCCAACCATCGAGTCCGACATCGGCTCGCCCTCGAGGCCTTGCTGCATGAGGTAGATCCGGCCGCGGGGGCTGTCCATCTCCTCGCCCCACAGCATGTAGGTCGGGCAGGTCGGCAGGCAGAAGCCGCAGTGCACACAGTCCGCGGCGAGCTCGGCCGACGGCGGGTGGTGGTCGTCAAACGCCGGGGTGCCGGTGGGCGCGGGCACATCCTGCGGCCCCCCGGCTCCCAGGGTGCCGTGTGAGGCGTCCACCGGCGACGGGTTGCTCGTCATCAGATTCCTCCAGCGCTCAATTTAGATTCCTCCCACGAAACGCCCCGGCGCCAGCCGCTGCTCGGGGTCGAGCTGGTCCTTGATCCGGCGCATCAGGTCAAGCCCCGGCACCGGACCCCACATGTCGACGCGGTCGCGCACTTCCGCGGGCGCCGTGAGGACGACGACGCTCCCGGAGTACGAGTTGGCGGCTGCACGCAGATCCTGCACCACAGCCGCGACGGTCTGCGGTGCGGCCGTCGCCGGTAGTGCGGCATACAGCACACCGACCGCGGAACCGCGGGTGGCGATGGGCAGCCCGTGCCGGCCAGCCGCGTCTCGTACGGCGGTGAGCAGCCTCGGCAGACCCGCGATCTCGGTCGTCAGCTTCAGGCCGGTCTGCCCGGAGGCGAACGGGTAGGCCCCGAACCACGGAGGTACGTGGTCACTGACAGCCGCGTCTGCGAGCAGTTCCGCCGTCGTGGCTTCGCGTCCTGCTACCCCCTGCTCGGTGCCCTCAAGCACGACGGCCACGGTCAGCGGCCCGTCGGCCGGTTGGTCTACCTCCAGGGCAGTGGGCACCACCTGCGATCCGAACACCGCCGCCACCACCCGGCCTGCCTCCTCCGCACCGGTCACCTCTGTGGTGACGACGCGGCGTGCGGCAGGCAGCGGGTGCAGCCGAAATGCGACTTGGGTGATCAAGCCCAGGGTCCCGTAGCTGCCGGTAAGCAGTTTGGCGAAGTCGTAGCCCGCCACGTTCTTCACGACCTTGCCGCCCGCTTTGGCGACGACGCCGTCGGCGCGCACAAAAGTGATTCCGATCACCAGGTCGCGCAGCGTCCCGTAGAGCAGGCGGCGGGGACCGCTGGTGTTGCTGGCGACGGTCCCTCCGATCGTCGAAGCGGGCTCGGGAGTGTCGAGGGCGAGCTGCTGGCCTGCCTCGGCCAGGGTGGACTGCAGGGTCTCGACCGTCGTACCCGCCCGCACTACGACCACCAAGTCGCCCGCCGCATGCTCGACGACGCCGCTGATCAGGCTGGTGTCCAGGATGAGGTCGACGTTGGCGAGGGGCGTGCCCCAGTCGAGCTTGGTCCCGGCACCGCGGGCGACGATCCGCAGGCCGTGCTGGCTGGCGAGTCGGAGTACTTCGGCGGCCTCTTCCGTCGAAGTCGGGGCGACGACGTACCTCGCCGGTACGCCGAGGACTGTGTCGGTGTCATCGGCCGGTCGGGCCCGATCGTCACAAACCTTGCGCAGCCCGTCCAAGGTCGCGTCGGACGCCATCGTCAGAACACCTCCGCGAGTCCGGACTTCTGCAGGGGATGGGCGCCCTTGTGTCTGCCTGGAACCTCACCGCAGAGGCGAGGTGTGGGGAAGATCTTTCCCGGGTTGGACAGGTTGGACGGGTCAAAGGCGCACCGCAACAGCTGCATGGTGTCGAGGTCGTCGTCGGTGAACATGCGCGACATGTATTTGGCCTTGTCCATGCCGACGCCGTGCTCGCCGGTGATGGATCCGCCGTACTCGATGCACAGGTCGAGGATCGCCGCGGAGACCTCCTCGGCGTCCTCGGCCTGCCCGGGTACCGATGCGTCGAAGAGCACGAGTGGGTGCAGGTTGCCGTCGCCGGCATGGAAGACGTTGGCCACGCGTACGCCGCTTGAGCCGGAGAGCTCCGCGATGCGACGCAGGACGTCGGGCAGTGCGGTCCTCGGGATCACGCCGTCCTGGACGATGTAGTCGGGGCTGATCCGCCCGACAGCGGCGAAGGCTGACTTGCGGCCCTTCCAGAACAGCGCCCGTTCAGCGTCGTCGGCGGCGATGCGGATCTCGAAGGCCGAGTTGTCCTGGCAGTGCGCCTCCACTTGGGCGAACTGTGCCTCCACCTCGACCCCTGGCCCGTCGAGCTCGACGATGAGCACCGCGCCGGCACCGCGCGGGTAGTTGCAGTGGACGGCCGCCTCGGCCGCCTCGATCGCCAGTGCATCCATCATCTCGATCGCGGCGGGGATCACCCCGGCGCCGATGATGGCCGATACGGCCCCGCCCGCCTCGTCGGTCGACTTGAAGGCGGCGAGGAGGGTACGCACGGCCTCGGGTGTGCGCATCAGTCGGGCCGTGACCTCGGTCGCGATGCCGAGGGTTCCCTCGGATCCGACGAACGCCCCGAGCAGGTCGTATCCAGGCGGGTCAGGCGCCTTGCCGCCGAGCCGAATCACCTCCGCGTCGGGTGCGACGAGCTCGACTCCCCAGACATGGTTGGTCGTGAACCCGTACTTCAGGCAGTGGGCGCCGCCTGAGTTCTCCGCGACGTTCCCGCCGATGGAGCAGATCTGCTGGCTGGACGGGTCCGGCGCGTAGTAGTAGCCCAGTGGGGTGGCGGCCCGGGTAACCTGCAGGTTGATGGCGCCGGGCTCGACGACAGCCAACTGGTTGGGAGCGTCGATCTCCTTGATCGCCCGCATCTGAGACGTGACGACCAGCACACCGTCGGCATGCGGGAGCGCGCCGCCGGAGAGGCCCGTACCTGAGCCGCGTGCGACGTACGGCACATCGGCGTCGATACAGGCGCGCACCACCGCCACGACGTGCTCGGTGGTGCGGGGGAGCACGACGATCGCCGGCATCACCTTGTAGTGGGCAAGGCCGTCGCACTCGTAGGTGCGTCGCTGCTGGCGATCGGTGAGGACCGCGTCAGCACCGATCTCTGAGCGTAACCGCGCAGCGAGCTCTTCCAGGTCCATGAGTGCCTCCACTCGGTCAGGGCATCCGCTCGTACGCCGGCAGGGTGAGGAAGTCGGCGAAGTCGTCCGCCAGCGCCATCTCCGTGAACAGTGAGCGGGCATCGTCCCAGCGGCCCTCTCCGAACGCTTCGTCGCCTGCCGCTTGTCTGATCTGCTCGACCTCCTCGTCGATCAACCGCTCCACCAGGTCGCGGGTGACGGTCTGGCCGTCTGAGAGCTGGACCGAGTTGTGCAGCCACTGCCAGACCTGGGAGCGGGAGATCTCCGCGGTGGCGGCGTCCTCCATGAGGTTGTTGATGCCGACGGCTCCCGAGCCGCGAAGCCAGGCCTCGAGATACTGGATCCCGACGCTGATATTGCTGCGAAGTCCGAGCTCCGTGACCTCGCCGGGAGTCGACGCCACATCCAGCAGCTCGGTGGCCGTCACGTGGACGTCGTCGCGCAGTTTGTCGATCTGGTTCGGCCTCTCGCCCAGGACCGAGTCGAAGACCTCCGTGCAGACACCGACCATTCCCGGGTGGGCGACCCAGGACCCGTCGAAGCCGTCTCCCGCCTCACGGGTCTTGTCATCGCGCACCTTGGCGAAGGCCTGCTCGTTGACCTCGCTGTCCTTGCTGGGGATGAAGGCCGCCATACCGCCAATGGCATGGGCGCCGCGCTTGTGACAGGTGTGCACGAGCAGCTCGGTGTAGGCGCGCATGAACGGCACGGTCATGGTCACCGAGTTCCGGTCCGGGAGGAGGAAGTCCCGGCCGCGGGTGCGGAAGCTCTTGATGGCACTGAACATGTAGTCCCAGCGGCCGGCGTTCAGACCCGCGGAATGGTCGCGCAGCTCGTAGAGGATCTCTTCCATCTCGAACGCCGCGGGATAGGTCTCGATCAACACGGTGGCACGGATCGTGCCCTGCGGAATCGAGAGACGATCCTGAGCGTCGACGAACACCTCGTTCCACAGCCGCGCCTCGAGGTGGCTCTCCATCTTCGGGAGGTAGAAGTACGGGCCGGTACCGCGCTCGAGCAGCAGCCGAGCGCAATGGAAGAAGTAGAGACCGAAGTCGAAGAGACTGCCGGACATGCGTTCGTTGTCGACCAGCACATGCTTCTCCGGCAGATGCCAGCCGCGCGGTCGTACGACGATCGTCGCGAGCTGGTCGGCGAGGACGTAAGTCTTGCCTTGTGGCGAGGTGAAGTCGATCTTGCGTTCGATCGCGTCGCGGAGGTTGAGCTGGCCTTGGACCATGTTCTCCCACAGAGGCGTGTTGGCGTCTTCGTGGTCGGCCAGCCAGACCTTTGCGCCCGAGTTGAGCGCATTGATCGTCATTTTCGCGTCGGTGGGGCCGGTGATCTCGGCCCGCCTGTCGATCAGGCCGGGGGCGGGCTCGGCGACCCGCCAGGTGTCGTCGTCGCGGATCTGCTTGGTCTCAGAGAGGAAGTCGAGCTTTCCGCCGCTCGCCAAGTCGGTGTAGCGGCGTTGGCGAAGGTCGAGCAGCTCAAGGCGGCGTGCGTCGAAGTTGCGGTGCAATGTGGCGAGGAACTGCAGGGCGTCGTCTGTCAACACCTCGTCGAAGCGTTCGCTGATCGGTCCGGCTACTTCCACATCTGCCATGCCCGTATCTCCCTCATTGCCGCCTCTTCGAGTTCACCCCCGGCTCCGACGACGTGCGGTCTTCCGTGGGCGGATCGACGTTGAAAGACCCGATCCTGAGCCTTCCGACACTCTCCCAGCCGTACCCGAGTTGCGCAATCGGGTCACCCAGTGCTCGTCGTCGGATGTACGTCGACGGCTATCGTGAGCCTCTCGTAGGTTGCGGCGTGGTCGCTCGGAGGGAGACTCACGGTGGCGGAAGCGGATCTGTCCGGGCGGCGAGCGCTGATCACGGGCGGCGCGAGCGGCATCGGCGCGGCGTGCTCGCGCCGGCTGGCCTTGGCCGGCGCCCACGTTACGGTGGCCGACCTCGACGGCGAGCGGGCCCAGTCGGTTGCCGAGGAGGTGGGTGGTGAGGCCTGGCAGGTCGACCTCGCCGACACCTCGGAGCTAGCAGAGGTGTCGCTCGACGTCGACGTGCTGGTCAACAACGCCGGAGTCCAGCACGTTGCGGCCATCGATGAGTTCCCGCCGGACCGCTTCTCGACCATCGTGCGGCTCATGCTGGAGGCGCCGTTCCTGCTCATCCGCGCGGCGCTTCCCGGGATGTACGCCAAGGGCTTCGGGCGGGTCGTGAACATTTCCTCGGTCCATGGCCTGCGAGCCTCGCCGTACAAGTCGGCCTACGTCGCCGCCAAGCACGGGCTCGAGGGCCTGTCCAAGGTCACCGCTCTGGAAGGTGCTGCCCATGGGGTCACGTCCAACACGGTGTGTCCGGCGTTTGTCCGCACGCCGCTGGTCGAGGGTCAGATCGCCGATCAGGCCAGGATGCACGACATCTCGCAGGACGACGTTCTTGAGAAGGTGATGCTCACCGAGACCGCGATCAAGAGGCTGGTGGAGCCGGCCGAGGTCGCGGACGTGGTGGCGTTCCTGTGTGGTCCGGCCGCATCGTTCATCACCGGGTCGGCGATCACGGTCGACGGCGGCTGGAGTGCCCGCTAAGCCGCCGACGGCGATGACCGGCGACGTGATCCTGCGTCCGCAGCGGAGGCAGGATCTGCTGCATCGAAGCGGAAGCGTCGGCGACCTGAGGGGGACAGGGACGGCACAAGAGGCCGCTGCTGCACCTGGGCTGTTCAGCGGCCCATGGCGTAGCCCTGTGCCCCGCGGGCGTTCGCCGCGGATCGCAGCCGCTTCCCCTCCCGGGCCACGACGCTGAGGCGGCCAAGCGTCCAGCCCCCCGCCCGGACGACCTGATGACCTCGCTTGCCCAGGTCGTCGATCACTGCCGGCGACAACCGGTCTTCGACGAACAGCTCGCCGGGGTGCGCGTCTCGTGGGTAGAACGACGACGGGAAATGCGTGGTGTGAAACATGGTTGCGTCGATGCTGGCCTGCAGGTTCAGCGACCCGCGAAGGTCCGCCTGCACGAGGTCAACGAAGAAAGCCGTCTGCCACTGGTCTTGCTGATCACCGCCGGGCGTGCCGAAGGCCAACCACGGTTCCGCGTCACGCAACGCGATGGTCGGCGTCAGGGTGGTCCGCGGTCGAACCCGGGGTCGTAAGGAGTTAGGGAGTCCCGGCTGCAGGTAGAACATCTGCGCTCTCGTACCGAGGGGGAAGCCGAGTTCGGGGATCACCGGTGAGCTCTGGAGCCAGCCACCACTAGGCGTCACCGAGACGAGGTTGCCCCAATGGTCGACAACATCCACATGGCATGTGTCGCCGCGACTGCGACCGAGACCATCGATGGTGGGTTCGCCACTGGTGGGGTCAGGAGATTCGTCAAACACTGGCTCGGGCAGGTCTGCTAATACCGGTGTCCGGTGGTCTGGCGAGCCGGGACGCAGCTCGAGGCTTGCCTGGTCGCCGATCAGGCGTGCCCGCTCCACGGCATAGCCTCTGGACAGGAGCGATGCGAGGGGTACATCCGCGTCGACGGGGTCGCCGTACCATGCCTCCCGGTCGGCGAAGGCCAGCTTTGCCGACTCCGTGACCAAATGTATCCAGTCGGCTGAGCGGACGTTCGTGTCCAGCAAGCCGACGACCTCCAAGAGCCTCAACTGCTGGGCCAGCACTGGTCCCTGCCCCCAAGGCCCAGTCTTGAGTACCTGGTAGCGACCAGCGAACTCGGCAATAACAGGCGCCTCGATGTCGGGTTGCCAATCGGCGAGGTCCTCGCCAGTGAGCAATCCGGCGTGGTCGTGTCCCGAGGGGTCGCGCCACGCTGTACGGCTGAAGCGGTCGACAGCCTCCGCGACGAATCCGCAGTAGAACGCCCGACGCGCCGCAGCGATCCGTTGCTCCCTGGATTGGCCTACCGCCGCCTCATCGATGAGGCGGCGGTAGGTGCGCGCGGTCGTCGGGAGCGTCCACCACGCACCGGGCAACGGGGCTGCGTCACCATCGAGCCAGACCTGAGCCGAAGGTCCCCAGTGCTGGCTGAACAGATCCTTGACAGCACTGATCGTCGCGCTCGCCGCAGGCAACATGGGAAATCCGGCCTCGGCATAGTGCAGCGCGTAGGCCAGCACATCGGCGAGCTCCCAGCTTCCCCAGCGCTCCAGCATCGTCGTCCATGCTCCGAAAGAGCCGGGTACCGTCGCGGCGAGTGGCCCGCTACCGGGCACGAGGTTGAGTCCGAGGCTGTCGAAGTGCTGGATCGACGCCGCGGCGGGCGAGACTCCCTGACCGCAGATCACGCTCGGACCGTGGTCCTGGACGCTCCACACCAACGCCGACAAGTCCCCGGCCGGCCCGTTGAGATGCGGCTCGACCACCTGCATGACGAAACCAGCTGTCACCGCTGCGTCGATGGCGTTGCCCCCGCGCTCCAGCACGCTCATACCCGACGCGGAAGCGAGCCAGTGAGTGCTGGCCACCATCCCGAAACTGCCATCCAGCTCCGGCCGGGTCAGTGTTGTCATGCAACTCCCTCATCGTGGGTGCGCAGCAGCGGCTTACGCATGCCAAGTATGGGCAGCAGCAACGAACCGGCCAAGGAGCCTGGCTGCGGGGGTACCGTGGTGGCGGCGTCCGGTCGCGCCCAACCTCGTCGATCCGCCCCAGCCGGGTCACACACGGAGGCAAAGAGAGGCTCACCTCTCGGCCGAGGTTCGTCGTCGATCGCGGGTCACTGCATCGGTCGCTGGGGGATCCGCAGCTGGCACGCGGGAGATCGTCATGACCAAGCAGGCCAACTTCAAACGACGTGTCCGCGAACGGATGACGAAGACGGGCGAGTCCTACGCCGCGGCTCGCGCCAGCCTCCTGCTGAGCCAGCAGAGCCCGGCCGCAGACGACGGGAACCCGATGGCGGCGGCCCTGCACGTGAGCAACGGCGACGCCACTGATCTCCCGGGGACAGGACTCGCGCAGCGAATCCTCTACTGGCGAGACGTCCTGCACGAAGGACCGGTGCCGGCTGTGGGCCCCGAAGAGCTGCGTCGCATCCGCGCGGATTTCCTCGTGTCAGCGGCGGTGGACGACCGCGCTGAGGGAGCGCGCATGTTCCTCGAGCGCGATCGCACCCTCGCGGCCAACAGCGACGGCGAGTTCGTGCTCTGGTTCGAGGCGGACTTGTACGACCAGCTCCAGATCATCCAGGTCCTCGACCGCCTTCGTGAGCTCGATGTGCCTGCTGATCGCGTTACCTTGATCTGCATCGGTGAACATCCGGGCATCGCCCGATTCGGCGGCCTTGGCGAGTTGTCGGCTGCACAGCTGCGTGCGCTTCCGACGACCAACGCGTGCGCCCGACTGACACCGGATGCGCTGGACCTGGCCACCCGCGCCTGGGCTGCCTTCACGGCAGCGTCGCCGGCCGGCCTGGTCACTATCGCTGCCGCGCGCTCCGGCGAGCTGCGGTTCGTAGGCGAAGCCTTCGACCGGCTGGCACGGGAATACCCATCGACGCGGGACGGCCTCTCACTGACCGAACGCCGGATCCTGGCCTCGGTGGCCGAGGGCTCCCAGGACGCCGGCACGGCGTTCATCCGCGCGACGGCCCGGGAGGCGCGTCCCTATCTCGGTGACACCTGGTGCTTCGCGATGATGGACCAACTGGCGAAAGGAGAGCACCCGCCGCTCGTCGTGGAGCCCGTCGCGAGTCGCGTCGATCGGTCCACTGTCGTACGGCTGAGCGACTCAGGTAGGCGGGTGCTGAATGGGAAGGCCGACCACGTCGCGCTCAACGGCATTGATCGGTGGATCGGTGGTGTTCACCTACGCGGACACGACGTGGAGTGGCGCTGGGACGACGCCACCGAGACCCTCATCCACCAGCGGTGACGCGGGCGCGGCGATGCCGGCTGACGGTTGACCTCTTGTGCAGCTCGCGTCGATGGAGGTGGCGTAAAGGGCGACACCGGGGTGGGTCAGCGCCACCGCAGGTTGGGGACGTTCACTGACCGCCGCCCAGCCCGGCTGCGAGGTCATCCTGGCTTTGTCAGCCGGAGTGGCCGGACGGGGCGCCGCAGCAGATCCATCTCGACCTGTATGTCGAGGACGTCGCGGCCGCCCACGAGGAGGCCGTGGGGCTAGGCGCCACGCTGCTCAAGGCTGCCGACGATCTGACGGCGGACGAAGGCTTCCAGGTATACGCGGACCCGGCTGGGCACCCGTTCTGTCGCTGCTGGGGTTGATCGACGCGGGCGCCATGGCCGTCCGTCACCTGGACCTGCCTGGTTCGGAGGTCTAGGTGCGTCCGCAGCCGAGGACGTCGTCAACTTTCGCTCAACGTGATCTCGTCGGCGTCGAACAGTAGGCTTCCGGCTTTCGTTGGCACCGTGCCGGATCTGAGTCATCGCGGCGTCGTCAGGCCCGGCGGTTGACGCGGAGCTCGAAGAGGTCGGAGGTGTGCCACTCCCACGAGACCATGACGGCCCGTCCCGATCCGTCGTAGTCGGTCTGGTCGAAGTGCTGTAGCGGAGTGCTCCGCGGCACCCCGAGCATCTTCGCCAGCCGTGCGCTCGCCACCACCGGCACCAATCGCGCGGTGGCCCTGCGTACCTCGTGGCCGTGGCTTGCAAGCACGGTGTGCAGCGACGGCTCCAGCCGGTCAGCGTCGATGCCGTCGACCAGTTCGTTCGGAATGTGGTCGATCGAGTAGACGACCGCCCGACCGTCAGCAGTGCGAACACGTTCGACGCGAAGAACTTCGGCGCCTGCTGGTAGCGCGAGCCGCTCAGCGACCGCCTCCTCGGGCTCGCAGACCCGCGCGTCCAATACCTTCAGGCCCGGCTCCGCACCGGCTGCCGCGATCATCTTGGTGTAGCTCAGGCTGGTCTCAAGGGCGTGCTCACGCCGCGGGATACCCGTGACGTAGGTGCCTGATCCGTGCACCCGGTTGAGGTAGCCGCCGTCGATGAGGCCGCGAACCGCCTCGCGGATAGTGGCCCGCGAGACGTCGAACCGCTCCGCCAGCGCGTCCTCGTTGGGCAGCTTCTCACCCAGCAGGAGCGCGCCCTCGGCAAGGTCATGGAGTAGTCCGGTGCGAACCAACTCCACCAGGCTCGGGCGGGCCATGGACTCCTCCCTGTCACTTTGCAGGTCCCGCCGGAAACGGCGACGGGCGGCCTTAGTGTCTCACCAGCCACGGGCGACGGCGCGTGCTCGGCTGGCTCCGGTTCTCAGTGTTCCTTGAGCCAGCTCAAGACGGTCTCGATCTGGGCCACGACGCTTGGTGCGCCGTCGAGCTGTCCCGCGAAGATGGCGCTGCCGATAGTGAATCCCCACGCACCGGCCCGAGCGAGCAGATCGACTTGCTGCCGCGTCACGACCGCGCCCGCCGCGATGACCGGACCGTCGCAGGCCTCGGCAACCGCGCGTGTGAGCACCTCCGGGTCTGCATCCGCATGCCTGTAGGTGAGCAGGTCGACGCCATGCACACCGGCCATGCCGCAGACTCTCGTTGTCGACGCGGCAATCTCGTCGATCTGACCGCTCAACACGCTCGGATGGCCGGTGACAGTGCCCGGGAAGGGGCAATAGCGGATATCGGTGCCGGCAAGGATCGCCACGCCCGCTTCGGGATTCGTGCCACCGAGCACCCAGTCGACCCCGGCTTCGCGGGCCGAGCGGACCGAGACCGCCTCCGCCTCGGCGGACGTCGAGACCACCTCGAGCATCACATCCATGCCGAGTCGGTGGGCCTGTGCGGTGATCTCGCGCTGGTGCTCCGGATCAGTGCCGATGTCCTTGAACCCCACGTAATGGAGACCGGTGTCGGCGGAGGAGTGGAGCACTTCGAGGGCACCGTCGATCGTCCGGTCGTCCATGGTCAGCATGAAAATGAACTCGATCATAGGGGTGTTCCTTCGTTGGTGGACGGTGGGAAGAAGTCGTGCATCGAGGTGAGCACGTAGTGAGGCTGAATGTCGGACGTCTCGAGGTCGGTGGGTATGGTGGCTCCGGTCAGCATGAGCACTCCAGTCATGCCCGCGGCCAGGCCCATTCCGACGTCGGTGGCCAGCCGATCACCGATGATCGCTGTATGCGCGGCGTCCACGTGCAGCCGCTGGAGCAGCGCTCGCGACATATGCTCACTCGGCTTGCCCACGACCGCCTCCGCCCTCGCCTCGGTGCAGGACTCGATCGCCGCCAGCATCGCCGCGCAGTCTGGCAAGCCCCCGTCGGCCGTCGGGCAATAGGGGTCTGGGTTCGTCGCGACGATCACGGAGCCCGCCTTGACGGCCTGGTAGGCGGCTAGCAACTTGGCGTAGTCGAAGGTGCGGTCGAACGAGACGACGACCACGTCGGCGGCCAAGGGGTCGTCGGTGATCGCGAACCCCGCCGCTGTGAGCGCCTCGCCCACGAGGGGCTCGGCCACCAGCAGGAGCGTTTCTCCGGAGTGTGTGTCGGCCAGGTAGAGAACCAGCGAGTCGAGCGCGGTGACGACGTCACTTTCGTGAGCGGGGATCCCGAGCCGGGTGAGCTTGGCGGCGTAGTCGGCGGCCTTCTCCAGCGGCTTGTTGGTCGCGAAGACCACGTGCGCCCCCTCGGCCCGGAGGCGGCCGATCACCTCGACCGCTCCGGGCAATGCCTCGTCATCGAGGTAGACGGTTCCGTCGAGGTCGAATACGTAGCCGTCGAAACGCGGCAACGGGCCCGAGCTGGCCGTCGTCATACACCTGCCCCCAGCGCCCTGAGGTCTTCCAAGACGGACGACACGAAATCGTCATCCCAGAGGTCGAGCAGCTCTGCCAGGTCGGAGACCACGAAGCGGTCGCGCATGTGGTGCCCGTGGGTCACCGCCCAGCGGACGGTGTCGTCGTCGAACCCGCTCGCCAGCTCAGAGAATCTCACCGTCGCCCCGGCCGCCCGCAACGCAGACACCAGGTCTTCGAGTGGCGTGAGCAGAGTGTCGAGTGTCGGCTGCATCGAGGACCACTCTGCGCGCAGTGACCGGAGTGTCTCGGGCCGACCGAACAACGCCGATTGCTTCTTCGCGTAGGCGGACCAACACTCGCGTGCGGTGCGCTGGCCAAGCACCTCGAACGCCGCGACCAGTTCGGACTCGCGCTGCGCCGGGTCGGGGACGCTGAACTCCGGAAGGGTGTCGCCGACAGCGGCCCGTAGCCGCCGCCACACGGCCGTCGCGACAAGCACGCCGATGCCGACCTGCTCGCCGTGGAGTGCTGGGGCGGCACCTTCGACCGACGCCCGCATCTCCAACAAGTGACTGATGACGTGCTCCAGCCCCGACGAGGGAGCAGTCGCCGCGGCCAGGCCCATTGTGAAGCCGCTGATGGAGAGCATCCGGGCGAGGAACTCCAGGTCGTCGGGGTTGCGGCTGTCGAGTCGGCCGGCCACTTCCAGCAGCCTGGCGCCGTGGGGGCGGACCAGCGAGACGAGTTCACCGTCGTACGGCGGGCCAATGCCTATCGACGAGGCGAGCAGCCAGTCAGCGGGCGCGGAGAACATCGACGTCAGATCGCCCACCCCCGCCCGGTTGAGTGCTATCGGGGCGGCGGCAAGGACGTCAAGGTCGATCACGAGGGCGTCGGGCCAACGGGTGGGGGTCGTGCGCTTGGCGCCGTCGACGAGCAGAACGCTCTGGTCGTCGGCGAAGCCGTTCACGCTTGCGGCGGACTGCACGATGATGTGCGGCAGGTCGCGGCGTAGAGCGACGAACTTGCCGATGTCGGCCATCGTGCCCGATCCGACGGTCACCACGATGGCGGCACCGGCGCAGGCCTCGACCGCTTCGCGCAGGGTCGCCTCGTCGGCGTGTACCCGACCCTCGGTGCCCCCGACCAGCACGGGCCTTACTCGTCGGCCCAACCCCGAGAGGCTTTGTGCAACGTGGCGTTTGAGCGAGCAGTCGGTGGCGCCTGCGTAGTCGATCCGATCGCTGAGCACGACGATGTCGGCATCGGGGATGACCGCCAGCTGCTCCGCGATGCCGGGCACGTCACCCAGCGCGTCGGCCGCCACGACCAGCGCTGCCAAGGGAAACTGGACACCGCGTGCGTCCGCGAGCCGGCCGATGTCGGCCAGAGTGGCGAGCCCGGCTGCATGAGCGAGACTCATCGCGCTCCCGCGCTTTCCACCGCGTCGAAGAGCCGTCGGTAAGCCCGGTAGGACTCCTCGTAGGCCGCCACCCGGTCCGCGTCAGGGGCGATCTGCTCGTCGGCCAACTCGATCGTCTGCCCGACGGCGTCGTTGACGTCGTCGAAGAACCCGGCCGCGACACCGGCGAGCATTGCGGCACCGAGCGCGCACCCCTCCTTCGAAAGCACCCGCCGCACGGGGCGTCCGAGCACGTCGGCCTTGATCTGGTTCCACAAGTCGCTGCGGCCGCCCCCGCCCACGATTCTGACTTCATCGCCGGCCAGGCCCATCGCGTCGAGACGATCGACGACGTCGCGCAGCGCGAAGGCGCATCCCTCGAGCACCGCGCGCGCCAAGTGTGCCTGGCCGTGATTCATCGACAGGCCCGAGAAGCAACCCCGCATCTCGGCGTTCCACCGCGGAGTCATCGCTCCGGTGAGCGCGGGCACAAAGATCACACCGTCGCTGCCCGCTGGCGCCTCGGCAGCACGCTCGAAGACATCACCCTGCGGGCGTTTCAGCAGGTCGGCAAGCCAGAGCGTGCTTCCTCCGGAGACGAAGCCCGGGTTCTCGATCAAGAAGACTCCGTCGATGGCGTGCGCATGCGTCTCGACCAGCCTGGTTTCATCGAGCTGCGCTTGGGTCGACGCGCTGGTGACCGGCTCAGCGGTGCCCGTCACGTCGGCGACGATGCCGGGACCAGTGACACCGGCAGCCAGCGACGCCGCGTGCTCATCGCCGGTGCCGACCACGACCCGACAGCCGGTGCCCAGCCCGAGCGCGTCCGCCGCTTCCGCTGTGAGGTTTCCGGCGACCTGGGTCGCGGGGGTGACTCGGGGCAACAGCGCGCGATCAATGTCGGCGGCGGCACACAGATGATCGGAGTAGTCGCCCAGGCCGAGGTCGTACAGCATCGTGGAGGAGGCGTTCGCAGGGTCCTGCACGCACTCCCCGGTCAGCCATGCCACCAGATAGCCGCCCACCGGCAACAGCCAGCGGGTACGCCCCCATGCCTCCGGCTGATGCTCGCGCAGCCACATCATCTTGGGGGCGCCGTGCGAGGCGTCGGCGTTCAGGCCCGTGCGAGCGAAGAGCTCGTCGTCACCCATGGTCGCGACAAAGGCGTTCGTCTGCGGCACCGCTCGGCGGTCGAGCCAGATCAGGGCGTCGTGCAGCGGCCGCAGGTCGGCGTCGACCGGAACGACCCCGTCGACCTGGCTGGCCAGGCCGAGTGCGTCGATGTCCCCGTCGGCCTGCTGCGCCACCTCGCGGATCGCGGCCGTCAGTTGCTCCACCCAATCGGCAGGTGTCTGCTCAGCCCAGCCGCTGTGCGGGTGTCGCATGGCGAGGGGTACCGCCGCAGTCGCCGTCACCGAGCCCTCGCCGTCGACAAGCACCGCCTTGATGCTTTGCGAGCCGACGTCTACGCCGATGACATAACGCATCAGGCGGTGTCTCCCGCCTGCGGGCTGTCGACCAGCGAACCCTCGTTGTCAGCCTCTCCGGTGGCCAGCACCGCACCCGCCGCACCGAGCAAGTGCGGTCGCGTGCGGCCCAACCAGATCGACACCGCGGCGAGCAACACGACCCAGCCGATGATGACGTACGGGAACCAGGTGTACGGCGTCGTCGCCTGCTGATCGATCTGGCCGAAAAGCAGAGCCACCATCAAAGCGACAGCGAGACCCGGCAGCAGTGCGTGACGCACCACGTTGAAGTCGGGTTGCTTCCAGAAGAAGCGGATTGCAGCGACGTTTGTGAGCACGTACACCGGGAGAATGCCCAACGTGAGAAGGAAACCCAGATAGCCGTAGACGTTCGAACCACCCAGCGAGTCGGTGAGGCCGCCGGCTGCGGCGCCGACCACGAAGGCAAGCACGATCGAGAAGATGCCCTGGAAGATGATCGCGTACGACGGGTTGTCGTGCCTGGAGTCGATGTGCGCGAAGAACCTGGGTAACATCCGCTCGCGGCCCATCACATGGAGGATACGGACGACCCCGGTGTTGGAGTTCAGCATGACGGCGAACATGCTCGAGAGCGCGGCGAGGATGACGAACACCTTCATCCACGGGGCATATGTGGCGGCCAGATCGTTCCATGGTGTGGACGAGCCGTCGAGCGCGTTGGCCGCGTCGGTGCCCGTGCCAATCACCTCGGCCCAGATGCAGAACAGGTAGAGAAGGCCGACGGCGAGCACGGACAAGAAGATGGCGCGCGGCACGTTATGCGACGGCCGCTCCACCTCTTCGCTCAAGGTCGCCGCGGCCTCGAAGCCGACGAAACTGAGTGCGGCGAAGACGAAGCCGGTGACGAGGCCGCTCGTGCCGTTCGGCGACGAGCTCGGGAGCAGCGGATCGATGCTAAGCCCGTCTTCGCCGCCTTGGAACACCACGATCAGGGCCATGCCGAGCACCACGATGACCTCGGCGATGAACAGCATGATCGCGACTCGCAGCGACGCCCGCACCCCCCGGAGACCCAGCACGATCATGGCGATCGCCGGCACCAGGCCGATGACCCACCAGTGGATGGTGACGTCGAACTCGTCCTTGATCGTGTTGGAGGCATACGCGCCGATCAGGCCGATCTCGGCGGGCGGCAGCAGGGCGTAGGCCACGAACATCAGGCCTCCCGTCACGAACCCGGACCTAGGGCCGAGCCCACGGGTGACGTACGTATAGAACGCGCCGGCACTGGGGAGTCGCGCGGACATCTCCATAATGCCGCTCGCGGTTATCAAGATGGCGATCAGGCAGAGCAGGTAGACCAGCGGTGTGGCCGCACCGGAGAAGGGCGTCGAGAACTGCGGGTTGAAGAAGGTCGAGACTGCCGGACCCATGATGGCGGCAGACATGATTACCGCACCCCCGAGACCGACGGCGTTTCGGCGAAGGCCTGATGGACGGGGGTCTGTTGCGGGCGGAGTGGTGGACTGGCTCATGCTTGCCGCCTTTCCCGGGCGACCGGTGACGATCGCACCAACGAAGATTGCGGGGAACCATGTCATCAGACGTCTGCTGTGTCAAGACTGTCCAGCGGATCTTGAGGGATCACCGAGATGGTGCTCGCTGGGCAGGGCTCACCGGTGAACCACCGGGCGCTGGTACTCGAAAAGCTGACAGCCTGGGAGGAGTCCAGCTGCCCAACGCGTCGGCCAGGAGGCGGCATCATCAGTCGCTGGTGGTAGCCGGCGATTCGATTCCTACCTTTACCAGCACAGCGGCGGGTAGGACACGCAGGATGCCATCGAGGGTCGCAGGCAGGCCGACCCGCTTCATCGCGAACTGACCGGCCCGAGAAGACAGTCCCGCTGATCATCAGTTACCGCCAAGCCACCGTGTTCTTCCCGACATAGACAGCAACCTCGGCCATCGCGATAAGCAATGATGGATTAGTCACAACCCACCTCCGGAGGGCTAGCCAGGAGGCCCCGGCGCTCCAATGCCAGATCCCGCAAAAAATCTGATGGATCCCTTGCGGCACCTCCGGGGTGTCTTGTGAAGGCCTCCGACCTATCTCAGCCGTTGAGTCGGTGCCGGAGGAGGTCGACGCCCGACCCGGAGAGATCGTCGAGCGCGACCGCACGGCCGGACACCGCCATTGCCAGCGCCTCGCTCGGGCCGGTGACCTCCGCTCCGCTGCCCCACGACCAGTCCTGGTCGGTCGCCCGCAACGAAAGCCCCTCGAGACGGCGCTTCGGGACCAGGCCCGGGACGCCCTTGGGCAGCCATTCGAGCACCATGCGCCACTCGTCGGTGCTCACGTCGTCGGGCAGGTCGAGAGGGCGCGCGCAGTCACGCAAGTGCACACACCCGTCAGTCATCTGCCCCATCGGACCGACCCCGGGCGCCGTGCCGTGCAGGTCGGCCTTGTCACGCAGGAGCGCGGTCAGCTCACTCACCGGGCGATGTGCCAGCTGTCGGGCAGTCGCCTCGCTGGCCCGATTCACAGATCCACCGGCTCGGACGACCTTCAGCATGAACCTTCCCGCGCCGCCGGCCATCGGCATCACGAGGTGGCCGAGCACCTCCCGCACAGTCCAGGCATCGCAGAGGCTGGCCGTGTCGAGCTGCTCGTCGTCGAGACCGTCGAAGAAGTCAGCCAGGAGGCGGCGGTTGGCTGCTGTCCGGGTACGGATGTCCATGTCACATCATCTACTGCCCCGCCACCAGGGCAGGAGTCAGGTCCTCCCACCTCCGGGGCGGGGGGACTGCCATCGGCATAAGAGCAGATGCGTTCACTTTGATGCACTGGCAGGCGGGAGAATGGCATACCCTCGGGTGGCCTTGCGTGGGGTGCGTGTGACTTGTCGCAGCCGCATCGCGGGTCAGGGCGCGGTGCGTCTAAGGTCAGCGTTCGTGAGCGAGATCCGCCGGCCGTCCGGCAGCCCGCCCTACTGGTCCGCCGGCACAGGGATCATGTGGCGGGAGGGTGACGGGCCACTCGGCACTGGCGCGACGGTCGTCGACACTTCGGTCCCGCACTTCGCTCAGCCTGTGACCGTTGTGCGTGACGACGCTGACGCCCTGGTCGCATGGCTGCCGACTGGGACGCCGGTGCTGCGGGCGGCGCGCGCTGATGGCCAGGGCAAGCGTGACGACACGAGCACGCTGTTTACCGCTGAGCTGGTGCAGGACCGCGGAGTACACGCACACTTCCATCAGCTCAGGGTCGCGCCGACCGGGCGGGCTTGGTCGGTCTGGGTGTTTTTCACCGAGGGCACAGGAGAGTTCGCGGGTTGGTACGTGAACCTGGAGAAGCCGCACGTCCGCGATGAGCGCACCGTCTACACCAGTGACCGTGTGCTCGATCTCGTCATCGAGCCGGATCGCACCATGGTTCGCAAGGACGAGGACGAGCTCGTGCTCGCCGTCGCGCAAGGCGTCTTCGACCCAACCGCCGCGGCAGCGATCGAGGCCAACGCCGCCGAGGTGGAGGCCTTGGTCGCGGACTGGGGTCCGCCGTTCTGTGACGGTTGGGAGCGCTTCCGTCCCGACCCCGCCTGGCCGATCCCAAGGCTCCCTGGTCCGGGGCTCGTCGACTAGGCATGTCCGGTCCCATACCAGCCGACGGGTCAGACCAGTCGGACAGTCCGCTCATGGGGCGAGGCTGACGCCGCAGAATCGGACCAGAGCTGCAGAATCGGACCAGAGCTGCAGAATCGGACCAGAGCTGCAGAATCGGACCAGAGCGGCAGCATCGGACCAGTGCGGCAGCATCGGACCAGTTCCGGCCACCGATTCTTAGATCTGACGATGATGAGCCGCTTCTCCGCGGACGCAGATCTGTGGCTCGTCGTGCAGGTCACGTTGGCCGGTGAAGGCCGACGCCTGCTGGCCACTGTCGCACCTAGGGGAGACATCGGCAGCGCACAGATCAGGTTTCCAGGCGATACCCCATGCCCGCCTCCGTGACCAGATGGCGTGGGTGTGACGGATCGGGTTCGAGTTTGCGGCGCAGCTGGGCCATGTAGACGCGTAGGTAGTTCGTCTTCGACTCGTATCCTGGGCCCCAGACGTCGTGCAGGAGCTGCCGCTGCGTGACCAGCTTGCCGACGTCGCGGGCCAGGACCTCGAGCAGTGCCACTCAGTCGGCGTCAGCTTGGCCTCGCCATCGGAGAACTTGACTCGCTTCGCGGCGAAGTCGACCGTGCAGGAGTCGGTCTCAAGCGTGGGCTGATCCTTCAACGCAGGCGATCGCCGCAGAGCCGCGCGCATCCGCGCGAGGAGCTCGTCCATGCCGAACGGCTTGGTGACGAAGTCGTCTGCGCCGGCGTCGAGCGCTGCAACCTGGGCGCGTTGCCCCTCTCGGGCCGAGAGCACGATGATCGGCACCTGGGCCCAGCCTCGGAGACCGTGGATGACTTCGACGCCGTCCAGGTCCGGCAAGCGCGCAAGTCCAAGACGACAAGGTCGGACGGTCGCCGGCTGAAGGCCGATAGCGCGGCAGCGCCGTCCTTCGCCGCCTCGACGCGTATCGGCGCACCCGCAGATTGATGCTGAGCGCACGCACGAGCTGAGGGTCGTCGTCGACGATCAGGACGCGACTCATGGCGCGATGGGCAGTGTGATCGCCATGGTCAGCCCGCCGCCCTCGGTGTGTGACGGAGCGACGGTCGAGTTCATCGCGGCGGAGAATCCGCGGGCGATCGCCTGCCGAGCCCGGCGCCGATGCCGCGGTCGTCAAAGCGTTGGAAGGGCGCGAACATCGTTTCCCAGGTTGGCCTCGGCGAGTCCTGGACCGTGGTCGATGACGGCGAGTCGGATGTGCGTCTCGTCGTTTGGTGCCGCGTTGAGGCTCACTCGCCGAGCGGTTCGTGCCGGACGGCGTTGTCCACGAGATTGGCCACCACCCGCTCGAGCAGACCGGGGTCGGCGAGCACCATCGGCAGATCCTGCGGGACGTCCGGCAACGCGATCTTCTTCGGCAGAAGGGTCTCGCCCAACTCCTCGTTGCGCAAGGGCCGGCCGACGAGCAGCCGCTTCGGGACATCGACGACGCTGTTCACGCATCCAGCCAAGCCATGCCAGACGGCGGACAACCACCTCTTGATGATGCTCTTACGCCCCTGAGCGACATCCTGACGCACTCTTAACACTTTCCGGGACCAGCCCGATCGAGTCGTCGACGAACAGGAGGACCCGCTGGGGCTTGGTCGATCGGCACCGACCAGGGCAGCAGGCGCAGTCGTCAATCGCGGCCGTGACGCCTGGCTCAATCACAGACACCGCGTGCCGCGCGGCTGCGTAGACGCACCTCGACAACGGGACTCGGTGCCAACATCGCCCGCTCATGCCGGTGCGTGGACGCTCTCTCCTCACAGCGTGATCACCGGGCACTTCGGCACCGCGACCATGTCCGGTGATCGATCAGCTTGTGGTGCACCGCAGCACCACCTCGGACAGCTGACGCCTCCCGTCGCTGCTCGGAGCCACTCAAGGCTGGTGTCAGAGCCGTCTCGTGTTGAACAGGGTGGTCCCGTGGACCGGGTCCAGTTCCTTCCGCTTCGTCTCGGTGAACCCGACCTTGGCCAGCACACGGCGAGAAGCGGTGTTCCAATCCCAGACCGTGGCCCACAGACGTTCGTACCCGGATGATCTTGCCCAGTCCAGAACCGCCAACGAGGCCTCGGTCGCGTACCCCTGACGCCAGACCCGGCGCAGCAGCTCGAACGCCAGTTCGGGTTCCCCCTCCGATCCTTGTCCGCTGTCGATCAGCCCGCAGTAGCCGATGACTTCACGAGCGCCCTTCAGCTCGACCGCCAGCAATCCGATCGACGATGGCTGGTTGCTGCGGACTGAGTCTTCGAGGTCTGCGACCGTGGGGTTTCCATCCGCGTCGATTCGGCGGTGCGGCGGCACTCGTGGATCACGTTCGGTCCACAGCTCACGCTGGACGACAGCCTCGGCTACCCGCCAAGGTCTGAGCAGCAGGCGACCGGTCTCCAGCACAACCTCGCGGCCCGGAGTTGCGTCACCCGCCATGACAGCAACCCTCTCACGGGCGAACGCACAGTCATGCCGCTGTCCGGACGTTCTCCCGCCGATACGTTGAGGTGAGGTCGAAGTGCCGTGTCCTGTCGGACGCGCCGTCGATAGCGGCGTTGTAGGCAGTTCAACGTCCGCGTTCAGTTCCCCCTTGCAAACGGAATCGGCTCGGCGAGCGTTAGTAGGCCATGTTGAGTACAGCGCTCGCCTGTCGCCAGGGTTAGAGATGACAACCGATGACTTCTCCGTCTACGTTGCAGCACGCGGCGAGGCGCTGCTGCGGCCTCCACACGTTTTGACGGCTGACCAAGCCGACGCCCAAGACGTCGTCCAAGATGCGCGAGCTTCGGGCTCTGCCGCGATGGGACCGCATCCGGGCTAGCGATGTCGACGCATACTTGCGGCGTTGCGGTCGCAGTTCCCGATCCGCGAACACTACGGCGAGGTCCGGGCCCAATGTGCATTCCGTATGAGTGCGCAGAGGCCCACGAAGTGCCGTGGGTGGGCGCCCGCCCCTCTAGCCCGGGCGCGAGCACCGGGCGGGGCCTCTTGCGCCAACGTGGTAGAGCGCGGACCGAACCGGGCCCTAGTCTCGGTTGCGTGTGGAGGTAGGCACTGACGTCGTCTATGGGGCGGTGGGCTGCCCGGCCTAGCGTTAGTGTCACTGCTCAACTATCGGGAGGGCTTCGTGGACCGAGCGGATCTGCTGGTGATCGGCGCCGGGCCGTACGCCTACGCCGCAGCCGCCTTCGCCCGTAACAACGGCATCGACGTGCGCATTGTCGGCCGACCCATGGCTTTCTGGCGCGACCAGATGCCCGCCGGGATGTTCTTGCGGTCGGGGGCGGACTGGCACCTGGACGCCGCCGGCGAAGAAACCTTCGAGGCGTACTTCGAGGACCGCGGGCTGCGGGCCGCCGACCTGGACCCGATCCCGATCGCGGCCTTCCTGGACTACACAGAGTGGTTCCGCGAACGCAAGGCCCTCGAGGTGGACGAGCGGCTGGTGTCCGGACTGAGCAAGCCCGATGACGCCTTCGTAGCCACGATGGAAGACGGCTCGACGATCACCGCCGACAAGGTCCTCGCGGCTCCCGGAATCCGGCACTTCGTGAACCTGCCGGCTTGGCACCAAGCGGTCCCATCCCACCGCCGCGCGCACACCAGTGAACTGGTGTCGTTCAGCGACTTGGCCGGGGCTCGGGTCATGATCGTCGGCGGGCGGCAGAGCGCCTACGAGTGGGCCGCGCTGCTCTGCAAGCATGGGGCCGAACGGGTGGACGTGGTACACCGGCATGCCACTCCCACGTTCGCGAGGGTCAGCTGGGCCTTCGTCGACCCGTACATCGAACGGACGCTGGCCGAGCGTGGCTGGTGGCGTCGGCTGCCCGCCGAGGAGCAACAGTCCATCGCAGCGCAATTCTGGCAGGTCGGACGTCTCACGCTCGAACACTGGCTGGTGCCGCGGATGGCTGCCGACGTCGTGATCAGCCACGCGGGCCGCGAGGTCACCGAGGTTGCCGTCGAGGACGACGTGATGCTCACCCTCTCCGACGGGCAGACCCTGGGGTCCGATTTCGTGGTGTTCGCTTCGGGCTACAAGGCCGACCTGGCCCGTGTTCCGTACCTTGGTCCGGTCCGGGACCGGGTCTCCGTCACCGACGGCTTCCCCGACCTGTCCGAGGGTTTCGAGACATCATTGACCGGGCTCTACATGACCGGGTTCGCCTCGACCCGGGACTTCGGCCCGTTCTTCGGCTTCACCAAGGGGTGCCCAGCGTCGGGACGGATCGCCGTCGCCGAGATGCTGCGGTGACCGGCTCTCTTCTCGGGTGACAGGGGCGCAGGGTTGGCCGACCAAGCCGTGCACAGCCGCCGCCGGTCCACGTCGACAGGACCCGCCCGGCAGCGGGTCTCCACGGGCGAACCGGCGACGACTCCCAGGCCGCCCAGGCCATCGAAGCGGCGCTGCCGGAGTCCATGCCAGGGGCGGCCACGGGGGGCGGACGGGACCCGATAGACGCCCTAGGCAGGTAACGGTGCTCCGCCGGTGCTTTAATCCCGTGGCAAACCGTGCCCAAGCATGAAGGTCAGACACCTTCTGGGCGTCTGACCTGGCAGTTTGTGCGCCATCAGGGACTCGAACCCCGAACCCGCTGATTAGTGGCAGGCTGACCATGAATGTCCATAAAGCCCTTGTCAGCAGCCAGATTGGTCCGCATGACTCCACCGTCGTCCATGGAGTATGGCTACATCATGGCT
>JBBRYB010000030.1:0-41563 GCA_038238115.1 Propionibacteriales bacterium | reverse complement strand
CACCCACTACCGCCTCACCCGCCCCGACGGCACCCCCGGCGCCGACTGCGAGATCATCACGTGGCTCGACGACCACTCCCGCTACGCCCTGCACATCTCGGCGCACACCCGGGTGACTGCCCAGATCGTCCTCGCAACCTTTCGCGAAGCCGCAGGTCAACACTGACATCCGGCATCTGCCCTGACCGACAACGGCATGGTCTACACCGTCCGGTTCGCCAGCCGCCCCGGCGGACGCAACCACCTCGAGCACGAGCTCCGCCGCCTGAACATCGTGCAGAAGAACTCCCGACCGAACCACCCCACCACCTGCGGCAAAACGGAGAGGTTCCAGCAGACCCTCAAGAAATGGCTCCGCGCCCAACCCGTCCAGCCGACCACGATCGAAGAGCTGCAGACCCTGCTGGACCACTTCCGCGACGAGTACAACCAGCGACGGCCGCACCGCTCCCTACCCCACCGCGCGACACCGGCGACGAGCTACACCGCCCGCCCCAAGGCGACCCCCGGCGCCGACCGGACCAGCGACACTCACGACCGAGTCCGCCACGACAAGATCAGCAAAGCAGGCACCGTCACCCTGCGCGTCGCCGGCCGATGCGCCACATCGGCGTCGGCCGAACCTATGCCGGAACCTACGTCATCCTGCTCGTCCACGACCTCAACGTCAGAGTCGCCAACGCCGCTACCGGCGAACTCCTCGGCGACCTCGTCATCGACCCCCGGCGCGACTACCAGCCCACCGGAGCCCCCAAAGGCCCCACAAAGAACTAGCCCGGACCTACGATCCGCAGGGCCGGACCATTCCCATGTCCTGAGACATCACATTGGTCGGGCTGACAGGATTTGAACCTGCGACCCCTTGACGTTGATTCGACGCTCTGCGCGTCTTGTCGCTACTGGCCGAAACTGGCCCTGACCTGCGAGAACGTCACGCTACATCAATGCGGTACTTTGGGGTCTGTCCGAGACCCCCGCGAGCCCCACCAACGCGGCGAGGTCGAGGGTCTCGACCAGGAGGGTGTCTGGTTGCGGTGACCCGGCGACGTTTGGACGGAAGCGTGGCCGCTAGTGGCGGTGCTGCCTGGGTGGCCCCGTAAGCCATTGGAGGGCGTCGGGCGCCGAGGGTGAGCTGTGGCGCGATGTCGACGTCGACCACTCCTTGAGCGCGGCCTTGAGGTCGAGCTCGGTGAGAATCCGGCAGCTACGAGAGCCTCGGGCGAGGCTGGCGTGTCGCTCTCACATATTGATGGGAGGCTAGGAGTCGTGACAGAACGCCGGGCGCGGCCGCTATGCCCAGAGCGACGCGCGACGGCGAGAGAACGTGCGAGCAGCCGCCGGACCTTTGTCGAGCACGACGTCGGGAGCGCGTACCTTCGTCACATCGCGGCCAGGACTGGGGTGACGCATTCCGGTTGCTTGAATCAGTTCGCCGCGCTACTGCGGCTGTGGGCCGAGCGCACAGCGTCTGCGACACGGCTGGATCATCGCGCCCGGCTATTCCGTCCAGCGCTCCGACGACGTCCGAGCCGCCGACCGCGCGCAGCGCGAGGGGTCGACCCCGACCACTGGCCAACCCGATCATCGGGCTCCTCATCACCGGCCTCATCCTGCGTGCCACCCACTAGTCCTGGGCCACCATCCGCCACGCCTAGCATTGGATACCGCCCCCAACATCCGCACAAGTAGCCGCTGATCGGTCGTGGCGTGAGTGGTCGTGGTGGTGCTAGTCGCCGGGACGATTCCGCCGCCCGGCGCCGTCGGACCTAGGCTCCGACGCATGACGGAGTATCAGGTGACGCGGTGGCGCGAGCTTCCGTCCATGGTCGCGGCCCGGACGGGCGATGAGGCTGTGAAGTTCCAGCTCGCACCGCGATTCCAGGAAGCGATCGATGAGGCCGCGATGCGACTCGATGACACCGGGACCGACGACTACCTCGCGGGCTGGGAACGGTTCCCCTGGACCGTGGCCACCGGTACGCCGGCTGAGGTGCTCGAGCGAGTCGCCGCCGAGCTCGACGCGGAGTGGCCGACAGACAGGATCGCCGGTTACCTTGATGGGCTGGGCCGGTGAATCGGCTCGTGGCGCTGCTGGGCGCGGATCGTCCGGTCCTGCTCGACGGCGGCATGGGCACGCTGCTCCAAGACAGCGGCCTCGAGGCGGGTGCGCCCGGTGAGCTCTGGAACCTTGAGAACCCCGACGCGGTACGCGATGCGCACGCGGCCTACGCCGAGGCGGGCGCACGGCTGCTAACAACCAACACTTTCGGCGGCACTCGGCCGCGGCTGGTCATGCACGGGCTCGGCGACCGCGTCAACGCAGTGAACCGGACGGCGGCGCAGCTCGCGCGTTCGGTGGCAAACGAGCGCGGACTGCTCGTCGCCGGCAACCTCGGCCCGACCGGCGAGCTGCTGGCACCGCTCGGCACCATGACGCCGGAGGAAGCACAGGCGCTCTTCGCCGAACAGCTCATAGCGCTGGTCGAGGGCGGCATCGACCTCGTGCTGATCGAGACGCTGAGCGACCTCGGCGAGGCTGACGCGGCCCTCGCTGCGGCCAGGGAGGTCGCACCCCACCTTCCGGTCGCGGTCACGATGAGCTTCGACACCAACGGGCGCACCGTGATGGGCGTCCGCCCGGGCGAGGCAGTGGTGCACTTGGCCGCAGCAGGCGCCAGACGCGGTAGGAGCCAACTGCGGTCGTGGTCCCGAGGAGATGGAGATCATTGCCGCGGAGATGGTGCATACCCGCCCCACGGATCTACTCCTGGTCGCCCAGTCGAACGCCGGCCTCCCGCAGGTGGTGGGCGACCACTTTGAGTACGACGCCACCCCCCGCGACCTGGCTGCACACGCCACCCGGCTGACCGAGCTCGGTATCGACCTGCTCGGCGGCTGCTGTGGCTCGACACCGGCGCACATCACCGCCATACGTGCCGCTTTGACCCCTGCCTGAGCCGCGTTTCACTCGATCAGGGATCCTTCGCCGAAGCTTTGAACGTGCCTTCTCGCGGGGAAGAATCGTGGCACTGCGGCGGCAACCGCCCGATTTTGCCACGATGAGCGCTCATGCCTGCGAGTTCAGGCGGCGGCCCTGAACCGTTGGCTCGCGTAGCCACGAAGGGCGTGGTTTCCACCGCGTGCGACCCTCAAGCGACGGCCCGTCGCGGGCCGATGTCGACGTACTGCAGAATGGATGTGGTTGACCGCCCTGCCAGGCCCCTACCGCGCCTTGCTCCGACGCGCGGTCGCACGATGCGAGGAGATCGCCGCCTTGCACATAGTCGGCAGCGCCGACGGGGTCAGTGAGAACAGTTCACGCGCCGAGTGCTTTCACGCCCTGCGTCGTCGCCTGAGGGTCCTACGGGCGCCAGTCCCTTGCGCCGGGAACTGTTCCGCGCTTACTTGCGCCAGCGTGATGTGCGCTCGCTCTAGCGCATCGGACACCTCCAGGCATGCCTGCGAGGCCTGCGCCAGCGATTGGATCGCGACGTTCACTGCGGCCTTGGGATCGTCGACGAAGGGGCCCTCCATCACGACTAGCGGCCGAAGTCGCTCCTCCTCGCGCAACCATGTGGCGAGTTCGCTCAAGGAGCACTGCCGAGTTCGTGTGATCAGGCTTAGCGACCCCTTCACGTGATAGGCATCAGCCGGCCCCGCCAGCGCGACGTCACGCATTGCCCGGTTCACCGCCATGACGGTCGCGCGAGCCTCGTGGACTGTTGCACGTGCCGCCCGAAGAGACCCGGGCGCGCGCCGGTCGAAGGTGTTCACGCAGCAACCACCACCACATTAACCAGAGCCAGCTCAACCCTACGAACGGCCTCCCGCCCGGCGACATCCCGCAGGGCGGCCGCGTGGCACCGCCTCTGGCCTGCCAGGGACCGAATCCCGAATAGGATCCAGACCAAGTTCACGCAGGAGCTTGGCAGCGCACCACCGTGGAGTGACGCGACGGACAGTAGGGCCGCGCCCACGATGTTCAGCCCTTGGAAGGGGAACGCATCGGGCACGATGCGTCGCGTCGAGACCAGCACGTGGGCCAAAGCACCCGAGGCGCCACCGACCCATCCCAGGAGGTCCCTTCCCGACGACACCCCACCCTCCCTTCACCACGATTCGGCCGGGCTGGCTCACCCAGCGAGTCGCCACCAGTCTGAGCTCGGAGAACGTGCAGGTCTAGTGAGAAAAACCGCAGATGGAGTTTAGGATTTGCGGATGGAATTGAACCTGCGGCGACTCCGCATTCTTCGTGAGGTGGCACACCACGGCGGAGTGACCCTGGCAGCGCGCGAGATGCACTACTCAGCCTCGGGGATCTCACAGCAGATGGCTGCCCTGGAGCAGGATGTCGGGGCTCCGGTGCTCGAGCGCAGGGGCCGAGGCATCGTCTTGACCGAGGTCGGACGGGTCCTCCTGGGGCACGCCGAGATCCTGCTGGCCGCAGAACGCGATGCTCAGGGCGCGGTCGAGCAGGTCCGCGACTCGCTGGCGGTCGAACTGACCGTGGGCGTGTTCAGCACGGTGGCTGCCGGCCTGATGCCAGGCATCATCAACGATCTCGGTCAATGTCATCCCGACATCCGTCTGCGGACCCGCGAGATCGACCCCGACGACGCGGGGATCGAGCTGCGGCACGGGCACCTAGACCTTGCTTTCCTGATCGACTATCCCGATGCCAGCGAACCATGGGCTCCCGGCATCACCATCGTCCCGGCCATGCACGACGCGCTACACATCGCAGCCCCGGCTGGGCACTTCCCGACCGCTAAGGTGCGGCTGGGCGACCTCGTCGACCAAGACTGGGTGATGTCTGGACCCCAGACGTATTACGGTCGCGCCGTCCAGTACGCGTGCCGCCAAGCAGGCTTTGACATCCGGATCACCCACGAGGTCAACGAACAAGCCACTGCCCTCGCCATGGTCGCGGCCGGACTCGGCATCACCCTCATGTCGGACCTCGGGCGCGCATTCCTGCCAGACACGGGCATCGACGTTCTCGACCTCACCCGGCCCCTGCGGCGCCAGCTCTTGATCGCCCACCACGACGCCTCGTCGGGCCGCCCAGCCATCAGAGCCTTCCTCGAGAGCACCGCCCGCGTCACGGCAGAACGCCAGAGTCGTGCCCTCAGAGATTGAACCGTGCCCTTGGGGTAGATCCAGCAAGCTTCAACGCGCTACGGGAAAGAACCCAAGCCACCCGCCTCCTTCTCAGGGCGCGAAGAGCCAGCGATGATGAAACCCATAGTCCGATGAGACACGGTCACCACGGACTCCTCGATGCCCCCAGAGGTGGGTCGAGCAAGGCGGTCGGCGACATGCGGGCGCGTTGTCGACGACCTGTCAACCTTCCGCCCCGGCGTGCCGAGGGCCGGGGAGATCGCCTAGCCCCTTCGGGACATACCTAGTCGAATTTCATGCAGAAAAACTGAACGGATGCTTCATTTTGTTGCGCTGGACGTGCTGCATCAACGGTTGGACCATGGAGTGTGACGATTGGCCGGTCGCCCGCACCCCCCGGGCGGGCGCTTTTGGCGAGAGGGCCGGCGTCGTGTTCGCGCGGCGCTCAGCGAGTGGGATCGTTCGTGTCCGCGTGGTCTGGGGCGTGAGGTTCAGACTGACGGACCCGGTCGCATGGGTGGTGCACAGCCTGGTGGTTCTGACCACGATGGCCGGTTATGCCTTCCTACCGCTCCTCCCGACCGTCCAGCGACAGTTGGGCGTTTCCGCGACCGGACTGTCTCTTCTCCTCGCGTTGCCGAGCCTGGTCATGATCGCCTTCGCAATGCCGGCAGGCTGGCTGTGTGATCGATGGGGTCCACGCCGGCTCACGCTCCTTGCCGCCATCTTGTTCGCCGTCTCCTGCGGTCTTCAGGCGGACCCGACGTTGGGGTCCTTCACACTCGGCAGGCTGATCTACGGACTCGCTGTCACCGCGATCTGGACCAGCGGACCGGCCTGGCTCCGAGATTCCCGGCGCGCGTCCAGCGGCAGGGTCGGCGCGATCGTCACTAGCGGGGCCGTCGGCACGATAGCCGGTCCCATGGTGTCCGGCCTGCTCGCCGGACAAGGCGGACTCAGCGGGCCATACGTGGCTCTGGGCATCGGCGGTGCCCTGCTGGTCGTCCCATTCGGCGTTCACCGGCGAGAACGAGCCCTCTTGCCGCGAACTACGCCCACGCCGTGGACGTCTGTGGCGGCGCAGGCTCTTCGCAACCGCGAGCTCGTCGCAGCGTTAGCGGCGATGGTCGCGGTTGGCGGGGTCTCCGGTGCAGTGCAGCTGCTGGTGCCCCTGCAGCTGAGCAGATCTGGCGAGTCCGTGTCCACCATTGGTGTTGCCTTCGCGATCTCGGGGTTGCTCTATGCAGTGGTCAGCGGCGTCATGGCGCGGGCGAAGGCGGCGACGGTGACGTCTGCGGCGGCAGCGCTCGGGTGCCTGACCATGGGCCTGTTCGTCGCCCCGGCCGGGATCGGCAGCAACAGCGCATGGCTGGTCGTCTGCCTGCTCGCCCTCACCGTGCCACGGGCTCAGCTCAACACGTTGAGCTACCGGATGGCAGCCTCGTCTCCCGTCAGCGCTGCGGGGAGCCTGGGTGTCGTCGTCGGCCTTCTGAATCTCACGTGGGCGATCTCCATGACTATCGGGCCCGTCGCTGCTGCCTGGCTGGATCAGGGCTTTGGGATGGCGACCGCCTTCCTGGGCACGGCGTCGTGGGCAGCCGTGGTCGGTCTTGCTCTGGTCCTCATCCTTTACGCGCGGCGGGTGCCACCTGTAGACCGACTGCCGACGGCAGAAGCAGGATGAGGAGTCGCCGGTGACTGCGCAGAACACGGTTCAGGTCAACGACAATCCGGCCGGGCCGCTGACAGGCATACGCGTGATCGACTTCGGTCACTACATCGCCGGGCCGACAGCGGGCATGCTGCTGGCAGACCAAGGCGCGGACGTGGTCAAGGTGGACCCACCCCGTGGCCCATCTGATCCTCGGCCCTGGGCCTCGATTCTGGATCGAAGCAAGACCAAGAAGGTGCTGGACCTTCACACGATTGACGGGCGCGAGGAGGCACGCCGACTCATCGACACCGCAGATGTGGTCGTGGAGAACTTCCGACCCGGCACCATGGCCGCTTGGGGACTCGATCCCGACCGTCTGCTTGAAGCCCACCCGGGCCTCGTCTTCCTGTCACTGCCCGGGTTCGCTGCCGAAGATGCCGAACTGTCCTCCCTGAGCGCCTGGGAGGGAGTGATCGCAGCATCCGTCGGTCAATTCAGTGACATGGGGCTGAACCGAGTTCTGATGGGGGTCAACTCCTCCTTCTCCCCGCTCCCACTCGCCTCTGTCTACGGCGCCGTCCTGGGCGCGACAGCCGCAACTCTGGCGCTGTTCGCGCGCGAGCGGGACGGAACCGGTGACATCATCGAGGTGCCGCTCGCGGCAGCACTGATAGAGGGACTTGCGTACAACGCGATGCAGATCGCTGGGCTTCCCGAACGGTACAAGTCTCTTCGTGAACGCGAGATCGACCGACGCAGGAGACGCGGCGAGCCGTTCGACGTCTTGTACGCCGACCTGCAGGGCTACCTCGACCCGTTCTACAAGAGCTATCCCTGCCGGGACGGACGACCCTTCTACCTGGTGTGCGCATCGCACACCAGCCATCCCCCTCGAGCATTGGAACTTCTGGGCTGCGTGACGAAATGCTGGCTGAGGGGCTGCCGCTCGCCGATCCCTACCTACCGACCGAACAATGGCCGCTGGGAGCCGATTGCACGATCTTTGCCTACCCCTTGTTCCAAGACTGGGCGAACCGGTTGTCGAAGCGCATGGCGTCCGCGTTCCTGAGCCGCACCAGTTTTGAATGGGAGCAGACGTTCGGGGAGGCAGGGGTGCCGGGCTGTGCGCATCGCACTACTCATGAGTGGCTGACCAGTGACCATGCTCTGGAGAGTGGCCTGCTGGTCGAGGTCGACGATCCCGACCTGGGTCCCATGCGTCAGCTCGGGAGGCTGGCCTGGCTTCAGTCCAACGATCACACTGGCACCGCGAACCTTTCCAAGGACGACGTGCGCGACACATGGTCCCCCTCCTCAGGCGAAAGGACCTGGCCCTCTCCCCCAGGGCCGGAGAGGGGTTCGTCTCCAGCCAAGCCTGTCGTGGCCAGCCGACGAGCCTGGCTAAACGGGATCCGGATCGTCGACATCACGAACGTGATCGCCGGACCAACAATCGCCTCAACGCTGGCCCGATCGTCGACTAGCCAAGATCACCTCTCGACACTTGTCTATACACGTAGTAGCCTGTCCAGACATGGGCACGGGCTATCAGCAGGTGGCGGCCGAGCTCCGTGCGGCCGTCGACCGTGGCGTCTACCCGCCTGGGTCTCGCTTGCCATCGGAGAGTGAGCTCGCGCGGTCCTACGGGGTGGCTAGGGGCACGGTGCGGCAGGCGCTGGCGACGTTGGCGTCCGATGGGCTGGTCTCTACCCGTAAGGGTGCGCGTCGGCTGGTGCTGGGTCAGCAGCGGCTGCAGGGGTTCAACGAGCTGCGCAGCTTCTCGGAGTGGGCGCAAGCCTTGGGAGAGACGCCGGGCGGGCGTGTGGTGGCGCTGGTCCGTCGTGAGTCGACGCCGGCTGAGGCGGAGCAGCTCGGCACCGGCCGGGTCTACCACCTGACCAGGGTCAGGCTCCTGTCCGGACGGCCGGTGATGGTCGAGCGCACGGCATACCCCGAGCGCATCGGCGCGCTCGTGGCCGGCATGGACGCCGGCCACGACTCGATCACCGCTCGGCTGCAGGAGCTGGGCGTGGTTTTCGCGAACGCTGCACACACGCTCAGTGCCGTCGTCGCCAGCGCCGAGGACGCCCGCCTGCTCGACATCCGGCCGCGAGCACCGCTCCTGCGCGAGCTGCGGCTCAGCACCGACGCCGACGGGGTGGCCCTGGAGTGGTCGGAGGACCGCTACCTGGGCCAGGCCGTCGCCTTCACCATCCACAACTCTGTCCACCAGAACACCCTGATCCGAGGACTCGCATGACCACGTCACAGACCCTCCCGACCGCTCCCGACATCAGCCAGCCGACCGTCTGGCTGCGCGACAACTGCCCCTGCGCCGATTGCCGCGACCCCCGCAACGGGCAGAAGCTATTCGGCATCACCGACCTGCCGGCCGACCTCGCCGTGACCGCTGTGACCGGGACGACGGTCACCTTTAGCGACGGGCACGTCAGCCGCTTCGATCCGGCGTTCCTCTCCGCCGCGCAGGCACCGGACGACCGCTGCGAGGACGCCAAGCGGCTGTGGGCGACGACCGAGCCGCCCGAGCACAACTGGGCTCGGTTCCTCTCCGACCCCGAGCACCGGACCGACTGCCTCGACGCAGTGATGACGACCGGGTTCACCCTGCTCCGCGGCGTACCCGTCACACCGGGCACAGTGCTGGACGCCGCGGCCGGCTTCGGGTTCGTCCGCGAGACCAACTACGGCAAGTTGTTCGACGTCCGTGTCGAGGCCACGCCCACCAACCTCGCCTTCACCGGCCTGGCGATCACCCCACACACCGACAACCCTTACCGCGACCCGGTGCCGACCGTGCAGCTGCTGCACTGCCTGTCCAACGCCGTCGACGGTGGCGAGTCAGGGCTCATCGACGGCTTTCACGCCGCTGCCCTGCTGCGCACGGAGGACCCCGCGGCCTTCGACATCCTGGCCCGCACCCCGGTGACCTTCCGATACGCCGACGCCGGCGCCGAGCTGGTCACCACCCAGCCGATGATCGGCCTCGACCCGACCGGCCGAATCCGCGAGGTCCGGTTCAACAACCGCTCGATGCAGCCGCTGCGCCTGCCTCCAGAGCAGACCGCGGCGTTCTACGCCGCCTACCGGCGCTTCGCCGAGATCCTGAACCGGCCCGAGCTGATGGTCACGTTCCGGCTCGGCCCCGGCGACTGCGTCGTCTTCGACAACACCCGGCTGCTGCACGCCCGCACCGGCTTCGCCGACAGCGGCGACCGCCACCTGCAGGGCTGCTACGCCGACCTCGACGCGATCGCCAGCCAGCGCAGGGTGCTGCGCGGCGAGTTTGCCGCTACACGGCTGCGTGAGCTGTTCGCCGGCCCGGGTACGGCCGACTACCTGGGCGAGAACGTCACCCAGGCGCAGCACATGCTGCAGGCCGCGGCTCTCGCCGAGAACGAGGGTGCGTCACCGGAGCTGGTGGTCGCCGCCCTGCTGCACGACGTCGGCCACTTCACCGGCCCGCTGACCGGCGCCGACCTGATGGGCGGCACCGACAACCGGCACAGCCACGTCGCCGCCGACTGGCTCTCCCGCTGGTTCGGCCCCGCCGTTACCGAGCCGATCCGCCTCCACGTCGCCGCCAAGCGCTACCTCTGCGCCGTCGATCCCACCTACGCTCAGCTCCTCTCCGCTGCCTCGACGTACACCCTCGAGGTGCAAGGCGGACCGATGAACGCCCAGGAGGTCGCCGACTTTGAGGCCGAGCCCTACGCCGCCGACACGGTCCGCCTCCGCCGCTGGGACGACGCAGCCAAGGACCCCTCGATGGCGGTCCCGCCGTTCGACCACTACGAACAACGCATCGCCCTCCTCGCCCGCCCTGGCCTGCGACGGACCACCGAGTCGTGAGGCCGCAGTCGCTCTCGGGGGCTCTGTTGCATTGAGCGATCCGGCGAACGTCTGTGCCTCAACTCCGCATGGCTACCGTCAGCAGCACTGCCGAGTCCTCGACTGCCTCGAGGCCATGCCGGGAGTCGGGAATGGTCATGAGGTCGCCGGGTGAGCCGTTCCACCTGTTGGCGCCCGCGATGAGGGTGACGCGCCCGTGCAGGACCTGGACGGTCGCTTCGCCTGGGTTCTCGTGCTCGTCTAGATTTGAGCCGGCACGGAGCGCGATCAGGGTCTGGCGGAGGACGTGCTGGTGGCCCCCGTAGATCGTGTGGGCGCTCCGACCGCTCGAGGCAGTTCTTGCGGTCTCCAGGTGGTGACGGACCAGAGCTGTCAGTGACTCTTTCTGCATGGGTTCTCCTCGTTGCCGCATGGACCGTGGGTGGGTGTCGTACTCAGGTCGGCGAAGACGCCCCCGTCGCCTGGTCGAGCAGGAAGCTCGGTGACGTGGTGCGGGCTTGATCGATGATCGCCCACCCTGTCGCGCCCAACGTGACGACGGACATCGGGAAGATCCCGAGGTCTTCGCGCTCGACGTGGAGATCGAGGTCGTTGAGGAGACGTGTTACGTGCGCCGCGAAGTTCAGGGTGTTGGGGTCGAGCGCGGCAATGGCTACGGCGAAGTCGCGGTGCTCACCCTCCAGCTCGTCGATCTCGTCCAGGAACTCACCTGCCGTTCGCATCGCGCGGAAGATGCCGTCCTCCTCGCGGTGGACATGCCGGTCAAGGTGGGCGGCCAGGCCCGCCAGCCGCGACATTGCCGCTGCAGGGTTCCCGGTCTCCAGGTCATGCCGGATGTGGTGTGCCTGGTCGACGAGGGCGGTGTGCTCGTCCATCAGCTCTGCGATCGCAGGGACGCCTCGGCACCCGCAGTACTCACACATGTCAGCCGACCCGGTCCCAGCCGCGGCGCGGCTTGTGGCTGCCGAGTTGAGCATCGTCGCGGCTGCGGTACACGATGTAGGGGCGGGTCAGGTAGCCCACTGGTGCGCTGAAGACGTGGACCAGTCGGGTGAAGGGCCACAGTGCGAAGAGCCCGAAGGCGACGAGCGCGTGGAGCTGGAAGCCGAGGGGGGCGTCCGCCATCAGGGTCGGGTCGGGGTGGAACGCGAGGAACGAGCGGTACCAGACCGAGACGCCCTCGCGGTAGTTGTACTCACCGCCGACGGTCAGGATGGACCCGGCGATGGTGTTCCACATGCCGAGCACGATGACGACGCCTAGGAAGGCGTACATGACCTTGTCCATGTTGGTCGTTGCGGAGAATACCGGGCCGGTGGTGCGCCGGCGGTAGATCAGGATCCACATGCCGACCACCGTCATCACTCCAGCCAGGAGCCCACCCGCGACCGCCACCACGTGGTACGCGTGTTGGCTGATGCCCAGGGCATCGGTCCACGACTGAGGCACGAGAAGGCCGATCACGTGACCGCCCACGACGCCTAGCATCCCGAAGTGGAACAGCGGGCTGCCGATGCGCAGCAGCCGGTTCTCGTAGAGCTGGGAGGACCGCGTGGTCCAACCGAACTTGTCGTAGCGGTAGCGCCAGAGGTGTCCGACCACGAAGGTCGTGAGGCAGAGGTAGGGGACGACGACGAAGAGGAACTCGTTCATGCGCGGGCTCCCGGGAACGACGGCATGGGCAGCAGCGTGGTCTCGGGCGCGGCGCCGCTGGCCGCGCCGGGGCTGAACTGCGGGTTGGCGAAGGGGGCGAGTCCGACCTCTTCCTCGGGTGGGCCTTCGGCGGCAAGACGACGTACGACGTCGCGCTCGTCACCGCGCAGCGGCGGCAGCGTGGACGTGACCGCGTCGACGAGGCTTGCCCACGGTGAGCCCATGTCGCGCAGCGAGAGGCGCAGCAGCTCGAGGCCTGCGCGGTGATCGAGCATGAGGTCTCGGCCTAGGTCCCGGTTCCCGGTGGCTGCGAACTCCAGGACGACGCAGAGGTGATCGGGCAGTTCCGCGTCGCCGAGCTCGAAACCTGCGGAGAGGTAGGTCTGCTTGAAGCGCAGCAACGCCATCCCGCGTTTGCGGGTGTCCCCATGGGCGAAGTAGGTCAGGAAGAGGTTGCAGCGCCGCCGGGTGTCGAAGGTTTCGACGTAGTCGGCCTGGATCTCCGGCAGCGGCCCGGACTCGAGGTGGACCAGAAAGGTGCGGATCGAGTCCCCGATCGCGGTCGGCAGACCGTAGGACGCCGACCGGAGAAGGTCGACCCGGGCGAGCAGGTCATCATCGGGGTAGTCAAGGAGCAGCGAGACCGACTGCCACACGATCGTCAGCTGTTCCGGGGGCAGGGTCGGCTTCGGACGTCGGCCGCTCACGAGTCGTCCCCTTGTGGTGGGAACAGGCCGGGCGGCGAGCCCTTCCCGTCCCAGTTCAGCAGGTTGACCCGGGAGCCCCTGTGCTCGGGACCGGCGAGTGAGTCGGCGGTCTGCCGGTCCTGGAGCATCTGGAAGTTCTCGACCGCGATGGGTGTGGGGACCCCCGAGCCCTCGCCGAAGAGTTCGTGCTGGCCCCCGCCGTACTCGGAGACCGAGCACTCCGTGGACAGCTCCTCCAACGAGTGGGCCTGCTCGGCGTGCGCGGGCGGGATCACGTAGCGCTCGTCGTACTTCGCGATCGCGAGGAGTCGGTACATGTCGTACATCTCCTCCTCGGTCATCCCCACGGCGGCAGGGATCGAGGGGTCGGGGTCACGACCCATGTTGATGTCGCGCATGTAGCAGCGCATCGCGGCGAGCTTCTTGAGTACGGCATCCACGGGCTCCACGTCGCCGGCGGTGAAGAGCTCGGCGAGGTACTCGACCGGGATCCGGAGCGCGTCGATGGCCGCGAACAGGTTGCCCCTGTCTTCGGCGTCCTCCCCGGTTTCCTGCACGACGTCGACCACCGGCGAGAGCGGCGGGATGTACCAGACCATCGGCATGGTGCGGTACTCCGGATGCAGCGGCAGCGCGACCTTGTAGGTGTTGATAAGGGCGTGGATCGGGGAGCGCTGGGCGGCGTTGACCCAGTCGCGAGCGATGCCGGCCCTCTCCGCCTCCCGGATCACCTCGGGGTCGAACGGGTCGAGGAACACGTCGCGCTGAGCCTCGTAAAGCCCCTGGTCGTCGGTGGTCGAGGCCGCCTCGAGCACCTTGTCGGCGTCGTAGAGCATCAGGCCGATGTAGCGCAGCCGCCCGACGCACGTCTCGGCGCACACGGTCGGCAGGCCGACCTCGATGCGGGGAAAGCAGAAGGTGCACTTCTCGGCCTTGCCGGTGCGGTGGTTGAAGTAGATCTTCTTGTACGGGCAGCCGGAGACGCACATGCGCCAGCCGCGGCACTTGTCCTGGTCGACCAGGACGATTCCGTCCTCCTCGCGCTTGTAGATCGCGCCACTCGGGCACGACGCAGCGCACGATGGGTTGAGGCAGTGCTCGCAGATGCGTGGCAGGTAGAACATGAAAGTCTGCTCGAACTCGAACTTCACCTTGTCCGCGATCTTCGCCAGCATCGGGTCGCGGTGGGCGTTGGCGGTGGAGCCACCGAGGTCGTCGTCCCAGTTGGCCGACCACTCGATCTTCATGTTCTTGCCCGAGATCAGCGACTTCGGCCGCGCCACCGGGGTGTGCTCCTGGGCCGGTGCGTCGGTGAGCGTGGCGTAGTCGTATGTCCACGGCTCGTAGTACTGGCCGATCGAAGGCAGCTTCGGGTTGGAGAAGATCGTGAGCAGCTTCTTGAACCGGCCTCCGGCCTTGAGCTTGAGCCGACCACGCTTGTTGAGCTCCCAGCCGCCCTGCCACTTCTCCTGGTCCTCGTAGGTGCGGGGGTACCCGAGTCCGGGCCGGGTCTCGACGTTGTTGAACCAGATGTATTCGGTGCCCGAGCGGTTGGTCCACGCCTGCTTGCAGGTCACCGAGCAGGTGTGGCACCCGATGCACTTGTCGAGGTTCATCACCATCGCCATCTGTGCCATGACCTTCATCAGTACGTCACGTCCTGGCTGCGCTTGCGGATGATGGTGACCTCGTCGCGTTGGTTGCCCGTGGGGCCGAGGTAGTTGAAGGCGAAGCTCAGCTGGGCGTAGCCGCCGATCAGGTGGCTGGGCTTGACCAGCAGCCGGGTCAGCGAGTTGTGGATGCCGCCCCGCTTGCCCGACGTCTCGGCGAGCGGTACGTCGATCAGCCGGTCCTGGGCGTGGTACATGTACACCGTTCCCTCGGGCATGCGGTGAGACACGATGGCCCGGGCGACCACGACGCCGTTGCGGTTGACCGCCTCGATCCAGTCGTTGTCGGCGATGCCGACCTTGGCGGCGTCCCGGTCGCTCATCCAGATGTTCTGACCACCACGGGACAGCGACAGCATGAACAGGTTGTCCTGGTACTCCGAGTGGATCGACCACTTGTTGTGCGGCGTCAGGTAGCGGACCGTCAGACCCTCGACCTGGCCGCCTGACCCGTCGGAGACGTTACCCAGGGCGGGTTCGGCGAACAGCGCCGCCATGTTCAGCGGCGGTCGGTAGACCGGCAGCCCCTCACCGAGCTCGGTCATCCAGTCGTGGTCGAGGTAGAAGTGCATCCGCCCGGTCAGCGTGTGCCACGGCTTCTTTCGCTCGACGTTGATCGTGAACGGCGAGTAGCGGCGTCCGCCGGTCTCGGAACCGGACCACTCCGGTGAGGTGATCACCGGCACCGGCGGGCCCTGGGTGTCGGCGAAGGTGATCTGCTTGCCCTCGTGCTCCTCGGCCAGGTCGGCCAGCCGGACGCCGGTGCGCTTCTCAAGGGTCTTGAAACCCTGCGTCGCCAGGTGCCCGTTGGTGGTGCCGGACAGCGCCAGGATTGCCTCACAGACGTTGATGTCCTTCTTGAGCGACGGCCGACCCTCCGCCACCCCGCCACGGACGGCGCCGTTCTTGGCACGGAGATAGTCGACCTGCTTGCTGAGCTCGAAGGTCACACCCTTCGTGGTCGCCCCCAAAGTGTCCATCAGCGGTCCGAGCGCGTTCATCTTCTCGGCGACCGCGCCGTAGTCGCGCTCCACCTCGACGAGCTTGGGCATGGTGACCCCCGGGATGGGCTCGCACTCCCCCTTCTTCCAGTCGCGGACGACGCCGTGCGGGTTGGCCAACGCATCCGGGGTGTCGTGGGTGAGCGCCACCGCGACCACGTCGGTGCGGACACCGAGGTGGGTGGCGGCAAGCTCGCTGAACTTCTCCGCGATGGTCTGCCAGGCATCCCAGTCGGTGCGGGTCTGCCACGGCGGTGCGATGGCCGGGTTGAAGGAGTGCACGAACGGGTGCATGTCGGTGGTGTTGAGGTCGTGCTTCTCATACCAGGTTGCCGCCGGGAGGACGACGTCGGAAAAGATCGTGGTGCTGGTCTGGCGGAAGTCGATCGTCATCAGCAGGTCGAGTTTTCCCTCCGGCGCCACGTCCCTCCACCGCACGTCGACCGGCCGTTGGTCCTGGGGCGTCTCGGTGGCGCGCACCGATGAGTCGGTGCCGAGCAGGTGCTTGAGGAAGTACTCGTTGCCCTTGCCCGAGGAGCCGAGCAGGTTGGCGCGCCAGATCGACAGGATCCGGGGGTAGTTGCCGGGGGCGTCGGGGTCTTCTCCGGCGAAGTCGAGGTCTCCGGACTTGAGCTGCTCCACGACGTACTCCCCCACCGGCTTGCCGGCCGCGGCCGCGTCGTCGCTGAGGTCGAGCGGGTTGCGGTCGAACGTCGGGTAGCTGGGCATCCAGCCCATCCGGGCGCTCTGGGCAATCACGTCGGCGGTGGACTTGCCGGCCAGCTGGCCGGTGCCGGTGGTGGCAGAGAGGGTGTCCGCGCCGAACTGGTCGTAACGGAACTGGTTGGTGTGCAGATACCAGCAAGCGGTCTGGATCATGTTGCGCGGCGGCCGGTTCCAGTCCAGCGCATTGGCGATCTGGGTGTAGCCCGTCAGCGGCCGCACCTTCTCCTGCCCGACGTAGTGTGCCCACCCGCCACCGTTGACGCCCTGACAACCGGTCAGGTTGGTCAAGGTGAGGAACGCACGATAGATCGTGTCGGAGTGGAACCAGTGGTTGGTGCCCGCCCCCATCACGATCATCGAGCGGCCCTTGGACTCCTCGGCGTTGGCAGCGAACTCGCGCCCGATCCGGGCGGCGGTCGCTGCGGGGACGCCGGTGATCGCCTCCTGCCAGGCCGGGGTGTACGGCGACGCCGCGTCGTCGTAGCCCTTGTTGCCACCGGTCGGCCAAACACCGGGCAGGGGATGTCCGTGGTGCGAGCGACCGACGCCGTACTGCGCCAAGAGGAGGTCGAAGACGGTGGTGACCAGGTGTCCGTCGACGCGACGCACCGGTACCCCGCGCGGAAGGTCGGCAGCGGCACCGTCGGGGGTATCGAATCGCGGCATCCGGACGACGACCGACTCCGTCGCCGTGTCGAGCAGCGAGAGCACCGGGTCGACGTCGCCGAGCTCGAGGTTCCACTTCCCGACACCCGCGTCGCCGTAGCGGTGGCCAAGGGACCCGTTCGGCACCACGGCCTCGCCGGTCCGGGAGTCGAGGAGCACGGTCTTGAACGCCGCGTTCTCGTCGTGCTCGTGCTCGGCGAGGTCGGCGGCGGTGAGGAACTTACCGGCGGTGTACTCGCCGTCTCCGGCCTCGTCGAGCCGGACGAGGTGGGGCAGGTCGGTGTAGGTCTTCACGTACTCGGTGAAGTACGGCGTCTGCCGGTCGACGAAGAACTCCTTGAGCACCACGTGGCCCATTGCCATTGCCAGCGCGGCGTCGGTGCCGGGCTTGGCGGGCAGCCACTCGTCGGCGAACTTCACGTTGTCGGCGTAGTCGGGGGCGACCGCGATGACCTTCTGCCCGCGGTAGCGCGCCTCGGTCATCCAGTGCGCGTCGGGTGTGCGGGTGACCGGGAGGTTGGAGCCCCACATGATCAGGTAGCCGGCGTTCCACCAGTCGCCCGACTCGGGGACGTCGGTCTGGTCACCGAAGACCTGGGGCGAGGCGACGGGCAGGTCGGCGTACCAGTCGTAGAAGCTCAGCATCGAGCCGCCGATCAGGTTCACGAACCTCGCGCCGGAGGCGTGGGAGACCATCGACATCGCCGGGATGGGCGAGAATCCGGCCACCCGGTCGGGGCCGTACTTCTTGATGGTGTGGACGTGGGCGGCCGCGACGATCTCACTGGCCTCCTCCCAGGTGGCCCGGACCAGGCCGCCCTTCCCGCGAGCGGACTTGTAGGCCTTGGCGCGCAGCGGATTCTCGACGATGTGCTCCCAGGCACGCACGGGGTCACCGTCGTGTTGCGCCTTCGCCTCCCGGAACATCTGGAGCAGCACCCCACGCACGTACGGGTAGCGCACACGTGTCGGCGAGTAGGTGTACCAGGAGAACGCCGCCCCCCGGGGACAACCGCGGGGCTCGTACTCCGGCGAGTCCGGGCCGACCGACGGGTAGTCGGTCTGCTGGGTCTCCCAGGTGATGATCCCGTCCTTGACGTAGACCTTCCACGAGCACGAGCCCGTGCAGTTCACGCCGTGGGTGGAGCGCACGACCTTGTCGTGACTCCAGCGGTCGCGGTAGAAGTCGTCCGCCTCGCGGCCGCCCACCTTCGACAGAGTCCGGAGGTCCGGGGAGACCGTCCCCTTGGTGAAGAACCGCCTGCTGCGCACGAGCGCGTCGGCGAGCGGACCGTCCATCCCGATCTCGCGGTCGCCGTCCTCGCCTGCTGAATGAACCTCAGTCGTCACCGTGCTGCCTCCCGGCCTGAATGCGTGTTCGTGAACCTGTCGAAGGAGCCACCGAGGCCCCGGAGAAACGTGAAAAAGTCGGAAACGTCCGGCCGGATACCCTGCCGACGTGCCCAGCCGGTTCGTTGATCGCGTGCGTGACTCCGTCGAGGGGCTCACCCCGGGCTACTTCGCGCTCGTGATGGCCAGCGGGATCCTGTCGGTGGGGATGGCGCTGAAGGACCGCGACCTCCTGTCCATGCTGACGTTGGCGATCTGTGGCACGGCCTTCGTCGTACTGCTCTGTCTGACCCTCTGGCGGTACGTGGCCTTCCGGAGCGCCACCAACGCGGACTTCCTGGACCCGCGTCGCGCGTTCGGCTTCTTCACCTTCGTGGCCGGGACCAACGTGCTGGGCGTCCGTCTGGGCATGGACGGCCACCACGGCGCGACCGCGATCCTCCTGGTCCTGGCCGGCACCGCGTGGCTGGTGCTGGGCTACGTCGTTCCGTGGACGGCCGTCCTGGGACCCCAGACCCGCCCTGTCCTCGCGACCGCCAACGGCACCTGGTTCATCTGGGCCGTGGCCAGCCAGTCGGTGGCGATCGCTGCGGCGTCGCTCGAGCCGCTCGTGGAGCACGGTCGCACGGCCCTCGCGCTGCTGGCCGTGGTCTCCTGGTCGGTGGGGGTCTTCCTCTACGCGGCCACCGGCGTGTTCGTCTCGCTGCGACTGGTGCTCTACGACTTCGGGCCGGAGGAGCTGACCCCGCCCTACTGGGTGGCGATGGGCGGTCTGGCGATCACGGTCCTGGCGGGCGCCCGGATCGTCGAGATGGCCGATGCCCCCATGGTCGAGGCGACGCGCGGGCTGATCGCCGGCCTGGCCGTGGTCTTCTGGGCCTTCGCCACGTGGCTGGTCCCCGTGCTGGTCGCGGCCGGCTGGTGGCGACACGTGAGTCGCCGGGTGCCGCTTCGCTACGAGGCGACCCAGTGGAGCATCGTGTTCCCGTTGGGGATGTACGGCGTGGCCGGCATCTACCTCGGCAAGGCCGACCACCTCCCGCTGGTGGGACAGATCGCAGGCGTGGAGCTGTGGATCGCCTTCGCCGCGGGGGCGCTCGTCTTCTTCGCGATGGTCCTCCACGTCATCCGCACCGTGTTCGTGGGGACGCCGGACCCGTCATGAGGTCGAGCCCGCGGTCGCAGTACGGCGCACGATGGTCAACGTGAGCAGGATCGCCAACGCCGCGGTGACCGACAGCATCCACAGCCCGATCGCATAGGAGTCGGTGCGCCCGTAGACGTAGCCCATGATCAGCGGCGGGACGAACCCCCCCAGACCCCCGGCGGCGCCGACCAGGCCGGTCACCCCTCCGACCCGCGAGGGCTCGGTCACCTTGGCGATCAGGGCGAAGGTCGCCCCGCTGCCCGAGCCGAGCGCCGCGGCCATCGCGAGGAAGGCCACGGTGCCGACGTGCTCCAGCAGCGGGTGCGTCGCCGCGAGCCCGGCGCCGAGGACCACGACGCCGTAACCGGTCGCGAGCACGGGGACCGCGCCGAACCGGTCGGATAGCCAGCCGCCCACGGGACGCATGACCACGGCCACGACGACGAAGCCCGCCATCCGGTTCGCCGCGTCCGCCGGGGTCAGCCCGTAGTCGGTCTTCAGGTAGGCCGGCAGGTAGACCGAGAAGGCGACGTAGCCGCCGAACGCGACCGCGTAGAGCAGGCAGGCCTGCCAGGTGATCGAGAGCCGCGCGTTGGCGGAGAGGCGGGTCATCAGCGATGCCGTCGGCGCGGTCCGCCCGGGCGCGTCGCGCAGGATGAGCCAGGCGGCGACGGCGTAGCCGGCCAGCACCGCGGCCGTGATCAGGAACGGCGCCTTGCTGCCCACGTTGGCGAAGAGCTTGACCGTGGTCAGCGCGCTGATCGCGGTGCCGCCCATGCCGGCTCCGAAGACTCCGATGGCGAGGCCGCGCCGCTCGGGCGGGAACCAGGAGTTGACGAACGGCACGCCGACGGCGAACGCGGTGCCGGCGATCCCGAGGAATAAGCCGCCCACGAGGATCAGGGCGTAGGAGTCCAGCGCGAAGAACGCGAGGAAGAGGATCGGAAGGATGGAGATCGCGGAGATGATCGGGAACATCACCCGGCCACCGAGTTTGTCGGTCAGGGCGCCCACGACGATGCGGCCCAGCGAGCCCACGATCACGGGCACCGCGACCATCAGGGCGACGTCGGACTCGGAGAGCGCGCCGAGCGTGCCCGTCTCGCGGAACAGCGGTCCGAGCGGGCTGATCAGCGCCCAGGCCCAGAAGTTCACGGCGAAGCCGATGGTCGCCATGGTCAGCATAAGCACAGGCGACCTGGTCGCGCCCGTCGTCCCTGTCGTGCCCGCTCTGGCGTCCTGCCCGGCCACCATCTGCTGCCCCTTCATCGGTGCACCTCCCGAGTGCTGCACCGGGCCACCATGGCAGAGATCCGGAGCGCATGTGAACCCATCAGGCCACCGTCCGTACCAGGGCCAGCCGCCAGGCCTCGGGGCCGCGCTCGAGGTACTCCACGTCAAAGACTCCGGGCTCGCCACGCTCCAGCTGCGCGAGCAGCGGCAGCGGGTCGTGCGGGGCGACGAGGACGAGCCCCTTCCCGGGCCGCACGCCGTCGAGGGCGCCGAAGATCGTCGCGTGCCGGATCGCGTGCGGGATCGCACGGGCGTCCAGCTCCGGGTAGCCGGCCATGTCGACCTCACCGCAGTCGCAGGTGTGACCAGCGGGCTCGGGGGTGCCGTGCTCGTGCCCGTGCTCATGGTCGGCCCCCCCGCCCAGCAACTCGTGCATGCCCCCGAGGAGATCGGCCACCGACACCGTCGGTGAGGCCACGAGCAGCGGCAGGATCTGCTCGTTCTCCTTGGCCAGGTGCACCTCGAAGAGCGCCCGCAGCGCCCGGGCGAGCGCGGCCGCGCCCACCAGGTCGGTGGCGGTGGCCAGCTCCTCGACGATGCCGATGATGAACTGGTGCTCGGCCAGCATCGCCTCGACCAACAGCCGGGCCTCGACCGTGCGCCCCGCGGCGGCGTACATCGTGATCTCCTCGGCCAGCGCGTGCGGGACCAGCTCGCCGCGGCACCACGCGACCAGGTCGGCGCGGACCTCGTCGGCGTCGGACTGACTGCGGGCCCGGGCCGCGACCGAGAGCGCCTCGACCTTCAGCGCGAGCGCGCCCGCCATCTGGGCGTGGTGCTCCTCGACGGCCTCGGCGGCGCGTGCGTCGGCCTCGCTCGAGGCGATCACCAGGTCGGACATGGTCAGACTCCTCACTGGGTCCACCCCTCTGGCGGCCCCACATCCCTTTTTACTACACTGGAGACCGTGGAAAATAGGGAGGGTCGGACGACCTCGGTCGGCGGGCCGCTGGGCCCCCGTCGCGGCGCGGCGGCGGCACGGCCGCTCTCGGCCACCCCGGCGGCGATCGTGGAGATGTTGCGCGACCAGCCCGAGCCGCTCACGCAGGCCGCTCTGGTCCGGGTGACCGGCCTGCACGCCAACACCGTCCGCGAGCACCTCGAGACCCTGGTCCGCCGGGGCCTGGTCGCGCGGAGCCGCGCCGAGCCCGAGGGCCGGGGCCGCCCGGCGTGGCTCTACGAGCTCACCGCGGTGCAGCCCGAGACCTCCGAGTACGCCGGCCTCGCCGCCACGCTGGCCGCGGCCATCGCCCGCACCAGCGCCACCCCCGGCGAAGACGCCACGCTCGCGGGCGAGGAGTGGGGCCGCGAGCTCGCCCGTAACCGGGGAGCCGCAGCTAGCTCCCCCGACGCCGCCCGCGACCACGTCGTCGCGCTGCTCGGTGACCTGGGCTTCCAGCCCGAGCGGGAGGCGAGCGACCCCGCCGCCGTGCGATTGACCCGCTGCCCCCTGCTGGAGGCCGCCCACCGGCACCCCGAGGTGGTCTGCGGCGTGCATCTCGGCATCGTCCGGGGAGCGCTCGAGGAGTACGGCGCGGATCCGGCGGGCAGCAACCTGGTGCCCTTCTCCGAGCACGGGGCCTGCCGCCTGGTCGTGCCTCCCCTCGGCCGGCCGCACCGGCCGCACCGGTGAGCCGGAAGCCCGCGCGCGGCTTCTGGCCGATGCGGGACCTGCCAGTGGTGGGCTGGCTGCTGGGCACGCTGGTCCTGGCACTGGTCTACCCCTTCGTGCCCGCTCCCCGCTGGCTGCTGATCCACCTGGTGCTCCTCGGCGCGGCGACCCACTCGATCCTGGTCTGGAGCCGCTACTTCACCGACGCCATGCTGCACACCCCGCCGGACCCGGCCGACCGGCCCCGGCAGAACCGCCGGCTCGTGCTGCTCAACCTCGGGGTGCTGCTGGTCCTGACCGGCGTCATGACCGCGCGCTGGCCAGTCACGGTCGCCGGGGGGGCGGCCGTCGGCATCGCCGTCGCCTGGCACGGGGCCGCCCTGCTCGCGCAGCTGCGCGCCGCGCTGCCAGCCAGGTTCGCCATGACCGTGCGCTACTACGTGGCGGCTGCCGCGCTCCTGCCCGTCGGCGCGACGCTGGGCGTCGCCCTGGCCCGGGTGCAGTCCGCTCCGTGGCACCAGCGGTTGCTGGTCGCGCACGCCTCGACCAACCTGCTGGGCTGGATCGGGCTGACCGCCCTGGGCACCCTGCTGACCCTGTGGCCGACGATGCTGCGAACGCGGATCGTCGCCGGGGCCGAGCGCGCCTCGGCGCGCGCCCTCCCTGTGCTGCTGGTCGGCATCGTCGTGGCCGTGGGCGCCCCGCTGGCCGACTCGTACGTGCTCGCGGCCGTCGGCTGGCTGGTCTACCTGGCGGGGATCGGGCTGCTGGCACCCGCCTTCGTGGCAGCGGCCCGGGCCCGGCCTCCGCGGGCCTTTCCCACGTTCTCCGTCGGCAGCCGTGCTCTGGCTGGTCGGGTGCCTGGTCGCCCTCGTCGTCGAGGTCCTGCCCGCCGGGTCGTGGTCGGTCGTAGAAGCGCGCCTGGAGTGGTTCACACCCTTCCTCGCAGCCGGCTTCGGCGCCCAGCTCCTGCTCGGGGCGATGTCCTACCTGCTCCCGGTCGCGCTGGGCGGCGGCCCAGCGCCGGTGCGCGCGGCGACCGCAATCCTCGACCGCGCCGGACTGCCCCGCGTCGTCGCGACCAACGCCGCCTTGCTCATCTGCGTGCTCCCGGTGCCACCCGCCGTACGCGTCGTCTCCTCCGCCGTCGCCCTCGCTGCCCTGGCGTCGTTCCTGCCGCTGCTCGTCCTTGCGCTGCGCGCCTCACGCACCGTGCGCAGCGAAGACCGCGAGGGGTGATGCGCTCGATCCCTCCCGGCGGCCGGCTCGTCCACCGCTTCACCGCGACCGCGCCGGAGTCTGGATGTACCACTGCCCGACGATGCCGATGTCGGCCCACATCGCCAACGGCCGTACGTGTCCGTGGTGATCGAACCCGTAGACCTGGAGCCGGTGGACCGGTCCCACGTGCTGGTGCAATCCCGATCTCTACCTCGGGGCGGACCGCGGCGAAGTCGACACCGACCAGCTTCTCGCCGAGGGCGATTACCTACTCCAAAGCGGCGGCGGCGGCAGTCAGTCGCTCACGCTGAGCCCCGCCCAAGGCGGCTTCGTGGAGCTCACCGTCCCCGGGCCGGACACTACCCTTGGTCTCCCACGACATGGTCGCCGGCGAACACGGAGCACACGGGCGTTCATGGTCACCCAGGGCCCGACGGAAGGCAGAGACGAGTGGACCACGACACCAGGACAGGAACGCAGCTGATCGGCACCCTGGTCCGGTGGCAGGAATCAGGTGGGGTCTGGCGCGTTTGCGATCGGAAACCCGCAATGATCACTGTGGCATTGCTGCGCTGTGATGCCGGCGAAGTTGTCGACCAAGTCAGCTCCGGAGCGCCCGAGTGGCTGAACTACCTGCGAGACAGAGACTGCAGCGACCCCGACTGATCCGGCCCGCTGACCGCTCATACACCCCGGCCACGACCCGGCCCCCCACTGCGAAGCCTTGACTCGCCGTCCTGAGGAAGGCGTCGTGCTCACTCGGCAACGCCCCATTGGTCCTTCGGCAATGATGCCCCCTACGGACATGCTGATCTCACGGATATGCGTGCAGCCCAGGAACCTAGCTGGCGAGGAGGTCACGTCCAGCCGGGCGCCGAGCCGGTCCCGGCGTAGTGGTCTTGGCACGACTTATCAGGGCGGGCCTGGTGGAAGTCCGTCGACAACACGTCGAGCGGTCACCGGGCGGCACCCGCAGGTCGACCATCTCGGTAGGGCGCCACCTCGCCAGGGCTTGCTGCTCCAGGAATCGCGTGACCGAATGCATCGCGGCGACTGCCGCTGAGCGCGGCGACCTGATCCTTGCGCAGACGGTTCCGCCAGGTAGCAGGGAGACCCGATCGGCGCCGACCTCAACGGCCGGCCCATTGCTGGACAGTTGCGCCAGCGCACCGTCACACAGTCACCCGCCCTCGCGCGTACGGACCGCTACACGCCGGGAATCGCGCGCGCCTAGCCAGCAGAGCCGACATGGCGTCGCCGCCGCTGGTCAGCTGCGCCTGCCGGCGAGTGCGTCGGGCGCCACGCACCGGAATGAGCGTCTCTTGCAGCGGCGCGAGTGGCACCTTCACCTCAACGATCTGGGTGAGTGCTGCGGGCGAGCAGAATCCCCCGTGTCGATCCGCACCGGCCGCGAGCAGCCGCCATGGTCCGAGGCTGAAGACTTCGCGGCGTCGGATGCCTCGCCACATCATGCCCAAGCCGCCCAACGACTCCCGGGTCACGCCACGACCGGCGCGACTCCGCGGCGATAACTGTGGGCCTCTAGCGAAGTGAAACGCCCGGCGTACGACCAGGCCCGAAACGTTGTCGAGCTGGTCGCGCCAGGCACCGTCAGCACCATGTCGGAAGCCCGTGGACGCTGTCGCCGACCACGGCCAGGCCCGCGGGGACACGGTGCTCCACCTACTCCGCCTCTCAGCAGAGACTCGAGGACCTCAAGGAAGGCGGCTCGACTATGCCGACGTGGTGCAGCGCTAGAGGACGAGGGCTTGAGGAAGTTTGAAGCCGCCTGGAACGAGCTGATCGAGTCCGGGACGGCGAAGCTGGAGGGGGCCGGCGCGACCGTGAAACGCGAGGGCACATCCGTCCCCCCCGGCCCTGACCCCGCCGCCTCTGCAGCGGTCGATGAGCACCACTGATCTCAACGTTCACACCATCCTGCGGGCACAGAGCTTCTCGTGTCCCCTTTGAGTATCGAAGATCGAGATGAAGCCACCTATGTCCACCGCGCGACGCTCGGTTCGGGAGCGGGGTGTTCATCGTTCAATCATCTCTGTGAGAACCGCAGCCTCGCTGATCTCGACGGCCTTGCTGGCGGTGAGCAGGGTCAATACTCGGCGCTCAGCCAGCTCGCGCAGATGCGTGAGTGCTTCGGCGCGCTCCGGTTCCTCGAGCTCGGAGCGGTAGCGTCGTCCGAACTCCTCGAAGCGACTCGGGTCGTGGCCATACCATTTGCGCAGCTCCGCGGACGGCGCGATCTGCTTGCACCACTCGTCTAGGTCCGCGTCGGCTTTGGTCAGTCCGCGTGGCCAGATGCGGTCGACCAGAACCCGCAGCCCGTCTCCGCGCACCCGCTTGTCATACGGGCGCCCGACTTTCACCCTGTGCGCGGTCATCATCTGTCCTCTCTGTGGAGGGGTGTCATCGTTGCCCGCCGCCCGTGCCGGTAGAGCCGCCGTGCCGCAAACCGCCGGCCGAGCGGCTCCGCGGGGACGGTGCGAGTCGGGGAATCGCACAGGACCAGCGCCACGGGCGCCGTACCCCACCAGCACGACTGCGGTGATCGCAAACAGTATGCCCGTCGTGCGCATCCACCAGCTTGACCGTGGTCAGTTCGCTGATCGCGACGTCGGCGATGCCGAGGACGAAGCCGCCCGACAGCAGCGAGAACTGGCCATCATCGTGGCCCGAATGAGGGAGCCCGACCGCCGACGGCTGAGCACGGCGCTCAAGCCCCTCAACCAGGCAGCGCGCTCCGACCTGTGGCCGAGCCACCGTCCCTCCGCTGTGCGCGACCCGCGGCTCCTGGAGTGGGGAATCTTACCCGATGCGGCACTCCCCGGCTGCTGGGGACCCGCTTCATCACATCCCCTGACATCGCACGAACTCCCGCGCTTTGACATCTGCGTCACTGCAGAAGCCGGCGAGCTTGCGCTTCAGGCAGAGCAGACCGAGAAGGGCGCCCTGGTCGTCGACAACGACCAACCGCCGCTGGCCCAAGCTGATCATGAGCAGCCGCGCCTTCTCCGCGGGCAGGTCACTGCCCACGGTGCGGCCCTCGATCACGGCGTACGGCAGTGCCGTGGCCATGTCATCCGCGTGATCCGGCAGGTCACCGCGGGTCAGGGTGCCGCGCAGCCGCCCTCGGTCCGTCAGCAAGAGCATGTGGACGTGGTCATCGCGCAGCGCGGCTCGCGCGTCGCGGACAGGCGTGTCGACGGACATCGTCTTAGGCAGTCGCACCACCACGTCGGCGACGCACAGGTTCACAAACTCGGCTGGCATCCGGGGTGCTGCGGTGGTCACACGTGGAATCCTAAACAGGCCTTGAGGCTTGAACCGCCGAGCCCCACGTGGGCGCGTCCGACAGAGGGGATCCCGGGCCACGTCCGGTCCTTATGTCGGTCGGCCTCGCTGCCGTGCGCCTGCAGCCTGCGATTTCGCTCTGGCTCCGACATGACTTCGCCAATTCGGTCCCTCGCGCAATACCCGCAGCTCGTAGTGAACCGCCTGTCTGTACAGGCTCTGGCACGTCCGGCTTCTCGGAGCACCCCAGTGCGCTCCTGAAGGAAGGGCACAATCTTAGCGGGTGCTTTCGAGGTCATCGTGCGATGGCGATGAGTCCGCCCAGTCCGACGAGATAGAGCACGCTCACGCTCAACGAGTCGACTCCCATGCCGAGGACGCGCCGCTGCGGCCGGAAGATGAGTCCCACCGCGTAGACGAGGGTGAGCAATGCGGCGAGTGCGGTGAGGTAGATGTCGCTGGGGTGTGCGCGCGGCAGGATCGACCTACCGGAGATGACGGTTGCGACCAGGAAGAGCACCGGCAGGAAGGCGTTGCCACCGAATATGTCACTGATCGCGAGGTTGTCGTCGCCTTGACGTACCGCTTGCAGGCCCGTGGAGATCTCCGGCAGCGATGTCGCCAGGGCCAGCACCGTGGCACCGAAGAGGACGCCGGTGAGCCCGACCTGTGAGGATGCCGCCTCGCCCGACTTCTCGAGTGTCACGCCGGCGCCCAACGTGGCGGCGGCTGCTGCTGCGAACAATGCCGCGGTGCGGCTTGTGGACCGGTGATGGGGATCTCGTGTCTTCCCGGTTCGAGACACGGACGCCGCCTGCGGGTGGCTGCGGTGGCGCGTGCGATGCCCCTGCGGGTGCGGGGTCGCGTCCGGCGCTTCTCCCCCCTCATGCCAGGGCAGGCCACGGCCGGCCCGCTGGACGAGGAGCAGCCCGACGACCCACAGCATGGCGATCAGGATGACGTCCGGAGTCATTCGGGCGACCAGGAGGTTGGGCGGCAACTGGCTGCCCGCGACGACGACGCTGAGCACGGCCACTACGGCCAGTGCCTCGAGCACGAGGGTGAGGGAGGCCGCCCGGTAGGTGAGCGGTTTCGCGTCAGGCGCGCGCTTCCCCAGCAGGTCGAGTACGGCGATCACCACCGTCTGGATGGCGATTCCGCCCAAGATGTTGCCGACGGCGACGTCCACGTTTCCCGCCACGGCCGCGCTGACGGTGATCGCGACTTCGGGCAGGTTCGTGGCCACTGCGAGCACGATGAGCCCTCCGAACGCGCTGCCGAGATGGAGCCGCGCGTCGAGAACGTCGGTGGTCTCTGAGAGGAGGATGCCGGCGCCCCAGATGACGCCGGCTGATGCCACGAAGATCGCGAGCAAGAGCCACAGGGGCAGGGAATCCATCCGTACCGTCTCCTTCAAAGAGCCTTGGTGGGGTGACCACCACGTCGGCGAGCAGCCCCGTCCTTCTGCACGTCCGCGGGTCCTCAGGACTGCGGCGGTCCTGACGCGGGACTCATCGCCCTGGTAGGGGTGTCGATCCCTCGCCGGGTTGCTTGGTCGGCCTCGCTCAGAGTGCATGGACGGACCAGTCCTGCCAGGTGGTCTCGCGGGCGGCCCGGCTGAAGGCAGTGAGCGCCTGCAGGGCTGCCTCGACCGCTCGCTCCGGCATGCTGGCCAAGACGCGCTGGACCTCGCGGCGGCGGTATGCGTTCACGGCCTTCAAGAGCTTCGTTCCCGAGGATGTGAGGTAAACGTCGACGGCTCGCCCGTCTGTGCGCGAGCGTTGCCGCGTGATGAGGCCGAGTCGTTCGAGACGGTCACAGAGCCGACTCGCATTCGACTGGTCGATGCTCAGCTGTTCTGCCAGCTGGCCGATGCTCTGGGGTCCGTCTGCCGCCAACACCACCATGACTCGGTGCTGAGGAAGCGTGATCTCGAGTGGCGCAGCGTTGATCGAGCGGATGGCGATGCCGACCAAGGCGCGACTGGCGGTGATGAAGGCCTCCGCCGCGTCGCCGGTCGCCGGGTCCGAAGTTGACGTTGACTTACCCACAGTCGAGTCCTTCACTCCCGTCGTTGCTTGCGTAACAGCATACATGCGTGTACGCATGTAGATGAATCTGCGGGTACGTCGGCTGGAGACGTCACGCCGAAAGGGCGCGAGCCGCCATGGTCGATCGGATCACTGACATCTGGGGCGAACGCACCCCCCCTCGCGAGGAACCGTCTGGCCGACCCGCGTGGACCTCCCTCTGGAGGAGGGGGTCGCTTAGTCTGACGTGGACCGCTGGGTGCAGTCCGCGTGCCTGTTGTGCAGCAACGGGTGCGGGTGCGACATCGCGGTCAAGGACGGTCGGATGGTCGGGGTCCGCGGAAGGCCTGGAGACACGGTCAACCATGGGCGTCTGGGTCCGAAGGGTCTGTACGGCAGTACGCCCTGGTTGCGCTATACAGAGGTTGACATGTCGTCCCCCACAACGGCAACGCGACTCGAGCAGCTCGCTTCTCGGGTGGGGGGCCGACATCAAAGTCAGTCAGGGCACCGTCGGCATTGGGTTCGGCCACGTCCGTGGTCCCTCCGCCGTGTCGGTGGCGCGCCAGACAGGACGGATGAGAAAGGTAGAGGCTCACAATGAATGAGTCATCCCCACGGGCACGCACCTATGACACGAGGACGATGCCGGCCGACGAACCGGGTGCAGGCTCAGTCGCCATGCCGGAAGAGCAACCCGATGGCAACTCCGCGACGATGCCTGCCGACGAACCAGCTCCGGGACCTGTCACCATGCCCGAGGAGCAGCCAGACGGCAACTCCGCGACGATGCCTGCCGACGAACCAGATCCCGGCCCTGTCACCATGCCCGAAGAGCAAGGCTGACAGGTTCGGCGGTATCGGTCGGCTTGAGCCCGACGAGCACCCTCTCGCCGTCAGGAACGTGTGGAGATGGAGGTCGGGAGGCTTTCGGTTGTTGGCCAGAGTCCTGGATCTGGGGGCTCGTTGGCTGCTTCTGCGAAGGCGTTGAGACCGCTTGACAGTTGTCGCCGTTTTGCTGGGGCCATGGCTTGGATGACCGCGGCAAGTGCCTCTCGTCGGCGCGTCATGACCGATTTGACGAGTGCATGACCTGTCGGCGTGAGGGCAAGCTCGAGGTGTCGACGGTCTTGGGCGGATTCGGTTCGGGTGAGTAGTCCGGCGCGGACCAGCCGATCGCAGCTGCGGGTTGCGTTCGATGCATGGACTCCGAGAGTCTCGGCGAGGGCTGTGACGTTCATCGGTCCCCTGGTAGCGACGATGACCAGGGTACGGAACTGGACAATGCTGATCTCGGACTCGAGATCCTCGATCGACTGGGCGATGATGGCGACGAAGACGCGGGCAGCGGTTAGCGCGGCGTCGACTTGTCCCTGGACGTCCGGATCGACTTGCTCCGATTTTGTTCTCACGAGGCCTACCCTACTACGCAGGAGTTGCGCACCCGCAACGGTTGCGTGTATACAGGTATTGCTTTCCGTCCCGAGCGACCGGCTCTAGCCAGGACTTGCGCAGATCCTGGCCAGTGTCCGGGCAATCCTCAACGATTCTCTCGGGCTGAGTCTCGAGACTTAGGTGGTGCCTGAGAATGACAGATGGTCCCCCGGTAGTTGTCGTGACGGGCGCGAGCGGCGGAATCGGGCGGGCTGTCGCCCACGCTTTCTCGCAGTCCGGCACGTCGGTTGCCTTGCTTGCCCGCGGGCGGGTGGGCCTCGAGGGGGCTGCGCGCGACGTCAGTAGCGCTGGAGGTACCGCGTTGGTCTTGCCGGTTGATGTCGCCGACAGCGAACAGGTCGAGTCGGCTGCTGAGCGTGTCGAGGCTGAGCTGGGGCCGATTGATGTGTGGGTCAATGTCGCATTCACCTCGGTGTTCTCCCACTTCTCCGAGATAGCTCCCGAGGAGTTCAAGCGAGTGACGGAAGTCAGCTATCTGGGGTATGTGTACGGCACGATGGCCGCCTTGAGGCGGATGCGGCCTCGTGACCGGGGCACGATTGTCCAGGTGGGTTCCGCGTTGGCGTACCGAGGCATCCCGCTGCAAAGCGCCTACTGCGGCGCCAAGCACGCCATCCAGGGGTTCCACGAGTCAATGCGTTGCGAGCTCCTGCACGAACGCAGCAACGTGCACGTGACGATGGTGCAGATGCCGGCCGTTAACACGCCGCAGTTCTCATGGGTACTGTCACGACTGCCTCGCCAGGCTCAGCCCGTCCCCCCGATCTACCAGCCGGAGGTCGCCGCGTCTGCCGTCGTCTATGCGGCAGCGCACCCGCGTCGCCGTGAGTACTGGGTCGGATCCAGCACGATGGCCACCTTGGCCGCGAACGCCGTGGCGCCGGGTCTACTCGATCGTTATCTCGCCAAGACCGGCTTCTCTTCGCAACAGGCGAAGCAGCCGCGACCAGCAGATCAGCCGGTGAACCTGTGGGAGCCGGCCGACGACGACACGGACTACGGCGCCCATGGCATCTTCGACGACCGGGCAAGGGGACGCAGTCGTCAAATGTGGGCTTCGCAGCATCATGGCCTAGTCGGCTCAATGGCGGCGGTAGCCATTCTCACGGCATCCGCGAAACGGTGGCTACGCCGATGATGTCGCCGCTCAACGACGGCGAGCCTGTCAGGGCAAGGCAGGACACGTATTCCCGGCTGAGTCTTACCCGAGGTCTGCTGGGCGTTCTGTGCCTGACCATGCCCGCAAGACTGTCCGACGTCATCTCCCGCCCACGCGCCACCAGCGCGAGACGTGACGTTGTGGCCGCTGGGATCTGGATACTTGGTGTCAGACACGTCACGGAGGCCGTGGCCCTCACCGGGTATCCGGTGCCGTTGGTACGCCGCGCAATCGGGGGAGTCGACGTCGTACATGCCGCTTCCATGGTGATGCTGGCTGCCATCTCGTCTGCATATCGGCGACCTGCTCTGGTTGCCGCCGCCGTGGCAAGCGGGCTGGCCGCGCTGAGCGTGGCAGCAGAACGCCAGGCATCCCGCACGCTCGCGACCTAGCCAGTTGAGAGCACAAACCCAACACCAATGCGCTTATGGCTCGTCAGCCGCCACCTTACAGATGAAAGGAAACACCGATGGCACCGACCGTCGCCGACTACCTCTTGCAACGCCTCCGCCAATGGGGGGTCGTCCACGTCTTCGGTTATGCCGGTGACGGCATCAACGGACTGCTAGCTGCCTGGGGACGCGCAGAGAACCAGCCTCAGTTTGTGCAGTCCCGGCATGAGGAGATGTCGGCGTTCCAGGCGGTGGGGTACGCGAAGTTCACCGGCCGCCTCGGTGTCTGTGCGGCGACCTCGGGCCCGGGCGCGATACATCTGTTGAACGGCCTGTACGACGCCAAGCTGGACCATGTCCCGGTGGTGGCGATCGTCGGCCAGACCAACCGATCAGCGATGGGGGGCTCGTACCAGCAGGAGGTCGACCTGCTGAGCCTCTACAAGGACGTGGCCGGTGCCTACGTACAGATGGTCACGGTCCCGGAGCAGCTGCCCAACGTGCTCGACCGGGCCATCCGCACCGCGGTTGCCGAGCGGGCCCCGACCGCGATCATCATTCCGTCCGATGTCCAAGAGCTTGAGTACGTCGCTCCCGGTCATGCGTTCAAGATGGTGCCTTCGAGCCTGGGCACGACGTGGCCCATGACATCGCCTGCCGACGACGGCATCGCTAAGGCCGCCGAGATCCTCAACAGCGGCGAGCGCGTCGCGATCCTGGCCGGCCAGGGGGCTCGCGGGGCTCGCGGCGAACTGCAACAGGTCGCCGACGTCCTCGGCGCTGGGGTGGCGAAGGCACTCCTGGGCAAGGATGTGCTGCCAGACGACCTGCCGTATGTGACTGGCTCCATCGGGCTGCTCGGCACCCGGCCGAGCTATGAGATGATGCGCGACTGCGACACCCTGCTCACCGTCGGCTCGAACTTTCCCTACACCCAGTTCATGCCAGACCTCGACCAAGCGAGAGCGATCCAGATCGACATCGACGCCAAGTGGATCGGCATGCGGTACCCCTACGAGGTCAACCTCGTCGGCGACGCGGCAACGACGCTGCGCGCTCTCCTCCCGCATCTCGAAACGAAGCAAGCCAGCTCCTGGCGCGAGGGCATCGAGAAGAACGTGGCTTCCTGGTGGCACACGATGCAGGCCGAAGCAATGGTCAGCGCTGACCCGATTAACCCGATGCGATTGTTCTGGGAGCTTTCGTCGCGCCTTGCGGACAACGCGATTGTCACGGCCGACTCCGGCTCCGCAGCCAACTGGTATGCCCGCCACCTGCGGTTCCGGGGCAACATGCGCGGTTCCCTGTCGGGCACCCTCGCGACCATGGGACCCGGTGTGCCGTATGCCATCGGCGCCAAGTTCGGCCACCCTGACCGTCCAGTGATCGCGTTCGTCGGGGACGGCGCGATGCAGATGAACGGTCTCGCCGAGCTGATCACCGTCAAGCACTACTGGCGGCAGTGGACAGACCCGCGGCTGGTCGTGGCAGTCCTGCACAACAACGACCTCAACCAGGTCACCTGGGAGATGCGCGCCATGGAAGGCGCACCGAAGTTCGAGGAGTCCCAGACGCTTCCCGACGTCGACTACGCCGCATGGGCTACCAGCCTTGGCCTGGCCGCAGAGACGGTCACCGACCCCGACGCTCTCGGACCGGCATGGGATCGAGCCCTTGCCGCCGACCGCCCCACCGTCCTGGACGTCCACACCGACCCTGATATCCCACCCATTCCACCGCACGCCACGTTCGAGCAGATCAAGGACGCGGCCCTCGCATTGGCTAAGGGAGACGCGAACAGATGGGGTGTGCTCAAGGAAGGCCTGAAGACGAAGGCGCAGGAGTTCCTGCCAGGGAGCGGCAGACCACAATGACAGGACCGACCATCGACACGGTCCGAACAACTGTGTACACAGTGCCGACCGACCTCCCCGAAGCCGACGGCACCGCCAGCTGGACGTCCACCACCGTTAGTGTGGTGACCATCGCCTGCGATGGAGTCACAGGCATCGGGTGGACATACGGACCGACCGGATGCGCATCGGTCGTTGACGATATCCTCGCAGAAATTGTTGTGGGCCGTGACGCCCTCGGGGTGCCCGGAACCTGGTGTGCCATGCAGCGGGCGCTCCGAAACGCCACCCGGGCGGGCGTCGCCGGATACGCCCTGTCTGCCGTCGACGTCGCGGGGTGGGACCTGAAGGCGAAGCTGGTCGGGCTACCGCTGGCGGCCTTGTTCGGTCGTGTGCATGACACGGTGCCTGTCTACGGCAGCGGTGGCTTCACCACGTACACACCGGACCAGCTGAGCGAGCAGCTGCGCACCTGGGTTGTCGATCAAGCCATCCCGCGGGTCAAGATCAAGATCGCGCAGGACTGGGGTGGCAACGAGGCACGAGATCTGGAACGCATCACGCTGGCCCGTGATGTGGTCGGCCCGGACTGCGAGGTGTACGTCGACGCCAACGGCGGATATCAAGTCAAGCAGGCCATCCGGCTCCTGCGGGCGGCCGCCAGCAGCAACGTGACCTGGTTCGAGGAACCAGTCAGCTCCAACGATCTGGCCGGCCTCCGGACGATCCGCAGCGCGGTGGACTGCGACGTTGCAGCCGGGGAGTACGGCAGCGACATCTGCTACTTCCAGCGGATGTGCAGCGCAGGTGCCGTCGACTGCCTGCAGATCGACGCGACCCGCTGCGGCGGCTATACCGAATGGCTGCGAGCAGCAGCCGTGGCCGCCTCTCACGAGCTTCAGGTCTCGGGCCACTGCGCGCCGCACCTGCATGCGCCGGTGGCGGCCGCCACCGCTAACCTTCGGCACCTGGAATGGTTCCATGACCACGTCCGGGTCGAAAAGCTGCTGTTCGACGGCACCCTCGACCCGACCGGAGGCTACCTCACCCCTGACACGGGGCGGCTAGGTCACGGCCTCACCGTCAGTGACAGGGCGCAAAGCTACCGGGTGGCCCGATGACCGTCACCAGCGTCGAAGACTACCCGCCTCATGTGCTGCGGGAGTACTCGCTGCTCGCCGACGGATACCGCGGAGCCCTCTGCGACCCCCGAGGCACCATCGCCTGGCTTTGTGCACCACGCTGGCACGACGACGCGATCTGCTCGACGCTGATCGGAGGCCTCGGTGCCTACGCCGTGACCCCCGCCGACCGGCACGTGTGGGGAGGCTACTACGAACCCGGCACCCTAATCTGGCGCAACCGGTGGGTCACCACCGACACGACCATCGAATGCCGCGACGCACTGGCCCACCCGGGCCACCCCGATCACCTCGTGCTGCTGCGCCGTGTCCACGCCATCGAACGGGATGCCCACGTCGACGTGGGCCTGAACCTCCGAGGCGGGTTCGGTCGACTGTCCATGCGGCAGCCACACCGCAGCGAAAGTGGTGTCTGGACCGCCCGCACGGGCAACCTGCGGATCAGATGGACCGGAGCGTCAGACGCCCACCAACGGGCCGACGGCAGCCTCGCCATCCGGCTCGTTGTGCCTGCCGGGACGCACCACGACCTGCTGCTCGAGGTCACCGGTCAACGGCTACCAACGCAGCCACCCGACGTCGATCAGCTCTGGGCTGCGACCGAAGACTCATGGTCTTCGGCTGTCCCAGGCTTCACCGACTCGGTCGCCCCGCGCGACGCCCGTCACGCCTACGCCGTCATGCGAGGTCTGACCGCTCCCGGTGGAGGGATGGTCGCGGCCGCCACGCTCGGTCTCCCCGAACGTGCCGACGCCGGCCGCAACTACGACTACCGCTACGTCTGGTTGCGCGACCAGGCCTACGCAGGACTCGCGGTAGCGGTCAACGACCCGCACCCACTGCTGGACGATGCCGTCGCCTTCGCCACACAGCGCCTGCTCGAACACCAGGACCAGATCGCACCGGCCTACCGCATCGACGGTGACGAACTGCCGTCGCAGTCCACCCTCAGTCTGCCGGGATACCCCGGCGGGTCCGACGTTATCGGGAACTGGGTGAACGGACAGTTCCAGCTGGACACCATGGGTGAGCTACTCTGCCTGTTCGCGACCGCCGCCCGCCATGACCATCTCGACCAACAGGGCTACCAGGCTCTACTTACCGCCATCGACGTCATCGAGAAGCGTTGGAACGAACCCGATGCCGGAATCTGGGAGTTGACGAATGCCTGGTGGACCCAGTCTCGACTCGCCTGCGTCGCCGGCCTGCGCACGGCGGCCGCCGTCCTGCCTCGGGGCGACGTCGCCCGGCTGACCTCGCTGGCCGACACGATCATGGCCGAGACGTCCAAGAACTGCCTCAGCGTCGATGGTCACTGGCGGAGAAGCCCGAACCAAACAACCACCGACGCATCCCTGCTGCTGCCGCCCGTCCGGGGCGCCTTGCCGGCCGTCGATCCGCGAACTGTCGCCACCTTACGGAAGGTCACCGAGGACCTCACCGACGACGGGTACGCCTACCGGTTCAGAAGCGACGACCGGCCCCTGGGCGACGCCGAAGGCGCCTTCCTACTGTGCGGGTTCTCGATGGCGCTCGCGTCGTGGCACCAGGGCGACAGCCTCGGCGCGTTCCGCTGGTTCGAGCGCAACCGGGCGGCCTGCGGGACTCCTGGTCTCTTCGCCGAGGAATACGACATCCGCCAGCGCCAGTTCCGCGGCAACCTCCCCCAAGGCTTCGTCCACGCCGCACTGTTGGAGGCCTCGCTACGGCTCGCTCTCTCCCCGCCGAACAGAGGAGAACGTCCTTGAACCGCCATCAGAAGCGCACCAACCGAGCCACAGTGCGCCCCCGACTGATCTGGGCTGGAGTACTGCTCGCCATCGCCGCAATGGTGGTGATCGGCGTGGGCATGATCGTGGCGTCAAACTGGCTGATCGTCGCAGGAGTCGCCGCTCTGGCGATCGGACTCGTCGACAGCTGGGTCGGTGGAATCGCTAATGATGGACGCCGTGGACATGCGTTCGGCGCGGAGATCGATGCCATCCGCGAGGGCGGGGAACAACCCAGCCCGATGACCCCGGACAACCAGGGATCCGACGTATGACGCCTACGCCGGCTGCTCAACCAATCGGTGGCACCGATTGGCTCCCGGCGTGGATCTCGTAGCAGTCGTAGCCGATAACTATTCCCACTCGAAAGGTGACCCGATGAGGTTCCTGTCCCTGCCCAAACGCGCCCTGAGCACTGCCGCACCCGATCGTCTGTTGAGTCACGGCAACATCGTTGGCGCGGAACATCGGATCGACCGGCTGCTGGGAAACGTGCAACACGGCCGGTTCGAGCGGTCCTTGTCCGGCCTGACGGCCGCCGCGGCTGCGATCACCACCGCGGAGATCTTCTTAGAGCACTACAAGGCCAGCTTCGGGAACAAGTGGATGTGGAGCCCCATCGTGGTGACCCCACCGGTGGTGATAGCCGGGATAGGTGGTGTGTTCAGCAGACGCTGGGCGAAGACTGCGCTGCCGATCACGGCGGGCGTCTATTCGGTCAACGGTCTGCTGGGCGAGTACTTCCATGCCCGCGGCGTGGCGCGCAGACCAGGCGGCTGGAAGCTCGCCTCCTACAACCTTCCGATGGGCCCACCCATCTCCGCCCCGGGCCTGATGTGCATCGTTGGCGGGATGGGACTGCTCGCCGCCGTACTGCGTCGCGAGAAGTAGACCCCGCCGTGCCGGACTTCTCCCGCCCCGACCACCTGCCCAACCTGCGCGAGGGTCGGCAACCGCCGCATCCCAGCTGGCTGCCCCGTCAGCAGCGAGGCATCACGCCTCAGATGATCGGACGTTACCCACGTTTCGACGTGCTGGACACCGTCGATGACTGGGACCATGCCACCCGCCGGGTGATTGAGCAACGGATGGAACTCCACGGGGCCTCACTGCGGTTCTTCACCCCTGCCGAGGAGCCGACGCTCCGGGCCTTCTGCGACATCTGCCTCGCCCAGGACAGCGAGCCGCGGGTGCCGGTCGTGGAGATCGTCGACGACAAGCTCGCCAACGGCCACCTCGACGGCTATCGCTACCACGACATGCCCGAAGATCCTGATACCTGGCGCCTGGTCCTGCAGGGCCTCGACGAGTCCGCCCGAGCCGCAGGCAGCACGGATGACTTCTTCGCCGCACCTCCCGACCTGCAGGAGACGATTGTCGACCGGCTGGCACACGCGAAGCTCACCGGGGGTGCGTGGGACCGACTCAATGTCGCCCGGGCCTGGAGCGTCTGCATGCGGATGATCTTGTCCGCGTTCTACTCCCACCCCTGGGCCTGGAACGAGATCGGTTTCGGTGGTCCCGCCTACCCCCGCGGCTATATGCGGCTGGGGCCACTCGCGGTTCTCGAGCCGTCCGAGTCCCCCGGCGCCACCGACGAGGACCCGGTGCGCGTCGTCGACGACAGCACTGATCGATGAAGGATTATGTACGCGGGATCCTCAAGGGCTCCATCGGTCCGAGGCACAACGACTCCCGCTACTTGCTCGACGTGCACTCTCGTCAGCTGCCTGGTGAAGACACCATGCGCCGGTACGACGACACCCAGGAGGTCGACCTGGTCATCGTCGGCGCCGGAGCGGGCGGGTCCGTGCTGGCGCAACGGCTCGCGCGGGCAGGGTGGAGCGTCGTCATCATCGAAGCCGGGCCGTTCTGGCACCCGGACGACGACTGGGTATCGGACGAGGCAGGCTCCCGCCACCTGTACTGGACGCAGAATCGGGTCATCGGCGGTGCCGACCCCGTCGAGCTGGGCAAGAACAACTCCGGGCGGGGTGTCGGCGGGTCGATGGTCCACTACGCCGGGTACTGCCCCCGCTTCCACCCGTCAGACTTCGAGACGTTCAGCCGCGACGGCGTCGGCGCAGACTGGCCCATCCGGTACACCGACCTCCGACCGCACTATGAGCAGGTCGAAAGAGAGCTGCCCGTAGCGGGGCAGGACTGGCCATGGGGAGACCCGCACCGCTACCCGTTTTCACCGCACCCGATCTCCGGGGCCGCCGCGCGGTTGTGGGAGGGCGCACTAAGTCTCGGCATCGACATGCGAGTCGGCCCGGTGGGCATCGTCAACGGCACCTTCGGCAACCGGCCGCACTGCATCTACCGCGGCTACTGCCTGCAGGGATGCAAGGTCAACGCCAAAGCCAGCCCGTACGTCACGCACCTGCCCGACGCGCTCGCCCACGCCGTAGAGATACGTCCGAACTGCATGGCCGCCCGCGTCGAACTCGACGAGAGGGGGCGGGCTTCTGGCGTCACCTACCTGCGCGAAGACCAGCCCACCGAACGGATGCAGCGTGCCCGCTTCGTCGCCGTTGCCGGCTACTCCATCGAGACCCCGCGGCTGCTGCTGAACTCGACAAGCACTCGATTTCCCTTGGGCATGTGCAACAACGAGGACCAGGTCGGTAGGTACGTGATGGTCCAAGGCGCTACGCAAACGGCAGGACGCTGGCCAGACGAAATGCGCATGTACAAGGCGCCACCACCGGAGGTGTCATCGGAGCAGTTCTACGAAACCGACCCCGACCGCGGCTTCGCCCGCGGCTTCTCCATCCAAACCGTGTCGCCGCTCCCGATCGGATGGGCCGAACACGTCCTCGCTGACGGCCACTGGGGCAAGGCACTCCGCGAGTACATGCGCGACTACAACCACTGGGCCACCATCGGCGTCCTCAACGAGCTCCTCCCCCACAGCGACAACCGAGTCAGCCTCGCCGAGGACACGGACGTCTACGGCCTCCCGGTAGCCAGGATGGACTACACCCTGCAGGACAACGACAAGAAGAACATCGCCTACTCCACCGGTGTGATCACCGACATCCTTAGGGCCGCCGGCGCCCAGGATGTCCTGACCATCCAGCGGTACGCCCATCTGATCGGCGGAGCACGCATGGGCAACTCCCCACAAACGTCGGTCGTGGACGCCCAGCAGCGCTCCTGGGCCGTACCCAACCTGTTTCTCTGTGACGGGTCGGTCTGCCCGACCCAAGGAGCCGCGAACCCGGCGCTGACCGTCATGGCTCTCGCCTCCCGGCTCGCCCAGCAGATGACCAACGGACGTGCAATGGACAACGACCCGGCAACACGGGCCGGCACCAGTGCCTCTCGACAGTCAACACCCGAGAGGACTTCGACATAACCTGGTGCCCATCCGGGGAACAGTTCACCATCAGCTTCGACAAACACGAGGCGACCATCACCGAAGTCGGCGGCGGCATCCGCAGCTACACCGTCGACAATGAACCACTCCTGGACGGGTACGACCTCACCGAGGCTTGCACCGGCGCGCGCGGGCTACCGCTCATCCCGTGGCCCAACCGGCTCGAGGACGGCCGCTATACATTCGACGGTGTCGAGCATCAGGTGGCACTCAGCGAACCTGAAAAGCACAATGCCATCCATGGGTTCCTGCGGTCACGGAACTGGAACCTCCTGCACCGAACCAGCAACCAGGCCGTCGTCGGCACGGTGCTGCACCCCTGCATGGGCTACCCGTTTGGCCTTGGCGTCACGGTTGAGTACACGCTCACCGGCATCGGTCTGAGCGTCACCACCACCGCCACCAACCTCGGCGATCGACCCTGCCCCTACGGCAGTGGTCACCACCCCTATCTCACCGTAGGAGCAGAGCAGATCAACCCATGCAGTCTTCAGTTGCAAGCCGACTCGTGGCTTCCTACCGACGACCGCGGCCTGCCCCGTGGTGTCGAGTCCGTCGATGGTTCGTCATACGACTTCGCACAGGGTCGGACGATCGGGGATCAGAACATCGACAACACGTTCACCGATCTGCTTCCATTTCCCTGTGTTCCTCCACACTGGTCGAGATAGGTGGAGTACCGGCGCATGCCTGATGAAGATTCGATGTGCACGGTTCTGCGGCCGACTCGGGGGCTGAAGTCCTGCCGGGGCGGGACGTTTGACTCTGGGTCTGACCGGCCAGCAGGCACAGAATTTGAGATATCGACGCGAGAGGTCTGGCCGGTTACTCGATACCGCCACCGGATGTACCGCTTCGCCAAACAAGGAGCTGACATGACCGACGGAGCATACGGACTGTGGCCTCTGGTCGTCTTGAACACGGCGCTGTTCGTGGTATTCGCGATGAGCTTCTTTCACCCGAAGTCGGGGCGCGACTGGCGGGCGATGGGCGCCTACACGGCTTTCCTGGTGGCCTTGTTCACCGAGATGTACGGGGCTCCGCTGACCGTCTACCTGCTGTCGGGCTGGCTCGGGACACGTTTCCCGTTGGTGCGTGCCGATCACGCGGGCGGGCACCTGTGGAACGACCTGATCGGTTGGACGTGGGATCCACACCTGAGTGAACCGCCCCGGGTTTGTTAGATGGTCAGTTGTCCCGGCAGCGGCTGCTGTCGGGGGTTGTTTTCACGGTAGTAGGACTGCTCGTGTTTGGCCGGGGTGGCGTAGTGCAGCGACGAGTGCAGGCGCTGCTCGTTGAACCAGTGCACCCACAACAAGGTAGCGAGCTCGAGCTCATCGACGGTCTTGAATGGCCCGTCAATCTTGACGCACTCGTTCTT
>JBBRYB010000029.1:0-43537 GCA_038238115.1 Propionibacteriales bacterium | reverse complement strand
CTCGGCGAGAGTCTCAGCGCTCTGCACGTTCGAGCCGAGCAGGCCTGGCGCGGCCCGCGGGACGACTAGGGAGGCGCCCCCGAGGCGAAAGAGGGACCTCCGACTGAGGTTTGGCATGGCGGCCTCCGGGGGCGGGTGGTCCACAGGGCGGGAGAGGTCCGTACCTGCCCTCCGCGAAGACGTTTCACCAGTGTAGGTGAAAAATTGCAGATCAAAATTCCTCAGAAACAAAGCAATAGCGGGTGACCGTGCTGAGTCTATGCGCCGCTCGTGCTCGTCGGAAGACCGCAGGGGGCTGCGCCTTCGCCAGCCCGCGGCCGCCTACCGGCACGGCAGCCCGGTTCGGCACGCACGCAGTGCCCGCGGCGCGCAAATGCCTCGAACGGGCACGTACAGGCGTTACCGTCAAAGATTCAGGTGTAGCACTCTGACGTAAAGGCTCTCCAGTGCCCCGATACTCGAGCTGCGGAGGTACGGCGCGGCCCCGCACTGCTGCTGTCGCCACGCTGTGCGCGTCCCTGCTGCTGGTCACGCTGACGTCGCCCACGCCCAGCGCGGCCTCGACTGACGACCATCACGCACTGACCCACCAGAAGGCGCAGCTCAACCACGATCTCGCCACGTCTCGAGGCAGCCTCGACGAGGTCTCGCAGAGTCTGGTGACGGCTCAGGGACGTCTCGACGGCGCGGTGGCCGACCTGGGTGTCGCTCGCTCGCAACGCGACGAGCTCCAGGTCGAGGTTCAGGCCGCCGCCGTTCGCGACGAGCAGATGCAGAAGGCGCTGGATACGGCGCTCGAGCGGCTGGCGAACGCCCGCGACGATCTCGTCCAGGGTCAGGCGACCGTGGCGCGTCAACGCTCTGAGCTCGCCGCCTTCGCCGTGTCGAATGCGACCAGCCAGGTGACGCAGCTGTCGACTCTCGGTCTCGTCGTGACAGCCGGCTCGACCCACGAGGCCATCGGCGAAGTGCAGGGCTCGAACAGCGCCATTGACCGGCAGCTCGCGGACGTGCAGCGGCTGCAGGCCAACCAGGTGCTCCTGCGCTACACCGAGCAGCGCGTGCGACAGGCTGCGGCAGCGGTTGCCGCGGACCGGGCGGCAGCCGCCGCGAACCTGGTGCAGAAGCAGACCCTCGAGGCAGCAGCGATCGCCGCGGCGAGCCTGGTGGAGCTCCAGGTATCCGACCTGCAGACGCGCAGAACCAGGCTCGTGTCGGCAAAGGCGGCCGAGCTGCGCCGGATCCAGACGATGCAGCGCGAGCGCACCGCTGTCGAGGCGCGGCTGCGCAAGATCGCCGAGCAGCGTGCCGCCGTCCGCCGGGCAGCCCTTGCCGCTGCGGCTGCTGATGCGGCGGCGGCTCGCAAGGCCGAAGCCGCCCGAAGCGCCGCCAGCAGGAGTCCCGGTACGGCGACGGCGGCCGGAGCGGCCGCCCCCGACACAGGCGTCCTGGCCTGGCCGGTGGTGAACACCTATGTCACCTCGCCGTACGGGATGCGGATGCACCCCATCCTGCACATCTGGGAGCTGCACGACGGCACCGACTTCCACGCTGTCTGCGGCACCCCGGTCTACGCCGCCGCCGCCGGCCGGGTGACGTCGGAGTACTTCAACACCGGCTACGGGAACCGCCTCTTCATCGACCACGGTTTCGTCAACGGTGTGAGCCTCTGGACGTCGTACAACCACCTCACGTCCTACGTGGCGTCCCCCGGCGAACAGGTCAGCCGTGGTCAGCTGGTCGCCTACTCCGGCACCACGGGCTACTCGACGGGATGCCATCTGCACTTCATGGTCTACGTCAACGGCACCGCGGTCGACCCGATGACCTGGCTCTAGCGCCCGCCCTCACAGAAGGCGCTGAGCGAGACCCGGAGATCAGCACAGGTCTCGGGCTTGGAAGCGTTGGTGGCGGCGGGGTTTCTGGTCGGGGTCGATGCGGGCGGGTGGTATGACGGCTGGTGGACCCTCGGGACGCTTGATGATCTGCCATTCGCCTTGGTGGATGAGGTGGTGGTGGTAGGGGCACAGGAGACAGCCGTTGGCGAGGTCGGTGGGGCCGCCGTGGGTCCAGCGGGTGATGTGGTGGGCTTCGCACCAGCTGGGTGGCCGGTCGCAGCCGGGGAAGACGCAGCCTTGGTCGCGGATCGCGAGCGCGAGGCGTTGGTGGCGGTTGAACAGTCGGCTGCCTCTGCCGAGGTCGAGGATGCGGGAGGCGCCGTCGAGGACGGCGGGGATGAAGGTGGCGTTGCAGGCGAGGCGTCTGAGCTGGGCGGTGGAGATGGGTGTGCCGGTGGTGAGGAGGGCCTGGCCGAGGCCGGCGCGGAGCTGGTCGAGGGTGGTGGTGATGACGATGGTGGCGTTGGCGACGCCGTGTTGGGGCAGGCTCGCGGTGGGGAGGTGTTCGATGAGGTCGACGAGGGCCTGCCCGAGGCGCTGCGGGTAGCTCACCGGCGCAGTCTCGTCCCTGCCGCTGTCCCCGCCGTTGTCCTTGTTGGTGGTGGCGTGGTGGCGGGGGGAGGTGGCGGCGTCGAGGGCGGCGCGGAGCATGTCGGCGGCGTGGTCGGGGATGCGGAATGACCCGCGGGTGGTGCCGTCACCGACGCGGCGGTACCGCAGCTGGGTGAGTTGGCGGGCGCGGGTTTCCTGCTCGGCCAGTTGGGCTTCGAGGGTGGCGTCGGCGGTGTCGGGGTCGAGAACGGCGGCGGCGTGTCGGCACAGCGTCTGGAACTGGGGGTAGGTGAGGTCGGGGGAGTGGCCGGTGAGGTCGTGCTGGAGCCGGTCGGTGGCGGTGGTAGGGGTGTCGTCGCTGACGGCGTGGACGGCGGTGGCGATGAGGACGGCGCGCTCAGCGGGGAGCCGGCCGGTGGCCCAGGCGGCTCGGGTGGGTCCGCAGCGTCGGTCGGGCCGCTCGGCTTCGTGGACGCATGTCTCGGCGAGCAGCCGGGTGGCGTCGGCGCCGGACAGGCCGTGGGTGGCGCTGAGCCAGGACCGGGGGGAGCAGGCGCCGGCGAGGCGGGGGACGTCGCGGGTGACGACCGCGGCGAGCAGGCGGGCGGTGAGCTCCTCGATCCCGGCCCGGACCGCGAGCATGGCGGCCAGATGCTGCTGGACCGCGTCCTCGGGCAGGCTCCACGCTGGAACGTCGCTCACCGACGCTAATGCGTCGCCGGTCGCGACGACTGCGGCGGCGAACGCGTCTTCGCCGGCGGGTGCGCCGGTGGTGTCGCGGTCCTGGATCGTCGTACTCATAGGATCAACGCTACGGCCTACCGCCGACACTTTCCGCACACCAGTTCGAATTTGTGGACAACAGGATCTGCCGTAGGCGAGCTAGTCCAAAGTCGGATTTCTGGACGCCGGTCACAATGAGTCGCTGGCGGTTGTAAACATGCGCGAGGATTGGCCCATGACGAAGGAACGGGGGCGAAAGCTGATCGCGCAGAACCGCAAGGCGCGGCATGAGTACACGATCGAGGACACCTACGAGGCCGGCATGGTGCTGACCGGCACGGAGGTCAAGTCGCTGCGCGCGGGGCGGGCGTCGTTGGTCGAGGCGTTCGCCGACATCAGCGACGGCGAGATGTGGCTGTACAACGCGCACATCCCCGAGTACTCACAGGGCACCTGGAACAACCACGCCCCCCGACGCAAGCGCAAGCTGCTCCTCAACCGCCACGAGATCGACAAGATGGAGCAGCGCGTCAACGAGCGCGGGCTGACCATCGTGCCGCTCTCGATGTACTTCAAGGACGGCCGTGCGAAGGTCGAGATCGCCCTTGCCAAGGGCAAGAAGTTCTACGACAAGCGGCAGGCGATCGCCACCCGAGACGCCCAGCGGGAGGCAACCCGTGAGCTCGGTCGGCAGGCGAAGGGGTTCTGAGCTTGTGCAGCCCCTAGAGTCGGCGGGTGACAACTTCGCTGGCCTCTGTCCGACAGTTCGTCGTGACGCTTCCCGACGGACGCGCCCTGCACGCCTACCAGGGTGGTGAGCCGGACGGCACGCTGGTCATCCATCACCACGGCACTCCGGGTTCTGGTCTGCTGCGGCGCCAGTGGGCAGACGACGCCGCACGGCGTGGCCTCTGCCTGCTTGGCTACGACCGGGCGGGATACGGCGGCTCGAGCCGCCATGCCCGACGTACGGTCGCGCACGTCGCAGCAGACATCGCCGCGCTCGCCGACTCCCTCGGGGTCGACCGTTTCCTCACCTGGGGGGTGTCGGGTGGAGGGCCGCACGCGCTGGCCTGCGCGGCACTGCTGCAGGATCGGGTGATCGCTGCCGTGGCTGTGGCGTCGGTAGCGCCGTACGACGCGGACGGGCTTGACTTCCTCGCCGGCATGGGGCAGGACAACCTCGACGAGTTCGGTGCGGCCGTCGAGGGCGAGGAGGTCCTTCGCCCTTATCTGGAGGCGCAGACCGCGGAGCTGCTGGGAGCATCCCCCGACGACCTTTGGGAGGCGATGGAGAGCCTGTTACCCCCGGTCGACCGGGCAGCGCTGACCGGCGAGACTGCTGAGTTCCTGCACAGCTCGATGACCAGTGGGCTGCGCCACTCATGCGACGGCTGGCTGGACGACGACCTGGCCTTCGTGAAGCCGTGGGGTTTTGATGTCGCTGCCATCCACGTACCTGTGCTGGTCCTGCAGGGCGAGCAGGACCTGATGGTGCCCTTCGCGCATGGCCAGTGGATAGCGAGGCAGCTGCCGGCAGCGACCGTGCGGCTATCCCCTGACGATGGACACCTGAGCCTGGAGGCCAAGGTGCCCGACGTGCACGAGTGGCTCCTCCAACAGGTCTGAGGCTCGCGCTGCAGCACCGCTGGAGGAATCTCGGCGGCAGGTCGGGTGTTGCATCGGGTAGCCTGGAAGGGCTGAGACACAACTCAACAGAGGGGCTGAACGGTTTCGACTTTGGTCGTTCGAGCCAAGAGAAGCGAGCCGAGGACCCAGGGTTATCTCGTAAACGACCCCTGGAAACCAATAGGTGCCAATTCAACGCGCACTGACTTCGCTCTTGCTGCCTAAGCAGTAACCGAAGGGTCGGTCTGGAGTTGCCTCCGATCCAGTAACCGGCCTCACTAAGGAGGCTTGCTGCAGGACCCCGGTCGCGGGGGGCTTGCGGGACTTTTACAGCGACTGAGCCCGTCGGCGATGTGTCCGCTCAAGCGCCGGGGCCGAGAAAAGCGGTTTGTGGACTGCGCTCGGAGAATGCTTGGCTCAGCGTCAGAGGACCCGGGTTCGATTCCCGGCAGCTCCACACAGGGGTGTTCACGGTTATCGGCTGTGGGTGCTCACGTAATTGCTCTCAGGGCGGCCCAAGGGTCGCCTTGACTGCGTTTGAGGGGTGGATCGGGTCTAAGGCGGCATCTTGGTCGCCCTCGAGGCGGCGGGTCGACGCTGGCCGGACGTGGAGTCAGCATTTCGCGCGGTTTCGTGCGCAGTTGACCGAGGCGAGTGGAGAAGGAGGGGAGGAGCGTTTTATCCGGGATCAGGCGAGGGGTGGCTAGCTCAGGGGAAACGGCGTGAGCGAGGGGTGGGGGGATCGCTGCCGCTGTTGGCCGGGGCGTCGACCGGCTGCTGGGCGTCGACACTCGTGGTGTCGACGAGCATGTGGATCAGATCGTTATTGGGCCGGTTGCGTCGTGCCCAGCCACGGAGGAGTCGCAGGTTGGTGGCGACGGCGAAGAGGGTGAGCATGAGGGAGGTTTTGCAGATTCCCATGACGCGGAACGCTCCGCGGTTGAGGGCTTCGCGGGAGTCGTTCTTGAGGTTCCCGAACCAGCCTTCGACGCGGGAGCGGCGGGAGAACGCGCTGATCCATTGTCGGCTTCCCCAGTAGTACCGCTGCCGGGATTTGGTGTCGACGCTGCCGGGGACGGTGATGGTGCGCTGTGTGCAGCAGGTGGGTGCTTCGTCGGTGGGCGGTGGGTTCTGCACGGTGGGGGTGGCCAGTGGCGCGGTCATGGATGCCGGGTGGAGGGGGCAGCGGAGGCGTCCGGCGCGGGCGGGGCATTCGTAGCGTTCTTTGCCGGTGGGGTCGGGGCCGGCTACCCGGCGGAACGCCCATTGTTCGCGTCGGTCGATGGCGGCGACGAAGGCGTCGAGGGCGTCGCCTCCGGCGAGGCGTTCGGGTCGGGGGATGTGGTCGAACATCTCGGGCATGGCGGGGCAGTGGGGGACGCCGGTGACGATGCGGGCGCCTTGGTGGGTGCCGCGTGCGCCGTACTGGGTGGCGTGCAGGTCCAGGACGGAGTCGACGCGAAGGTTGAGGAGTCCGGGGGTCCAGTCGAGTTTGTAGCTGTAGCCGCGGTCGGCGACGACGTCGGTGAGGGGTCGTCCTTCGGCGCGGAGCCGTCCTAGTGCGGCGAGGACGGGTGTGGTGGGGGGACTGCTGGCGGGGACGACGATGATGCGTTCGGCCAGGCATGGGGTGGTCTCGCCGGGTTGGGTGACGGGGTTGATGCGGACCAGGGCGTGCAGCTCGTACCCGAAGTAGGCCTCGGTCTTTCCGGACTTGTGGGTCTTGACGCCCCATCTGGCGTCGGGATCGGCGCTGGTGGATCCCCGGCGTTTGCCGCGGGCCCAGGACCAGGTGCCGGTTCCGTCGACTGCGTAGCTGCCGCCATGGGTGACGTCGACGGGCATGGTCGCTGCCAGCATCTGGTCCAGCAGACCCTGCAACGCCAAAGCCCGGGCGTCGAGAAGGCTGGTAGGCAGTTCGGTTCCGTGGGTCGAGGGATCCAGCTTGGCTTGGATGGCGCTCAGGAGGCGCCGTACTTGCGGCAGCGTCACGACCATGCCGGTTCGGGTGTCGGTCACGCCGAGCTCCCACTGTGCCGATGGGCTGAGCTGCTCGGTGAGGATCTCGTGCACGTCGGTGAGGCATGCTGTCTTGGCGGTGTCGACGGCGAGCTTGATGCCGACCAGGAGCGCCCGAACGGTCAACTGGCGGGGACGTCCACGCTTGGTGGGTCGCAGCAGCGCCTCGATCTCCGGGGCAACGCCGCTTCGGTCGACCCAGGCGATCGTCTCGCGCACATCCCTTGGCCGAACCAACTACCTCGCCTGCCGCAGGAGCCGGGCCGCGTCAGCGTCGGCGTAGGCGGGGGCGTACTCGAGGAGGTCCTCCAACGGCCGCACTGTCTTCAGGCCAGCTGCGCGCATGATTAGGGGGAGCGGTGTGGTCGCCGCAATGTGTGCTGTTAGCCAGGTCGACCGGAGGCGGCTCACCACAAGAGGCGGGATCGAGGTGTCCTGGAGCAGTCGGCCGAGCGTCACGCTTGTGACGTTGTGCCGGCCCAGTGTCGACCCACCAATTAGAAGGTTCCCCTCGGATGTCGCCGCGAGCGTCGCTAGCCGATCTTCGTATCGCGACAGGCACACGACCTTGCGGGCCCTCCGTCCGCCGACCGCAACCTCGACGCCATCATCGGTCCTGACAATGTCAATGCCGCGCACCCATCCAAGGTCCCCACAGCCGAGGCCGCATCCGAGAGCCAGGTTAAGCACCGCTAGCAAAGAGTTGCGGCGTCCCTCAGTTGGCTGCGCTTCGGCGTTGCTGAAGTATGCGGCAACTTCGTGTGCACAGTACGGTGCTCGAACACGCCGATAGGCGATCGGCCCTGGAGTCGGTTCAATCGACGTTTCTGGATGAGCCTTACGCGCAATCCGCCGCAGAATTGCTCGACGAGTCGCCCTCGTGCTGTCTTTGGCATCCGGCATCCCTACCTCGATGTACCGCTCAATGAGGTTTTCCCGGAAAATGCCTTCGATATCCGGCGCGGCTCCCTCCCGGTTAGCCCAGACTGCGAATGCTGCCGCGTGCGACCTGTATCTGTGACTCGTTGAGTCGGCACGCGATGCCCGGCCGATCGCGTCCATCACGGCGTCGGCAACCAACTGCCAGGTCTTTGGGTCGACATGACAGGGTTGATACTCGTCTGCGGCAGATGAGATTCGTGGAGTCATTACGGCCTAACCGTATACGGTTAGACCGTAGAAAGCAAGTTACCGAGGCCCATGTCGGTATGACCTCGTAGTCTTCGCCTGTGTCGTCAACGACTTTGGGGCAGCGAGTGCGGGCTCTGCGCCAAGCGCGGGGATGGACGTTAGCGGTTCTGGCTTCGAAGGCTGGGTTGTCGGTCGGGTACTTGAACGACATCGAGCACGACCGACACGTTCCTAGCCTCGGCCGCCTGGCCGCGGTCGCGTCGGCTCTGGGCCTTGCGGTCACGGACGTTCTGGAGGAGACCTCCTTCGACGATGAGCCGCACAGCGGCCCATCCTGAGCGGTACATGAGGACGGGCGACCAGTGGCAAGACCGCGGTTAACGAGCGTCGGGTCCGCGGCGTCCCTCCTGGCGGTCTCAGGTCTTGGCAGTCATATGCGGCTACTAGACGATTGCCCTAGGACCGGTGTCTGGCCAGACTCGGTCCAGGTGATTGGCGGGCAGCTCTCCAGGCGGCTGCCCACCGGCTGAACTGGTGTGGCTCTCTATCGGTCTGCCGCCCGCCGATCACCGTGACGAGGCGTGGCTCAAGAAGGGACTGCCCTGCTCGTAGTAGCAATGCCCACCTCGCGTCCACAGCCGGAACGAGCACAGGCGGGAGCAGCACATGGATCAGCAAGCAGAGCACGCGATCATCGGGGTGGATCCCCACAAACTGTCGGCCACTATCGAGGTCGTCGATCAGCACGAGAAGATGCTCGGGTCGGGTCGGTTCACCACCGACCGGGCCGGCTACGCAGCAATGCGGAAGTACGTCAGTGCCTGGACTGACCGGGTCTGGGCGGTCGAAGGCAGCAACGGTGCTGGACGCCCGCTCGCGCAGCGACTCCTCGAGGACGCCGAGCAGGTTGTCGACGTGCCTGCGAAGCTCGCCGCCCGGGTCCGGCTCTTCGACACCGGTCACAACCGCAAGACCGACGCCCACGGCGCCCACGCGGTCGCGGCAGTTGCGGTCCGCACCAAGACCCTGCGAGTGCTGCAACTCGACGGGGAGCTCGAGGCACTACGGCTGCTCACCGACCGCCGCGAAGCACTCACCCGGCGGCGGGTCCAGACCGTCGATCGGCTTCAGGCACTGCTCGCAGATCTCCTGCCAGGCCAGGCGAAACGCGACCTCACCACCGGTCAGGCCAAGGCCATGCTCGCCACCGTCCGCCCGCGCGACATCGCCGGGAAGACCCGCCGACGCATCGCCGCCGAGGAGCTGGCCGAACTCATCGCAGTCGAGGCCAAGATCAAGAAGGCCACCGCCGAGCTGAAGACGATCGTGCTCGCCCGCGGCTCACACCTGATTGACCTCCACGGCGTCGGCCCGGTAGTGGCCGCCCGCGTCCTGGCCGACGTCGGCGACGTGACCCGGTTCGCCGATCGCAATCGCTTCGCGTCCTGGACCGGCACCGCACCACTCGACGCGTCATCTGGTGAGCAGAACCGCCACCGGCTCTCGAGGGCCGGGAACCGGCGGATGAACCACATGATCCACATCGCTGCGATCAGCCAGATCAGGCTCGACACCGACGGCCGTGCCTACTACCGACGCAAGCGAGCCGAAGGCAAGAAGCCCCTCGAGGCGATCAGGTGTCTCAAGCGCAGGATCTCCGACGCGATCTACCGACAGCTCCTCGACGATGCTCGACAAGCCACTGGCACGGGTCCGGGAGGGCACTGCGGGGCGACTCAAGAATCCAGCGCGGTCGACCTGCCCCCGCATATCGACACTTCGGATCAGCCACTTCCCGGACCCGCAGCCACAACGCTACGCCCGACGCCACCGGCTCGAAAGAGCCAAAGCGAGAACGCCCTCAGACCAGCGGGTTGACAACAGAAGGGAGCCAGATTGACGCGGGGCTAGGGCAAGGTCGGGCTATGCGGGTGGTCATGGGTATGCCCCTCAATCGAACAGCCGTCGGTCCGCCTCCGGTGGACCTCGACGTGCTTTGAGCCTGACCGGATCGCGTGAGGACCCTGGGCTTCGAGAACGCGGCGGCCTTGCCGGGGTGGCGGAGGACGGCGCCAACTGCCGCCCACGGCCGCGTCTCCCGGCTCGGCGGGGTGCGAGCTGATGGCGGGCCGTGAGGGCGAGCAGGTCACGACAGCCAGTGGCGCACGAAGTGTCCAATGACCTGGGCGACGATGACGTGGCCGAGCCATTAGTGCCCCGCCGAGAGCTCGCGGTCCACGCCGCGGAGGACGGTCTCAGCCTGAGTCAGTACGTTCGGAAGCTGACCTCGACGAGCCGACACCAGGGACCGGATCGCGGTGGAGCGGGCAATCGAATCGCCGGACGACATGTTGTGTGCCGACGTCGGCAGGCATCCGCGCGATCGAGACTCACAGCAGACCCCCCAAGGAAATGGCGGTGACGGAACACGGGGCGCCCGTGGGGTTCCGACATGTCTCACGACGCCTTCTGGCCGCTCATAGATCGTCTCGGTGCGGGCCGCCAGTTCGGCTACGCAGAGTCGGCAGACGCCGGCGTGCCGCAGTTTCATCTCCCTTTCGTCTCACGCTTGCACCAGTAGGCGATGACGTCGCCGGGACCGTGCAAATCGAGCCGTACTCGTGTCGGCGGGTGTGTCCAGGACGCCAACAGCATGTCGACGAGATCTCGTTTGCGGCACAATCGTTCGAGGTCGTCCGCCAGAGTCAGCAGGCACGCGACGTCGCCCGCGGCGTAGCGCACCTGAGTTCGCCAACGTCAAGGACCGCAACGTCAGCAGATCGGTGGCGTGTCACTCGGCATACTTCACACTGGAGGCAAACTCCAGGGCAGGGGATCGAGATGAGCCACGGGTCAGAGCGAGATCAAAGCGACACGACGTTGCGCCTGCACGAGAAGGTGACCGTCAAGGGCACGAACCTGGCAGTCACCGAACTCGACATCGCCAGCCTCCCGGTCCTGCGTGCTCGCTTGATCGAGGTCGCCCGAGCCCGCGGCACGACGACGTATGGAGCTCTCAAGACCGATCTTGAGCTCCGTCACGCGGTGAACGGTCTGGGGCGCCTGCTCGACCTGGTCGGAGAGGACTGCCAACGCCGCGGAGAGGCATCGCTCGCGGCGCTGGTGGTGGCACAGGGAACGGGCGAGGTCGGTGCAGGGGCTAATGGCGACGCCGAGCAACAGCGCCACACCCTCTACCAGCATTGGGGTCCATCCGCCGACGGGTCCGTAACCGTTACGACCGAGTTCGTCGTCAACGGGAGACCGTGGACGCTGTCCGCGGCAACGGTGCGATCGCGAGTGCTCCCGACGCCGCCTGACCCGGTACGCACTCACTGGGTTGAGATCGACGGACGACGATGGCCGCCGAAGCAGGCGTTCCGGACAGCGATGGGCTTCAGCGACGAGCCGTTCATCAGCCACTTCGCGATACGTGTGTTCCGCCGGCTCGGGTTCACGACCAGTTCGTTGCCGGACGAGTCCGTACAAGGTGTTAGTTCTTCCTCGTTGCCCGAGCATTACCCATCGCCGGCCGCTACCGGAACGGCGTTACTCACCGACGAGGACGCGACTCTGGCCTTCCGCAGACTCGACGCCTTCCTGGCTGCCGCGCCACTGACCGCCGTCCTCGCGGACCTTGAAGAGCGGCTCCTGAACGCGGATCGCTCGACGGCGGGCAAGGTGGCACTGGCGAGTGGCTTCGACGAGGACCTGGTCGACAGCGCACTGGTCGTGCGAGAGCGCGTCGGCATGCTCGACACTTTGATCCACGCGGCCGTCATCACCCAGGTGCTGCCGCTGATTCTCGGCGAGGGCGAGACAGTCCTGAAGCGGCCCTCTCTCGGCGCCGGCAACGACCCGGACCGCGTCTTCGACCTGGAGACCACGCATCGTGTCGCGGAGTTCAAACTGTCGTCCTGGAAGGGCGCCGACGGAGCTCGCCAGCGCTCGCTGTTCGCTGACGTCGTCGGGCTGTCACTCGACGAGTCAGGTCGTCGGCGCGAGGTGTACGTCGTTGGTTCTCTTCCGGTGGGGTTTCTGACGTCTAGCAAGCGGAACGCCGCCAAGACGCTCTCGAAGGCCGCGCTACGCGTCCGTCAGCCAGTCGGGATGACCGAGGCGATGACCGTCTCGGACTTCACGGTGGCGGCCCACGTCCACGTCGTTGACCTCAGCGGTCTGCTCTCGCTTCTCCGCTGAGGCGCGATGGGATCCCGTGTTCTGGATCTTGCGGAGCTTTACTGAGTGAGGCGGCCTTCGCAGCTGAGGGTTCCGTGCGCTCGCTTTTCTCGTTCCCGTTGCGCGATACATGCCCTCAATCGTTGAAACGAAGTGTCGTCCGGCGCGAACTCCTCCAGATCGTTCCTCACCCTGGCGAGGGCCGTGGAGTCGTCCAGCAACGCGCGCCATGCTCGCCACTGGTCCTTGTCGAGGAATCCCAGGCTCGCGACGTCGAACTCGTCCTCGAAGAGCCTCAAGTAGCGGTGCCGGTGTTGGTTATGCCGCGGCGAACCCTTCGGCTCTAGAAGCAGGTCGTCATCTATCTGTCAATACCGCTCGATGTACATATTCCCGAACTCCGCGCGCATGGTTCGTCATTGCTCGTGAAGTTGCCATCCAACAAGACTCAATCCAACGACCGAGTCACGAGCGTGCCGACTCCGACCCATGTCGTACCGTCCACGGCGCGACCTTACGCGCTGGGCCGGGCGAAGTGCCGAGCGCTGGCCATCTCGGCGCTGTGCGCATGGAAGGCTGAAGTTGCTGAAGCAACAGATGCGGTGGTCTTGTGGCATAGGTTTGGCGCACTGGAACCGTGATGGTGGGACGGGAGAGCATGGACGTCTTCAAGGTCCACGAAGAGGTGATCGCCGACTATCGGGCCTTCACCTCGGGATTCGTGGAGGTGCGTGACGAGCGCATCAAGACGTTCGTCGACCAGCAGTTCGCGGACGGCGTCCAGTGGCCCGACCCGTGGGTCGGACTCAATCCGTCCTTCGCCTCCGGCGGCCCCGTCCCAGATCTCGTCAGCGAAGGACTTCTCCACCCCGAGGCCGGGCGGATCTTCCGCCGCAAGTCCGGTCCTCAGGACGCGGGGCGCGACCCGCTGGTTCTGCACCGGCACCAACGTGAGGCGGTCGAAGTGGCTCGCAGCGGCGCGAGCTACGTCCTGACCACGGGCACCGGTTCGGGCAAGTCGCTGGCGTACATCGTGCCGATCGTCGATGCGGTCCTAAGGGAGAACACCGAACGCGGAAGCCGGCGCCCCGGCGTCAAGGCGATCGTGGTCTACCCGATGAATGCTCTGGCCAACAGCCAGGTAGAGGAGCTCTCGAAGTTCCTGCGGTTCGGCTACCCCGATGGTGAGGAGCCAGTGACGTTCGCGCGCTACACCGGCCAGGAGAGCCAGGACGAGCGCCGGCACATCCTGGCCGACCCGCCCGACATCCTGCTGACTAACTACGTGATGCTCGAGCTGGTCCTGACCCGGCCCGAGGAGCGCAACCAGCTGGTGCGCGCGGCACAAGGTCTCCGCTTCCTCGCGCTCGACGAGCTCCACACTTACCGTGGGCGCCAGGGCGCCGACGTCGCGATGCTCGTCCGCCGACTCCGTGAGGAGTGCGCCGCCGACGACCTCCAGGTGATCGGGACCAGCGCGACGATGTCGAGCCAGGGCAGCATCGAGGAGCGGGCACAGGTCGTCGCCGACGTCGCGACCCGCTTGTTCGGGACCCAGGTGCGGCCCGAGCATGTCATCGGAGAGACGCTGGTGCGCGCCACTCGCGACGGCGCACACGAACCGGCGGCCCTGCAGCGGGCAGTGACAGCCAACCAGTCGCAACTGGCGAGGGGCTTCGAGGAGTTCGTCGCCGACCCGCTGGCTGGCTGGGTCGAGACGACCTTCGGCCTGGCGGTCGAGGAGATCACACACCGGCTCATCCGCCGCCCCCCAACAACCGTGCCGCAAGCCGCCGCCGATCTGGCAGAGCAGAGCCAGAGCACACGGGATGACTGCGCGCGGGCGCTCAAGAACGTCCTTCGCGAGGGCTCTCGCGTCCTGCAGCCGGGCAACGGTCGTCCTGTCTTCGCCTTCCGCCTACACCAGTTCTTGTCAAAGGGTGACACGGTTTACGTCTCCCTCGAGCCCGAGGACGCCCGGCACATCACTGGCACCTACCAGGTCCGCGTGCCCGAACAGCCCGAGAAGGTGCTGCTGCCTTTGGGCTTCTGTCGCGAGTGTGGCCAGGAGTACCTCGTGGTGGCGAAGGCGACGGTTGATGGGCGCAGCACCTTCGTGTCCCGCCGCGATGCCGACGCCAGCGGCGGCGACAGCGTGACCGGCTACCTCTACGTGAGCAGCGATCTACCGTGGCCCGACGACCCGCTGACTTCAAGTCGGCTGCCGGAACCGTGGCTGACCTCTGACCCGGCGACCGACAGGGTCGAGATCGTCGACAGCAAGAAGAAATACCTCCCAACCAAGGTCTGGCTCAGACCCGATGGAGGAGTCGATGAGGCCCGGACGGGGCTGATGGCGTGGTTCGTGTCGACGCCGTTCGCATTCTGCATGCGCTGCGGGGTCTCCTACGAGCAGGTGCGGGGCAGCGACTTCGGCAAGCTCGCGACACTCGACGCCGAGGGTCGCTCGAGCGCGGTGTCGCTGCTGAGCGCCTCGATCGTCACCGCGCTCAAGGATCTTCCGGAGAGCGAACTCCCGGCGACTGCCCGAAAGCTGCTGACGTTTGTCGACAACCGCCAGGACGCCAGCCTTCAGGCCGGCCACCTCAACGACTTCGTCCAGGTCTCCCAGCTCCGCGCGGCTCTTTACGCTGCGGTGCTCGAGGCGGATGACAAAGGACTGACCCACGAGGCGCTGGGTGACTCCGTGACGCGGATGCTCCGGCTGTCCACTCGCGACTTCGCGCAGGCGCCCGACGCCAAGTTCGCGGCGAAGAAGGATGCCGAGCGTGCTTTGCGGGGGATCGTGGAGTACCAGCTCTACGTCGACCTCCAGCGTGGCTGGCGGGTCACCATGCCCAACCTCGAGCAGACCGGACTACTGCGCATCGCCTACCGCGACCTGCCCGAGATAGCCGAGGACGAAGAGTCCTGGCAAGGCACCTATCTGCTCGCCGAGATCAGTCCGGCCCAGCGTCAAGAGCTCTGCCAGATTCTGCTCGACGAGCTCCGCCGGGTCCGGGCCGTCGATGTCGACTGCCTCACCGAGGAGGGGTTCGACCGCCTCAAGCGGCTCACTCGCAGCCATCTCAACGACGCCTGGAGCGTCGGCGAGGACGACCGAGTGGTCGATGCCGGCGTCGCCATTCCACGCCCGGCGCGCCCAGGCGGCCGCCGCGCACTGCTCGCGGTCTCCGGGCGCGGAGCGTTCGGCAAGTACCTGCGCCGCGACGCCGCCGGCCTCCCCGGTTCGGGAGCGCTCAAGTCCGACGACTCCCAGAGCGTCATCGAGGACCTGTTCAAGGTACTCACCCGGGCCGGCGTCCTCACGCGGTATGACGACGATCCCGACGGCCCGGAGTATCGCATCAACGCCGGTGCCTTGCGCTGGCTCTCTGGCGATGGCATCACCGGGGCGGCCGACCCGATCCGCAAGACGTTCAGCGGCGAGGAGACGGCCCGGGTCAACCCGTTCTTCCGCACGCTGTACCGCGACCTGGCCCAGCGGTACGCCGGACTGGTCGCCCGAGAGCACACCGCTCAGGTGCCGCAGGAGAAGCGCCTCGAGCGCGAGGGTGAGTTCCGTCGAGGCGAGCTGCCGCTGCTCTACTGCTCACCGACCATGGAACTCGGCGTCGACATCTCCGACCTCAACGCGGTGGCGCTGCGCAACGTACCGCCGACGCCGGCCAACTACGCCCAGCGCTCGGGCCGGGCAGGGCGCAGCGGACAGCAGGCGCTGGTGCTGACGTACTGCTCGACGGGCAATGCTCACGACAGCTACTGGTTCCGGCGCTCGCGGGAGATGGTCGCCGGCTCCGTGATCGCGCCGCGGCTCGACCTGACCAACCAGGACCTGATCCGCTCCCACGTCCACGCCATCTGGCTCGCCGAGACTAACCAGTCGATGCGCTCCTCGATCACCGACCTACTCGAAGCCGCCGGCGACACCCCGACCCTCCGGGTCCACCCGGACCTGTGGCACGCCGTGACGCAGACCGACGTCGCCCGACGGGCCCAACGGCGCGCCGAGCGAGTGCTCGGCGGTCTGCGACAGACATGGGCGCTCGACGGTGGCGACCCGGGTTGGTGGGGCGACACCTGGGTGCACGACCAGCTCAAGTCCGCGGCCAAGGCGTTCGACGATGCGTTCGACCGCTGGCGCAGCCTCTACCGCACCGCGCTTCACGAGGTGAACGAGCAGCACAAGCTGGCCATCAGCACCTCGGCAACCAAGGGTGCCCGCCGCCTTGCCGAGCGTCGCCGCGCCGACGCCCGCAACCAGCTCACCCTGCTCCGCAACGACGACCAGGAGGCCGGAGCTACCGACTTCTACAGTTACCGCTACCTCGCCAGCGAGGGCTTCCTGCCCGGCTACTCGTTCCCGCGGCTCCCACTGGCGGCGTACATCCCGGCCCGCCGCGGCGGCAAGGTCGACGGCGACTACCTCCAGCGGCCGCGGTTCGTCGCGATCAGCGAGTTCGGGCCGAACAGCCTGATTTACCACGAGGGTGCCCGCTACGAGGTCACTCGCATTCAGCTGCCACGCGACCCCGACAGCACCTCCGGCGGTGGGGCCGTGACCGAGTCCGCGAAACGGTGCGAGAGCTGCGGCTACGACCACCCCGTACGTGTGGGCCTCGACGTCTGCGAGAGCTGCGGCGACCGCCTTGGCGGCACGCAGTCCGGGCTGCTGCGACTGCAGACTGTCTTCACCCGTCGCCGGGAGCGGATCAGCAGCGACGAGGAGGAGCGCCGCAAGTCCGGCTTCGAGCTCGAGGTCTCCTACCGCTTCGCTGACCGCGGCAACGCCCCCGACCGGGTCCGGGCCGACGCGGTCGTCGACGGCGAGGCAGTCCTGGAGCTCATCCAGGCCGAGGCGGCCGAGATCAGGATCGCCAACGTCGGGCGCCGACGCCGCAAGAACCCCGACGAGCGCGGCTATCACCTCGACCTGCGCGAAGGACTCTGGCTCAGCGACAAGCAGGCCAACGACACCACCGTCGACACCGGCGACTTGCCCGACATCGAGGATGTGAAGGACCGGGCCAGGGTGGTGCCCTACGTCCAGGACCGCCGCAACGTGCTCGTCGTCCGCCCCGCAAAGACAGTCTCCGACGAGGTCGCAGTCAGCCTGCGGGCAGCCTTCGAGCGGGCCGTCGAGGCCGAATTCCAACTCGAGGACTCCGAGCTCGACAGCCGCGAGCTCCCCGATGCCCAGGAACGTGGCCGGTTCCTGCTCACCGAGGCGGCCGAGGGTGGCGCAGGAGTGCTGACCCGCCTGGTCCAGGACCCTGAGGCCGTGGCCCGAGTAGCCCGACGGGCCCTGACCATCATCCACTATGACCCGGGCACCGGCGCCGACATGCACACGCCCCCGGGCGGCACCGTTCGCTGCGAGCGGGGCTGCTATGACTGCCTCTTGTCCTACGCCAACCAGTACGACCACACCAGCATCAACCGGCACAGCGTGGTCGAGCTCCTGACGACCCTCCTTAACGCCCGGGTCGAGCCAGGCGCTGGCGGGCGAGGTCGCACAGACCAGGCGGACTGGCTCAACAAGCTGGGCGACTCCTCGCTCGAGAGCAAGTTCGTGGCGTGGCTCAGCGAGAGCGGCCGCAACCTGCCCGACGACGCCCAGCGAACTCTTGACGATCTGAGGGCGCGACCCGACTTCGTCTACGACCTGCCCGGCAACCCCGTCGCCGTCTTCCTCGACGGCCCCCACCACGACACATCGCTGCAGCAGCATCGCGACCGGGACGCCGAGCGACGCCTGGTAGACGCCAGCTGGTACGTCGTCCGGTTCCAGTACGACGACGACTGGTCCGGCGTCGCCGACCGTCACGAGTGGTTGTTCGGTCCTGGAAGGATTACCACCAAGCGATGAGCGCGACGAGTACCGAGACCGGCCCCCCCATCGAGGCGGCGATCGGCAGCCTGGTCCGCACCCGTGGCCGGGAGTGGGTGGTCCTGCCCGGCACCACACCAGACTTCCTTCTGCTACAGCCGCTCGGCGGCGGCAGTGCAGATGTCGTCGGTGTCTTCCCCGACGAGGGCGTCGAGCTCGCGCAGTTCCCCATGCCACTTGCCTCCGATCTCGGCGACAGCACGTCAGCCGCGCTGCTACGGACCGCCTTGCGCGTCGGCTTCGCCGCGAGCGCCGGCCCGTTCCGCTCGCTCGCCGGCATCTCGGTGAGCCCGCGCAGCTACCAATACGTCCCGCTCCTCCTCGCGCTCCGCCAAGACGTCGTCCGCCTGCTCATCGCCGACGACGTCGGGATCGGCAAGACCATCGAGGCCGGACTGATCGCCGCCGAGCTCTTGGCTCAAGGAACCGTGCGCCGCATGGCGGTGCTCTGCTCGCCGGCCCTGGCCGAGCAGTGGCAGCGCGAGCTGTCAGCGAAGTTCGGCATCGACGCCGCGTTGGTGCTGACCGGCACGGTCAAGGGTCTCGAGCGCGACCTGATGATGAACGAGTCGCTCTTCGACCGCTATCCCCACGTCATCGTCTCCACCGACTTCATCAAGTCCGACCGGCGCCGCCACGACTTCCTACAGCGCTGCCCCGAGCTGGTGATCGTCGACGAGGCGCACAACTGCGTCGCTGGTTCCGGTCAGGGCCAGCGCTCTCGGCACCAGCGCTACGAGCTCCTGCGCGACTTGGCCGCCGACCCCGAGCGCCACCTCGTCCTCGCCACCGCCACGCCGCACTCCGGTGACGACGAGGCATTCACCAATCTGGTCGGGTTGTGCAACCCGGAGCTTCTGACCGCCGACCTCAGCACCGAGACGGGCCGTCAGCTGCTGGCCCGACACTTCATCCAGCGGCGGCGCGGCGACATCCGCAGGTACCTCGACGAGGACACACCGTTTCCCAACGACCGGCTCACGCTGGACGTGCCCTATGCACTCGCCCCGGCCTACCGCGACCTGTTCGACGACGTGCTCGCCTACGCCCGCGAGCAGGTACTCCGCGGCGACGGCGATGCCAAGAGCCGGGTCCGCTGGTGGTCCGTGCTGGCGCTGCTACGTGCCCTCGCCTCCAGCCCCCGCGCCGCCGAGGCCACCCTGCGCACCCGCGCCGCCAACATCGACGCCGGCACCGCCCAGGAGGCCGACGCCGTCGGCCGCGCCGCGGTGCTCGACGCCGGCGACGACGAGGCGCTCGAAGGCATCGACACCACCTCGGGCGCCATCGCCGACGAGGGCGAGACCTCGATAGCGACCGCCGACCGACGTCGCCTGCTGGACTTCGCCCGACGAGCCGCCGAGCTCGACGGCCCCGACCAGGACCGCAAGCTCACCGAGCTGGTGAAGCAGGTCAAAGCACTGCTCAAGGGCGGCGACCAGCCGATTGTCTTCTGCCGGTTCATCGACACCGCGCACTACGTCGCAGACCACCTCGCGAGCGCCCTGGGCAGGAAGGCGACGGTCATCAGCGTCACCGGCGAGCTCCCGCCGGCCGAACGCGAACGCCGGGTCGCGGATCTGACTGCCACCGAAGGCGACCACGTGCTCGTGGCCACCGACTGCCTCTCGGAGGGGGTCAACCTCCAGGAAGGCTTCTCCGCGGTCGTCCACTACGACCTCTGCTGGAACCCCACCCGCCACGAGCAACGCGAGGGCCGAGTCGACCGATTCCTCCAACGCCGCGACGTGGTGCGCGCGGTCACGATCTACGGCGAGGACAACGGCATCGACGGCATCGTTCTCGACGTCCTGATCCGCCGGCACCGCGCCATCGCCAAGGCCACCGGGGTCGCCGTACCCGTTCCCGGCGATGGCCAGGGCCTCATCGACGCCCTCGCCGAGGGGCTGCTGCTGCGCGGCGAAAACACTCGTGACCAACTGCTGCTCGACCTCGACCTAGACACCCGCTCCCGAGAGCTTGAGCAGGCCTGGGCCTCTGCGGCCGAGAAGGAGAAGGCGTCCCGGGCTCGCTACGCCCAAAACACCATCAGGCCCGAGGAGGTCGCCGCCGAGGTCGACGAGGTACGCGCCGCGCTCGGCTCCCACGGCGACCTCCGCGCCTTCCTGCACGCGACCTTCGGCGCCCTCGGGTCGACGGTCACGACCTCCGGGGACGGGTTCACCGCCGTGACCGCCACACTCCCGCTCGGAGCCAGGACCGGGCTGCCCACCGGATTACACGACCCGCTGCCCTTCCACGAAGATCCACCAGCTGAACGCGGCCACGCCGTCGTCGCCCGCACCGACCCCGCGGTCCAGGCGCTGGCGCGCTACGTCCTAGAAAGCGCACTCGACCCGACCGTCCCGGCCGCCGAACGACCAGCACGCCGTGCCGGTGTGATGCGCACCGACGCAGTGGCCACCCGCACCACCGTGTTATTGGTGCGGCTGCGGTTCCACCTCACCCTGCCCACGCCGTCCGGGACGCGCCAGCGGGTCGCCGAGGACGCTTGCGTGCTTGCCTTCGAAGGTCCGCCCACCGACGCCGTCTGGCTGCCGGACGACCGGGCCGAGGAGCTTCTAACTGCACGCCCGGTCGACAACGTGCCGGAGGCGATCGCGCACGGCTGGATGGAAGGCATCCTCGCCGAGCTCGACCACTTGACGCCTCAGCTGGACGCAGTCGCCGACGCCCGAGCCGAGCGACTGCTCGCCGCGCACCTCCGAGCCCGCGCCGGTGCCGGCCGCGAGGCCCAGAGCTCGCGCCGCGGCCTGACCGTCACAGCTCAGCACCCAGCTGACGTGCTCAGCGTCCAGCTCCTGATGCCTCTCGCGGGCGGTGTTCGATGAGCACCGGGACCACCGGCGGACTCACTACGGTGCGGGTCGCCGGAGGACTGCTCCCGGCCGACATCATGGCCGCAGTCACCGCCGGCACTCTCGATGGGCTGAAAGGCGCCGACTACCACCTGGGCTCGGAGAGCCCGCGGGAGGCCGCGGCCCGAGTCTGGGCCTACCTGCAGAGCGCCTACCGTCGCTTTCGCGAGGACCTGGACGTGCTGCGCGAAGGTGATCCGGCGGTCGGGCTGACCCGCGAACGCTGGCTCGGGCTCCTGCTCGACCAGCTCGGCTACGGCCGGGTCCCCAGCACCCCTTCCGGCGGCATCGCCGCGGGGGACAAGCACTACCCGGTCAGCCACCGCTCGGGTCACACTCCGGTCCACCTGCTCGGCTGGGGAGTCCCGCTCGACACCAGGTCCGACGGTGTGGCCGGTGCCGCGCGCGCCCCGCACGCGATGGTGCAGGAGCTGTTGAACCGCACCGACGAGTACCTCTGGGCGGTCCTGTCCAACGGCCGACTGCTGCGGCTGCTGCGCGACTCGACCACGCTGACCGGCTTCTCCTACGTCGAGTTCGACCTGGAGGCGATGTTCGACGGCGACCTCTACTCCGAGTTCGTGCTCCTTTACCTGCTCTGTCACCAGTCGCGGGTGGAAGTAGCCGACGGTGAACCCCCCACCGGGTGTTGGCTCGAGCGCTGGCGCACCACCGCCGTCAGCCAAGGCGTCCGGGCCCTCAACTTGCTCCGCGACGGCGTAGAGATCGCCCTTGAGACTCTCGGCACGGGCTTCCTCCAGCACCCCGCGAACGCCGGACTGCGCGGGCGCATCGAGCGGGGCGAGGTCCGCCCAGCCGACGTCCACGCCGCACTGCTCCGCACCGTCTACCGCCTGCTTTTCTGGTCGGTCGCCGAGGAGCGCAACGCGCTGCTGGCCGAGGGCGTCGGACCGGAGGCACGGCTCCGTTACGTCGCCTACTTCTCCTCCCGCCGCCTCCGCGACCTCGCGCTCACCCGCCACGGCAGCAACCATGACGACCTCTGGCAAGGAGTCGAGCTGGTCCTCGGCGCTCTCGGCTCAAGCGAGGGCGAGCCCCGACTCGGCTTGCCCGGCCTGGGCGGCCTGTTCACGGCGACCGAGTCCGACGTCCTAGCCGGCAGCCGGCTGCCCAACACCGCCTTGCTCGCCGCTATACGGTCCCTCTCCGTCGTCCAGCCCAAGGGCCAACCGCGCCGCCGCGTCGACTTCGCACAGCTCGGCGCCGAGGAGCTCGGCTCGGTCTACGAGTCACTGCTCGAGCTCGTGCCGCGCTACGACCCGATCAGCCATGCGTTCTCACTCGAGGTTCTGGCCGGAAACGACCGCAAGACCTCGGGCAGCTACTACACCCCCAGCGAGCTGGTCGAGCTCGTCCTCGACACGGCTCTAGACCCGGTCCTCGATGGCGTCGAGAAGCGAACCAGCACCCCCGAGGAGCGCGCCGCCGCTCTCCTCGACCTCAAGGTCTGCGACCCCGCGGTCGGCTCGGCGCACTTCCTCGTCGCTGCGGCCCGACGGATTGCGATGCGGCTCGCCACCGCCCGCACCGGCGAGCTCGATCCAACGCCGACGCACTTCAGCGACGCCCTGCACGACGTGGTCGCCCGCTGCCTGTACGGCGTCGACGTCAACCCGATGGCCGCCGACCTGGCCAAGGTCAGCTTGTGGCTGACCGCCATGACGCCGGGTAAGCCGCTGTCGTTCCTCGACCACCACATCAAGGTCGGAAACGCCTTGCTCGGCACCACCCCGGCGCTGCTGAAGAATGGCATCCCAAACGTCGCATTCGCCTCGCTGACGGGCGACGACAAGGCCACGGTCGCGGCATGGAAGAGATCCAACACCGCCGATCTCAACAATCGTGGTCAAGGCGACCTCTTTGGCGACGTCGGCATCATCCTCGACACCACCGCCACCCGCCGGTTTGTCGGCGAGGTCGCGGACCGACTCACCTCGACCGAGACGGTGGACGACATCGCCTGGGCCGCGCAGAGATACGCTGCCCTCCGCGACGATCCCGGCACCGTGCGCAATCAACTGGTCGCCGACGCCTGGTGCGCGGCCTTCCTGGGCCCCAAGGGTTCGGGCGACGTGCCGATCACCGACCGGGTCCTAGAGCAGGTTGCTGACGGCACGGCGCCCTTTGACGTCGTGGACGCCGTCCGCGCCGTCGCGCAGCGGCACAAGCTCTTCCACTGGCATCTCGAGTTCCCGGAGGTGTTCCGCACTCCCGACGACGGCCCCAACGATGGCGCCTACGGCTGGGTCGGTGGATTCGACGCCGTTCTCGGCAACCCGCCGTGGGAGCGCGTGAAGCTCCAAGAGCGAGAGTTCTTCGCTACGCGCGCGCCGGAGATCGCTAACGCTAGGAACGCGGCAGCTCGCAAGAGACTTATCGCGGTACTTGAAGGCGGTGATCGCCATCATCTGTTCGAAGAGTTCCAGGACGCGAAGCGCCGCTCGGAGGCAGACAGTCACCTTCTCAGGGCAAGCGGGCGCTACCCGCTGACCGGCGTGGGTGATGTCAACACCTACCAGGTGTTCGCCGAGCACTTCCGCGCCGCTCTCGCTGTGACAGGCCGCAGCGGCGTCATTACCCCCACGGGATTGGCAACCGATGCCACCACGGCGGCCTTCTTCGCCGATTCCCTGGCCTCGGCACGCTTAGCGGCGTTCTACGACTTCGAGAACGAGGCCAAGATCTTTGCAGGTGTCCATCACGCGTTCCGGTTCGCGGTTTCTGTGATGACCGGCGGCGAACCGGTCAAGGACTTGCGGCTCGCATTCTTGGTGCGGCACGTCGAGGAGGTGCCAGCTCGCAGGTTCGAGTTGCTCGCCGATGAGGTGCTGCTGCTCAACCCCAACACCGGCACGCTCCCGATCTTCCGCTCGCGGCGCGACGCCGACATTACCTTGGCCTGCTACCACCGGCACCCGATATTGGTCCGGGATGGCGGTCAAAACCCATGGGGTCTCACCTTCTCCCGTCTGTTTGACATGGCCAACGACAGCAGCTTGTTCCGCACCAGCGAGGACTTCGCCGCCGAGGACGCCCATTTCGACGGCTGGGCGTGGGCAAAGGGGGAAGAGCTCTGGATGCCCCTCTATGAGGGAAAACTGTTGAGTCACTGGGACCATCGTGCCTCGACATACGCAGGGGCAACCGAGGCGCAACTGCGCATGCAAACGCTGCCGCGGCTGACGACGGGCCAACATGACGATCCAAACCAGGAGGCGCTAGCCCGTTACTGGGTCGCGGAGGATGCAGTGCTTGACGCCCTTCCCGAACATTGGGATCGCCCCTGGCTGCTGGGCTGGCGCGACATCACCGGACAGGAGAAATGGCGGACTTTCGTACCCAGTGCGCTGCCCCTCTCGGCAGTCGGAGACAAGTTCTTGCTGGCCTTCCCGAGCGACCCGCGAAGTGCGCCACTGCTGCAGGCCGTGTGGTCCTCATTCGTCTTCGACTACATCGCCCGTCAGAAGATCAGTGGCACCGGCATGAAGTACTTCATCACCAAGCAGCTGGTAGCACCGAGCCCGTCGACGTTCGACGAAGTAACGCCGTGGTTGGGTGCTCCACTCGAGACCTTCGTCCGGGCGCGGGTGCTGGAGCTGACGTTCACCACCCACCGCATGGCCGGTTACGCCGCGGAAGCCGTGCCAGAGGGCACTCAGGTAGGAGCGCCGTTCCGCTGGCTACCGGAGCGCCGCGGGCAGCTGACTGCCGAACTGGACGCCGCGATGCTGCACCTCTATGGCGTCGACCGCCCGGATGCCGAACACGTGCTCGACTCGTTCCCCGTCGTGCGCCGATACGACGAGCGCGACCACGGCGAGTTCCGCACCAAGCGGCTGGTGCTCGGGGCCTACGACGCGATGGCCACTGCCGCCGAGACCGGCGTGCCGTTCGTCAGTCCACTCGACCCACCACCCGGCCAGGGTCCACGACACCCGGAGCGTGCCTCATGACCACCGAGCCACTCGGCGACGCCGAGCCCGAGCAGGATCCCGACTGGGCCGCTCGCTGCCGGCTTCGACTGCGCGCGGCGATGGAGGTGCTCGGCGAGCAGGTGGACCCGGTGGCCGACATCTCGTCGTTGGCTGCCGAGCGAGTGCCGCTCACGCCGTATGACGCCAGCCTGACCAAGAGCGGCGCCGTGCGGGCCTTCAACAACCTCGGCTGGAACCTCACCACGACCTATGAACACACCGGCTGGCTGCATGCCACCAGCGAGGGTGGTTACCGGCTGACACTCGAGGGGCGTCAGGCCCTGGCCGACCATGCCGACCCGCTCGAGCTCTTTGAGATCGCCAATAGGAGATACGGCGAGTGGGACACCCTGCGGAAGGCGACGCTCCCCAGCCCGCCCGCCGACCCGGCGGTCGACGTCCTGCACACGAGCAACGGGGCGGTGCACTCGCGTCTGGCCACGGCCCCGGTGCTCAACGCATGGCGGACCGGCGGCTCCGCGTTCCGGGCCGACGGCCACGCGTGGACCCAGCAAAACGCGGCCGAGCTGGCGCGCTATCTCGGTGGCAGTACCACGCAGATCCCGGCCACCTTGCCGGGGCTCGAGTCGCTGTCTGCACGAGTCCTCGCGGCCGAGGCGCTGGTCCTGCTTGTCGGCCCGTTCAGCGACATGGTGGGCAGCACCAAGCGCAGCCGGGTCCGCAATCCGCTCGTCCCACCGGTCGATCCACCTGGGCTGCCATGGGAGCTCTCCGCGCATCTGGAGCAAGGGTTCGTGCACGGCGGCCAGGCGCTCATCGCCACGCCGATGGCAATGCTGACCTCGTTCGCGGGCATCCTCGTGCACTGGTTCGAGCAGCCGGAGGATGTGCGCGGCACGGCGTGGACCGACCCCTTGGCCTTCCGCGACCTGGTGAGCAACGTGGCCAGCATCGACCCCCGGGTCGCCGCGCTTCTCTGCGTGGTCGTCCATCCCACGTCGTTCACCACCGTCCTCTCGGCGACCGACCGGGCGCGGATCGTCGAGAAGCTGGCCGGCGACTCCGACGACCTGGTCGGCGACACCGAGCGCGACCTCCGGACCATCACGCTGCGGCTGCAGGCCGAGAACGCCAGGCAGGCGGTGCAGTACGACGTCGCCCCGCTGCTGCAGCGGTGGAGCGACGCCCCCGAGGGCGGCGCCCGCGCCTGGCTCGTGCGCGGAGAAGTGGACCAGCAGAACCGGGTGCCGGGGTGGGTCAAGCAGGGCTACGCCAGCATCACCGTCGGACAGCTCACGCACCTTGCCACAGCGATCGACCAGGTGGCGCTGTCCGCCCTGGTCGAGCAGCACTACGGCCAGCTGCCGGTCGTCAAGCGCGAGGTGAAGAAGCGCGACGTGCTGTCGTTCGTGCTCGGCATGCAGCCGGGGGACCTGGTGGTCACGGTAGACGGCGAGACCCTGCGGCTCGGCAGGCTGGAGGACGCCCCGGCCCAGCTACAGTCCATCGGCGGGATCTCGCTGCTCACGCGACGGGTGGCGTGGTACCTCCATGCCGCTCCCGAGGTGAAGCAGCTGCCCGGGACGATTCGCAGCAGGCTGCGGTTCAAGGGCGAGGACGTCCTGGAGCTCACCGACCTGGCCAGCGCACTGTCCGACCTCACCGAGGTCGACGACAGCCTGGTGCCCGCCCCAGAGCCGGAGGATCTTGACGAGCAGCCTGTTGCTGTTTCTGACGGCGGGGAAAGGACGACGCCGGAGGGACCAGCGATCCTGGAGTGCGACACGGTGGCGCTGGCCGACAGACTGCACCATGCCGACGCGAGCTGGCTCGACGAGCTGTTGATCAGCCTGAACGAGCGCAGGCAGGTGGTGCTCGAAGGACCGCCGGGGACGGGCAAGACGTTCCTGGTGCAGCGACTCCTCGAGGCCTGCGGCCTACCGGAGGCGCAGTGGGCCCTCGTGCAGTTCCACCCGACGTACTCCTACGAGGACTTCGTGGAGGGATTCCGCCCAGTTGCTACAAGCGACGCCGGAGGAGCGGCGCTCACCGTCAAGCCGGGACCACTCAAGCGGCTGGCCGACGAAGCACGGGAGGCCCCGGGCAAGCCGTTCGTCTTGGTGATCGACGAGATCAACCGGGCCAACATCGCCAAGGTCTTCGGCGAGCTGTATTTCCTGTTGGAGTACCGCGACCGGGAGATCGAGCTGCTTTACAGCGACGGAGAGCGGTTCACGCTGCCGGAGAATCTCTTCATCATCGGCACGATGAACACCGCGGACCGCTCCATCGCGCTCCTGGACGCGGCGATGAGGCGCCGGTTCGTCTTCCTGTCCATGGACTCCGGAGAGCCGGCCCTGGCCGGGATGCTGCGTCGCTGGTGCCAGGCCAAGGGGGAGCCAGACAATCTGGCGGATTTGCGAGACCGACTCAACGCCAAGATGGCTCAGCACGGTCTCGACCCAGCTCTCGCCTTCGGGCCGTCGTACTTCATGCGACGCGGACTGGGCACGCCCGCCGCTCTCGACCGCCTGTGGAGACGCGAACTGCGTCCCATGCTGGTGGAGCACCACTACGGCAAGCACACCCAGGTCGACGCGTGGTACCCGTTCGGTCGTTGGGTAGCCGAGCTCGGTCTGGCAGGCAGCGACGGGACCGCCGCCGTCCCCGAACAACTCACCGAGGTCTCCGAGGATGCCGATGGCCGCGCGGGCTGACCTCGGCCGACTCTCCGAGGGTCAGACTCTCACCGAGGTTCCGCTCACGAATGCCGAGGCCGCGGCCCTCAATGCCTCCGGGATGGTGACCGCCACGCCGCAAGCGTCGGGATGGACGGTGTCTGCGGGCTACGTCGTTGGCACGCTCGGGCGCGGCGACCTGGTCGTGCGGATCGCGCCGAAGGTCGGGGCCGTCCAGGTGCTGACCCTGCTGGCGCGGGCCGCGGGCGCATCCTGGCTGAGCATCGACGCAGAGCAGGTTCAGGTTGACGACGAGTCTGACCTATCGGCGGTCTTGGCCCGGCTCTTCTGTGCAGAGGCGGCTGGTGGGTTGGCCGGCGGGCCGCTGCGCGGCTACCGCACCAAGGATCAGACACTGCCCGTGCTCAGGGGGCGGGTGCGCCTTCGCGACCAGTACCTTCGGCGCTTCGGCCAGCTCGTACCCCTCGAGGTGACCGTCGACGAGTGGACCGTCGACACCCTCGAGAACCAACTGATCCGATCCGCCGCACGGCTGTTGCTCCACCAGACAGGCCTGAGCCGAGACGTCGAGCTCGACCTACGTCGGGTTGAACGGATTCTGGCCGAGGCAACGCCACTCACCCCCGGTGCACCGCCACCGGCGTGGACTCCGAACAGGATCAACGCCCGGCTTCACAACCTCTTGGGGCTGAGCGAGCTGGTACTCCGGCACGGCAGCGTGGAGAACGACCCCGGAGAAACCCCCGTGCACGGCTTCTGGCTCAACATGGCCACGCTCTTCGAACGGCTGCTCGCGCGCCTCTTCGCGGAGGCTGATGGCGCCTGGTATCAGCCCACCAACTTTCCCCTGGATGCTCGGGACGAGCTGCTGCTCCGTCCCGACTTCCTGCGACAAGACGCCTCCGGAGTCACCGCGGTCGCTGACGCCAAGTACAAGCTGCTGGGAGAGGCAGGCAAGCCCACGAACGCGGATATTTACCAGCTCGTGACCTACTCTGCGCGACTGGGGCTCACCACCGGTCATCTGCTGTATGCCGACGGAGGAGCGGAGCCTGCGCCGTACGAGATCGTCGGGACTGACGTCCGCATCGCCGTCCACCGCCTGGACCTGACCCTGCCGCTTCCGCAGCTCGAGGAGCGGGCGCGGGCGCTCGCCGTTCAACTCAGGGATGGCGTGGCTCCACGTCACATCAGGGAGGAAGCGCATGCATAGCTGGTTGGGAGACGTCCCTCGCGCGGCCTGCGGTCCAACTAACATCACCAGATGACCACTCAGCACATCGGCGCAGCTGGCGAGCTCCTGGTGCAATATCAACTGCTGAAGACCGGTATCGACAGCGCGCGTATGACGACCGACGCGGGGATAGATCTTGTCGTCTATGCCCCGGGCAGTGCCGAGGCAACGACCGTGCAGGTCAAGACCAACCTCGCTGCCAAGCCAGCAGGCGGGAAAGGACAACTAAGCAGAGGGTGGGACTTCCCGCATACGTGTCCGGCCCAACTCCTCGCGCTGGTTGCGCTTGATGTCGACAGCGTGTGGCTCTTCACGATGGACGAGGCGCGAGAGCTGGCGCAGCAGCACTCTCCGAAGGGGATCAGGAAGATCTACTGGTTCGTCGAGTTGCCGTTCGGAGGCGCTGTTGGGGCTCGATCCGAGGGGGAGATGACTCAGTTTCTGCTCGCCGGTCGCGCTCTGCTGCTGTTCCCGCGCTGACGCCGACGTCACATCACAGCCTGACGAATCTCCTTCGTGTTCATGCACCTTCCGTCACCAGCCACCAGCGACTCCTGAGATCTGGGCGAAGTGCGCCGCGATCTCCCCGGTCGTCAGACCCCGGGCATACAGCGACAGCATGATCTCGTCGACCTCGGACAGCCGACGCCGCCGCTTCTTGACGATCACCGGGTCAAAGGTGCCGTCCCGGTCGCGGGGCACGTCGATCTCGATCCCTCCGGTGGCGGCCGTCAGCACCGTCTTCGGCCGGGTCCCGTTACGGATGTTGGTCGACTCCCGGCCGTCGGGGGCACGGTTCTTCTGATGACCCACATGCTCGGTCATCTCCTCGTTCAGCGCCGTCTCCACCACGCTCTTCGTGAACTGCTTCAATAGGCCGTCCGGACCCGTCAAAGACAGGCCTGCTCCTTGCCTGACGGACCAGCTCCCTCGCAGCGATCCCCTCAGCCGACGGATCGGGCTCCTTCTTGGCTCCCATGTCGCTCAGCGTCGTAGTCCTCACGGCACCTTCCCCGCCGACCCAGCCGGCACGTCGGGCCGGAAACACCGTTTACTTCACGGTCCCTACCTTCGTACTGGTCGTGCCAACACCGAGCCCGCGCTTCATCGCGGTTGGCGACGCTCGCGCGATCCCACCCAGAGGCGGGGATCCGTCGCAGAGCCATGCGAAAACGAGCTCTCGATCCACGAGAGATGGGCACCGTGACGTCGAGGAGCTGCTCGCCGAGCGTGGAGTAGACGTCGATCACGTCACCATCTACCGGTGGGTGCAACGGTTCACACCGGAGTTCGTCGAAGCAGCACGGACATGCCGGCACATGGCGGGTGACCGCTGGTTCGTCGACGAGACCTACGTCAAGGTCAACGGCCGATGGACCTACCTATACCGGGCAATCGACCAGCACGGGCAGGTCATCGACGTGTGGCTGTCCACCCGGCGCGACCTGACTGCCGCACGGACGTTCTTCGCCCAGGCACTCGCCGTCGGAGTGGCGCCGGTTGAGGTCACCACGGACCGAGCGTCGACCTACCCGCGAGTGCTCGACGAACTCATCCCTACCGCACTGCACAACACGGAGCAGTACGCCAACAACAGAGTCGAAGCAGACCACGGCCGGCTCAAAGCGAGGCTCCGACCGATGCGTGGTCTCAAGACCTTCCGATCAGCCCGGATCCTTGCCAGCGGCCACGCCTTCGTGCAGAACCTCAGACGCGACCACTACGACATCGCCACGCACGCAGCGATCCATCATCGGCTACCGGCAGCGTTCGATGAGTTGGCCCTCGCCATCTGACTCCCGGCGGGCGATCGTTCAGCCGTGTCGCCCGATCGACCAACGCAACAGTGCCGTCCGGACACTGATCCAAGCCCGATCCGCCGTAGAGCTCCGTCGCTGGACCCACCGGTAGATCGTGACGTGGTCGACCGTGACGCCACGCTCGGCGAGCAGTTCCTCGACGTCACGGTAGGACAGGCCGTAGCGCAGGTACCACCGCACTGCGACCGAGATCACCTCACGAGGGAACCGGAAACCAGCTAACGCGGAAGCCGACGAGGATGTCATGACATCAGTCTCGTGCCGGGTCAGATCGCTGAACGCAACAGTGCCCATCGGACAGGTGCGTCAGTCCGCCGCGAGCCGGGCGGCCGCGATTCGGCCCCTCATTCAAGAGTCGGTTACTCCGTTGCGGTACACATCGAGCCTTTTCGCTATGCAAGTTGATCGCGTTTTCTGCCTGAATCAGGGCTGTCTCGCACGCTTCCGGCGGAGGTTCCTATCCTTCGTGGGGGAGTGCGCCCTCTTCGGGGTTCAGACCGAGGAGGGTGCAGGCGGTGGTGTACTTCTTGACCAACTTCTTCTGGATATCGAGGGGGAGCCGGGCCAGTCGGCGCGGGTCGCTGTTGTCGGCGATGTCGCACTCCTTGACCAACCGGGTGACTGGGTCGCTTCTGATCGCGGCGTAGTAGTCCGCGGGGTCCTGCCCCCGGTCCCGGGTCAGCCGGTCGATGTGCAGCAGAGCCGCCCGGTGGACACCGAGCTCGGCCAGCAGCCTGTTCGTCAGGCGGGTGTCCTCGACGATGTCGTGGAGCCATGCGGCCACCAAGGCGCTGTCCTGGGCAGCTTTGCTCAGACTCAGGAAGCTCGGGTGGACCTGGAGCCGCTCGACGACGCGCCGGGGGTGGTCGATGTAGGGCCTGCCCGCCTTGTCCGTCTGCCCGTGGTGAGCCCAGGCTGCCAGCAGCGATGCCGAGACCGGGTTCACGACTCCTTCTTCAACACCCATCGCAGTCCTTTCACGGGCCGTTCGCGTCCCATGAACTGTTCTCCCACACCGAGCCCCTGGCTTCGCCGTCGAGGTCATTTTCAGAAAGAGCTGTAGCTGAAAAACTCGGTCGGTATCCCGTGAGCTTCCGCGAACTCATTGAGGTCCACATCCGACTCGAACCGCTGCCGCACCAGCTGTGCGACGTCAGCCCCAGGCTGGCCGCTGAGGGCCCGAGTCAATGCCGCCAGATGTACCGCCCGAATCGTGCGCCAGAACTCGTACTCACTGCCACCAAATACTTCTGCGACCTGCGGCCCCATGTCGTGACCGGCCCACACCAAGTCGCCCTCCGCGTCCACGTAAACTTCTCTGTGGCTTCGATCCGTCATCGCTCCCCGCTTCATCGCTTCGGTTCTGATTGCAACGTAGCAGCGTCGTACGACATGCCGACTTTGCCGGCGGCACGGAAAGACACTGCCGGTGGCCCACCCTCACCCCCGCACCCTCAGTCAGCGCCTAGATCGTTGGGCGTGATGGTTCGTCATACCACCGCCTGGCGGGCTGAGGTCGTCTTAAGGACATGACGATGTGCGGGCGACAGCGGCGGTTCCAGGTTCATCCAGTTCAGACTCGACCCTATGATGACGGCAGCGCACGTACGCTAGGCGCTCGAGGAAGAGATTGGCCCCGGAGCGGTCGCCATCCACCGCCACAATCACACCGGCACCGACAAGCTGTCGTTCGAGGTGCTCGCCGGCGGTGAGCATCTGTGGGCCAAGGTCGCGGCGGACGACGAGGAGGGGGACGCCGGTCTGAGGACCTGGGCCGCTCCCGGACCCACGGCTCGGTCCCGTTGACCACCGACCCCTCGGCGGACGTGGGCCGGTAGCCCTTGGATGGGGCCGCCTCAAGCGCCGTGTTCCACGATCACGCCAGTCACCCGATCGAGCACTCTGATCGGTATCTGCTGTGGTCGATGGAGTCGACGGATGTCAGTCCATCCCTCCACAGACAACCTCCGCCTCTTGGTGGCGTCGTCGTCGAGGTCACCCTCCGGACGGTTGCGCTTCGATGTGTCGCCACCTCAGCGCCGAGGGTCACGTAGACCCGGCTGACGGCGGTGGCTGGGGGAGCCGCGCGGTGTCCCAAGTCGCCGCCGGGCTCGGGGTCAAATCGCGCCGAGAACTGTCGGTGCCGACCCCTAGTCTTTCTTGTACGGCAGGCGTTTGAGAGTGGGGTCGAGGCGTTGAGCGAGTCGGCGGGGTTTGATCTGGATGACAGTGTGGACAGGGCGTGGAACGGCTTCCGCGCAGCGTTGGCGGACCGGATCGCCGGCCTCGGTTTGGGGGAGGCCTTTCGGGTCGAGGTGGAGACCGCGAACGGTGAAGAGGAGCCCGGATGCGCGCCGTACGTGCAGTTCCTTCGCTTCGACGAGGACGGGCTTCGTGGTGAGGTGTCGGGCAACCGCTACCTGCGGGCGTCGTCTCGGTTGGACAGGGCCACCCGCTGTCGCTTGGTCGACCTCGGCTGGGAAAGACCCGACAAGCAGCGCGACCAGATCAACTTCACCCTCGAGGTGGCGGCGTCTCATGTCGACCAGCTCGCCGCGATGGCCGTGACGGCGCTGCGTGAGGTCTTCGCAGTGACCCACCCAGCGTTCTTGGCCTGCGATGTCGTCGTTGAGCCGGACGCGGACCTTCCGACTGTCGCGAGTCTGGCGCCGACTGGCGAAGCAGTGGCTGTTCGTCCGGTGGGCCGCGAACACCTGGTCCAGCTCGTGGATGCGGCATTGACCGACTTCCTGGGGCAGTGTCCTGAGCGCGACGAAGACGGTGACGTACCGATTGTGAGCGGGTCTGCCCTGGTCTTCGTCCGGGTGTCTGAGCATCACCCGATGGTGGAGATATTCGCGCCTCTGGTGCTTGGGGCGACCGATCTGGACAGCGCCAGGTTTGAGGTGGCGGTGCTGAACCGCGACCGGCCGTTCGCCAAGTTCCTGCTGCTCGGCGACCAGATCCTGATGACCGTCCAGCTGCCCGCCTGGCCATTCCTGGCCGACCATCTGCGAGCCATGTTGTCGATGATGTGCACCCTTGCAGACGAGGTCGACGCTGACCTTGCGGCCCGCGTTGGTGGCCGCTGCTACTTCGAACCCTCCGATGGGGAAGACCCGGTCAACACCGACGAGGACGTTCATCCCGCGATGCTGACGCTCCTGCAACTGGACGCCGAAAGCCCCGGCTCGATCGACCCCGCGACCGCCGCACACATCTGTGACTACGACCGTGACCTGCTGCTGGACCAGATCCGGTGGAACGAAGAGCAGGAACTCTCCTGGCGGCAGGCCCGCGACGAGGCACGCTTGACCGGTGACCCCGACGACGTAGCCCACGTATGCGAGCACGAGCGGGCTCACGCGCGACGGATGACCAAGCTGCTGCGCAAGGCTCTTCGACTCGTGGTCGAACGGCAGAACAGCGACCGCCGGTGAGCAATCGTGACAGCCCCGCTGGCGTCGGTCAGGTGGGGCTCGCTCGATCCACATTGGTCACCGGTTTGATCGCATGGCAATCCCTGAAACCGTGAAGGGTCCTCTTAGCGGTTCCCGCGTCGGCGGGTCCGCCCGCGAGTAGGCGGGGAAATCTCTGCCTGTCCCGGTTTTGCTGTCCACACCGGGCCGTAGATGCTGGGGGGTCAGGGGCGGCCGAAGGCCGTCGCGCAGCGACCGCGTAGCAGCCCTTGAGGCCGGAGGGACGACCTGGGTAGCAGCGTTCCACACCCGCCGACCGCGCTTCATGCCACGGCCTGGCGTTGTGCGCGTTCGTAGTTGATGGGGCTGAGCATGCCCACGGTTGGAGTGCAGCCGAGTGGTGTTGTACCTCGATGAACTCCGCGACCGCGGCCCGGCCTCGGCCATGTTGGAGAAGCGGCGCTCACGCAGCAGCTCGAACTCGAGGGTCGAGTTGAACGATCCGGCGGCGGCGTTGTCCAACGCCAAGCCGGTGCGGCCCATCGACCCGGTGCGGCCCATCGACTGGGTGATCCCGGCCGCCCGCAGGCCTTAGCGAAGTGCGGCGGTCAGGTCCAGGATCGACGTTTGCGGGAAGTGTCGGTGCCGTCGGATAGAAAGGACACAGTCACCGGGGATTCCACTTTGGTCGGCAACGGAAGGGGAGTTGGGTTGAAGTTTTCAGCGTTGCTTGATGTGAATGTCGTCGCGGTCGAGTCCGTCGATGAGGTGTCGGTGATGGTGGACCTTGCGGCTCCAAGCGTCTCGGGGGCGTCTCAGCGGCCGCCGGCGACTTTGCAGATGGTGTTGGACCGCAGCGGTTCGATGGCCGGGCCGGCGCTGGCCGGGGCGATCGAGGCGTTGTGTGCGCTGGTGGCTCGGTTGGACGCGCGTGACAACTTTGGTGTCGTGTTCGACGACGCCGCGCAGGTGGTGGTGCCGGCGGGGCCGCTGACCGACAAGGCGCACGTTGTGCAGCTGCTGAGGCAGGTGCAGGCGGGCGGGATGACCGACCTTGGCGGTGGGTACCTCCGTGGGCTGCAGGAGCTTAGGCGGGCCGCAGCTGGCGACGGCGGCACTCTGTTGCTGGTCTCGGACGGCCACGCGAACCAGGGTGTGACCGACCCCACTCAGCTTGAGGGGATCGCGAGGTCCGCCGGGGGGGGGGAGCGGATCGTGACGTCCACGCTCGGTTATGGGCTCGGTTATGACGAGAGCGCGTTGGTTGCGATGGCCCGGGGCGGGTCGGGGAACCACCGCTTCGCGGAGGATCCCGATGAGGCTGGTGCGGCCATCGCGTCGGAGGTGACCGAGTTGCTGGACAAGTCGGTGCAGGCGGTGTCGCTGCTCATCACGATGGAGTCTGCCGTGGCGCTGGTGCAGGTGTACAACGATCTGCCGTCGCAGCAGATCGGCGACGGCAAGGTGCTGGTCGAGCTGGGGGATTTGTACTCGGGCGAGCAGCGCAGGCTGCTACTGAGGTTCGGCATCCCGGCGATGGCCGGTCTCGGGCTGGCCCAGGTCGCCAGCCTGGATCTGCGGTACGTCGAGCTGCCTGGTCTGGTGGAACAGGTCGTGACTGTGCCGGTGCAGGTGAACGTGGTGCCAGGCGACGAGGCTAGCGGCCGCGTCGTCGACCCGACGGTGCGAACCGAGGTGCTTTTCCAGGAGGCACAACAGGCGAAACGCCGCGCTTCGGAGGCGCTCGAGCATGGTGACCGGGTGGCGTCGTCGGGGTTCTTCGACGAGGCATCGGACAAGATCGCCCAGGCCTTGTCGGCGGCGCCGCCCGAGCTGGTGGCCGACCTGCAGCAGGAACGGTCCGACGTCGACGCCATGCGCGAGCGCGCCACCTGGGAGGACATGAACCTGATGTCCAAGACGAGCCGCGCCTCCTACCACGAACGCAACCGCAAACGCGGCCGCAACGACCCAGATGCCTGAAGCCGACGCTACAGCTACCGCTGTGATCTTCGATGTGTCGGCCGCTATGACCCTTCATCGCGGAGGCTCGGTGGCAGTTCGCCAAGACGATGCCGGGCTGGCCGCACGAGTACACCGTCAAGGACTGGCGCCCGGAGACGGCGTCGACGTTCGAGGCGTTCTGCCAGTACATCCTCGACGAGGGCACAGTTCATCCCTGGCCGCCTCCGCCAGCGAACGCCGTACACCACAACCACTACCTGGTCGTCGGCGAGCACAACTACTGGGCGATGGGCCCGAAGGGGGACAGCGACTCCGTGCAGGAGGAGACCGTGATCAACCGCGAGGCCTGGCCGCGACCTGCGTGAACCAGCCCAGCCGAGTCGTCCACGGACGTCAGGGCGGAGGGCTCTGTTGCGTTGGGCGCTCGGGTGGCATGGCGGCTCTACGATCGCCCGCCCGCTCGCCATCTGACTCCCGGCGGGCGAACGTTCAGCCGTGCCGCCCGATCGACCAACGCTACAGAGCCGTAGGCCGAACCCCGAATGGGCAGGCGCACTCGTCACTTACTCGGTGCGTTCTTCCAGATAGCCAGGTATGTCTTGTAGTCCATGCAGAGGGCGGACGCGGCGTGGTGTCGGCGCTGCGACGCGGTCTCGTTTGGGTAGGCCCGGTTCGCTAGGTAGGACACCTTGCGTGCGATGTCGTGGGTGATGGGATGCACGGTCTCAGCCATCTCGACTCCTCAGAAAAATAGCGGACGGCCGTCTCGGTCGCCCGATACTCGGTCATGAGCTCAACCTACAGCGTGAGTTGAGCGGTGCACTGATGACTAAGGCCGGGCCCAAGGAGGCGACATCTCAACGAGCGCTGATTGAACGCGCTCTGCCGCAGAGGGGGGGTGTGCGGGTGGCGGCGTGGGTCGAGCGGGTCGTCGTGATTCCGAAGGGCACCGGCGAGGGCTCTGTTGCGTTGTCCGATCGGGAGGCGTGGTTGAACGGCCGCCCGCCCGGGCTCAGATGGCGAGCGTCAGTTCGTCGAAGGCCACTCGGGCTCGATGGTTGATTGGCGCGTCGATGGTGATCTCGTAGTGGCCGCGTCTGAGGTTCTGCATGAACGCATGACCGGTGGTGAGGATGCGTGCCGATCGGAAGGACTTGAGGCCGCGCATCGGTCGGAGCCTGGCTTTGAGCCGGCCGTGGTCTGCTTCGACTCTGTTGTTGGCGTATTGCTCGGTGTCATGCAGGGCGGTCGGGACGAGCTCGTCGAGGACTCGCGGGTAGGCCGGCGCCCGGTCGGTGGTCACCTCGACCGGCACGGACCCAGTTGCCAAGGCCTGGGTGAAGAACGCCCGAGCGGCGGCCAGATCGCGTCTGACGGACAGCCACACGTCGATGACCTGCCCGTACTGATCGATCGCGCGATACAGGTAAGTCCACCGTCCGTTGGCCTTGACGTAGGTCTCGTCGACGAACCAGCGGTCACCAGGCACGTGACGTCGAGGACGCGCAGCCTCGAGGAACTCGGGTGTGAACCGTTGGACCCACCGGTAGATGGTGACGTGATCGACCGTGACGCCACGCTCAGCGAGCAGCTCCTCGATGTCACGGTAGGACAAGCCGTACCGCAGGTACCACCGCACGGCCACCGAGATGACTTCCCGAGGGAAACGGAAACCAGCGAACACGGAGGTCGAAGACGAGATCATCGGCTCAGTGTCGCGCCCGACCCGATCGGTCAACGCAACAGTGCCGCCGAGAGGGCAGCGTCGAGCTCCGTCGGGCGCTGACTGCAGGTCCGTCGCCAGGTGTACGTTGACCCGCATGACCGCAACCGATGACATGCATGCTCTGCTCAACACGTTCTATGGATCGTTCGAATCGGGGGACGGCTCCGCGTTCGGGGACTCGTTAGCGCCCGACATTCTGTTCCTCGGGACGGATGAAGCTGAATGGTGGCAAGGCGCAGACGAAGTCCGGCGCGTCTGGGGACGTCAACTGGATGAGTTGCATTCCGCAGGCGTCGGGGTCAGAGGCGGGGAACCCAGCGTGGTCACAAAGGGCGACGTCGTTTGGGCAGTGGACCGACCGACCGTACATCTCGCGGACGGTACGACAGTTCGGTTACGCCTGACCTTGGTCGCCGTCCGCGATGGGGACCGTCTTATGCTCCGCCACTTGCACGCGTCAGTTGGTGCCCCCAACGACGAGGTCGTCAAGCAAGAACTCACACTCTGACCAAGCCCAAACGCCCGCAGCCGGTCACCGCTTGCGTCCGGACAGGGACGTCGCCCCAGGAGGCGGGCGTGCCCGGTAGCTCACGCCTGCCGCCGCCGTGGTCGCCCATCTGCACGGCGAGTCCGGGCCGATCGGCGAGGACGGCCGCGACGGCATCGGCGACCCGTCGACGGGAGATCACGACCCCTCACCTTCGCGGGTGTTGGTCAGGCTAGACGAGACCCAGCGCCTCGAGCTTGTGCCAGTCCGCCGCCCGGCCGCTTTCGTCCGCGGCGGCTCCGCTGTCCACCGCCCACTCCTCAACCGCGGCCACCCGGTGATGCCACGAGCTGGCGACCACGCCGAGCCGTTCCTGCGGCGGCAACGTCCACCCAGCCGCGGCCATGTATGCGAGATAGGCCGCCCGGTCGTGCCAGACCGCGGCGTCGGGGTCGAGCAGCTCAGCCGGGATACACACGGCCAGGTCGTTGCGTTGGCGGCGCTTCACGCGGCTCTGTTGCGTTGGCCGATCGGGCGGCATTGTTGAACGATCGTCCGCGGGGAGTCAGATGGCGAGCGCCAGCTCATCGAACGCCTCCCGTAGCCGGAGCTGGGCCGGTCCGTCGGTGGCGATCTCGTAGTGGCCGCGTCGGATGTTCTGGACGAAGGCATGGCCGGCGGCAAGGACGCGAGCTGATCGGAACGTCTTGATGCCACGCATCGGTCGCAGCCGGGCCTTGAGCCGACCATGGTCTGCTTCGACCCTGTTGTTGGCGTACTGCTCGGTGTCGTGCAGGACACCTGGGATGAGCTCGTCGAGGATGCGCGGGTAGGCCGGTGCCCGGTCCGTGGTCACCTCAACCGGCGCCACCCCAGTGTCCAGCGCCCGGGTGAAGAACGTCCGGGCGGCGCTCAAATCACGCCGGGCGGAGAGCCATACGTCGATCACCTGCCCGAACTGGTCGACCGCCCGGTACAGGTACGTCCACCGGCCGTTGACCTTGACATAGGTCTCGTCGACGAACCATCGATCACCCGGCACATGACGGCACGTCCGAGCGGCCTCGACGAACTCCGGCGTGAAGCGCTGAACCCACCGATAGACGGTGACGTGGTCAACCACCACACCACGCTCCGCGAGCAGCTCCTGTACGTCACGGTAGGACAAGCCGTACCGCAGATACCAGCGCACCGCGAGCGAGATGACCTCGCGAGGGAACCGGAAACCAGCGAACACGGAGGCTGAAGGCGACGTCATGGGACCAGTCGGCACTGTTGCATTGAGCGATCCCGCGAGCGTCCCGCCGCAAATCTTGCGGCCCGCCGGCACCTAACCTCCCGCAGGGTGTCCCTTTGTGCCGACTGCGACGGCCTGACGGCGCCCTCGGGACACGTCGCGAGACAGCCGACAGGAAGATTTGCTGTGCCAGCCTCCCGAGTTGGCTCAATGCAACAGTGCCCGAGTTGACTGCGACGGAGCTGCGCGTCGCCGAGCTCGCGGCCGGTGGCATGACGAACCGCGAGGTCGCGGCCGCGGCGTTTATGACCCCGAAGACTGTCGAAGCGAATCTCGCGCGCGTCTACCGCAAGTTCGGGATCCGCTCGCGGGCCCAGCTCGGGGCACGTATCGCAGCCGAGCGGGGCGACATCCGGCCAAGAACGTAGGGAACCACCCGATTCCCTAGCGCTAGAAGCGTCCTAGCGTCGAGCGCATGGGAAGTCGAGCAGAATCCGAGACGCGGCGTGAGTGCCTGGTCGAGCAGTATGGGCCGGGACTGCGGATCGAGGCACTAAAAGGGTTCGGCCTCTGGCGTCTCCCAGCTGCGCCAGCAATCGAGCGTCGGGGCAAGGCGATCAGCTACACGGGATCGACCGTCGCCCCTCGGACGAAACCCTCCGCTGCCTCTTCCAGGCGCCGTCGGAGGAGTTCGTGCGTACAGCGTCGCGCGCCTCCTTCGGGGGTTGCCGACCGCGTGGCTGCCCGAGGCGTGCCCCGGCTCGTACCCGAGATTAGGACCCGTTTTCACCGCTCAAACACACGAGGAGGAGAGCAACAGATGAGCAAACACATGATGAGAAGGATCAGTCATCGGCCGATCGCCAGCGTCGTCGTTCTAGCGGCTTCGGCGGCGATTACCACCGGCGTCGTGTCCTCGGCGAACGCGTCGCCGTACGTGCCCCGCTTCCAGTTCGACTGCGGCTCGGCGGGAACGTACTACAGCGAAGTCCGCTCACTGCCAACCCAAGCGGCACCCACCGTCTCCCCGCCGGACGCCGCCGCCGGTCTCCCCGGCTTCTCCACTGCCCGTCTACTGACCACAACCAGCGGCGAAACCAACCAGGTTTACGTAATCCTGGCGGTGCTGGGCCACTACGCGACTCCCGGACTGGTCGCAAACCAGTCAAACCCCAACTTGGTCACCTGCATACTCACCCGACCAGATGAGCAGGTCGAGGTGGTTGGCCTGCTGACCGGCCGGTAGCGGTTCGAGCCGAGGCCAGGCGGCGTCGTGACAACCCAGCCGTCGGCAGCTTCTCCCGCCCCGGCGCAACGCTCGCCGGCCCGGCACCGGTCACTACCGGAACCGCCATCTAACGACGAGGGGAGAGCGGATCCCCACCCACTCTCCCCTGCCGTCCACGTTGAGACCCAGGCCGCCACCACTACGCCAAAGTCAAAAGAGCGACACAACGAACTTGAGAAGGAATGGGAAGATGCCTCGAATTCGCTTCTGGTATTTGCCGTATGTTGCCGCGCTCGCGCTCACAGGTTCGGTGCTCTCCGGTGTCGGCGCCTCTGGTGCAGCCTCGGATCCCAAGGTGCCTCATCCGGTGGTCCGTCAGCCAACGGTCACGCAGCAGACCCTTGTGCGGACCGGCTCGGTGAACTTGGCTGCACTAGCCCATATGCCTGCTCCTGCTCGGGGGCATCTCGGTCCTGAGCTGCCTCCTAATCATGACCTGGCGAAGGGCGCGGCGGGGCTACAGCCTGCGGGCACACTGCCGCCCCCATCGCCTCCATCCAGTTCCGTAGTGCTAAACCCGGCGCGCCGCGGGTTTGCGGGTCTGGATCATGCCGACCAGCGCCTCGCCGGCGGGGGCAACCAGTTCAGTTTTGAACCCTCGGATCAGGGATTGTGCGTTGGCCGGAGTGCTGGAACCAACTACGTAGTGGAGTCGGTAAATGACGCGCTTCAGGTGTACGACACCCATAGCCATGTCTACACCGCGCCCATCACCCTCTCTTCCTTCTACGGTTTACCGCCATTATATGACCGGACGACCGGCAAGTACGGTCCGTTTGTCACCGACCCCAAGTGCTACTACGACCCAGGTACCCACCACTGGTTCCACAGCGTTCTGGTTTATGGCCGAGACCCCAACACCGGAGCGCTCAGGGCCCATGCATACACTGCTCTTGCGGTCAGCCAGACCAGCGATCCGCTCGGAGCCTACTACCTGTACCGGATCAATGGAGTTGACCTCAACCATGCAAACTGCCCCTGTTTTGGCGACCAGCCCTTGATTGGCGCCGATCAGAACGGTTTCTACGTGAGCACCGCCGAGTACGAGCTGCTACCCGACTTCGGGGCCCATTTCAATGGCGCGCAATTGTATGCGATGAACAAGCGAGCCCTTGAGTCAGGCACCGCGGGCCGGGTGATTCACTACAGCAACGTCACCACAAAATCTGGCACGCTTCAGCCGGCCACTTCACCTGGCGGCCAATACGCCACCGCGGCCGGGGGAACAGAATATCTCGTCTCCGGCCGCGACACGCTGCTACCCGACGGGCGTCTACGGCCAGGCCAGGTGGATCACGTCACGGTATGGTCGCTGACGCATACTTCGCGACTCCAAACCGGAGGCGTCCCCAGGTTGCAAAGCGCCGTCCAGAAAACCGAGGTGTATGGGCAGCCCGTGCCGATGACGCAACGGGCAGGTTTCCGTCCGCTCGGCGATTCGGGGGCGGTCGCAGAACCGCTTCCCAGGCTCAGCAGCGACGACGAACGCGTCAACCAGGTCGTATACGCGGCAGGTCGTCTCTACACTGGCGTTAACACGATCATTGCGCCTGGACCACGAACCGGCATCGGCTGGTTCATTATCACTCCGTCAGTGGCAGGTGGAACACTTACCTCGCAAATGCATGGCCAAGGGTACGTCGCGGCCGCACATGCAAATGTCGCCTTCCCTTCCATCGGCGTCAACACCCAGGGCAAGGGAGTCATCGCCATGAGTTTGTCGGGACCCGACTTCTATCCCTCGAGTGCCTACCAGCGCATCACGGCCGCGGGGACAGTCGGCCGCATCCAGAGTGCCAAGCGCGGCTTCCGGCCCGAGGACGGATTTACCTGCTACCAGGCTTTCGGTGGTAACGGCGTCTGCCGATGGGGCGACTACACCGCCTCGGTGGCTGGTCCAGGCGGCGCAATATGGTCGGCGACCGAATTCATCGGCCTCAGGGCGCGCACCTACTACGCCAACTGGGGCACATTCGTCTGGCCGGTGACGCCTTAGGCCCGTCTCCACAGATGATGGGTGCTGCGTGACCTGACGAAACCCACTCCGGTAGCGTCGCTCGAACGAACCCGGCTTTGACTTGAGAGGTGTCCCGAGGGCACTGTTGCACTGCGCCAACGCGGGAGCTCGGCACAGCAAATCTTCCCGCAGCTGGCCCCGAGACGAGTCTCGAAGGGGTCGTTGGCCCGTCGAAGTCGCTACAAGGGGACCCCTCGGCGAGGCTCACCACCGCTGAGCGCAAGATTTGCGGCGATACGTTCGCGGGATCGCTCAATGCAACACTGCCCTTACGTCCGGTTCAGCGTCGAGGTTGGGCTACAACACTTGCTCTGGGTCGGGGCGTCTGAGGTGAAGCTCAGCCCCACCTAGCCTCGCGTGCGTTCGCCACGACCTCGAAGCTGCTTGCCTGCGGTACAGCCGGGTGCGCGGGGTCGGGGCTCGCGACTAGCGTCGTGGGCATGACTCCCACGAGCTTCTCCGCGGACGACCGCGTCCGCCCGCCGCTGGCCGCCGACGAGGCCACCACGCTGCGCGCCTTCCTCGACTACCACCGCGGCACGATCCGGTGGAAGTGCGCCGGCCTGACCCAGCAGCAGCTAGCGCAGCCGTTGGCGCCCTCCGACATGACGCTGGGCGGGATGATGAAGCACCTCGCGGTCGTCGAGTCCGGCTGGTTCGAGGAGACGTTCGCGGGGGGGGGGGGGGGTCGCGGTTGCCGCCGTTCGACACCGTCGCCAGCAAACTGTCCCGGCTCCGCCGGAAGCTATCGCCTGCCCACTCACCCTT
>JBBRYB010000028.1:0-43876 GCA_038238115.1 Propionibacteriales bacterium | reverse complement strand
AAGACACAAGCAGGCAAACCCGCAATGGGATCAGTGAGACACATCAACCGAGGCCACCGTCGCCCATCAACCGAAGCCGGGCCGGACAACGAGACACATCTCCCGAGGCCAACGCGGGACCCATCAACCGAGCTCTTACAGGGCGCGTGCGGACCATTTGCGGACTGCGGCCCAGAGGCGGACATGCTTCCGCTCGTCTTTGGGGGTCCACATGCCCATTGACCTGCGGTTTTACCCTGTAGGGCGGGCGGGACTCGAACCCGCGACCCAAGGATTATGAGTCCTCTGCTCTAACCAGCTGAGCTACCGCCCCGTCGCATTGGCCGGCGATCATGCCATGCGGCATATGATCCTCGCACGCCGGTTCCGTATGACCCAGTCGACAACCACAAAATGCTGGCGACTTGCTGCCGGGACCGCCTTACAGTCGTGCCGTGGAAGTGACGTCGCTTGGCTACCAGACCGACCTGGCTCTGCTCCGGCTCGGCGGCAGTCAGGTGGAGGATCGCGGTGACCATCTCGTCGTCCGGACCCTCCACAACCCGTCGTTTTGGTGGGGCAACTTCCTGCTGCTCGAGGCAGCGCCGCCCGCGCCCGACGCCATCCACTGGCAGCAAGTCTTCGCGCGGGAGTTCCCGAACGCGGAGCACATGGCGTTGGGATTCGACGGCGTCAACGGGTCGGTGTCGGACCTTGCCGGGTTCGACGCGTTGGGACTCAACGTGGAGGAGTCCGCGGTCATGACGGCCCGCGCCGTGCACCCACCGGCTCGTCCCAACCTCGCCGCCGACTACCGGCGTCTCGTCAGCGACGAGGACTGGGCCCGACAGGTGGATCTCAGGGTCGCCTGCAAGGACGACGACCTCGACGCCGGACCTTACCGGAAGTTCTCGGCGGCCAAGGCCGCCACCATGCGGGCGCTGACGGACGCGGGCCACGGGGCCTGGTTCGGCGCGTTCGTCGACGCTGAGTTGCTGTCGTCCATGGGGCTGTTCACGACGCACACCGGTCTCGCGCGGTTCCAGTCGGTCGAGACACATCCGGCGGCGCGAGGTCGCGGGCTCGCCGGCACGCTGGTGCACTTTGTCAGCACCTTCGGTTTTTCCGAGCTGGGCGCCCATACGTTGGTGATGGTTGCTGACCCCGACTACCCGGCAATCCGGATCTACCGCTCCGTCGGGTTCGTCGAGTCCGAGACCCAACTGCAAGCCGAACGGCGGCCACAGCCTGCGACACGCCGGTAGAACCGGGCCCTTGGTGGCGTGTCGGCGGTGGGGGTCAGCGGGGTGGGACGTGGCCGCGCAGAGAGACCCAGCGGGCGAAGAGGGGGTCGATGAATCTCCAGTCGCCGGCCGCTGCCGCCCCGGTGGGGAAGCGGCTCACGTGCTGGCCCTCCTTCCCCAGCTCCCGCAGGGCCGACTGAAGGCTGGCTCGGGTCAGCGCCGAGCGCTCGGTGGCGCGTGATCCCGTCGGCCGGATCCCGTCGGCGAGAGAGGCCAGGACCGCCTTCTTACCCGAGCTGAGACTGTCCCAGATGGCCTGGTGTGCCTCACTGGTCTGGCTCAGCGCGATACCGAAGATCGCGTCGGCAAGGGCCACCCCGTCCACCTGGTATGCCGATGGGCCGAGCGTGCTGGACCCGCTCGCGCGCATGGACAGCTCCCGGTGCAAGAGATGCGCCATCAGCATGGTGCGCTGAGGATGCCCGGCAGCGGCCAGGACGAGTGGCGCCAGCGCCTCACCCGGGTCCTCTCCGAGCGCGAGGAAACGCTCGGCAAGCTCCTCGAGCACTTCGTCGATCGGGAGCGGTGCCAGTTCCAACGGTTCGGCCTGCCCGTAAAGGGGCCGTTCACGGTCGGTGAACAGGCGACGCATGAGTGACGGCTGGGACCCGGCGTAGATATAGGTGGCCGCGTCACCGTGGTACTGGACGTGTGAGCGGAGCAGGCCGTCGAGCGTGGCGCCGGCGCTGAGCAGGTCCTGGAACTCGTCGAAGACGACGAGCGTCGGCTGCCGGTCACGTTCGTAGAGCCGCAGCGGCAGGTCCAGAAGCTCGGCCGCGGCGGTGAGTGTGGCGTCGTGCGAGGGCTGCTGGGACAGGCGCGGACCGAGCGTCACGCCGACGCCGGATGTCGTAAGTGAGAGCCCGAGCCGAGAGCTCAGCGAGTCCAGCTGGGCCCGGATGCGATGGTTGTCGAGGCGCCCGTATGCCGTCGCGATCCTGGCGCACACCTCCGCGAGGGACGTGACGCCATAGAAGTCCACGTGCACCGTGTGCCAGCCCGTCGCGGTAAGGCTTGCCGCGTGGGCAAGCAGGAGCGAGGTCTTGCCGTATCGACGCGGGCCGGCGAGGCGCACGTGCGCTCCATCGGCGGCGGCCAGGTGCAGCCGATGGAGTTCGTCACGCCGGTCGATCAGCGCATCGGTCGTGATGGGCGTCTCGAACACGAAGGCGCGGGGCATGGGAGGAGTGTACGACAAGTTGTATGGAAGTTGCAATACAGTTGTGTATGGACGTCTCCCTACGTTAGACGATCGGCGGGACCGACGTGGCGGTCGGCAGGCCTGAGCTCGGACCGCCTGGGCCGGTGGGCTGTGGGGGTGGTGACGTGTCGCGTGTCGGCGCCTGTGATGTCGTCGGGCTGGGCGTCGACAGTGAAGGCGTCGGCCTGGTGATCGGCCCGGGGACTGGCCCTGGCCCCGGCCGGGGTGCCGGGGGCTGGCTGTGGAAGACCTGGATCGAGATCCATAAGGCGATCGACGCGATCGCCAACACCAGGGCGAACGCCGCGAGGAACGTCCACCGACCGGCTGCGCCGAGAGTGTGCGGCCACGGCAGCGGCCAGACCCGCCAACGGCCGTGACCCCCTCGGTCGAGCCAGTGCGGCCGGAAGCCAGGTCCGCTGACGGCCCCGACCGGCGCGACGTCGGCCAGGGTGACGGGCGCGAGCAGCGCCATCGCGGCACGCATGCCTGCCCCCTCGGAGTCCGAGCGCACCACGGCCCACGGAGCCAGCTCGGCGTCGTCGTCGTAGCCGATGACCGCTGAACCGGCCACGTCCGACGCCTCGCGCACGGCCTGCTCGAACCGGGCCCGCCCATAGGAGTCGGTCTCGGCGCCTGCGCTGAGCAGCACCACGGCCACGAGCTCCCCGTCGAGCTCTGCCGCATAGACGGTCCCGGAGTCGGACGCGTCGAGCCGGCCGGTGAGCCTGGCGGCCCCGAGAAGGGGCGGGTCACCCGGCTCCAACGGGGTGGGCGGCGCAGCGTACTGGTCGTCCGTCATCGCCCTGAGCCGGTCTCCTCGTCGGTGCCCGCACTCGAGGACCGAGGACTTGGGCAAGTCTGTAAGACTTACGAGCGTACGACGACTCGAGCCTGCAGTGGGGAGCGCGATGACGACCAGCGAGGCGAGCGCCCCCGGTCCAGACGCCCAGGCCGCCCAGTTCGCCGAGCTGACCCAGCATGCGATGCGGGAGGTCAAGGGCGTCATCGTCGGCCAAGAGCACATGGTCGAGCAGCTCATGGTCACGTTGCTGGCCCGCGGCCACTGCCTGCTCGAAGGCTTTCCTGGTGTCGCCAAGACGCTGGCGGTGCGTACGTTCGCGGACGTGGTAGGTGGGGCCTGTACCCGCATCCAGTTCACCCCGGACCTGGTCCCGTCCGACATCGTCGGCACCCGCATCTACCGGGCCAGCAAGGAGAGCTTCGACGTCGAGCTCGGGCCGGTCTTCGTCAACTTCATCATCGCCGATGAGATCAACCGGGCGCCTGCGAAGGTCCAGTCAGCGATGCTCGAGCTGATGGCCGAGCACCAGGTGTCCATCGGCGGCCAGACGTTCACTTTGCCGGACCCCTTCATCGTCATCGCCACGCAGAACCCACTCGAGTCCGAAGGCGTCTATCCGCTGCCCGAGGCGCAACGCGACCGGTTCCTGCTCAAGGTCGTCGTGCCGCATCCACGCGGCCGCGAGGAGTTCGAGATTCTGCGACGCATGAGCGTCAGTCCGCCGCGGGCGCAGCGGGTGCTCGACCCCGTCACGATCTGCGGACTGCAGGACGCGGCCGATCACGTCTTCCTGCACAACCTGGTGGCGGAGTACATCGTTCGCATCGTGCTGGCGACGCGTGCACCGGCCGAGTTCCATCTGCACGACCTCACCGCAGTGATCGAGGTGGGAGCCAGCCCGCGTGCGACGCTGGGTCTGGCGGCGGCTGCGCGGGCGGTGGCGCTCGTGCACGGACGTACCTATGCCCGGCCGCAGGACATCGCCATGGTCGCCGCGGACGTGATCGCGCACCGGCTCGTGCTCACCTTCGACGCGGTCGCTGACGGCGTCGACCCGCGCGCCGTCGTCGAACGGATCGTGGCCGCCATCCCACCTCCGCGGCCGGTGTGGAACGGCGCGGGCCAGCCGGAATTTCGCTGACGTGGACGACGTCTTCCGCGCCGACCGGGTCCCGGTCTCACAACTGGCCCCCGAACGGGCGCTGCGCCGCTTGGAGTTTCAGATCGTCAGGCGGCTCGAAGGCTTCCTCCACGGCGAGCATCTCGGTCTGCTCCCAGGCCCTGGCACCGAGCTCGCCGAGGCCCGCACCTACGTTCCCGGTGAGGACGACGTACGTCGCATCGACTGGTCCGTAACGGCGCGCACCGCCACCCCACACGTGCGAGACGTGGTCGCCGACCGCGAGCTGGAGACGTGGGCCCTGATCGACCTCTCCCCAAGCATGCACTTCGGAACCGCCGCCATGGAGAAGCGCGACCTGGCCATCGCCGCCGTGGCCACGATGGGCATGTTGACGTTTCGCGTGGGGGATCGGTTCGGTGGCTACGTGCTGCGACGCGGGACGTTGAGGCGCTGGCCGGCGCGCGCTGGTCGATTGGCGCTCTTCGGCCTGCTGCGCTCGCTGATCCGCGACCGAGATGCGGCCGAGGCCGGGACCACCCAGTCGCTCGCCGAGGCGGTGACCGCCGTATCGCGAGCGCAGCGAAAGCGCGGGTTGCGTGTTGTCGTCTCGGACTTCCTCGACGTGGCCGATGGCTCAACCGACGATACGACGTCGCCCAGCTGGGAGCGACCCATGCGTGAGATGGCCGCTCGCCACCAGGTGATCGCGGTCGAGATCATCGACCCTCGTGAGCTCGACATCCCTGACGTCGGCACCATCATGGTGCAGGATCCCGAAAGCGGTGAGATCCGCGAGCTCAATACCGGCAGCCGAAAGGTGCGACAGCGCTATGCCGCAGCGGCGCGGCTCCAGCGGGAGCGGACCGCCAAAGCACTGCGCCGCGCGGGAATCGGGCACCTCGTGCTGCGTACCGACAGGGACTGGGTGGCCGACACGGCGCGCTTCGCCCTGAGACACCGCCGGATGGCGTCCCGGCTGCATCGGCCGCCATCCGGCGTACCGCGATGAACCTTCTCGAGCCGGCCCGGCTGTGGTTGTTGTTCGTGGTGCCCGTGCTGGTGGTCGCCTACGCGTGGCTGCAGCACCGCAAAAGCATTCGAGCTGTGCGGTTCACCAACATCGCCCTGCTGGACACGGTCGCGCCGCGGCGTCCCCACTGGAGACAGCATGTCGCCGTCGGCCTCGCCTTGTTGACTCTGGCCGCCGCCATCGTGCTCTTCGCCAAACCCAGCCGCGACGTCCGGGTCCCGATCGATGTGAAGACGCAGGTGACGGTGGTGCTCACCATCGATGTGTCGCTGTCGATGCAGGCGCAGGACGTCAACCCGGACCGGATCACTGCCGCCAAGCAAGCCGGAAAGGACTTCCTCGACCAGCTCCCACAGAACTTCAAGGCCGCGCTCGTGAGCTTCGCCGGCAATGCCACGGTCGATGTCCCGCCGACAACGGATCATGCTCAGGTGGCCAACGCGATCGACGAGCTCAAGCTGGCCGAACGCACCGCCACCGGAGAGGGCATCTATACCTCCCTTGACGTGATCAAGCAGGATCGCGCGTCGAGTGGCGTGCCGCTCGGCCGCCCGTCACCGGCGCTCATCGTCTTGCTGAGCGATGGCAATCGCACCGTCGGACGCAGCCAGGATGACGCGGCACGTGCCGCGAAGGCGATGAACGTCCCCGTCTACACCGTTGCTCTCGGCACCTCCCAGGGCCAGATCGTGTCGAGCGGACAGATCGTCTCGGTGCCCGTGGAGATCGGCCAGCTGGAGGAGGTAGCGAAGATCTCGGGTGGCCAAGCGTTCGTGGCCAGTACGCCGAAAGACCTGCTGAAGGCCTATCACGCCGTGAACGGGCAGCTGATCTACCGCACCGAGCGCCGCGACGCTACGTCCGACTACGTGCCGTACCTGCTCATCCTGCTGGTGCTGTCCACGGCATCGGGTCTCGTCGTCGCCTCGCGCTGGCCCTAGGAAGCGGGCGTAGCCGAGGTGTACGACCCGAGCAGACCGGCGGATGACGGCCAATGCTGGTGCTGCTGTGACTCATGAGGCACAATAGGCCTAGTTCGCGCGATCGCTTCGCAAAGCCCGTAGGCCGCTGGGGAAGGCGCACCTCGAGCCTTGAGGAGGATCGGTGAACCGGATCACCAGCACGCGGACCACTGGTGTGGTCGCGCGCGGAGTGTTGTTCGTGCACGCCTCGCCGTCGGCGCTGTGCCCACACGTCGAGTGGGCGGTCGGCGGCGTTCTCGGCGTACCCGCCGATCTCACCTGGACAACGCAGCCGGCCAGGTCACGAACCTATCGCGCCGAGCTCTCCTGGAGTGGCCCCGACGGGACGGCCGCCCGGCTCACGTCTGCTCTGCGCGGATGGCAGCACCTGCTTTTCGAGGTCACCGAGGACGCGACCGCGCTGAGCGAGGGGGCGCGGTTCTCCTACACCCCGGAGCTCGGGGTCTATCACGCCGTGACCGGCTTGCACGGCGACATCATGATCCCCGAGGACCGGCTGAGAGCGGCCGTGGTGAAGTCGAGCATCGCTGATCGGCCGCTGGCGGCCGAGATCGACAAACTGCTCGGCAAGGACTGGGACGAGGCCCTGGAACCGTTGCGCCATGCTGGCGACGGAGCGCCTATCCGCTGGCTCCACCACGTCATCTAGCGCCCAGCAGAACATCCCACGGCAGGAGACGGTGACCCTCGACGGGAACTAGAGGGGGATGTTGCCGTGGGCGCCGCGGCGTCCGTGGTCGGCGGCCGCGAGGGCTCTGGCGAGCGCCGAGCGGGTCACCTGAGGCTCCACGACCTCGTCGACGACTCCGATCTCGACTGCCTTGTCAACGCCACCGGCGATCTTCTCGTGCTCGGCGGCGAGCTCCGCCTCGACGATCGGTCGCAGGTCGGCGGCGACGGCGGCGATCTTGCGGCGGTGCAGAATGCGGATCGCGGCGACGGCACCCATCACCGCCACCTCCGCGCCCGGCCAGGCGAAGACCCGCGTCGCGCCGAGACAGCGGGCGTTCATCGCGATGTAGGCACCACCGTAGGCCTTGCGGGTCACTAGCGTCACCCGCGGGACGCCAGCCTCGCTGAACGCGTGCAGCAGCTTGGCCCCACGGCGCACGACGCCATCCCACTCCTGGCCGACTCCCGGCAGGTAGCCGGGTACGTCGACGGCCACGATGAGCGGTACGCCGAAGGCGTCGCACATCCGCACGAACCGGGCCGCCTTCTCCGCCGACGGCGAGTCCAGGCAGCCACCGAGGCGCAGCGGGTTGTTGGCTATCACGCCCACGGTCCGGCCGCCGAAGCGGCCCAGGGCGGTGACGATGTTGGGTGCCCAGCGCTGGTGCAGCTCGAGCATCGACTCGTGGTCGAGCAACTCACCCACGAAGGGGTGGACGTCGTACGCCCGCTTCCTCGACTCAGGCATCTGCTGCGACAAGTCGACGTCGGCGATGTGGTCGGCGTCGAGCGTGCGCTGATCACCGAGCAGCGCGATGAGCCGTCTGGCCTCGCCGAGAGCGTGTGCCTCGGACTCGGCGAGCACATGCACAACGCCAGAGCGGCGTCCGTGCGGCTCGGGTCCGCCCAGCCGGAGCATGTCGACGTCCTCACCGGTGACGGAGCGTACGACGTCCGGGCCGGTGACGAAGATGCGCCCTTCGGGCCCGAGGATCACCACGTCGGTGAGGGCCGGGCCGTAGGCGGCGCCGCCGGCCGCTGGGCCGAGCACGACCGAGATCTGAGGAACCTTGCCGGACGCCTGTGTCATCGCGCGGAAGATCAAGCCGACCGCGTGCAGCGAGAGCACCCCCTCGGCGAGGCGCGCACCCCCCGAGTGCCACAGCCCAACGATCGGGGCACCGTCGGCCAGCGCGCGGTCGTAGGCCCCGACGACGACCTTGCAGCCGTCGTGGCCCATCGCACCCCCCATCACCGTCGCGTCAGAGCAGAAGGCGACGGTGTGCACCGCGTCGACGTCGCCGACAGCAGCCAGCATGCCGCTGTCGTCGTCGGTGCTGATCAGCTCGAGCGTGCCTGGATCGAAGAAGGCCGCGAGCCGTTTCATCGGGTGGCGCGGGTCCTCCTCGCGGGGCAGCTTGGTCGGCTGGGCGGGCGCTGTCGTGGGGGCGTTGTGCGTCGTGGTCATGTCCACCTCATGCTGACCGGAAGGCGATAGCGACGTTGTGGCCGCCGAAGCCGAAGGAGTTGTTGAGTGCGGCCACGTCGCCGCCGGGCAGGGTACGTTGCTCGCTGGCGACGTCGAGCTTGACGGCCGGGTCGATGGTGTCGAGGTTGACCGTCGGCGGTGAGATCCGGTCGCGCAGGGCGAGCACCGTGGCCACCGACTCGAGAGCCCCGGCGCCACCCAGCAGGTGGCCGGTCATCGACTTGGTCGAGGTCACGACGACATGGTCGATCTCGCCGCCGAGGGCGTTGGTGATCGCCAGGCACTCGGCGATGTCGCCTTGGGGCGTCGAGGTCGCATGCGCGTTGATGTGCACGATGTCGCGCGCGGTCAGCCCCGACTCGACCAGGGCGAGCTTCATGGCCCGGGTCGCACCCAGCCCGTCGGGGTCGGGCTGGGCGATGTCGTGTGAGTCAGCCGTTACGCCAGCACCGGCCACCTCGGCGTAGACCGTCGCGCCGCGGGCCTCGGCATGCTCGGCGCTCTCGATCACGAGCACCGCGGAACCCTCACCGAGCACGAATCCGTCGCGGTCGACGTCCCACGGGCGCGATGCCCTGGGCGGGTCGTCGTTGCGTCTCGACAGCGCCATCATCTGCGCGAACGCCGCCATCGGCAGCGCGTGGATGGCCGCCTCGGTGCCACCGACGACGACCACGTCGGCCCGACCGAGCCGGAGCATGTCGACTCCGTGAGCGATGGCCTCGTTGCCCGAGGCGCAGGCCGAGACTGGGGTGTGCACGCCAGCCTTGGCGCCGAGCGCGAGCCCGACGTTCGCAGCAGGGCTGTTGGGCATCAGCATCGGGATCGCCAGCGGCGAGACCCGGCGGGGGCCTTTGTCCCTGAGCTGGTCGTAGTTGTTGAGCAGGGTGGTCACTCCGCCGATTCCCGAGGCGATGGCCACGCCGAGCCGTTCGCCGTCGACGCCACCGCCCGCCAGCCCGCTGTCGGACCACGCCTCGAGGGCCGCGATCAGCGCGAACTGTCCCGAACGGTCGAGGCGTCGAGCCTTGACGCGGTCGAGCACGTCGAGGGGTTCGACCGCGATACGTGCCGCGATCCGGACAGGAAGCTCCTCGGCCCACTCCTCGGTGAGGGCCTGCACCCCCGATGTCCCGGCGAGCATCGCGGCCCAGGTCGTGGGCACGTCACCCCCGACGGGAGACGTCGCACCGAGTCCGGTGACGACCACGCGTGTGGAACTCATGTGCGTTTCACCTCGTATGTCGCTTGGGCCGGGCCGACACCGTGTCGACCCGGCGCGTGGTCACTCGCGTGGCCACGGCTGCTGACGTCGTGGAGCTCAGGTGCTTTGGTTGCTCTCGATGAAGGCGACGGCGTCACCGACGGTGTGCAGATTCTTGACCTCGTCGTCGGGGATCTTCACGCCGAAGTTCTCCTCCGCGGCGACGACCACCTCGACCATCGACAGTGAGTCGACGTCCAGGTCGTCGGTGAAGGACTTGTCGAGTTGGACCTCGTCAGCGGGGATACCGGCGACCTCGTTGACGATGTCGGCGAGTCCGGAGCGGATCTCCTCAGTGCTGGCCATTGTGATTGGGCTCCTTTGATCATTGGGGTTGCTTGTTGGGGGGTGGAAACTCCCCGATGTGGGGACTTCGCAGCGTGCTGCGGAAGCGGGAGGGGCGGTCAGGGGAGCAGGACCACCTGGGCGGCGTACGCCAGGCCGGCGCCGAAGGCGATGAAGAGTGCACAGTCGCCGCTCTTGGCCTCGCCCGACTCGAGCAGCGCCGCCGCGGCGAGCGGGATCGACGCAGCCGACGTATTGCCCTGGTAGGCGATGTCACGGGCGACGACGACGGATTCAGGGAGCTTGAGCGCGCGTGCCATCGCGTCCACGATGCGCATGTTGGCCTGATGGGGCACGAAGACATCCAGGTCGTCGACAGTTACTCCCGCGCGGTCGAGCGCCTCGCGGGCGATCTTGGCCATCTCGTACGACGCCCAGCGAAACACCGGGTTGCCGTCCATCCGCAGGGTCGGCATCTCCGGCTTGTCGGACTGGAGTACGTCGGCCCACGACTCCTTCTGCCGGATCAGGTCATATTTGGACCCATCGGCGCCCCACACCACGGGGCCGATGCCCTCGGTGTCGGCCGGTCCGATGACCGCGGAGCCGGCGCCGTCGGCGAAGATGAACGCCGTACCGCGGTCGGTCGGGTCGGTAATGTCCGAGAGCCGCTCGACGCCGATGGCCAGGACATACTTGGCTGTTCCCGATCGCACCATGTCGGCGGCGAGGCTCACCCCGTGACAGAACCCAGCACAGGCCGCGGAGATGTCGAACGCCGCCGCCGGCGTCGACCCGAGCTCCTCGGCCACGAGCGAGGCGACTGCCGGGGTCTGCATCAGGTGCGACACGGTGGCCACGATGATGCAGTCGATCTGGGCCGGATCGATGTCCGCACGCTCGAGGGCCTTGCGCGCTGAGGCGACGCTCATCATCTGCACGGTCTCGTGCGGCTCGGCCCAGCGGCGCTCGACGATGCCCGAGCGGGTGCGGATCCACTCGTCGGTGGAGTCGATGTGCTGGCAGATCTCCTCGTTGCTGACGACGCGGCTCGGGCGGTAGCCGGCGATGCCGAGGATCGCGGTGTGGGCGGCTCCCGTGACCGTGGAGATCGCTGCGGTCATGTCATTCGCTTTCTGGGTGCAGCCGGACGAGCGGTTGCCCCGGGGAGACGAGATCGCCGTCCTCCACGATCCACTCGACGATGGTGCCACCATGTGGCGCGAGCACCGCCGTCGAGCCTCGCAGGTTGGAGACCTCGCCGATCGGAAGACCCGCCGGCAGGGCCGTCCCCATCGGGATGTCGTCGGCGACGTGGAACGTGCCTTTGGACGGGGAGACGAGCATCCGCCAGGTCGGGGACGAGTCCATCGGCGAGGAGTCGCCATGCTTGTCGGCGAACTCGCGTGCGTCGTCGAGCTGGTCAGGCGTCTTGAGCGCGAATGTCTCGACGCCCCTGAGCTGTCGCTTGGCGATCGCGGTGAGCGTTCCCGCAGGCGGCATCTCAAGGATGCCGGTGACACCCAGGTCGGTCATCGACTGCAGGCACAGGTCCCACCGGATGGGGCTGCTTACTTGGGCCACCAACCGTCGAAGTACCTCTTGGCCGCTGTGGACCACCTGCCCGTCACGGTTGGAGATGAGTCGGGTGCGGGTGTCGTGGGTCGAGATGGCGCGCGCCAGCCGCGCGAGGGCTTCCACGGCGGGGCGCATGTGGTCGGTATGGAAGGCGCCGGCGACGCTGAGCGGGACGAGCCGAGCTTTGGCGGGGGGAGCGTCGGCGAATGCCCGCAGCTGCTCGAGGGTTCCCGCGGCGACCAGTTGGCCTGCGCCGTTGTCGTTGGCGGCCGTGAGGTTGTGGCTGTCGAGGGCGGCACGGATCTCGTCGCGGTCCCCGCCGAGGACGGCCGTCATGCCGGTCGGCGTGACCCCGGAGGCAGCCGCCATGGCCCGGCCACGCTCCCGAACGAAGACCATCGCCTGCTCGGCGCTCATCACACCGGCACCGGCTGCGGCCGCGATCTCGCCGACGCTGTGCCCGGCGACGGCGCCGACACGTCCGAACGCGTCCGTCGGGTGCGGGTACAGCGCCAGGGCGGCAAGCATGCTCGAAGCCACGAGCAGCGGCTGGGCGATCGCGGTGTCCCGGATGGTCTCGGCGTCGGCTCGGGTGCCGTAGTGCTGGAGGTCGATGCCGCTGACCGCCGACAGCCAGTTGAGACGGTCCGCGAAGTGGTCGTCTTCGAGCCACGGCCGGAGAAATCCGGGGGTCTGGGCACCCTGGCCGGGCGCGACGATGACGAGCACGGGCTCCATCATGCCCGCAACAGGAGGCCGACTTCCGCAGCCGGGCAGACGAAAATTGCTGGGGTGTCTTTGGAGGTATCCTACAAACCGAGCAGGCGGCCGAGGGTCAGCGACATGTGCAGCGTGTAGGCGTCGCGCGCGTCGCTGGGTGACAGCCCAGTCACGTCCGCGATGCGTCGCAGGCGATACCGCACGGTGTTGGGGTGCACGAAGAGCCGCCGGCTCGCCGCTTCGATCGAGCCGCTGGTGTCAAGGTATGCCGTCAGCGTCTCGAGCAGGCCCGAGCCCGCCTCGACGAGAGGCTGGTAGACCGACGAGACGAGTTGGCGACGGGCGTGCCCGTCACCGTTGAGGGACCGCTCGGGCAGCAGGTCGTCGCTCGAGACAGGCCTCGGCCGCTCTGGCCAGGCCTCGGCCGCCCGTAGCCCGGCGACGGCTGCGCGAGCGGAGACGTTCGCCGCAAGCAGGTCTTCCACGACCGGGCCGGTCACGATCGCCCCTTGCCCGAAGTGGGTAGCGACTGCCGCCGCGGCCTTGTCCACGTCGTCGACCCCGCCGAGCACCACGACCAGTCGTTCTCCCTGGACGGCACAGAGCGCGTCGAGCCGGCGCACCCGGGCGGAGCGCTTGATCGCGTCGACCGCCGTCGCCGAGTTGCCGGGCGGCGTGAAGCCCAGGACCACGCACACACCGCTCGTCGACGCCCAGCCCAGCGCCGTGGCTCGGGACCTGACCGCATCGTCGGCCTCGCCGCGCAGCACCGAGTCCACAATCAGCGCCTCGAGACGAGCGTCCCAGGCCCCTCGCTGCTCGGCGGCCCGCGCATAGACCTCGGCGGCCGCGAAGGCGATCTCCCGCGAGTAGAGCATCACGGCTTCTCGCACCGCCGCCGCATCCAACGGGTCGACGACGTGTTCGACCTCGCGCTCGACCACCCCGATCGTCGTACGGACCATCTCCACCGTCTGCTGCAAGGTGACGACGCCGGTGAGCTCGCGCGGCGCTGTGCCGAAGACGTCGGCGGTCACCGTGGTCCCGACGGAAGGCTCGCGGAACCAGTCCACGAACGAGGAGATCCCTGCCCCGGCGATCAGCCCGATCCAGGACCGGTCCTCAGCCGTCAGCGCGCGAAACCAAGGGAGGTCTTCGTGCATCGTGGTGATGGCCACGTTGGTCAGGGAGCCGACCGAGCTCTCCAGCTGCCGGGTCGCGGCCCTGCTGCCCCGGGTCATGACGCGCGTCATGACCCAAGCCTACTGCCGGATGTGGCCACTCAGCGTCGCGTTTTGTCGTCTCTGAACAAATTTCACGCCGGCGAGGCGGTGCACACCGGTATCCGTCGCCGCACCGCCGGGGCTGCTTCTCGGGCAGGATGGTGGCGTGGACGGGATCGAGGCGCTGTCGGAGATCGCCTACTGGATGGAGCGGGCGCGCGCGGAGACTCGACGGGTCGAGGCCTACCGCAAAGCCGCCTGGGCGCTGGCCGCGCTTCCCGAGGGTGAGGTGCGACAGCGGATCGATGACCAAACCCTGACCGAGGTCGCGTCAGTCGGGCCGTCGACGTCAGCGGTAGTCATGGAGGCGAGCGCCGGCGGCGTGCCGAAGAAGCTGGCAGAGCTGAGGGCGCGCGGCGACGAGCCGCTGGCAACCGGAGGCGAAGACCTGCGCGCCGCACTGCGCGGCGATCTGCACTCGCACTCGAACTGGTCTGACGGCGGCTCGCCGATCGAGGAGATGGTCGCGGCAGGGCGCAGTCTCGGCCATGACTACCTGGCGCTCACCGACCACTCGCCACGCCTCACGGTGGCGCGCGGACTCTCGGCCGAGCGGCTGGCTGAGCAGCTCGATGTCGTGGTGGAGGTCAACGACCGGGTCGCCGGCGAAGGCGACGGCTTCCGGCTGCTGCCGGGTATCGAGGTCGACATCTTGGAGAACGGCAAGCTCGACCAGAGCAGCACGATGTTGGGCAGGGTCGATGTGGTGGTGTCCAGCGTCCACTCGAAACTTCGCGCGGATGCCGAGACGATGACGCGTCGGATGGTGGGCGGGATCTCCAGTCGGTTCACGAACGTGCTCGGTCACTGCACGGGGCGGCTGGTCGAGGGTGGTCGCGGGAAGCGCCCCGAGTCGCAGTTCGACGCTGACGTGGTGTTCGCTGCTTGCGCCCAGTTCGACGTGGCGGTGGAGATCAACTCACGACCCGAGCGGCGGGATCCACCGTCGCGGCTCATCCAACTGGCGCTGGAGGCGGGATGCCTGTTCAGCGTCGACACCGACGCGCACGCGCCTGGCCAGCTGGCCTTCCAGGACTACGGATGCGCCAGGGCCAGCGCGAACGCTATCCCAGCGGAGCGGATCGTGAACACGTGGCCACGTGAGCGCCTGCTCGAGTGGACCCACGCCAAACGCTGAGCGTCCGGCGCCCGGGCAGTGAGGACCGGGGCCGTTGCCCGCTTCCCTGCCGCCGAGACATGAGAGGGTTGCCGCCATGGCGATCAGGGCAGTGGTCTTCGACGTCGGTGGCGTCTTAGAGCGCGTCGGCGACGCCGACGTGTGGCTAGGCGCCTGGCGGACCCGCCTGGGGATCGAGCCCGACGACTTCGAGGTTCGGTTCGCGCAGGTCGATCCGCGCGGGCTGGTCGGGACAGGCGACATCACGGAGGGGGAGTACCGCCAGCGCTGTCTCGAGGCGTTTGGCATGAGTGAGTACGACGCCGACGTGTTCATCGCCGACATGTGGGACTGGTACTGCGGCGAGCTCGACACCGAGCTGGTCGAGTTTGCGCGCGGACTTCGACCGGCGTACCGGACCGCGATCCTCAGCAACTCAGCCGACGGCGCACGGCGGGAGGAGCAGCGCCGCTACGGGTTCGAGCAGCTCGTCGACATGATCATCTACTCCCACGAGGTGGGCGTCGCCAAGCCCGACCACCGGATCTACCAGCTGGCGTGTGAGCGCCTGAGTGTCTTGCCGATCGAGATGGTCTTCCTCGACGACACCGTCGTCGCGGTCGAGAGTGCCCGCAGCTTCGGCATCCATGCGGTTCTGCACAAAAGCACTCCGCAGTCCGTCGCCGCGATCAACGCCCTCCTGGCCGTCGACGCCGCCTGAGTGCGCAACGCCAGGTCAGGCGCCGGCGCCCTCCTGCTTGACGTGCGCGACAGCCGTCGGGTCGTCGATCCGGTACCTCGACAGCGCCTCCGCGGCCTGGGACGCGGCGACCTCGCCACGCTTCGCCAGCGCCTCGAGCGCACCCACGACGATCGACTCGGCATCGACGCGGAAGAACCGTCGTGCCGCGGCGCGCGTGTCGGCGAAGCCGAAACCGTCCGTGCCGAGGGAGTGCCAGTCAGTCGGCACCCACTGCGAGATCTGGTCGGGCACCGCACGCATGTAGTCGCTGACCGCGAGTACTGGGCCGCTCACGGCTGCCAGCTTGGTGGTGAGGTAGGGAGTCCGGCTTTCTTCCTCGGGGTGCAGCAGGTTCCACTCGTCGACGCACAGCGCCTCGCGTGTCAGCTCATTCCACGAGGTGACGGACCACACGTCGGCGCGGATCTGCCACTCGTCGGCGAGGAGCTGCTGCGCCTTGATCGCCCAGGGCAGCGCGACGCCTGAGGCGAGCAGCTGCGGCTGTGGCCGGTCGTCGCCGTCGTGTGTCTCGGCAGGCTTCGCCAGGTGCATGCCCCTCAAGATGCCCTCAACGTCAACGCCTTCCGGCTGCGGCAGCTGCACGGTCGGCTCGTTGTAGAGGGTGAGGTAGTAGAAGACGTCCTCGCCGTGAGGGTGCTCGTCGGTGGAGCCATACATCCGCTGCAGGCCGTCCTGCATGATGTGGCTGATCTCATAGGCGAACGCCGGGTCGTAGTACACGCAGGCAGGGTTGGTCGCGGCGATAAGCGGTGAGTGCCCGTCGGCGTGCTGGAGCCCCTCACCGGTCAGCGTCGTACGCCCCGCGGTCGCTCCGATCAGGAAGCCGCGGCCGAGCTGGTCGGCGAAGGCCCAGATCGAGTCGGCGGTCCGCTGGAAGCCGAACATCGAGTAGAAGATGTAGACGGGAATCATCGGCTCGCCGTGGGTGGCGTAGGAGGTGCCGGCCGCGATCGTCGAGCCCATCGCACCGGCCTCGCTGATGCCCTCGTGCAGCATCTGGCCCTGTGCCGACTCCTTGTAGGTCAGCAGCATCTTGCGGTCAACGCTGTCGTACTGCTGCCCATGGGGAGAGTAGATCTTCGACGTCGGGAACATCGAGTCCATGCCGAATGTGCGGAACTCGTCGGGAGCGATGGGTACGACGCGGTGCCCGATCTCGGGATCCTTGATCAAGTCCCGCAGCAGGCGCACAAACGCCATCGTGGTGGCGATCGCCTGCTTGCCCGAACCCTGCTTGAGCTCGGCGTACATCTCGTCGCCTGGCAGCTTGACCGGCGTCGGGTCGACGCGACGCTGTGGCAGCGGACCGCCGAGCTGCCGGCGCCGCTCGAGCATGTACTGGATCTCCGGCGCATCGCGGCCCGGGTGGTAGAACGGCGCCACGTCGTCGGCGTCGATGTCTTCATCGCTGATCGGCAGGAACAGCCGGTCGCGGAACGTCTTGAGGTCCCTCTTGGTGAGCTTCTTCATCTGGTGCGTGGCGTTGCGGCCCTCGAGCGCCTCGATCGTCCAGCCCTTGATCGTCTTCGCCAAGATCACGGTCGGTTGACCGACGTGGTGAGTTGCCGCCTTGAACGCCGAGTAGACCTTGCGGTAGTCATGGCCGCCGCGCGGCAGCTTGCGAAGCTCGTCGTCCGACAGACCATCGACCATGGCCCGCAGGCGTGGGTCACCGCCGAAGAAGTTGTCGCGGATGTAGTCGCCGCTCTCGACCGAGTAGGTCTGGAACTGGCCGTCGGGGGTGCTGTTCATCCTGTTCACCAAGACGCCGTCGACGTCGCGGGCGAGCAGGTCGTCCCACTCGCGTCCCCAGACGACCTTGATGACGTTCCAGCCGGCACCACGGAACGTCGACTCGAGCTCCTGGATGATCTTGCCGTTGCCGCGCACCGGCCCGTCGAGCTGCTGGAGGTTGCAGTTGATGACGAAGGTCAGGTTGTCGAGCTCTTCGCGCGCCGCGAGGCCGATAGCACCCAGCGACTCGGGCTCGCCCATCTCGCCGTCGCCGAGGAACGCCCAGACGTGCTGGTCGCTGGTGTCCTTGATGCCACGGTTCTGCAGGTAGCGGTTGAACCGAGCCTGGTAGATCGAGCTGATAGCCGTGAGTCCCATCGACACCGTGGGGAACTCCCAGAAGTCCGGCATGAGCCGGGGGTGCGGGTAGGACGACAGGCCCTTACCGGGACCCTTGGAAACCTCCTGGCGGAAGCCGTCGAGCTGGTCCTCGCTGAGCCGTCCCTCGAGGAACGCGCGCGCGTAGATACCCGGAGAACCATGCCCCTGGATGTAGACCTGGTCGCCGCCGCCGGGATGGTCCTTGCCGCGGAAGAAGTGGTTGAAGCCCACCTCGTACAGGCTGGCCGCGGACTGGTAGGTGGCGATATGGCCTCCGACCTCGAGGCCCTTGCGGTTGGCTCGGGACACCATGACAGCGGCGTTCCAGCGGATGAACGCGCGGATGCGGCGCTCGATGTATTCGTCTCCGGGAAACCACGGTTCCTGCTCGGGCGGGATGGTGTTGATGTAGTCGGTGCTGCGCAGTGCCGGGACCCCAACCTGATTCTCGCGGGCACGCTCAAGCAGCTTGAGCATGACGTGGCGCGCACGCGTCTTCCCCTTCTCGTCGAGCAGCGCGTCGAGGGAGTCGAGCCACTCTTGGGTCTCCTCGGGATCGATGTCCGGCAGCTGGGTCGGCAGCCCCTCATGGATGACAAGGGGGCGGTCACTTGCGGAAGCCACGTGGTCCTCTTCGTCGGTCAGGGGCGGCGTCCTGCTGGACCGCCCACGCTGCGTCCCGGGGTCACCGGGACTCCCCCGCTCGAGGGAGGTACGTCTATCCTCCCACCTCAACGCGCCCGACTCACGTCGTGTCTGTCACCAATTCGGGTGGTGAGGTTCACCAAGGACATGCACAATTCGGGGAAGCACTTGCGAAGGGCAGACGTTTCGCGGTGGACTACCCTCCGTCGGAGGTGCACATCAGGTGCGCATCCACAGCGAAGGGGACGAAGCGTGAGCGGGACCGCGGGCGGCGCGGACATCGGACCGGTCAGCCGGTTCGGGTTCCAGCCCGGCATGGTGGTTCAGGAGCTGGGCTGGGACGAGGACATCGATGAGGGCCTTCGTGTCGCCATCGAGAAGACCGTCGGCAACGCGCTCGTCGACGACCGGTACGGTGACGTGGTGGACGCCGTCGTCTTGTGGTGGCGCGACGGCGACGGTGATCTGGTCGACGGTCTCGTCGACTCCCTGACCGACCTGGCCGACGGAGGGATGATCTGGCTGCTGACCCCGAAGGTGGGTCGCGACAACTATGTTGACGCGAGCGACATCTCCGAAGCGGCGCCGACGGCCGGTCTGGCGACGACGACCAACGTCGCGGCCGGCGCCGACTGGTCGGCCACCAAGCTTGTCTCGCCCAAGTCCGCCAGATCCGGCCGTCGCTGACGCGATCGGCCACCTCTGGATCTGCGCGTACCTGAACAGCGTTCTCAGGAAGCCTGCCTGATGGCCCTCCAGATCGGACAGCCTGCCCCCGACTTCACCCTCAAGAACCAGCATGGTGAGCCGGTGTCGCTGTCGCGGTTCGCCGGCACCAAGAACGTGGTCGTGGTGTTCTACCCGTTCGCCTTCAGTGGGGTGTGCACGGGCGAACTCAGTGAGATTCGAGACCGGCTCAGCGATGTTGCGGACGACGCCAACGAGGTCGTGGCCGTCTCGTGTGACCACATGTTCTCACTGCGGGCGTTTGCTGACCGGGACGGTTATCCGTTCTCCCTGCTGAGCGACTTCTGGCCGCACGGCGAGGTTTCCTCCGCCTATGGGGTGTTCGACTCCAAGCTCGGCTGCTCCGGCCGGGCCACGGTGATCGTCGACCGTGGCGGTGTCGTGCGCTGGCTGGTGCACAATGAGATCGCGCATGCTCGCAGCCTGGACGACTGCCGTCACGTGCTCAGGCAGTTGTCATAGTTCGTCGGTTTCAGGGGGGTCGGAGAACGGAAACCTCCGAGCAACTCTGAGTTTCTGAGGAAAGATTTGGGAAAACGCTGGTACGCCACCCCTGGACGGTGTTCCATGGACTACGACGCGACCGCCAGCGAACCGAGACGTTGGCGGTCGTGTCTTTGTTCCCGGCAAGGCATGGGCCCCGCTGGGCCTCAGTGCTGCCTGCGGCGACGTTGGCCGGCTCCCTGACCTGGCGCTACGGTGGCGGTACTCCGGGCTGGACGGGCGTATAGCTCAGCGGTAGAGCACCTCCCTTACAAGGAGGCGGCCGCAGGTTCGATCCCTGCTGCGCCCACCACAAATGTGCAGGTCACAGGCGATATTCAGACTTGATCACCTCGGCCGTGCCATCTACGTGCCATAGTGGCCTTTTGGGCTGGTCTCCTCCTCGAGCAGCTCCATCGCGCGGCGGCTGACCAACAGCTCGCTCTCGAGCTCGCTGATGCGCTTCTTGGCAGCTGCCAGCTCGGCGTTCTCTGCAGTACTCAGCCCTGGCTGCAGACCTCAGTCGATCCGGTCCTGGCGGCGCCAGTTGTAGATCGTCTGGTCGCTGACGTCGAGATCGTGCGCGACGCTGGCGACGCTTCGTCCCTCAGCTAGAAGGTCGAGGACCTTGCGTCGAAACTCGACCGAGTAGCCCTGTCGTCCCATCTGTTCCTCCTGGCGTCAGGCACCAGAATCCAGAAATCCAGACGCCGTAGAACCCAGGACACACCACAGACCCCGTCGAGCCGGGGCACACCACGAGTGTCAACCAAACCGGGGGCACACCCCTCGGCAGGGTGGCTCTGTGGCCGATGGGCGCGATGAAAGGCGAGGCCCGGGCGCGCTTTCTCCTATTCCCGGCGACTGTGGTCGCGCTAGCATGCGGGGGCGTCCCCGACCGAAGTGGTGATGTCACGATGACGAGTGTGGCCAGATGAGTCGGGGGATCGGGCTCACGACGAGTTTGCGGCATCGCGACTTCCGCCTGCTGATGGCCGCGTTCACGGTTTCGGCCAGTGGCTCGTGGGCCTACAACGTCGCTCTTACCGTGTGGATCTTCGACGAGACCGGTTCCGCCGCATGGGTTGGCGCCGCGACGATATGCCGGTTCGTCCCGGCGCTGCTCTTCAGTGCGTATGGGGGTGTGGTCGCCGAGCGGTTCGAGCGGGTCAAGCTGATGGTGGTGCTGGACGTCGCCTCGTTCGTCGTGATGGCAGTGCTTGCCGTGGAGACTGCGCTACATGCCCCGGTGGTGTTGGCTGTGGCGACTGCGGCGGTGACGTCGACGATTGGGACCGCGTACGAGCCGGCGACGGCGGCGATGACACCACAGCTCGTTGGTGAACGAGATCTCGGCTCCGCGAACGCGCTTCGCAACACGATCGACAACATCTGCGTGATTGCGGGCCCAGGGTTGGGTGCGGTGATTTTGGTGTTCGGGCCGCCGCCGGTGGCGATCGTCGTCAACGCGGCCAGTTTCTTGCTGTCGGCGGTTGTGGTTGCCCGGATCCGGGCGCGCAGTGAGCCGGTGGACGTCTCCGAGGGTGGCGAGGTAGGGGCCTTCCGGCAGATGACGGTGGGACTCAGGGCGATCACCTCATCGTCGACGGCAGCTGTGCTGGTTGCGTATAGCCTTCTCGCGACATTCGTCTTCGGGGTGGACACGGTGCTGTTCGTGGTGTTATCGCGCGATGTGCTGGGAACTGGCGCTGAGGGATACGGATACCTGTTAGCCGGGCTCGGGGCCGGTGGGGTTCTCGCGGCAGGCGTCGTGACAAGGCTGGAGCGGCTGCCACGTCTCGCGCTGGTGATCTTGTTCGGCATGGCGACGTACTGTCTGCCGACGTTGATCTTCCTCGTGGTGTCGAGCCCCATCGTCGCCTTCGTCGCGCAGATGCTTCGAGGTGCCGGCACCCTCGTGGTGGACGTACTCGCCATCACCGCGTTGCAGCGGTCGCTGCCCCGCGACGTGCTGGCCCGTGTGTTCGGCGCCTTCAACGCCCTGTGCCTGTTGGCGATCATCATTGGGGCGTTCCTCACCCCGATCGTCATCGAAGCCGCGGGACTCGACACGGCGCTGTGGGTTGCCGGTGCCGCTATCCCCGTCGCCTCCCTCGCGGGTTGGCCGGTGCTGCGGCTGATGGATCGCCAAGCCGCCGTACGACGTGCTGCGCTGGCACCGAAGGTGGCAATGCTCGCACGGTGCGACCTGTTCGCTTCGGTGTCCGAAGGTGGCCTCGACCAGCTGGCCGGTGCAGCCGACGACATGCCGGTGGCGCCTGGAGCGGCGGTTGTCAGCGAGGGCGACGACGCCGAAGCTTTCTACGTGGTTGAGGAAGGGCGGCTCGATGTTAGCGCGAAGGGTGAGGGCAGCAGTACCGCTGCCGCGTTGGGTGACCTCGGTGCAGGTGACTACTTCGGTGAGATCGGCCTGATCGAGCAGATACCACGCACAGCAACCGTCACGGCAATGACGCCGACAAGGGTGTTGCGGATCGACGGGACTGCCTTCATCGAGGCGCTGACCGAGTCTGCACCGTCGCCTGCGCTGCTCGACGGCGCATCGGTGCGGCTCAGTCGAACCCACCCCTCGCTGCGACTGACACGAGCGGCTCTGGCGGGAGCCGACGGCGGAGACCATGCACAGGGTCCGTAGGAAGAAGTGTTGGCAATGTTGCGGGGCTTGTGTCAGGGAGCCGACAGCGAAGCCAGCGCAGAGCAGACATTCTTAGGTCATCCAGGGAACCGCCCCGGATCTGATGAGGAGCAAGCGATGAACCAGCAAGAAGATTCCGTCGCCGCCGAATTCCAGGGTGACGACGTCGAGGGCCACAAGGTCCGGCAGGGACATGCCGACGCGGAGTCGGCCGAGGGCGACGACGTCGAGGGCCACAAGGTCCGGCAGGGACATGCCGACGCGGAGTCGGCCGAGGGCGACGACACCGAGGGTCATGTCTATGTTCAAGAGCCCGACGAGGCCGGTGGCAGGTCGAACTGACCACACTGCCCAAGGTCACTGGCCATGCCACCTGGCGGTCATGTCGTGAGCCAGTCTGCTGAACACAACACCGTTGATGCGACGACGGGCTCGCTCAGCACGGGTCGCGCATCATCGGCGACCAGTTGGATGGCAGCCAGGAAAGCCGTCAGCGAGGTTGCGATCGAGAGGGTCGGCAGCCGACCGGCGGGTTGCCCGTTACGCATGAGCCAGCCAAGGCCTCCGACGTTGACCCGACCGGTGATCGAGCTGATTCCCGACTGGCTGCCAGTGAGTTGTTGCAGATACACGGCGTCACCGTCTCGCATCAGCAGGTCGGTGAGGGTGCAGTTGGGTTCCAGGAGTAATGCGGTCGGCGCAGCTCTTGGCGGGGACTTGTGCGTCGCCCGGTGTGCGTTTCCCGACGACGCGGCTCCAACTCTGATCGCTGATGCGCTTGCTGTGGTGTGCAGGGCTCCGACCAGAACGCCCTGGTTGACCAGTTCGGTCCGCCTTCGGGGCAGACCCTCGTCGTCGTACGTCGCCGCACCGGGGGCTGCTGGGAGCAGCCCGTGGTCGACCAGCGTGACGGCGTCGGCACCGACGGCGGTTCCTTGCCGTCCGTTGAACACGCTACGGCCAGACGACAGCGGTCCGCCACTGCAGGCTCGTCCGACCGCCAGGAGAAGGGGGGCGACGACCGCACCATCCAAGACCACGGGAAGGCCGGCGGTTGCGGCAACTCGGGCTGCCAGCAGCCGGGTCGTGCGCGCGACCGCATCGCCGGCGACGGCGTGCACATCTATGGAGGAGGGGTCGCGACCGCACCAGTAGCCGTAGTCGCTGGCCGCTCCGTCCGCACCCTCTCCCAGGGCGTCCACGAACGCTTCGGCGTATCCGCGGTGGTGTTCGATGCGCAGGCCATGGCTCGAGACGATCGCGGTGGTGATGTGTTCATCGTGATACTCGGCTGTGTCGAGCGACGCGATCCTGGCGTCGATTCCGGTGACTCGTCGAGCCAGTTCTGTCGCGATCGTGATTTTGGCTTCCATCGACGTCGCGCCCAGCGCCGGATCCCAGAAGTTGCCAGCGGCTTCGGCTGGTTCCGGTTGTGGTAGTCCGACGGCTTGGTCTGGGTCGGCGGCCAACGCGTTAGCTCGGGCCTGCGACACGGCTCTGTGCAGCCCTCCGGCGGAAAGGTCAGCGGTGGAGGCGTAGCCCATCCGTGAGTCAATGATGACCTGGACGCCGACGCCGCGGGTCTCGGCGCGCCCGACATGTCGGACGACGGTCCCCGCGCCGACCTGGACCGTTGTGGTGGTCCGGCGCTGGACGAACGCCTCGACGTCTTCCCCGCGAAGACGGTACCCGAGAACCCGGTCGGCGACATCGATCAGCTCAGCCATGGTTGCCCCCGCTGATCGTGAGGCCACTGATCAGCAGTGTTGGGCTGCCGTACGAGACCGGAACCCACTGGTCCTCCTTGCCGCACAGGGCCTGGGTGAAGGCGAGATCGTCGCCGACGGCCTCCACTGAGGCGAGCGCGGCAGGGCCGTTGCCGAGCATCGTCAACGACAGCAGGGGATGCACAACCTCACCGCGCTCGACCAGGAACGCCTCAGTTGCGGTGAAGGCGAACTCGCCGGTGGTGACGTCGACGTCTCCGCCGCGCAACCGCACGACGTACACACCGCGTTGCACAGACCCCAGCAGGGCGTCGGCTGACTGTGGCCCCTCGAGGATGAACGTGTTGCTCATCCTGGCGAGTGGCGGGTGGGCGTAGGACTGGCGGCGACCGTTAGCGGATCGGGCGCCGATGGCAACGGAGTTCGCCCGGTCCGTCAATGCCCCGGTCTGCATCCCCCGGTCGAGCAGCGTGGTGGCCGACGAGTCGTAGCCTTCGTCGTCGGCGGCGTAGGAGCCGAATGCGCCGGCGAGACTTGGGTCGTCGACCGCCGTCACGAGCGAGCTGCCGACGCACTGGTCGATGGACTGCGCGTAGATGCTGCTGTGGCGGGTTAGCCCGTCGGCTTCCAGCCCGTGCCCACAGGCCTCGTGGAGCAACAGCCCACCTCCGGACGGGCCTAGCACAACCGGCATCCTGCCATTCGGTGGGTCGATCCCGTCAAGGGCGCGCAGGGCGCGTTGCGCGGCGCGAACTCCGATCGCCTCCGGGGTGTTGTCGCCGCCGTACAGCTCCATCCCTCCACCGATCCCGGGGCCGTCGAAACCGGTCTGCAGCTGGCCGTCGCGCCGGACAGTCACCTGACAGGTGAGTCGCGTCCGTACTCGCCCGTCGCGGACGAGGACGCCTTCGGTAGTCGCGATCAGGACCGTCTGGGTGACATCGACGTGGGTGGCGCTCACATCGCGCACCTCGCCCGAGACCGCCCGTGCGGCCTCATCCACGCGACGCAGAAACGTCACTTTGTCTTGCGTGTGGACGTCCTCGGGCGGTCGGACTGCCAGCTGGGCCGGCGTAACACGCCGTTCCCGCAGATCGGTTACCGAGCACTCACGGGAACGGGTCATCGCGCCGCTCGCGGTGGCCGCAGCTTCGGCTGCCTCGGTCAGGGAGCGACGGCTCAGCACGTTCGTGTAGGCGTAGCCGTCGCGTTCGGCCGAGGCCACCCGCGCACCGGCGCCCAGATCCATGTCGGTTCTAACCTCGGCTATCCCGCCACCGGACAGCCGGATCGTGCTGCTCGTCCGCTGCTCGGCGTACACCTCGGCCCACTGGCCACCATGGTTCATGGCCGTCGTGAGGGCGGCGGCGATGTCGTCGGGCTCAGGGAGCAGCCGCCAATTTGAAGACGACTGCGACTTTGTCATCCGGCGGCCCGACGCCGAAGCGCTTCAGGGTCGATGATCTGCAGCCGGCCGCGTCCCACCTCGACCACGCTGTGAGCGACGAGACGCTGCAGGACCTGGTTCACCGTGGGTCGGCTCGCTCCCACGAGCCCGGCAAGATCGTCCTGGGTGACGGGGATGACGGTACCGGGCGCGCTGTCTCCGTAGATGTCGCACAGGTCCAGCAGCCGCCGATACACCCGGCGGTCCACGCCGACGTACAAGGCTTCGAGGAGCCGCCGGCTGAGCTGGTCCACCCGCTCGGCAAGCAGGACCACCATGAGCTGGCCGACTGAGGGTTCCTCGCGACACAGTGACTGGAAGGCGGACCCGCTCAACGACAGCGTTTCGACCGGCTCCCAGGCGACCACGGTGGCGGTGCGCCGGTGGGGGACCCCGATCACCGCCAACTCACCAAACGCGTCGCCCGGCGAGAGCACCGTCAGCGTGACAGAGTCGCCAGCCGGGGTCGACACGCGCACGCCAAGCCGACCACGGCGGACCAGGTGCAGGCTGTCACCTGGGTCGTCCTCGTGGAAGATGATCTCGCCACGCGCGTACCGGCGTGGGCGCGTCGCGGCGATGACTCGGGTCCGATCGGCCTCGGACAGCGGTGACAGCAGGCGCCAGTCCACGCAGGACAGTGAACCACAACCGGGCCACAGATGAGTCAGACTGAAGCCATGACGACACCCACCCCAGAGCTGGCGGCGATGCTGGTCCGAATCGGCAACCTGACCGGCCAGGCAGCCAGACCAACGTTGCTGTTAACCGAGCTCACTCGGGCCGCCAGAAGTGTGCGCCAACTGCTCGAGGCCGCTGCGTGCTCGGTCGCTCTGGTCGAACCTGACGGGGCACGTCTGAGGTTCGTCGCGGCCGACGGCGTCGGCGCTGGAGCGATCATCGACATGACGCTGCCGGTCAGTCGAGGCATCGCCGGATGGGTGGTGATGTCCGGTCAAGGGATCGCGGTCGGTGACGTGCACGCCGACACCCGCTTCGCCCGCGACGTCGCCGAGGCCACCGACTACGTCCCGGACAGCATCCTCGCGGTCCCACTCGTTGACGACCAAGGGGCCGTGCTGGGAGTCATCGAGGTGCTCGACCCCGAGGCCGGCTCCGACGACACTGGCCGGCTCCTCGACGTGCTCGGAACCGTGGGCGACCAGGTCTCCTCCATCGTGCGGCTCGCGCAGGTGTACGACGGGCTCGGAGCCGCGCTGCTGAAGGCCACGGTCGGCGCTGTGGACGAGGGGTCGTTCGCAGCCGTGCTGCGCGAGCTCGCGCAGCCTGAAGGAGATGGAGGACTTGCGGCGCTGGCGAGCACCTTCCAGGAGCTCGCCACCCTCGGACCTGAGGCCGCGCAGCTGGCCCAGCGCGTCCTCGAAGAAGTCGCCGCGTTCGCCCGGACCCGCCGGTGACCCGACTCGCCTGGTCCGGCTCGTTCGACCCCGACCGCCTGGCACCAGTCGCCGCGCTACCGCTTCCCCGGCCGCCCCGCGAGTGGGCCTGGCAAGGCGCGACGGGCCTTGGCGTCAAGGTCGCCGTCATCGACAGCGGCGTGGACGGCGACCACCCACGAGTCGGCGGTTTGGCCGGAGCGGTTTCCGTCGAACCCGGTGCGGACGGAGCGACCAAGCTCGTTGAAGGCCCGCACGAGGATCTGGTGGGACACGGAACCGCCTGCGCGGCGATCATCAGGATGCTGGCACCCGAGGCGGAGATCTACAGCGTCCGGGTGCTCGGGGCCAACCTGCGAGGCAAGGGCAGCGTATTCTTCGCAGGTATCCGCTGGGCACTGGACGCCGGCATGCAGGTCGTCAACATGAGTCTGAGCACGAAGAGCGATCAGTGGTTCGCCCCGATGCACGAGATCGCCGACGAGGCCTACTTCAAGAACGTCGTGCTGGTATGCGCGGCCAACAACGTGCCCGGGCCTACCTACCCATCGCAGTACTCCTCAGTGGTGTCGGTCGCCGCCCGGCCAGGAACCGATCCCTATGCGATTGCCTACAACCCGCGCCCCCCGGTGGAGTACGGCGCATGCGGCGTCGACGTCGACGTCGCCTGGCAAGACGGCGGCTCGATCGTCGCCACCGGCAACAGCTTCGCCACCCCCCACGTCGCGGGCCTGGTGGCGCTGATGCTGTCCAAGCATCCCGACTTGACGACGTTCCAGGTGAAGTCAGTCCTGCAGGCGGTAGCCGACAATGCACGATAAAGAATCCGCCATACGAGGTCACGGTACTCGTCAGGTGTTGGAGCCGGCAGACGCGGAGCGCGCCCCCACTAACTGCGCCTTGACAGTCATCACCATTTCGAGCTCATACGCACGATCCCGAGCTTCCCAAGTGAGGCGACATGGGCAGTCCTATCCGTTTCGGTTCCTCCACGTCTCCCCTCCCCGCGGTCTGCAGACGCGCCTCGGCCGGACCTTCTCCGTCTCGGAGACTCAGCTGCTGGCCGCCTACTTCAGCACCGGTGGAGTCTCCAACGGCCCACGAAGCGGTGAACTGCTCATCAAGCGGATCAAGAGAGTCGGCTTCGGCTTCCGCAACTTCGCCAACTACCGGCTTCGCCGAGCCAACCTCAGCGGCCTATGCTTTGCACGCTCCCTATTGCGTGTTGGCGGGCGAGAAGATCTCCACGTTGAGTGCATTCAGCTTCTGCCCACCGAGGTGCCCACATGCCGTTCTGCGCAGGGACAGGATCGTAGCCAGCTTCGAGCGTGCGGGTGCTTCAGGTCTTGACTGTCATGGGCGGCGGAATGGGCGTCCCGGTTGTCTTATGGGCAGCGCCCCTCATAGTGCCGGCCCTCGAGCGCTACCTCGCCGACTCCCGCACATCCTGCTCTCGAAGATGTACGTCGACCCCGAGCCCTACGGCGGCGGCATCGCGGCGCGCGCCTCAAGGGAGCGAGCCTGGGCGCGCGCCCTCTGAGCGCGCGTTGAGGCTCGCCGCTAGGTTCGAGGGAGGAGCCGGCGACGACACGGAGGACCGCATGGAGCATCACGAGGTGTTGATCGTCGGGGGCGGCAACGCCGGGATCTCGTTGGCCGCTCGGCTGCTCCGCGACGGCGCACAGGACGTCGCCGTGGTGGAAACCGAGTCCGTCCACCGCTACCGCCCACTGCTCAACTACGTCGGAGCCGGCGAGGCGACGATGGCCTCGCTGGAGCGGCCTGCCGCCACGGTGATGCCGGACGAGTGCACGTGGATCCAGGACCAGGTGGTGGCGGTCGATGCCGAGGGCCCGAGCGTGCTGACGCGGGACGGCCGGCGGATCGGCTGCACCACGCTGGTCCTCTGCCCCGGCGTCGAGGAGGACTGGGACGCCACCCCCGGACTGGCGGAGTCCTACGCGGCCGGCTGGGCCGGGTCGACCTTTGTCGTCGAGAGCGCCCCGCGGGTGTGGCCCGCGCTGCGGGACCTCGCCGGAGGCCGCGTGGTCTTCACGATGCCGCCCGAGCCGGCTCCCTGCGGCGCGACCGCCCTCAAGCCGCTCTTCATGGCGTGCGACCAGTGGCGGCGTACCGGAGTGCTGCAGGACCTCGACGTGCACCTGGTCCTCCCGCGTCCGTCACCCCTCGGAGTGCCGAAGGCCGACCGGCTGCTCGAGCAGACGCTGGCGTCGTATGGCGTGCAGGTGCTGCGAGACGCCCGGGTGACCGACCTCGACGCACGACGGATCAGGGTGACGACTCCCGAGGGCGACCACGAGCTGGACGACCTCTCCTATGCCCATGTCGTCCCGCACTACCGGGCGCCTCGCTGGATCGCCGAGAGCGATCTGGCCGGCGCGACGGAGGCCGGCTTGGTGGACGTCGACCCGTTCACGCTGCGCCACCGGCGGCATCACGCGGTCTGGTCGCTGGGCGACGTCGCTGACCTCGGCATCAAGCCCTCGGGCGGTGCGCTCCGCAAGCAGGTCGCGGTCCTGGCCCACAACATCGCTGCCGCCGACACGGCTCCCTTCGAGCACTACGACGGCTACACCGTCATGCCGATCACGGTCGCTCGACACCGGCTCATGCTCGTCGAGGTGGACCGCGACGGCCGGCCGGCACCGACGGTGCCCTTCCCCGACCTCGTCCGACCCCGGCGGGCCACGTGGTGGGCGGACCGCTACGCCCTCCCCGTGACCTACTTCAAGCGCATCCTGCGCGGCAAGGTCTGACCGGTCGGTGCTCCCCGATCTGGCAGAGTCCGCGCCCGACGGCGTCGGGGACGAGGCCCGCTAGACAGGCGGGTCCGCTCACGCAGCCAGGAAGTGGTGCCGGGGGCCATGCCTCGCGACCTGGGTGTCTGGTGCACCGGGACCACGATCAGCGACGTGTCGTACGGCAGTGACCACTTCAGGGCGTGCGAGACCACCGCCAGGGTCTCGTCGCTCTCCAGGCGGGCTCCCGTACGCTGCGGACGTATCGTGCTGGGATGGCCGTGCGCGACCCCGCGAAGAGCCCCTCATGTGCGCTGTCACGGCCGTTGGCGTGAAGGCTGGGGGCGTCAGGCGGGGCCTCCACTCCCCCGGAAATCCCGGTCAGCTGGGAGGACACGCACTAGACGGGGAAGGGAGTCGATCCCGCTCGTGCGTGCGGCTCGTCGTGAGCGACTTCGGGTGGAGGCTCGAAGAATGTAGGGGAAGCCCACCACGGGGGACAAAGGCCTGTTGGGTTTGCACTCTCCCTTTGGGCGTGTTGGCCGGTGAGAACATGCCCTGCCTGAGTGGATTCAAGATGCCGCGTGCGCCCCGTCGCTCATGGACTCGGCGGGGGCCCTGTTGCGTTGTTCGAGCTTGGGAGCATGCCGCGCGGGATGCTGCCCCGGCCGCTGGCTGGTCAGATCGCGTGCCTGAGCTCGTCGAATGCGGTGGCAAACCGGAAGCTGCGGGTATCGACGGCCAGCTCGTAGTGGCCACGGCGCAGGTTTGATGGAAGGCGTAACCTCGGGTAACCACGCTCAGCGGTACATTATCCCGTTGAGCCATCGAGTGGCGTACTTCGTGGGGCTGAGCATGGTACCCGGTGAGCGCTACCCGTGGGCCATGGGGCCCGTCGACCGGATCTCCGTCCCGCGTCGCGGCGCACCCGACTGCCACCACTAACGACGGCGGCGCGCCACTTGCTGGGAAGGCTGTGGGCTCAGCCGGCTGAAGCCAACGCCGGTGGGCGCCGCCGGCCGATGGCGTAGGGAATGCCTCGGCCGACCATGGCGAACGTACCGCCTATGCGCCGGGGCCACGAGGGATAAGAAGGCGGCACGGCCAGGTCACCGACGTTTACGAAGTGCGTCCGCACCTGTCCGATTCCCTCGAGGTCGAGGTCGAGCTCCTGCATCGCCAACTCGGAGGAGGCGGTCTCACTGTGGCGGAAGAGCTCGTCAGTGACAAGGAGGTACTCCGGCACGTCGAGCGAGTTCTTGAGCATGCGGTGGACGTGGATGACGTCCAGGCCGACCAGTTTCTTGCGACGCTTGATTGACTGGGTGGCGACCTCCCCGACGTGCGCGACGAATTTGAGCTTCAAGTCGCTGGTCTGCTTGCAACTGCCGCACGGACACATGTTGAGCTGGACAAGCTGACGCTCTCGGTGAAAGGCGCCGTGCATGGCGATAGCCGCACTGGTGACAGCGTCAAGTGTGCCGGGGCTGTCTAGCCCTTCCGCGCCGCGCGAGAGGAAGGCCGCGTCGCCCTCGATCTCGATCAGATCAAAACCCCGCGCGGCGCCGACGACCTTGGCGAGCATGCGAGTCGTGGCGGCCTCCGCATGCCCGAGAACGCTGCGGTGGAACTGCATGTACTCGGTGTACCCGCCGATGTCTGCGATTATCAGCACCGCTCGCCGCGTCGACATTCGTCGACACTAGCAGGCCCGGCTGCCGGGGTGGCAGCCCTCGATGGTGACATGGGTGCCCGCAGCTCGTGCGGTTGCCGTCTGCATCCCAGCGGCCGGCTACTGCAGGACGCGGCCGCGTAGACGCTCCAGCTCCGACACCGGTAGGCGGGTGCCTGCGGTGTCGAGCAGGGAGACGACATCCCGTGTGTGCCGGTCGAGCCGTTCCGCGAGCACGTAAGGCGAGATCGGCCACGATCGCGGTGGCCAGGCGTTCGTGGCGGGCGAGGCGGCCCTGGACGTCGTGCGCGCGCCACGTGATCATGCCTACAGCCGAGGGCGCCCTGGCCGTAGCGGTGCGCGAGGCGGACGGCATGAATAGCGAGAGCTCCCCTACGACCGCTCCGGGTGCGAGCGTCACCAAGGCACGGCGCCGCATCAGGATCTCGACCGTTTCCTCGATGATGCACGCGACCCCGTCTGCTGCGTCGCCCTCCTCGAACAGTATGGAGCCGGCCGCCGCGTCGCTCATTGCGATCTCTTCATCGAGCTGCTCAAGGTCCTCGTCGACCACGAGTCGAAATGGGCGGACCGATCGAATCGCTGTCAACGGCTCTACATCCACCATGTTCTCCGTGAGCGTCGCTGAGATCGGCGCGAACCGTCGTAGGTCGCCATAGCAGGAAGCTGGGGTCGTATGCTAACGCTGCAACTCGACAAGGCCGCACTCGCGCTGGCCGAGCTCTGAGCCCCCGCTGGTCACGGTGGTTGAGCGCCAGTGGTGGACCTCTGGTGCATGCTGGCGCGTCGAGGGGTCAGAATGGTTGTGGGTAGGGCGGGTGGCAGTGGATGCTCGCGGCAGAGGATCCTCCACTGCACACGCGACGAGGGTCAGGTCGTTGGCCGACAGGTGGCTATGAGTCAGGATGTATCGAGCTCCCTCGAGCGAGCGTTGTGGCTGTTGCAGCTTCCGCTCGAGACTCCCACTGTTCCGTTCGAGGACGAGCGGACTGGTGGCCACTCTGGTTGAAGCTCGAGTACCTCCTGCCCAGCGGGTGCACTAAGGATCGGATGGCGACGAGTGTTGTCGCCCACGCAATGGCATCTGGGGAGGTGTCCGCCACCACCGTCGTGGTGGAGGCGTCGAGCGGGTCGACCTCATCGCGCTCAGCATGGTCTGCGCCACCGTCGGCGTTCGCTGTCGGGCTTACATGCCGAAAGACGGTCAGTGGCGAGCGGGTTCTCATGATCCGCCGGCTCGGCGGGGAGGTAGTTCTCACTCCGGCTGAGCTGGGCATGCACGGAGCGATCAATGCCTTGCTGCGCGATTCGGACACGAGAACGGACGTGTTCGCGGTTCGGCAATTCGAGAATCCGCGCAACCTGCTCGCCCACGAGCACTCGACGGGGCCCCAACTCCTCAAACAGGTCGGGGTTCGGCTTTGACGGCTTCGTCGCTGGTGTCGGCACCGGCGGCACGCTGATGGGGGTAGCACGGGCCCTGCGCGATCGCTGCCACGACACGATGATCGCCCAAGCGATGCCGGCTGCCAGGTTCACAGCCGAGGGCGACCCAGAGGTTGTTGGCGGAATATCGGGGATCGTCGAGGGCATGAGCCGACTCCTCGACCCGAGGCCGTGGGCTCGACGATCCCGTGAGGGTGCCGGAGCCCGAGGCCATGGCACCGCACGCGAGTTCGCTCGGCGCGGCTTGGCCATCGGCCCGTCGAGCGGGCTCAACATTGCCGCAGCCCGGAGGCTCGCCGCCCGCCTCGGCCACGGCCACCACATCGGCACGATACTGCCGGACCGTATGGAGCGGTACTTCTCCACTGTGTTGTTCGACGACCTGGCAGCGGAGTTCTAGCGCGCTATGGCACAGCGTCGCGACCTCGCTCGCTAGTCTTCGAGAAGCGACGTGTGGAGTACTCGCTGCGGCAAAACTTGGATGAAGTACTCGACCCCGAACATCTCTCGGAGGACGTGCTGGGGGAACAAGGTGGGATCAATTGGGTACTGCGAGCAATGTGCGGCCACAGCCCGAATCTTGTGACCGACGAAGGCCGAGACGTCGATACAGGTGTCCACCCTGGCGTCGATCCGATCCCCTGACGGGAGCGATCTGGTTCGGAGCTGAGCCTGCGCGTCGGATCCCTCGACGGCGATTGGCGCGGCGGCGGAGAACGTCAAGGTCGTGACGTCATCGACGGCGACGACATTCGCGTTGCGGGGCGAGCCCGAGGCAATACCCTCTTCTCCGATGAACTGCCCGCTCCCGACTCGTCGACCACTCTCAGGTGACCGTCCTCGTCCTCTCGCCGGATCTCGACATGACCGGACAGGATGAGGGACATCGTCGAGGCGGCCTCACCCTGCTCGACGAGGTAGGTTCCGGAGGGAAACCATTCGACATTGACGAAGTCGCCCGCATATCCGAGCGCGGTCGTCTCACGCGAGAAGACCGACAGGGCGTGGACGAAGTCCTTCGTGCCGTTGAAGCGGGTCGTCATCTCGACGACCCACGCGGCCAAGCGGTCGCGCAGCAGCAGCCTGCTCTGCGGCCGGTGGCAGTGGAAGAGCCGGATCGGTGCGAAGGATCGCCTCTCGTAGCAGGCTGCGGTGACGGCTGCTCCTACCGCTGCATGATCTGGATGACCGGAAAATCCGCCCGGTCCGAACGTGATAACCACCTCGGGATTGAAGTCGCCAAGCATCGCGGATATGAGCTCAACCAGGACGCGGCTCTCGATATCGGCCAACCCTTGGTCCGGATAGGGAAGACATTTGGTCTCGGCGAGTCCGAGCTCGTTGCCTGCCGCGGCAAGCTCTCTTTCCCTAGCTTCCCTCAACGTTGCCCGGGTCGCCACGCTGGCATCCCTAATCTCGCCAGCTCCGCCCTTGGTCAGCGACACCACACGCACCTCGGCACCAGCACTCGCGTACTTGGCCAGGGTCCCGCCAGTGCAGACCGTCTCGTCGTCCGGATGCGAAGATTCCCAGCACACGCAAAAAGGCAGCCGACCGAGATCATTCGCTTGGATGTTGGATGCCACCGAGTCCATTGATTGCTCCTACTGCGGCCAGCTGAACGTGCGGACCGGCCATGGGTTCGACGCCGTACCGTACCTCTCCGAGACACCCCTTGGTCGACGACTGTCTATATGCGCGTCGCGCGACGGTCCAGGTTGGGGCCTAACGGGTAACCGCGTATTTGGGTGGTCTCCAGGCGCAGGCTGATCCAGGATCACGAATTGGCTGCTCCTGACGCCATGAATAGGTGTACGCCGGGGCTTGTCGCTGTCAACGTCGTTCGTCCGGTCTACATTGACGGCTCTGGCGTGTCAGCGCGGAGGCTGGAGTGCCGAAGCTGCGGGGGGAGGATTGCCAACTGAGCTGGAGGTGGCGAGCTGCTCAGGAGGCGCCCGGGCGTGTAATCACGAGATTGCCGTCAGGACGGGCGCAGCCACACTGGGCCGCGGCTTTTGGCTTGCTTGCTCATAGTGCCGAGCGATCCAGGGTGAACCGCCTCGGGATTGATGGAGGGTCCGAACTCACGAAAGGGTGGACCCATGCCAGCACCGAGGAAGTATCCCAACGAGCTGCGTGAGCGCGCAGTCAGGTTGGTGGTTGGAGCCCGTGGAGAGGACTCGAGCCTGTCGCTGAACGCGGCGGTGCTGCGGGTCGGTCCACGTGCTGATGACGATCGGTACGTAGGATGTCGGCCAGCACAGCGGCATCACCGTGGTCGGACTTCTTGCCGGCCTGACACTGCCGTTCGCGGTAGCGGCAACCGCTCGGGGATTGATCGGGTAAATCGTGAATCCAGCGGACCGCAAACGCGAGGACCAGCAGATTCTTGTCGGTCTCCAGCGCAACCGGGGTCTCTGCCGAGCTTCCGCCATGATCTGCAATCAGCGAGAGCAAGGCGGCGTAGCCCTCGACGCCGGTGCCGATCCTGCGGCCCGCCACAACCTGGCCTTGGTCGTTCATCACCACGACGTTGTGATGGTCGTCGGCCCAGTCAACTCCACATGTGATTCCCACGCGTTCCTCCACTCGTTGGGTCGTTTTGGCCGAGGCTGCGAGGAAGCGCGGCGACCTAACGGAAGCGCTCGAGGCGCGGCATCTCACCAGCCGTTCACTCTCCTCGACGACCGAGCAGGGCCACCGTTCTACGTACCAGACCTCGTGGATCCTGTGAAGCTGATGCAGTGAACACCCACCGGTAGCCCCACCACAGCCTGGACCGGGTCAGTGAAGTCTCAGTGGACCCTGGCCGGTCGCCACGGATCAAGTACTGTCCGCCCTCCCATTAGGTGAAGTCGGCGACCCAGAGCCGGTTCGGGGACGGTGCGCCGAAGTTGCGGTCGACCCGATCGGGGTGACGGTCGTGGGTCTCGTCTTGGATCGTGGTCTCGTGTTTGGACCCGTAGCGGGCGCCTTCCCGGCCCTGCTCGCTCATGATCTGCTCCACGGTGCATCGGGCGACGTCGTGGCCCTGTCCGCGCAGCCGGATTCACAGCTTGCGCGAGCCCAGCGTGGCCACAAACTTCCCGGTCTTCTTGTCGCCACGCTGCGCGGTGATGATCTCCACCAGCTAGCCATCGCGCAGCTGCCGCCTCGTCGGCTGCCTCGCGATCCACTCGTAGTAGGTCGACGGGCTGATCGCGATGCCCGCCTTCGACAGGGCCTCGCACATGGGCTCCACTCCCCAGCCCAAGCCCGGCCCCACCATCGGGGCCGGGCACCTGGTGGTCCCTGTGCTCGGCGATGAACCCTGATCACCGTCTCCCGGGCCGCTCGAGCTCGGCCCCGAAGAAAATCGCTGCTGCCTTCAAGATCTCGTTCGCGCGACGCAACTCGGCAATGTCCTTGCGCAGCTGCTTTTTCTCCGCCGCCAGCTCCGACGTCACCCCCCGGGCGCTGGCCGGCACCTCAGCCACCATCCGCACCGCACGCTCCCGAAGCCCATCGGGGTACCTACTCGGTCGTCCCACAACTCGAATCCTCCCAAGGTAGGGAGTCTCCGAACTCGCCGGGACGGCTCAGATCACCCCGTCCCTGGTTCAAGACTGGGTGACCCGGGCCGCCGCCGAGGGGCTCTCGCCGCGGTCGATCTGCAAGTACCACACCATGCTGCACTCAGTCTTCAAACGAGCGGTCCGCGACCAGCTCATCGTGGCCAACCCGTGCGAACACACCGAACTCCCGAAGGTCATCGCCCGCCGGTCCCGCACCCTCACCCCTGCTGAGTACGACGTACTCATCACAGCGATCCCGGACCGCTACCGGCTCCTGGTCGAGACCGCCATCGAGACCGGCATGCGCTGGGGGGAGCTCATCGCCCTGCATCCCCGCCACAGCGACTTCCTCGCCAAGTCACTGACCGTGGAAGAGACCATCACCCACGACATTCGGCGTCGACGACGCTTGGCTCGAAGCCGTCGCCCTCCACATCCAGACCCACGGCATCCGCTGGGACCAGCCGAAACCGCCTGACAGCAGGTCAGGCCGGCGCGGGCGTTGGCTCGCTTCGTCCGCCCTTGGGAGGAGCGTCAGCGTCCTCGGCCGTCAGCGGTGTGGCGATGTTCTCCAGCGTCTGGCGTTCAGCATGCACGCCGAGGAAGATGGCGACGATTCCTCCAGCCACCATCAGCACAGCACCAACGAAGTACCCGGGGGCGATGCCGGTGATGTCTCCGCTCGCCGTGGCGTTGTCGATGAGGTGCCCGAAATACAACGGCCCGGCGATTCCGCCAGCCGCTGTGCCGACCGCGTAGAAGAAAGCGATACACAGCGCGCGCGTCTCCATCGGAAACACCTCACTAGCGGTCAAATAGGCTGCGCTCGCACCGGCTGAGGCGAAGAAGAAGATCAACATCCCCATCGCCGTCAACGTGACCGCGGTGAACGAACCGAGGAAGAAACCGGCGATTCCGAGGAGCACGCCGGAGATAATGTACGTCGCGGCGATCATCTTGACTCGTCCCACGGTGTCGAACAGCTGGGAGAGCAGCAGTGCGCCTAAGAAATTGCTGGCAGCGAACGCCGCAATGTAGTAACCAGTCTGGCCCACCCCGAGGAACGTGCTGAGAGAATCTCCGTAGGTGAAGAAGAAGGCGTTGTAGAGGAAGGCCTGACCGATGAACAACGAGAGGCAGAGCACCGTCCGCTTCGGATACATCGTAAATACGGTCTTTGCGATGAGCGGCAACCCGATGGTTTTCCGTTGACGAATCGTGATGGTCTCGGAAACCGACGGCAGTTCGCGCCCGGTCTCTTCGGCCACCCTTCGTTCGATGTCCTCAACGATCTTCTCGCCCTCGTCTTGACGGCCGTGGATATACAGCCAGCGCGGACTCTCCGGGACGTACCGCCGAACGAAAAGCACTCCGACCGCGAGCACGGCCCCAATTGCGAAGGCAAGTCGCCATCCGATGCCCTGGTCGATCACGGTCGGGTCGAGCAGCGGGATCGTGAGCAGCGCTCCGGCTCCGGCGCCAACCCAAAAGGACCCGTTGATCGCAATATCGACTCTGCCCCGATACTTCGCGGGGATCAGCTCGTCGATGGCCGAGTTGATCGCAGCGTACTCGCCACCGATACCGGCCCCGGTCAGGAACCGGCAGGCGAAGTACCACAGCGGACTCATCGAGAACGCCGTCAGAACTGTCGCGATCGTGTAGAAGGCGAGCGTCAGCATAAAAAGCTTCTTGCGGCCGAACCGGTCAGTCAGCTGACCAAAGAACAGTGCCCCGAGGCAGGCCCCCGCCACGTACACCGCACCGGCAAGACCGATGTCAGAGCTCGTGAGACCCAAACCGGTGCTCGACGGCTTGAGCGCATCCGACATCGAGCCGACGATCGTGACCTCGATCCCGTCCAGGATCCACACGGTCCCCAGCCCGGCGACGATCAGCCAGTGCCAACGAGCCCACGACAACCTGTCCATCCGGGCCGGAATATCCGTCGTGATCCGCCCCGTCTCAACACCTGAAGCCATCTGCGTCTCCTCGGTCATGTCGCCTGAACGGGTCCCGATCCGCCCGCACTATCATGCTGCACCGATCACCTTATGCCCCCGCCGCCCATTCTGTCCAAGCCGCGCGTTTGAATAATCAATGGCTTTGAATAGCTCAACACATCTCTCACACATGAAATGTTCCCATAGCGGTATGTCGATCACCGGATCGGCTCGTTCCCTGGCATATGTGCGAAGATAGGTTGACGACGAGCCAGCGCAAGGGTCACCAAGGAAGCCGCGAGCATTTCGTGCGCTGACCGGGCCAAGAGGGCCGCAACTCTCGATGAATCGGTGGAACTGACTTCGGTCAAGTCGAGCTCGCCGTCTCGATGCAGGATCGGCACCAGTCGCCAGCATGGAGTTGACCCGGTTCGGTGGACACCTTCATGTTGGGCGTAGCGCCCGAGGAAGGCGGCCCTGATGGCCCGACCGAGCAAGTACTCACCTGAGTTCCGTGAGCAGGCTGTCGAGCTGGTTCGTGGCCAGCGACAAGACGGTCGCTGCGGTCGCGCGAGATCTGGGGATCAAACGACACCACGTTGGGCAACTGGGTGAAGGCCGACCAGGCCGAACTTGAGTCCACGCATGGGTCGGAGCCTGGCTTTGAGCCGGCCATGGTCGGCTTCGATCGTGTTGTTCGCGTATTGCTCTGTCGGGTTCAGGGCGCCGGGGACCAGCTCGTCAAGAATCCGCGGGTAGATCGGTGCCCGGTCTGTGGTGACCTCGACAGGCACGGCGCCGGTCGCGAGTGCCTGGATGAAGAAGATTTGAGCGGCGGTCAGGTCGCGTCTGGCGGACAGCCACACGTCGATGACCTGCCCGTATTGGTCGATGGCCCGGAAGAGGTACGTCCGTTGACCTTGACGTAGGTTTCGTCGACCACCAGCGGCCACCAGGCACGTGACGGCAGGTCCGTGCCGCTTCGACGAACTCGAGTGTGAAACCGTTGGACCAGCGGTAGACGGTGACATGATCGACCGCGAGGCCACGCTCGGCGAGCAGCTCCTCGACGTAGCGGTAGGATAGGCCATACCGCAGGTACCACCAGCACCGCCACCTCGATCATTCCGCGAGGGAACCGAAAACAGCAAACGCGGAGGTCGAAGACGCGGTCATGACACCAGTCTCGTGCCCGATCCAATGGCTGAACGCAACAGTGCTATCGGTCCCGCTCAGTGACTAGCGTGCTTGGTAAGTCGTCCAACAGAGCTCCTCCTTGCCGGGGTACGGAGGACGGCGGCTCGGGGTTCGGCCGGGCGGGGTCCCGTTGCGACGTGTCCTGCCCGGGTGACCGCCCGGTCAACGATGCTCAACCGGGTGGATCCAGAGTGTGGTGCTGGCTGCCGAGTTGGGTCGATCATGGGATATGGCTGATCTGCCGTCGGGGACTGTTTCGCTGTTGTTCTCCGACATTGAGGGTTCGACGGTGTTGTTGTCGCGGCTTGGTGCGGCGTATGCGGATGCGTTGGATGGCCAACGGCGGGTGTTGCGGGCATCCTGGGCAGACCAGGGCGGCATCGAGTTGGGTACCGAGGGGGACAGTTTCTTCGTCGCGTTCCCGACTGCGATCGGCGCCGTCGGCGCGGCCGCTGACGCGGAGCGGGAGCTGGCGGTGTACCCGTGGCCGGCCGGTGAGCAGGTGCGGGTGCGGGTGGGTATCCATACCGGGTCGCCGATGGTGCATGACGGCGGGTATGTCGGGATGGATGTGCACCGGGCGGCGCGGATCGCGGGCGCGGCACATGGTGGACAGGTGGTGCTGTCCGCGGCGACCGCGGAGCTGGTGGGTGGCGGTCTGCCGGGTGGGGTCGGGCTGCGTGACCTGGGCAGCCACCGCCTAAAGGACCTCCCGATGCCGGAGCATTTGTTTCAGCTCACCATCGAGGGGCTGCGATCGGAGTTCCCGGCCCTGAAGGCGCTGGGTGCGGCGTCCAGCCTGCCGGTCTCGGCGACCCCGCTGGTGGGCCGTGACGGCGAGCTGGCCGAGCTCACGGCGTTGCTGGCTTCACCGGGGGTGCGGTTGGTGACGTTGACCGGTCCGGGTGGTTCGGGGAAGACCCGGCTGGCGGTGAGTGTGGCGGAACGGCTCGTGAACTCGTTCCCCGACGGGGTGTTCTTCGTGCAGTTGGCGGCGGTGACCACGGCCGAGGTGATGTGGACGTCGATCGCCGAGGCGATGGATGTACCTCCCGACGCGCGGGTTCTACCGGGCTTCTTCCAATATGTGGCGCACCACTCCGCGCTGGTGGTGTTGGACAACCTCGAACAACTGGGTGGCGCGGACGCCGTGGTGGCCGAACTGAGACAACAGGCACCGAGCATGGTTGTGCTGGCAACGTCGCGGCGACCGTTGAGCCTGGATGGTGAGCTGCAGCATGCGGTTCCTCCGCTGGAGCTGCCCGACGATGCCTCGTGGGAGGAGACGCAACGGTCCGGCGCGGTGCAGCTGTTCGCGCAGCGCGCGCAGGCCGTGAAAGCCTCCTTCAGCCTCCAGCCCGACAATGCGGCCGATGTGGCGGCGATATGTCGCCGCCTGGACGGGCTGCCGTTGGCGATCGAGTTGGCCGCGGCCCGGACGAAACTCCTGACGCCGCATGCTCTGTTGGGGCGGGTCGGCCAGGCCTTGGACCTCAAAGTGACCGGGATAGACCGGCCGACTCGTCAACAGACCCTGCGGAACACGATCGGCTGGTCCTACGACCTGCTCAACCCGCAATGTCAGGCCCTGTTCCGCCACCTGGGTGTGTTCGCCGGTGGTGCCGACCTCGATGCCATCGCTGCCGTCGCCGAAGGGGTGGCTGATGGTGTGGACGTGTGGAACCTGGTCGCTGACCTGGTCGACACGAGTCTGGCCACCATCGGCGAGGACGATCGGGGCGAGCCGCGGGTGGGCATGTTGGAGACCGTCCGTGCCTTCGCCCGGGACCGGCTCGCGACGGCCGGGGAGCTCGACGACGCGTGCCGTCGGCACGCCCAGTATTACACCGTGGTCGCGCAGAGCATGGCCGCGCAGCTGCACACCCCCCGCGACCTGGCCGCCCGTAACCAGCTGGAGACCGACTACGCCAACATCCGCGAAGCCCTCACCTGGTGCCTGCAACCGGGTGCACCGACGCCACCGACGCCGGACCGCTGCGACCTCGGGCTGCTTCTCGCGGCGACACTGCGCGAGTACTGGACCATCCCGGGGGTCGATCCCCAGGCGGAAGAGTGGCTGCAGCGGGCCGTCGACCTCTGCGCCGGCCAGCACCACCCCGCCATGGCCGACGCGCTGGTGGGGCTATCCAGACACATGTGGGGGCATCCCGGAGAAGGGATCGGGCAGCGGGCGCTGGACATCTACCGTGCGCTTGGAGACAAGAAGGGGATGGCCGAGGCACTGCACACGCTGGAGTGGTTCCACCGGGACGACTTCGACACCGCGCAGTCCATGCTTGACGAGAGCATCGCGCTGGCGCGCGAGGCCGGGGACGAGGTACGTCTGTCGTGGGCGCTGGGTCGCTGCGCTGACCTTGGGATGCGTCGCCGCCAGCCGGGGGAAGCGCTGGTACTGCTGCGGGAGGCTACCGAGCTGGCCCATCAACGCAACGACGAACGAACAATGCTGTCGGCCCAACTCAACATGACCGAAGTGTTGATCTCCCTCGAAAGAGCGCCCGAGGGGGTTGTGAATCTCGATGCTATCGCCGCGAGCGTCCTCGCCTCCCGCGACCCAGGGCTGGGAGCTGGGCTACTTAGTTGCTACGCCGAACTGTTCGCCGCCGTCGGGGACGATGAACGCGCCGGCAGGCTGCTCGGCGCACATCGGGAACTGTCAATGGCATTGTGGCCCAGTGACTGCGACAAGGAAGAAAGCTGGATCCAGCAGTCGGGGATCGCCAAGGCCCGATCCAGGCTCGGGGACACACGCTGGGAGCAAGCGCTCCAGGCCGGCAGGAGCCACAGCCTCCAGACAGCAGTCATCGACGCTAGCGAGCACCGGCCAGCGACCCCACCCCGTGACAGCTAGACCCAGCTCCCATGCCTGCTGGGGAGGCCTCGTTGATCCGCCGGTCCCCAGCTAATCTGCGAGGGCACGCAGGTCGCGCAGTCTGGCGACATCACTGCAACCGCAGCTGGCACTGTTGCGTTGCTAGATCGGGCCGGGCACGAGACTGGTGTCATGAGCTCGTCCTCGGCCTCCGCGTTCGCTAATTTCCGTCTTCCTCGTGAGGTGACAAGCAGTGTTGCGTTCAGTCATCGACGGGGCACGAGACTGATGTCAGGACACGCTCGTCGGCCTCCGCGTTCGCTGGTTTCCGGTTCCCTCGGGAAGTGATCTCGGTGGCGGTGCGGTGGTACCTGCGGTACGGCCTGTCCTATCGCGACGTCGAGGAGCTGCTCGCCGAGCGCGGAGTGGACGTCGATCACGTCACCGTCTAACGGTGGGTCCAACGCCTCACACCCGAGTTCGTCGAGACCGCACGTACCCGTCGTCACGTGGCCGGTGGTTCGTCGACGAAACCTACGTCAAGGTGAACGGCCGTTGGACCTATCTGTACCGGGCGGTCGACCAGTTCGGGCAGGTCATCGACGTGTGGCTGTCCGCCAGGCGAGATCTGACCGCCGCGCGGACCTTCTTCAACCGAGCCCTTGCCACCGGCGCCGTCCCGGTCCAGGTGACCACCGACCGGGCACTGGCCTACCCGAGAGTCCTCGACGAGCTCATCCCGGCCGCCCTGCACAACACCGAGCAGTACGCCAACAACAGAGTCGAAGCAGACCATGGCCGGCTCAAAGCCCGGCTCCGACCGATGCGTGGCCTCAAGACATTCAGATCCGCACGCACACTCGCCACCGGGCACGCGTTCATCCAGAACCTCAAACGCGGCCACTACGACATCGCCACCGACGCACCGGTCCATTACCGGCTGCTGACGGCTTTCGATGAGCTGGCACTCGCCATCTGGTTCCCCGGCGGCGGTTGTAGTTCGCCGCGAGTTTCTTCTCCGAGTGCGCACCGATCAGCGTGGCGTCCAGATCGATGACCACCACAGACAGCTGCGCGCGCCAATGTCTGGGACCGCCGGTCCCCGCTGACGGATTCGCGCGCCGTCCGGATCGCCGCGATCGCGCGCCGTCGACATCAACGGCCAACGCCTCAAACATCCGGCTGATCGTCGGATCCGATGCCACCGGCCCGAACAGCTCGGGCTGCGCCCGCAGCAACGCCACCTCGCCAAGGCAGTCGCCACCCGCGGCGATGGCGACCGCAAGGCCGAGAATCATCCTGGCCGGATCATGAACCGCCAACGGTTTGCGCCACCGGGCCAACTGCTCCAACAGACCCGCCACCAGGCCACTGACCGCGCCGTCTGCATCAGCAACGACGCACCCGAGGTGGAGATCAGCGACTCGCCGCCAGCCTCGACACGAACACTCGAACTACCGCGATATTCTTCACCTACGGAGTGCCTCTCAACCGGACCGAATTACGTCTTCACAAACACAATTCTCCCCGATATGGCAGGCACTTCCGTGCGTCTGCAGCCCGCGTCGCCAACCGACCGATGAAAGATCGAGGCTAGCCGCTGCTGTGATCCGCCAACTCCTCGAACTCCTCGACGTT
>JBBRYB010000027.1:0-44171 GCA_038238115.1 Propionibacteriales bacterium | reverse complement strand
CTGCCGAACAACGGTTTGCCCTGCTCAGCGCCTTGCGCGCAGCCTAGAACGTAACCGCTCGTGACTACCCGCGTTATCTGTGTCATGGGGAGTTGGGGGGCCTGGCTCGACGGGTATGTGACCGCGATGCAGGCTGCTGATCGCTCCCCCAGCACCATCCGGCTCCATCGCCACTACCTCGCTCGGCTGGCTCGTGAGCACCGGTTTCCCGGTGCCGTCACGACCAGCGATCTTCGCCGTGCCCTCGCGCATGCGGCTTGGAAGCCGGAGACGCGTAAGTCGGCGCGCGGGGTGTACCGAGCCTTCTACCGCTGGGCTTACGGCATGGACCTCGTCGGGGTGAACCCGGCCCTCTTGCTCGACCCGATACGGGTACCCAGGGCGATGGCTCGTCCAGCACCGGAGGTTGTGGTCCTTCAGGTCATCGCCGAGGCGGAGCCGCGGGTGCAGTTGATGGCGATGCTCGCCGCCTACGCTGGGCTCCGCGTTGCGGAGATAGCTCAGGTTCACGAGACGCACCTGCTGGACGATGTGCTGCGGGTGCTCGGCAAAGGCCGGAAGGTCCGCGAGATTCCCGTTGTTCATGCCGTCCTGCTCGGACGGTTGCAGACGCTCGACGGATGGGCTTTCCCCGGCCGAGACAACGGGCATCTCACTGCCGGACATGTGTCGCGTGTGCTGTCTAAGGCGTTGCCGGACAACTGGACGGCGCACACGTTGCGGCATCGGATGGCAACCGTCTCCTACGCCGGCACACGGGACCTGCTGGCCGTGGGTGCTGTGCTCGGCCACTCCAGGCCGGAGACGACGCAACGCTATGTCCGGCTGCCAGACGACGCTGTGCGCGCTGTTGTGCGTGCCGCGGCGTGAGGTAGCCGAACAGAGTGTGTATGCCAAATCGTCCATATTGCGACTTGCCTGCTGCGAGAATCAGCGTCAACTACTCACACAGGATTCCATGATGAAGAGTCTCGCCACTCGCACCGTCGCCGCAGCCCTCGCGTTGGGGGTGAGCGCGTGCTCGTACTCGTCGACGCCGAGCGGGCCCGACCAGTACGGCGCGATGGAGGTCTGCCGGCAGTTCGTGCAGAACCACCTGAAGTCACCGAGCACGGCGGACTTCAGCAATGAGAGCGCTTCCGGCTATGGGAGCACCTGGACTGTGACTGGCTCGGTCGACTCACAGAACAGCTTTGGTGGCGTGGTCCGCAACAACTACCTCTGCAAGGCGCACAGCGGCGACGGCGAGAACTGGACTCTCGACCGCCTGCGAGGCTTGGTCAACTAACCCCGCTGCGATGGTCTGGCTGCTCAATCGCTGACCCCACCACGCACGAAAGCCGCCCCATCCCGAAGGATGGGGCGGCTTGCTGTCTAGGGCTGCTACTCCACTCGCAGCGTTACCATCGAGGCTGCCAAACGACATAGTTGACTCACCCGGGTATCGGGCGCGCTACGCGTCGTAGAGGTGCCACCGGTCTTCCAAGCGGGCCGCGCGAAACGAGAGCCCGGTCAGACCGCAACCGAAGTACCCATGACAGCGGACTCGTCGCCCGTGGACGTCTCGTTCCCAGGTGGGAATCCAGTCGAGCAGCCCACAGGTGTGCCACATGAGGAACACCAGTAGTCGCTTCATGGTCTGCGTCAGGCGGAGCGGTGCTTGTCGCGCCCGCCGGCCCCGGCCTCGCGCACGTCACCCTTCGAGACGTGGAGCAGATGACGCGCCAGTGATTCAAAGCGGTCGAATGTTATGGGGGACTGCCCCTGCCTCGGCTTACTCCGCATGTTGGAGTTGATCACTACACGGACGTCACTAGTGTTCGTTAGGTATTGATTCTTGGTCATCTGACCGCCCTAGCCATTCATTGTGAGAAATGCCCGCCTCGGCCAATATCTTCTTCAGAAGACCTTCGCCGATATCACTGCGCTTCTTGGTGTGAGAATTAGGAATGCTTTGAACTCGACCGCCCTTTTCCATAAACTTTGGATGAGGGCCACGGCCAACATGTGGACCAGTCCAGCCAAGAGCCTTGAACCTCTTCACGAGGTCTCGTAGCTTGGTGGACTTTGGAAGATCGGTCACTCATGGGCCGGATTCACGTCGAATCCATCGATGGTCGGGATGTCGACAGCACCAACTCGTCGCTTGACGACGACCCAACCGATGATGGCCTCGCGCAGCGCTCCAAGCGCGTCCGCGGGATTGTCGCCATCGGCCATCGCACCGTCTAGCCCGATAACACTAGCCACCCAGACACCCGGATCAACCTCTCTTACCCGAGCGTGGCGGAGAGCCGCGTCGGTATAAAACTCGATGATGCGGAGTGGTAAGCCTTCGACAATTTCGATGGTGACGGCCTCGTCGAAGTTGGCTTCAGAAACAGAAATTGGCACATCGGGAATGGTGAAGTCGAGTGAGCTAATAACTTCGCGGTCCCGATCATCAGACCATGTTTCTTTGACTGGGCCACTGTGCGCGGTCATTGTATGTTACGTCCCGTCTTTCCTCATGTCATCTGGCGCCGAGACGGCGGTGACGTTGGAGCTCTTGATCAAGTAGGCAGGATTTCCCTGTTCGTCATACTGACCGTCAATCCGGAGCACCTCCGTAACCACCAATTTGATACGGATGACGGTCCCGTCATCAGCGAGGTACTCGTTCCAGTTCTCACCCGACGACCGAAACCCAACCTCGGTCACATCCGCCCATGTGTCGGGACTGATCTGGATCTTCTTCCTGCGTTCCAACCCGGGACACCTCCGACGCTTTGCGGGCTCGCGAGGACGGGCGAACCCGAAGGACCCTCGGTCTGTGTCATCGTACCCAGCCTGTGCAAGCCGCGTCGGGATATCCCTTCGTACGCATAATGGGCCTGCTGAGCCGAGCCTAGTGGCCGGTCAATTCCACCACATGTCGGTCGCGGTCGCTGTTTGTGGACTCGAGTCGGTGGCTACAGCTTGACGGGTTCCATGCTGCTGGGGGCGCCGTCGACGACGAGCCATACCGGTACGCGGCCGGTGGCCCCGGCGGGTGGACGAACCTTGAGCATGATGCGGCCGTCGACGCTGTCGCGGAAGGCGGGGTACTGGTTGTCGATGCTGCCGACGGCGATGTGCAGCTGGCTATGCAGACTCCCTGCGTAGTCCAGGGTCAGCCAGCCGTCCTCGAGGCGCGGGTTCACTTCACGGTCACCACTCCGGCGTAGTCGATGATGTCCTCAGCGGCGGTCACGATCAGCGAGAATGCCTGCCAGTCCCCGGCCGCCAGGGCCACGTCAGCGCTGAGTCTGGCGCCGACGAGGGCGACGATGTCGAGTTTCGTGCCGATCGTCGGGTCAGCCAACGAGTCGCCTGGCTGGACCAGGGTGACGTTGGCGAACTCGGCGACGGTGGGGACGTGGTTGGGGTCCGCATGGAACCGGATCCCGACTGCTGTGATGTCGGCTGGTGTACCTCGCCCGAGGGTGAAGGCGACGCCGACATATCGGGTGCCGGTCGAGTAGAGCGTGACTGCCATACGGGCTCAGCCTCTCTGTGTTCGGGGAGCGTCGACATGGGTCGAGGTGCGGGGAGGGTCGACCTGGGTAGTTGTGCGGGCGGGGTCGACCGTGGCGGGTTGTCTGCTGCGGATCGCGGCAACGATGGCCGGCTGCCGGCTGCGTGGTGCGCCGACGGTGGTCGTGGTGCGGACTGTGGCGATCATCGTGCTGGTGCGGGCGGCGTCGACGGTGGCGAAGGCGCGGACTCTGAGGGGCTCGACGACGACGGTGATGTCGCGGGCAGACGCCTGGGCCTGGCCGCTCGTGGTGTCGGTGCCGCCTGCCAGGTCGAGCAGGCTGCGCATCGAGGCGGTTTGGCGTACGAGCAGGTCGAGGACGGTGGCGGGGTCGGCGACCGCGCGGTTGACGGCAAGGGCACGTGCGGTGGTGTCGACGGCCGGGGCCGTGTCGACGCCGGTCCGGCTCTGCGTGACCTGACGTGCTGCGGTGTCAGCGGCGGGCGCGCTGTCGGACTGTGACCGGGCGAGCTGTCCGGTGGTCGACGCCGACGTGGTGTCTGTAGCGGGCGCAGTGTCGGCTTGTGCGCGGCTCTTGCCGGCGGAGCGGGCGGTGGCGTCCGTCGCCGTGGCGGTGTCTGCGGTGGAACGGGCCAGGACGTGGGTGGCAGCGGCCGCCGTGGCGTCGGTGGCCGCTGCGGTGTCGGCGAGGCTCCGAGCCTCGGTGACCGCTCTGGCGCTGGTGTCCGCCGCCGCCGCTGTGTCGCTGAGTGTCCGTGTGCGCCCCGTGGAGCGGACCGTCGTGTCGGTGGCCGGTGCTGCGGTGTCAGCCTGGCTGCGGGCGCGTGCCGTGGCCCTTGCCAGGGCGTCCGTGGCGGGTGCGGTGTCGGCGACGGCGCGGGTCTCGGTGAGCGCCCTGGCGGTGGTGTCCGTCGCTGCGGCGGTGTCGGCCTGGGACCGGGCGAGGGTGTGTGTGACAGCGGCGGCGGTCGTGTCCGTCGTCGCGGCCGTGTCGGCTGCCGCTCGGGCGAACGCCGACGTGCGAGCTGCGCTGTCCGTCGCGGGTGCGGTGTCAGTCAGCGACCGTGCCGACGTGCGGCTTCGTGCCGTCGCGTCGGTGGCCGGTGCGGTGTCAACCAGCGACCGTGCCGAAGTGCGGCTACGCGCCGTCGCATCGGTGGCCGGTGCGGAGTCAGCCTCGTTGCGTGGCTGAGCCACCGCTCGGGTCGAGGCGTCACTCGCCGCCGCCGTGTCGCCGGCCGCACGTGAGGTGGCAACGCTGCGTGACGTGGCGTCGGTCGCAGCCGCCGTGTCGGCGACAGCGCGAGACAGGGCGACACCGGGTGCAGTGGTGTCCGTGGCGGGAGCGGAGTCCGACTGCGACCCTGACAGGCTGGCGCCCACCGCGACACGGGGCCGGATGATGACCGGTTGGCGTACAGCGCCGCGACCTAGCCTCGCCATCAGTAGTTACCCGCCCGGTTCACTGCTTGCAGCCGGATCCGTGGTTGAGCAGGGCGCACCGTCACAGTTGCAGCCGGACGCAAGGCAATCGTCTGAGAAAGGGTGGCAGACGCAGCGAGGGTCGACGCCATGTTTGGGGTGAACGCCCCGCTGGTCCACGCAGCGTGCCCGAGCCCTGCGTCGTCGTGGATAGAGGCGGAGGTGGCTTGGCTGGCGTGCTGCGCGTCGATCGTCAGGTTGGTCGAGGTGAGGTTCGTGTCGGACGGAATCGTTGCTGACGCAGCGAACCGGCAGTTGCCGACGCCGAGCACCCACGCACCGGCCGTTAGGGGGGTGATCGCGGGGAACGGACCGAAGGTGCCAGTAGCGGTACCAACCGCAGTGGGCACAGTGACGTCGAGTGGGGTGGCGTTGTCCACTCCGGTGTAGGCGACCATCAGCGACGTGACCATTCCCGAAGTCAGTGTCGGTGAGGCATAGGAGGCGGGCTCAGACGCGGCGACCCGATACCAGACCGTGGTGTTCATCGTCGTGTTGGTGGCGGCTTGGATTCGGGTCCAGCCTGTCGGATCGGCAACCGGGTTGGTGGCCGTGTTCGACTGCGAGATGACCCAGATCAGCAGGTCCCCGTTGACGACCCCGGTGGGGACGGTGTGGGTGATGGTTGTTACCTGCGCCGTGGACGCTGTGGTCGAGGTGCCGTTAGGTGACCGTAGAGCGATCGCCACGAGTGGCTACTCTTCGATCATCAGCGACACGATGAGCGGGTGCGTCGCGTCAGGCACCACCGAAGGAGTTACCCGGATTCCCTGCACCGTCGACACAGCATGGAAGAACTCGCGGCCCAGCGGATACTGGATGCGCAGCGAGAAGGGGTTGGCGTAGACCTCAGCCCACACGACCACCGGCGTCGTGGGCTCGACCGTGTCATTGACCTTCCAGGTGCTCGCAGCGACACCGACCGCCTGACCATGCCGCTTCGGCACGTAAACCGTGCCAGTCCCAGTGGCGGCGTAGGTGCAGAACTCGACGATCGTGTAGCCCGTCGCGGCCTGGTTGCTGACGAAGTACTCGCACCACTCCGGCGGCACGTTCGCCGTCGAGACACCCTCGATCATGGTACGCGCCACGCTGGCCGTGAAGCCGGTCGTGACCGTGCCGCTCGAAATGTCAAACTGGACAACCATCAGAGGGTGATGGTGTCGGTCAACGTCAGGGCATCGCCTATCGCTGACAGGGTCGCGGTCGGTGACACCAGCGTCTCGAAGCCCATGTTGCCGGCCGAGGCTGCGTCGAAAATGCCACGCTTGCCGACCGTCACCGGGATCACGTCGGAGGCGTTCACCGTGAACGTCGTCGTGATCGTGTAGGAGGCGACACCCGTGGTGTGCGCGTAGGTACCGATCTTGCGAATCAGACCACCGCTGGCCGTGGCGATCTCCCCGGTCAGGGTCGTGTCACCGGCAGCAGGTGCGGTGATGTTCGCCGTGATGGCGATCCACTTCAGGACGGCCGTCGCGGACGCCGCGCCCGACATTTGCGCTGCCTGGACGTCATTGCCGGCGCTGGTCTTGAGGTAGGGCTGCAGCTTGCTCAGCAGGTACAGCGACACCGGCAGCATCAGCATCAGCGGAGCCATCTTGGCGGCTGAGCCGCCTCCGCCTCCACCGCCTCGGTTCGGGTTGAGCGCGCCGCCGTAGGGGTCCTCGAGGTCACGGATCTCGATGCCACCGAAGTGCTCAGCGAGCAGAGCCGCGAGCGATGGCGAGTCCGACGCCACCCAGGCAGGCTGTGCGCCTTCGGTGGCGTGGTTGGTCCAGACGCCCTGAGCGTGAGTGACGTTCGTGAACGCCTCGGCGAGCGACGTGCCGTCTGGGAAGTCGATGACGGTGGCCCGCTTAGCCCTGGGCAGCTTCTCGCCGTCCCTGTGGGCGTGGCGGTTTCCGAGCACAGCTCGCATGGTCAGGCTCCTGTCGGGGTTTCGGTGCCGAACGACGGACCGGTGGCGGGGCCTGCCGCGGTGGCGACGAGCGAGGTCAGCAGCGACAGGATCGCGGCGCCGGCTCCGATGCCTGCGGCCTGGCCCCAGTCGACGTGGAAGGCGTCGAAGAGGCCGTTGCCGACGATCCACAACGACAGCATGGTCTGAGCGACGGTGCGGACGGCGCGCTCGGCAGCGGCCTTCCAGAAGGCGAGTTGAAACACGGGGGCTCCTTGCGAACTGAGGCGGTCAGTGGTTCAGGGTGAGCAGCGGCTTGATCGCAGCTGTGAGGGTCCTGGCGCGGTCAGTGTTCTTGTTCTCCCAGGCGTGCTTGCGGGCCCGGCCGAGGACCCGGATCGCCTCGTCAACGTTCCCGTCGTGCGACGGGTCGTGGGCGGGCTTGTGGTCGTGGTGCTGCGGCTTCGGCGCAGTCTGCTTGGGCTTGTTGGGGGTCCAGCAGCGCACATCGTTCACGTACGGTGACCAGCCGGCGAGCGTCTGACCCCAACCGCGGGTGATGTCGTCGATGTTCGCGACCGACATGTAGCCGTAGCGGCCGAAGTCGTTGGTAATGCAGCGGCCGCCGCCGATCGACAACGTGATGTGGCCGTAGCCTTGGCTGCCGCCGGTCCAGTAGACGAACACGCCCCGCGGGACCTTCGACCCGGAGCTGACCCGGTGCTTGACCGGGGCAGCGGCCCACGACTCGGCGGCGGACATGTACTTGGCGGCGACCCCGAACAGGGTCCGCTGGTTCTGCAGGCAGCGGCCGATCCCGACATAGAGGGTGGTCTTGATCCACTGGTAGCCGAGCTTGATCGCCTGAGCCGGGGTGTGGGGTGCCTCGCCGGGGCCGCCGAGCCCCTCGAGCTCGGCAGGGTCCTCCTGGCCTTCGTGGTCCCGTTCGTCAATGCTCGGCTGGGCCGGGGTGTGCTGGCCGTATTCGACGACGGGGACGTCGACGAAGTCTTGGTCGAGGTCGTAGTCGGTGTCGGGGTCGAGCTCGTCGTCGTACTGGTCGTCGGTCATGTCAGTCGATCCATTCGATAGTGGTGGAGCCGCCGTGGCTGTGGATGGCCTCGATGTCGTTCGGGCTGTCGTAGATAGCGATCGAGCAGGGGCCGACGAGCCACTGCATGACGCAGGTGTGGTCGGTGAGCATGACGCCTTCGGCGACCTCACCGGTCCCGGAGACACCGGAGGGGTCTTCTAGGCGGACAAGCCGGAACCGTTTCATGGGTGGGTGGTTCTCTCCTTCAGGGGTTCGCCGGTGGGGGTGAGCAGGCGATTGGGCCTGCGTCGTGGGTGGTGGTGTCGGTGTAGGTGACGATCAGATGGCAGTCGTTTGGCGCTTGCTGGACGACGTCGACCGATGCGATGCCGCGGCCGGGATCACCTTGGGGGCCGGGGACGTTGGAGTCGGCCCCGGGTGGTCCGGTCTCGCCGGGCGGGCCGGGATCACCGGGTCGTCCCGGCTCACCCGTCGACCCCGTCGCGCCTGCCTCGCCGGGCTCACCTTGGGGGCCAGGTGCTCCGGGTTTGCCCGGTGCCCCGTCCGTCCCGGGCTGGCCGCGAGGACCGATGTCTCCCGGTGGTCCTGGTGCACCGGGGCGACCATCTACGCCGTCGACGCCTGGTCTGCCCATGTGTCCAGATGGTCCGCGGGGCCCGTTGCCGCCTCGCGGGCCCCGCGGACCGACATGCCCCCTCGGGCCAACCGGACCTGAGGGGCCGACCGGGCCGACCTGGCCAGGAACGCCCGGCGGCGGTGAGGTCAGGGTGGGGACGGTGACGGTGGGCTCACCGGCCTGCCGCAGCCGGTGGTTCGCCATCCGCAACGCGGAGCCTTGGGCCGCGACGTCGGAGCGCAGCCCGGTCACGTTGTCATGCAGGTCGTCTTGGTTCGCGGTGGCCATGTTGGCGTAGTGCGTCGAGACCGCTGCCAGGGCGATCAGCCCGAGCAGGGTGACCGCGATCGCGAGAGTGAGGAACCGCTGGGCCCGCGACAGCCGGCTGTAGGCGTCGCGCAGCGCGGTGCGGTCCTCAGTCATCGGTCGCCGCCGATCGTCAACAGCGGGTACTGAAACGGCGGTGGCACGATGCCCTGGTCGCGGAGCATCCGCTCGAGGATGTCCGCGTGGTCCTCCGACGCGTTGAGCCGTTCGTAGCAGCCGCGGGCCTCAGACTTCGCCTCCCGGGCCTCCTGCATCGCCCGGTCATACATCTCCAGCGCACGGCCGCTCATCACGTCGTCGGCGTCGACACCAATCTTGCGGGCCTCAGCGCCGATCTTGCGGCGGGTCACGGAGATGTAGCCGATCGCTGCGATGCCGGACAGCCCGCCGAGGGAGGCGATTGCGGTGAAGACGAGCACCCAAACATTCACCTTTCGGCGTCCTGCCGGTCGCTGATCCGGCTCATGGTGCGCCGCATGGCGTCGATGCCCCGATAGATCTGCACGACCCGCCATGCCGACGACAGGCACAGTCCGAGCAGCAGCCCCGCGACCTGTGCGGAGCCGCCGATGCCGGCGGCGACGACCACGGCGATCGCGTAGGCCAGGCAGGCGGGGCCGAGCATCACCCGGCCTACCGCTTCGATGAGGATGCCGCTGACACGGCTGCGCCAGCAGACGCCGAGCAGGGTGACGGCCGACGCCAAGGTGAGCAGCACCGACCATGCGGTGAGGACCCAGGTGGGGACCAGTGCCTCCACCGACCCGGACTCGGCGCCGGTGGCGAACTGTGCCGCGCCGGCGGTGAGGAGCAGGGCGAGCAGGAACACGGTGTCGGGGTTGCGGCTGTCGGGTGGCGGGCGGAACCCCGGGTCACGCATGACGGTGGCTGAGCATCTGGGTTAGGAGCCGGTTCAGGGCTGCATGGTTGTGGGTGCGGCTGTGTGGTCCACATCGCAGGATCCGGATCAGGTGGGCGCGGAGCCGGGCCTCTGCGGCGGGTACGCCGGGGGTTGGGTGGATTGCGACGATCATGGGGCGCACCTGCCTCTTGGTTATGGTGCGCGGAGGGCTAGTCGCCCGGGATGAGTAGCCGGATGATGCCCTGGGTTTGTCGGGTCAGCGCCGCCACCTGGGCGAGCGCCTGGGCGGTGGTTGGTGCCGGCAGCGCCAGGAATGTGGCGTTGGACTGGTAGGCCGCCCACGCTTGCCGCATCAGCAGCTCAGCGGCGGCGTCGCGGGTCGCAGCACGGACCCGCACCTGCAGCAGTTCGGTGTCGGTCAGGTTGGCGGCGAACTCGACGCTGACCCCACCGTCTACCCATTGCGGTGGCGACACGACCGGGGTCGCGGTGATGTCGGTGAATGTGTCGACGTCGATGTTGCGGCCGATGGGTGACAACACCAGCATCATCGGTTGCCTCCTCGCCGTCTACGGCGGGCCAGCCGTGCGATGAGCTCCTCGGTGGAGTAGGTGGGGGTGCCCAGGGTCAGCGACGCGGACTGGTCGGAGACGGAGTACCTCATCTCGGTGATTCGCAGCGGTGGGGCGCCGATGCCGCGGACGGTGCCCAGGTAGCCGGGCTCGATCTCCCACGGCGACACCATCCGGCCGGTGGTCAGGTCGCGGACCTTGCGGGCCACCGTCAGGGTCCCCGCGTAGGGGACGGTGGTCACCTGGCCGAGGATGCCCTCCGCGACCCGGTCCGCGGCGGCCTGTGAGCCGACCTCGGAGCCCAGGTCGATCGGGTCGGTGTCGCGGGTGCGGTGGATGTCGGTGAGCGCCGCCACCGGGGGGAGGCCGAAGCTGGACGGTGTGTAGGTCTGGTTGCGGGGGTTGCCGCGACGGTCTGTCCAGGTCAGCGGCACCGAGTTGCACAGCGGCGACTCGCCTCCGGGCTGCGACCAGCCGTCGATGGTGTCGAACTCGTAACGGGGTGTGGTGGGCCACTTCGCAAGCCGGAACGAGTGGTCGCCGGCGGCGTTGGAGGCACCCACCTGCCAGGTCATGTCGGGCTCCACCAGCGCCAGGTCGTCGAGGAGGTCGGCCAGTCGAATGCCGTCGGGGTAGGCGAGCTGGTCGATGTGGTGGGTCCAGCCGGTGGCGATGCTGGCGCCCGCGACGTCGATCTGGTTGGTGAACCAGCGCAGCGCGTCGATGACGACCTGGTCGGCCGTCAGATAGGGGTTGGTGTAGGTGCCGGAGCCGGAGATGACGGCACCGCTCTGGTCCTTGCGGAGGGCCTGCACGATCATCTGGTCGACCGCCGACCACCAGATGTCGGAGCCGACGTTGGTGGCGCCACCGGAGCGGACCATCCGGCAGGTCAGCAGGTTCCGGTCGGTCTGCGTCAGCAGCGTCCCGCCGGCCGAGCGGGCGACCGGGTCGGTGCGGGTGGTGGAGAAGTCCTGCGAGTCCAGGTCCGACGTGCCCACCGCGCCGCCGGTGGCGTAGGTCTCCATCTGCATGCCGGTCGCGGAGAAGCCCTCGGTGTGCGCCCAGTCCCAGGCTCCGACCTTCTGGCCGCTGTCGACCAGCCGCCGATACTTCAGCGACACGCGGCTGCCGCTGCCGACCGCACCGTTGCCGAAGGAGAACACCAGCGCGTCGACCGTGTCGTCGGCGGGCGACGAGCCCGCCCCTGCCGACATGCTGCCGTTGGACGAGAAGGATGTCTCCCAGCCGTCGAACTGCTGGTCGATGCCGATGTAGGCGCGGAAGCGGTCGCTGAGCACCGCCTGTGCGCCGACCATGCCGACCTGCCATGACTCGCCGGAACGGTCCACCGTCTTCCCGGCGATGTCGAGGTAGCCCTCGATGACCGGGTCGCCGGTTCGGGCGTCGTGGATCTTGATGCGTGCCACCGGCCCCAGCGCCGGGTTGGCCGAGTCGACCCACTCGGGGACGGTGAAGTTGGCCGACTCGAAGCCGCCGCGGGCCGTCTTGGTGAACGACAGGTCGGCCACGTTGAGCGGCGTCTCGTAGCCACCGGCGATGGCGCGGACGGTGAGCGGCGACTGCAGGCTCATGTTGCGTCGGGCCGCAGGTGCAGGTAGCGCGGCCAGTAGGAGACGTTCAGGACCGACGTCTTGGTCAGCGGCACCGCACCCAGCCGCAGGTACGTCAGATAGTTGGTGACCCCGGGGACCATCGACGGAAGGGCGCCGTCCTGGGTAAAGCCTGCGATGGCGGAGGCGCGGGCAGCGGCGATGAACGGCGACCCGGTCGACGGCGCGTAGTACGCCTGGTTCTGGCGGGCGTCAAGAACCAGCGGCGGCGTCGGGGTGACGCTCGGGACGGTCACGACCGCCGTGGTGGTCTCGTCGTCGACGGGGATGAACACGAAGTAGTCGACGCTCAGGGTTCCCGTCCCTGACGTCCGAGTGGAGGAGAATGTGAATGTCGGCAGGGCCGGGGCCAGAGGGTCCGCATAGCCGACCTGGCGCTCCGGGATCTCGACTGTGCCCATATTGACCATCTGGAACTCGGTCGTCCCCAAAGTAGGGAAGTTCAGGACATCGTTGGCGAAACCCGTGATCCCGCTGACCGAGCCGCTCCACACGCTCGAGGTGCTCGACTTCTTGAGCCTCAACCAGAGCTGGTAGGTGCCGCCGGTGACGTTCGATGGCAGCGGCGCTGATACCTGCGTGGTATTGCCGCCAGCGCTTGTGACCACGCCGCCGGAGTTCGAGAAGGTCGTGTCCGCCGAGACGAGGGAGGTGCCGAAGGCGAGCGTCATCGACTCGGCCTCAACAACGGCCGGCTGCGTCGTGGACCCCACGATTAGCACCTGTTCGGCCGCGTCCACGTCCGGCGTCCAGATCACCGCGGGAGTCGGCGCGTCGCCCTTCACGCCTGACACCGACTGCACCATGTCTGTGCCCGACACCGCGTTCGCCACCGTGTGCGACGCCAGGTCTACCCGATCACCCAGCAGGTAGGCGTCAGCGGCCAGAGAGACCGGAAGGGTCCACACACCAAGGTCGGCGTCATCCCACGCCAACGCCTCCTGCTGTGTCCTGTACGTCTGGAGGAACATCGGTTTAGCCGGCGACGACGGTGACAGCATCAGCCAGTTACGCGGCTGCAGCAGGTGCCTTGCGACGTTCTGCATCGCCGCAGCGGCCACCGACCAGGAGCCGCGCACCACCACCGTGAACGACACGGTCCGGAACCCGTCGACACCACCAACAGAGTCCGGGGCCGCCTCGAACACCGGTGCACCAAGAGAGAAGTTCTCGGCGTCAACGTAGTTGCTGTCGTCGGGGTTCAGCGCCAACGTCACCGTCGGTGTGGCGTTCGGGCCGGTGACGAACGACAACGCCGGGGACGCCATCAGCCTGCCCGCCGTTTCGTGGACGCCTGACGGTCGCGGTCCTTGTGGCCGTCGCGGGTCCCGTCGTACGTGCCGCGCCGCACGGCATGCTCGAGCAGGCCTTCCTGCCGTTCGATGACCCGCCTCAGCTGGCGGATGTCGTGCCGCATCCCGTTCACATCGTGGGTCTGCGCCCGGATGAGTTGCCCATAGATCTTGTTGGAGGCGAAGTCACCCAGCTGACGCTGCGCGGTGTTACGGTCCGCGAACTGCCGCTCCAGCTGGGCGATCCGCCGGCGAGACAGGTGGGACAGCTGCTGCGCCGTCTGCAGGTCACCGGAGGCGGCGAGCTGCCGGAACAGGCCACCGTCGAGACCCTTGCGGCGAGCTCGGCGCAGCGCCCGCAGCATCGCCTGGTTGTCGTTCGCGTCGGCGCGCAGCTGCAGCGACAGACCGGAGACGCCGTTGCCGAAGATGTCGTTGTTGATCGACCCGGCGACACTGCTCGCGTAGGCATTGGAGGCTGAGCGGAGGTTGTGCAGCTCGTCGGTCATCTTCGCCAGCGAGCTCTGCATCTTGTCCTGCCGCGCCGTCGCGTGCACCACCCGGTCGCCCAGGTTGTCGATGTGCTTGAGCCACTTCGCGTGGTCGCCGAAAACATCCTTGAGCGTCGACTCGAGGCTCTTGACCTCGCCGCGGGCGTCACGGGCGTTCATGGTCTGCCCGTTGATGTCGAACCCGCGTAGCGCCGGGGTGACGACATGCTGGACGGCCCGATCAACCTTCTGGTTCAGGTCGTGCCGGTCGACCGCCTCGCCCAGCTTGAGCTTGTCCAGGTAGGCGGTGACTGCGTCGACGATGGGAGACTTGCGGCCGTAGCGGTCCTCGTACTGGCGGGTGATGTCGCGGTTGCGTTGGGCGTCCTCACGGGCCTGCCGCTTGTCCTCCCGCTCCTGGATGCGCGCTTGCCGGTCCTGTGCCCGTTGGCGGCGCTCAGCGGAGCTGAGACCCTGGTCGCCGAACTGCGGCGAGCCGCCGGGGCCACCGCCACCACCGGCGCCTGCAGCACCGCCGGTGCCGCGCAGCGCGTGGAAGATGTTGAACGCTTCGTCGTGATGCTCCTTGTACCGGCCGGGGAACGCGGAGCCCTGCACAGCCTGAGCCAGCGCACCCATCGGCATCGTCTCGTGGCCACCAACAGCCTTGAGCGCGTCGAAGAACTTGGTCGCCGCATACGTCGGGTTCATGATCTGCGACTGCGTGCCCCAACCCTGCGAGGGTCGCTGCTGGAAGACGCCGATCGAGTCCGCGTCACCGTAGTTCAGGTTCCGCATCCCCGACTCGACCAGCGCCGCCATGAACGCCGTCTTGATGTCACGTTCGGTCATCGACATCTGCCGGCCGACGTGCAGGATGATCTGCGCGATCCGCTGCTGCTCCGCGTCGAGCCCGGAGACCGGGCCGCCGTTAGCCATCTTCTTCACCCGCACCAGATGCTCGTCGGCGCCGGTCGCGTTGAAGACGGGCGTCAGACCCGGCTTGAGTGTGCCGCCACGGTCGAAGTATTGGAACTGGTTGAAGTGTGAGTCGGTGGCGATGTTGCGGGCACCGCCGCCCGTGGCGGGACCATGGCCGCCGTAGGACTCGATCGCCAGGCCGCCGATGTTGCCGGCCATGTGGCCGATGCCCGACCCCTCCCAGTTGGGGGTTGACCCGGTCGTCATCTGTCCTTGTCCCGAATGCCACCCCGGCCAGGGCACCGAGGCTGTCGAGCCGAGCCGGACGTAAGGGTTACGACCGACCGCGCTGAGCGCGGTGGCTCCCATGAAGCCCGAGCAGTCATATCCTGCGGGGCCGACCCCGCCCCAGATGTAGGGCTTGCCGACCTGCGCCTGGGCGAACCCTTGCCCGCGGGCGATCTGCGCGGGAGTCAGCTGCCCGCCGGGACCGAGCTGACCGGTGCTGGGCATGTGGGTCAGCGCGTCCGAGGCGGCCTTGGACGCCGCCGCCCCGATCGTCTTGACGATGCCGTCGAAGGTGGACTGGATCGTGTTGACCGCAGACGCCGTACCGGTCGAGCTCGCGCGCAGACCCACGACCGGACCACCGTCGGCGAACGGCTGAAGGTCACCGTAACCGGGAAGCTCCCCGCGCAACGCCATCCGACGAATGGCACGCCACACCTTGTGACCTTGGGCAGTGTTGCCCTTACCGGCTGCCTTCACCTCAGCGGTGGTGGCGATGTGCTCATCGGGCATCGCTAGGATCGGCACCGAGTCACGTCCGGCCATACCGCCGGTGACAGCGTCACCGAGCGCCTTCTTCTGGAACAGGCCCTGTAGCTGCGTGACGACGTTCGTTGCGGCGGCTTGGAGGGTGATGTCGACCCGCTCGTTGTCGATGCCGGCGAGCTCGGTCTTCATGTGCGACGTGAAATCGTCGACGGCGTTGCGAGCGGCCCCGGTATCGACACTCACCTTCGGTGTCGGGTGCTGCTCCCCCAGGGTCTTCAGACTCCCGGTCAACTTGTCCGCCGACCCCTTCGTGCCGTCAGCGGCGTGCTCCACACCAAGCAGCCGATCGGTCAGACTCTTCGCCCCATCTGCCGTCATGCCCTGTTGCGTGGCGTAGTGGATCATCTCTTCGCGGATCCGGCCGATGGCCTCCTGGCCGGCCTTCGTCTTAGACGTGAAACCGTCGGTGGCGGCGGCGAGGTCCAGCATCGTCTGATAGTTGTTGATGCCAGCCTGTGTGTTCTTGTTGAAGCCGTCCTTGTTGTCCTTCAGCGCTCGGTTCGCGTCGATGATCGCCTGCGACAGTCCCAGCTGCTTGGAGATCAGCGATGCTGCAGCGGAGCGATAACCCTCCAGCGCCTGTTTGGCGTCATCAGTCTGCTTGGCCTGGTCACTCATTGACCTAGAGGTTCTGTCCAGGCCTTGCCTGAGACCGCCCTGTTGATGGGCAACACCAGCAGCCTTAGCGGCCAGGTCGTTGATGAAGGGCGATGCAGCCTTGGACTTGTTCCCAAGGCCACCCACGGCGTCCGCCGTGAACTTGAACTGCTTCCGAGCGTCCGCGAGAGTCCCGTTGGTGTCACCGACGATGTTGAGAAGTTCCTGCGCGCTGACACCTGCGTTGCGCTGCTCGGCACTCAGGTCACCCGAGGCGGTGGTAACACCGGCCACGTTGTTGATGTACGGGTTGAGGACGGCGTTAATGGCGTCGATGGCCGAGGCGTTACCGAGCATTGCGCTGGTGGCAGTGTCAGCAGAGATCCCAAACTGGGCAAGGTTGTCGATGAGCCCCCGGTCAACGAGCTGCTTCGCTGCCCACTCGCGGGTGTTCTTGGTGACCGAGCCGGTCTGCACGTCGAGGGTCTCGGTCAGCGCGGTCACGTCTGCGGCAGCGTGAGTATTCGCCCCCATGAATGCCTGCAAGATGCCGACGCCGCCGCCGATGGCAGCACCCCAGGGGCCACCGACAGAGAACCCCATTGCTGCAGCGGACGCAACGTCCACCATTCCCTTTAGGGCGGTGTCGGAGTCCCTGACATGGCTGTTCAGCACGCTTAGCCCGACACCCAGCGCACCCGCGCCGACACGCATCCCGACCATCGTCTTCGACATGCCGCCGACCTGATCGCCGGTGGTCTTCGACACCAGGCCCAGCGTCGTCAGAGCCGCTTTGGTGCTGGCGACACCTGTCACGATTCGGGTCAGCGCGAACGCGCCAAGGCCCAGGGTCGCGGTGAGGCCGGTCACCACAAGCGCGGCGGACTTGATCGGAGCGGGCAGCGCGATGTAGGCGTTGGTGACGTCGGTGAGGTTCCGCACCAGTGACCGCAGCGGGCCCGTCGCACCCTCACCGGTCCCGATGAAAGCCGTCTCCAACGAACCTTTCAGCTGCTCGAGGTCGCCCTTGAGGTTGTCCATCTTGATGGCAGCGGTTTGTGCGGCGTAACCCTGGTCGTTGACCTTGTTGATCCAGCCTTGGATCGATTTGGCGCCGTCGTCGTACAGGACACTCGCGGCGCGCACCGAGTCGGCCCCGTAGATGGTCGTCAGGGTCGAGTTGCGCTGTTGGTCAGTGAGGTTCTTGAGGCCGTCGTGGAGACGGCCGGCGTACTTCGCGAGGCCGATGAAGTTGCCCTGCTGGTCGAATGCCGAGATGTTGTACTGCTTGACGAGACTTTGTGCCTTCTCGGTCTGTGGGTTCATCCGCTGCAGCATGTTCTTGAAGCTGGTGCCGGCGTCGGAGCCGATGAGGCCCTGCTTGGCGAACGCCGCGAGGGCCCCGGTGGTCTCCTCGATGCTCAGCCCGTTCTGGTGCGCCACCAGGCCGACCTGGTTGAGCGCCTGCGACATGTCGGCAACCTCACCCTGCGCCTTGCCGGCAGCGGCGGCGAGCAGGTCCGCGACGTGGGCGGCGTCGGTGCCCGGTACGTGGAACTGGCTCATCGCTGTCGCCATCGACTCCGCGGCGGCGGCAACGTCCTGCCCACCGGCGGCGGCGAGGTCCAGCGAGGCGTTCAGCCCACCGGTCTTGCCGAGGATGTCTGCTGTGGAGATGCCCGCCTTGGCGAGCGCCTCGATCGCCGACGCCGCCTCGCCTGCGCTGTACTGTGTCCTCGCCCCAGCCTCGATGGCCGCGTCGCGGAGCAGGCTCATGTTGGCGGCCGACTCATGTGTTGCGGCCTGCACCTTGCTCATGGCCTGGTCGAAGTTCGCGGCGGCGAGGACGACACCTCCGAACCCTGCAGCGGCGACCAGGCCCACCTTGCCGAACGTGCTGCCCAGGTCGTTGAGGGCCTGCCGTTTGGCGGCCGACTTGGCCACCTCGTCGTTGAACCCTTTGACGTTCGCCCGGGCCACGTTGAGCTTCGTGATGAGGTCGGAGGCGTCACCGCGGAGCCGGATCAGCACGTCAGACGCCGCCATGCTCACCTCCACAGCTCAGTCGGGAATGGGGACGTAGTCGGCGACGTAGAACACCTGGTCGTCGCAGTCGCAGCGTTCGTCGGTGTGCCGCTCGGCCTTGTGGTAGCGATCGCGGGCTATGTCGATGGCCGCGCAGTCCTCGCACTTGACGGTGGTCTGCTGTACATCACGGGCGACGTCGGTGCGTGACGAGTGGGAGTAGTGGGTGCCGCAGGTGCCGCAGCTGCCGCTCTGGTACGCCAGCAGGCCGACCGCCCACTCCTGACAGGTCTCGTCCCACTCGGGCTCGCGTTCGACGACGGTGGTGCCGGTCACGACACCCTCGGCGTCGTGGTGGGTGTGGACCTCTCTTGGCTCCCAGCCTGAGAACCGGCGCGGCGACACGCCCCACCGTGCGGAGGCCTCTAGCCGTCTGCGCTGCCATTCGGGATCGAGGTGAGCGACCGTGATTTTGGGGTCTCCCGCACACCTTCGCTCAGCTGGAAAGCGACCAGCCCGAGCCGGTCCCACTCGCCCGTCGTCATCGACTCACCGAGAAAGGTGAGCACCTCGTCGGTGGGCTCAGGGTCGACCATGCACATGCGGATCGCCACCGGGAGGAACGAGTCCCAATGCACACCGAGCGAATCGTTGCGGATGTCGCTGATCGGCGGGTGCTCGGCTTTGGCCTGCACCCACTCGGAGTGCCTAGCCGCCTGGATCTTCACGTCGTAGAAGGCGTGCGGGTTGTCGTCGATAAGCGCCTGCATCTCGTCCTCGACAGCTTTGGACCGCCGATGACTGACCATCCGCTGCCCGGACGCCTTCCCTTCCGGAGCGGCGGCGCGTTCCTTCTGCTGCCTCTCGGCTTCCAGCGCCTCGGCGAGCTCGTTGTCGAGGGCGGTGTACCGGTCGTGCAGATCGGTCGAGAAGCAGACCTGCACCGTCTTGGTGGGGCGACCGGAGTCAGCCGCCGCCATGATGTCGGCGAATGACTTAGCCGCCACAGAGGCGTTGGCAGGTTTGCGGGCGTTGCTCATCGCGGATGCTCCTACAGGCAGTTGTCCAGGCAGAGAGACTCCCGGCTCGGGTTGCCTGGACACCGAGCCGGGAGCCGTTCAGATGTGCTAAGCAACCAGCGCGACACGCTCGGTGCGGTCGGCCGGCACGATCACCGGCTGCCGGACGGTGTACTCGGCGAACTCGTCGGTCACATCACCCATCGGCAGACGGTCGCCGAGGGTGACGGGCCACACGGCCACGAACTGGCCGATGGCGTAGTCGACCGTGTCGGCGTCGAGGCCCTGCCGCTCGAGGAAGTAGCCGGTCAGTCCGGGCGTCAGCTTCTCGTATGCCTTGACCCCGTTGGACGCCGCGGCGCCCTGCGGGTCGAACGAGTACATCAGGTCACCCAGGGTGTACTGGGTGATCCCGAACTGCTCGAACTGCTTGCGGGTGAACAGCCGCCTGGGCGCGCTGCCCTTGTTGACATCCACCGACGGCGCCCAACCGTCGGCCATGAAGTAGCCGGACAGGTCCAGCGACGACACAGCGGAGACCTCCGTCATCTTCGGTGCCGCCGGGGCTACCAGCGTCGCGACGAAGATGACCTTGGTGTTGCCCTGGACCTTGACGGGGGTGGGCTTGATGATCGGCATGTCAGATCTCCTCAGAGTTGTTGAGCCCGGCGTTGAACTCGGCGAGTCTCAGCCGCTTCTCGTCGGCGGTGCCGGACGTGGACAGGCCGGCGTCGTGCAGGGCGTCGGTCAACGCCTGGCCGCGCAGCACCTCACCGTCGGCGTCGGCGGCGTCTGACGGGTCGAGGTGCGGTTTGGGTGGCAGTGGTCTGCCGGTGCCGTCGACGGCGGGCTCGTCGAGCAACTCCAGCTCGGGGTCGTAGACGGGGCCGACGGTGAACTCGTGTTGGGTGCCGGGGTCCCTGACGCGGTTGTACTCGGGCATGGCTGACTTCCCCTTTCAGGGGCTCTCGGGTGGTGGTGGCGGGTGTTGCGACGGAAGCCGGTCAGACGTACAGGGCGAAGAGCAGCGGGACGAATAGCCGGGCCGGGGTGACGTCGTCGTCGCGTCGCATGGGGCCGGTGTCGGCGCCCTCAGCGAGTTTCCCGGTGGCTTGGCCGTCCACGGTGAGCCGCAGACCAGTGAGTGCCCCGCTGACCTGGTCGCTGGCCCACAGGCAGCGGGTGTTGTCGCCTCCGACGCAGGTGACCTGGAAGCTCCAGGCGACGTTGGTGGGCACATGCGCCAGCCGGCGCAGGTCACGTCGCCCCGGTGACGGGTAGAACACGGCGTAGGGGTGGACGCGGCCGTCGGTGTCGAGCGGCGGCGTCGTCGGGTTGTCGTTGTCGTCGACGATCTCGCCGTCGTAGGAGTTCAGCCCTGCGATGGCGTCGAGGATGCTCCACACCTGGTCGGCGAGCAGGCGGGTGGCGACGAGGGTCACAGAATGTTCTCGGCGCTCGAAGCGATGGCCCGCACCAGGAGAGGGACATGCCGGTCGGCCGCTGGTCCCATGTACGGCTGCGGCGCCATCCGTGACGTCCCGTACTCAACGAAGCCGCCGTAGGAGGCGGTCGGCCCGATCACGGCGTCAAGAAGCCCGATGTGTGAGCTGATTGAGTTCCTGAGGTTGCCGGTATCGACGGCCACGGTGAGCTTCGCGTCGGCCTCAATGTCATGTGCGGTCTTCGCGATCGCGCTTGAGACCAGCCGGACGGCCTTGCCGCTGGCGTTGGTGAGCTCCACAGCGAGCCGGTTCAGGTCGCTGGTCTCGATGCGGATGTCCACGCTTTCCTACCTCCGGTCAGACATCAGTGCAGATGAGGACGCGCTGCCAGTGCAGCGACCCGGTGGGTATCGACCGGACGGTGAACTCGCGATTTACCATGGCCGGGTCGCTGTTGTCGTCGACGGCGTCGATCCGCAGCAGGTCGCCCACCGCGATGCCGGCGGCGTCGAACGTCAAGCTGATCTGGTAGCCGAGCGCCGTGACCACCTGATCGGCGGCGTTAGCCGTGTCCTTGGCCCGACTCGCAAGGTTCTGCACCCGGCAGGCACCGGACAGGTAGGGCGGGTAAGGGGTCGACGTGGTGGCGCCGGTGGCGGCGTCGAAACCTCTGCCGGTGCCGCCGGGCTTCCTGATGGTGCAGTGGGCACCCAGCGTCTTGTCGACGACCGGCCGGTGCCGCTGCGCCCATCCCGGGGGGATGACCGGCGTGTTGGGGCGAGGCATGTCAGAGGCTCGGCCACTCGGCGAGCTCGACCGGGCAGATGCCGCCGGCATCGACGATGTCGAACACGAACCCGTCGCCGTCCTCGTCGCTCACGTCGGCCTGCTTGCGGAGCTCGACGGCGTGCTTGCGGAGCGCGTCGGCGACCTTCGCGCCGTCAGTCGACAAGTCCAGGTCACGGATGACCTTGGACACCATCGCCTCGTTGGAGGCGATCACGTCCAGGGCTTGGGCAGCGGCCCGCTTCACCGACGTCTCGAGGATGAGGAAGTCTTCGATCTGGTTGTCGGTGAACACCTGGGCGGCGCCGGTGCCGGTATCGGAGATCAGCAGCCGCACCAGGGCCGCGTCGCTGGGCACATAGTCGGTCGACATGTGTGTCTCCTTAGCCGCCGTGTGGGTGGGACGCAGGACGGGTCATGGCAGGGAGCGAAAGGACGAGCTCCGGCAGGGGCTCAGCGTTACCCGCTACGGATCTCCCCGACCTGACCTTCACGGCGGCATGAATCGCTGACTGCCGGTATCTGGCCGTGTTGACGCCCCACCCTCAACGTCAGTCGCCGCGCACCTCGACCTTGCCGCCGTGGGCGGCCCTGCTGATCGGCTTCCTGCGCGAGTGAGGCGGCGGGGGCAGCTTGTCGATGACTTGGTCGAGCCGGTCGCACAGGGCTGCCATCCAGGCGTCACTCGCGGTGAGGATAGGGGGGCGGGTGTCAGCCTCGCCCCCCTTGTCACCATCGGCCACCGGTTAGGCGCCGGAGCCGTTCGACACCAAAGTGCCGATCGGGTCGCCGTAGCCGGATCCCAGCACATGACGCACCCGATACTGGATGTCGTCAATCTCGAAAGACCCCTCGGTCGGGGCGAGCGCTCCGCCGCCGATGGCCTGACCCTGGTTGGCTTTGACGCGGACCTGGGGGTCCTCGTGGCCACGCAGGAACCCCACCGCCAACGCATACCGGCCACTGTTCGGAGACGGCACCAGATACCAGGTGGTGTTCGCGTTCGCTGACGTGTCGATGACCGGCAACCACGGCTCCACGACGATGTCGACCATGCCGTTCAGCCAGTTCGTCGACTCGAGCTCACGCTGGCCGGCACCGGCACCTTCCTGGGTGCGGATCATCGATGCACCGACGATGGTGCGGGCGCTGATCTCCAGCGCAGGCGGCACGACGAGCGCCAGACGTGGCAGCACCACCGGCCGGCCCTGAGGGTCACGACGCGACGTGATCGTGTTCATGGCAGTGGTCAGCGACGCCAACGACAGGGCCGGGTTGCCCGTCATCAGGTTGCTGCTGATGCCCTGGATCGCGGTGGCGTTGAAGAACAGGTCGTTGGGCCCCGTCCCGTCGGTGAGCAGCGTCGCCGCTTCGCGTGACTCGGTCTCTCGCGCAGCGATCGACAGCGCCTCGGGCAGCGACTCGAGCTCGGCGAGCTCGTCGTTGATCCACGACTCCCAGCTGAACGCAAACCGGGCTCCACGCTTAGACACCTGGATCGTCCAGCCGGCCTTGGAGATGCGCCGCTCGGGGTACTCGGTCAGCTCGGGGACCCTTGCCAGGCCCTCGAGGCCGCCGAGCAGGTCGACCATCTGCTTGACCTTGAAGTCGCGCAGCAGCGTGCGGCGTGCATACCCGGTCCACGCGGCCGGCAGCGCCTGGTAGCGCTCCATGGTCTCGCGGTCGATGACCTCGAAGGTGGCGTTGCGGAAGTCGCTGGAGGCCATAGCCTCCTGCAGCCGCGCCCGGGCGATGAGGCTGGTGCCGTGCCAGGCGGCGGCGAGCATCTGCGCTGCCTCCACGAGGAGCCCCTGATTGCCGACCCGTGGGCGGGCGTAGCCTTCGTCGCCGGAGCCGCCGGCCTCGGTGAGTTCGATCTGCATGATCGTCTGCCTCTCAGATCCGCGCGGGGCGGACGGTTGCGAGCCCGGCACCGGAGCCCTTGGTGGTCAGGGAGTAGCCCCACAGCACCGCGCCGGTGGCGGACGCGTTGAGCGTGCCATCGGCGGTGACCCGGTACACCTTCGCGCCAGGAGTGACGGCACCGGTGACGGTGAACTCGTAGGCGCCGACCAGGTCGACGGTGGCGAAGCCGGACGCGTTGCCGCCTTCTGCTTCCTTGGTGCGGGTTGTGCCGGCAAGGTCGCCGACGAAGACCGGGACGCCGGTGAGGGTTCCGGCGGGGACGGGCAGCGATACCGAGTCGGCGTGGTCAAACTTCTGGTTGGTCGCCATGGGTCAGGCTCCCTTCCGGCCGAACGCGGCCGCGCGGGCCTCGTTGACCTGGTCGCTGGTGGGCTGACCACCGTCGGTTGAGACGGTGAACTTGGTGGACCCGAAGTTGCGGACCGACCCGACGCCTCTGGTCTCGGCGATCTGGGCGACGGCCGTATCGGCGGCCGTCTTCAGAGCGGCCTCGTCAACCTTCCCGTCTGCGTCGAACGTCGCCTTCGCGGCGATGCCGGCAGTCTGGAACTCGTCGAGGTCGACATCCTTCGCCGAAGCGGACTCTGCGATCACCTTCGTGACCGCCGTGTCGTTCTTCGTCTTCCGGTCGGACTCACGCAGCTCGTCGCGTTCCTTCTCGGCTGCGTCAGCCCGCTGCTTCTCGGTGTCACGCTCGGACTCGAGCGTCTGCACCCGGCCGGCCTCGCCGACGAGTCGCTGATGCTCCGACTCCTCGATGTTGATCTTGCCCATGGTTTCTCCTTGGGACTCGGTGGTGATGGACTGCCCGGCCGGGTCTGTGACCGGGACGTATTTGGTTACCGAGCGCACCTCGACAGGTGACCCGGAAAGGTCGACGGCGCCGTCGGCGCCGACGCTGTAGTCGTGCTGGAAAGTGCCGGCGTCGTCGGGGGTCTCGTGCTCATACCAGACGTAGGTGTCGTCGAAGTCGCGGACCCACACCCAGGACTTTTCGCCGCCATAGGAGTCGAGCAGCGCCTGCTGCAGCCGCTCACGGATCTCGTTCGCGGTGGCCTCGGTGACGCCGTGGGCGACGGCCCGCTCGATCACATGAGCCGGCCTCGCGGACTCCATCACCTCGACGATCCGGCCGCCCCGTCCCGCGTGGGTGACGAAGTCGGCTGAGACGCCCTCGACGAGCTCTTCGACGATGACACCGCGGCGCCCATCGGCCTCACCGTGCTGGGTTTCGGCGACAGCCCGGATCGACACGCCGATCGAGTCGGCCATCTGAGTGAGAGCGTCACGGTAGGGGCCGAACACGGTCGCCTCAGCGACGAGCGCATCCCCATCCCAGGTGGCGTTCTCGTTCAGTACCGCGGCGAGGTCTCGGACGGACCGCTCCGGCCGGTCGAGGTTCTCCGACGCGGAGGGATGGTCGAGGTACATGTGCAGCCCGGCGGGGAACACACCCGCCTGGGCGGCCGCCTCGAGGACGGGCACACCGTAGAAGCCGGAGCTGCCCCAGCCGGGGGTGATGAGCTGGACCAGGAACCGTCCGGGTGCATCGGCAACCGGTGTGGCCTCGGCGACGCTGCGGGCCTCGGTAAGCGTCCTGCGGGACATCTGTACACCTCCGGGTTGGCGAATAGGATCAGCAGATGGGCACAGACGACGACGCAGACTGTGTTGAGCACGTCTGGCGGCTACGCGGCGTCACCCTCGCCGACGACGGCGCCACCGAGGACTACGAATGCGCTCGCTGTGCCGCGGTGATGGTCACGAAGCCAGATCACGGACCGCAGTAGGCGCCCACGAGTCACGCCACCCTGCCGTCGACCTTCGTGACGACAGGTCAGCCCAGGAGATGTCACCGGAGTCGAGCAGCCGCAACCGGTCGGGGCCCATGATCGCCGTCTGGTCAGCCCCCGACAGCTCCCTGAATTTCGTTTCAGCATCCGGCATCAGCGACGCCGGCTCCTCCACGTCACCGAACCCGAGATCCGCCCACGTCTTCGTCACCGGCAGCCGGGCACAGCGGCCCTGCTGATGATCCAACGGGCCAGGTTCGGTGAGCGGGTACTCGGTGCCATGCTTCGACCAGCACGACGGGCAGGTGCGTTTGTCGAGGGTCGCTGACCACTGCCAGCCGCGGAGCGTGTCAGCGTTCGCCGCATGCTGGGCTGCGGCTGCGGCCCGGTGCGCGTCGACGATCTCGGTGCGGCAGATCACCATCGCCCGGGTCAGGCCACCGTTGAAGCGGCCCTCCAACCGGCGCAGCAGGGAATGGGCGGATGCTCGCGGGTTGCTGCCGAGCGCGACACCGCGGATCAGCTCGGTGTACAGCGCCGACGTCGCCTCCAACGGCAGCGGCCGCAGCAGCGACGTGACCTGCTCGGTGGTGCGCCGCACGATCGCGGTGAGCTGGTCGGCGTCGACCCGGTCGAACGTGGCGGCAAGCTCAAGCATGCTGCCGGCCTCCCGCGGATACTGCGACGCGATCACCTGCAGGTGCCCCTCGGCCGACGACACCGCATCCGGGACAGCTTGGAGGATCCGCACACCGGCGTTGTCGGCCAGGTCGTCGAGGGCGTTGCGGGTCAGGTCGATCGCCTTCATGGCCCGCTCTGCACGGACGATCTGGCCTCGGGTCGGCCAGCCCCCGTCGGCGCGCAGCGTCTGCAGGTCTGAGACCGCCGCCTCCCATTCGGAGACCAGCGTGTCCCAGGTGCGGGCCCACGCGCGGACCAGGTCCTCGGTGGATGCGTCGACGGTGTCGTCGAGCGCGATGCGGATGTTGCGGAGCAGACGCAGCGTCTCCCGGGTGACGGCCATCAGGCGTCGCCGCGGCGGAACGCATCGGTCGCCGCCTGCCCGGCTGAGACCTGCGGGTCGACGAAGCGGCCCTGGTCGTCGGTCAGGTTGTCGAGGATCTCGTCGACGTCGTCAACATTCAACGCCTCGAGCAGCAGCCGGGCCACCACCAGCGGATGCATCTTGCCCGTCTGGTCGGCGGCCACCACGGCGTCAACCAGCGTCTTCGGGTCGGCCTCAGTCATGTCTGGCCAGGTGATGTCGACGGTGCGTTCCACATCGCCGGCCAGCGTGATTGTTTCGCGGCCGTCCTGGTCGCGGAGCACCGTGCCAAGCAGCTGCCCGGCTGGTGCCTTCACCGCCTGGTCGACGACGTAGTCGAGGATGCGGCGATGCACGTCGGTCCACAGGGTGCGCCGCATCCCCTGCTCGAGCTCGGTGGGCCGGTCCAACGTCTCGGCGACAGCACGGGCCCCGGTTTGGCCGGGATCGGCGAGCAGCATCGTCACCGGCACCCCGAACGCCGCCGCGGCCATCCCAGCCAGCGGCTTACCGGAGTTGGAGTCGATCGTGGCACCGGTCTTCGGTATCGCCTCCAACGTGGCACCGGGACCCAGCGCCGCGGTCGCACCCGCCGCCGGTTGGCCGTTGGGCGTGGCGGTGGCCTCGCGGATCTTCGACACCGCGTCCCTGACCTTCGTGGACTTGTCGCCGGTGACCCGCCACGCATACCGCGACAGCGCCTTCACGAGCTTCGCCCAGTCGGTCAGGAAGTCCTTGTACGCCCGCGCCCACGCCAACGCCGCGTAGGCGTCACCGATGCCGAATTTCCAGCCGTCGAGCCGGTTCACATACACGTGCAGCATCGGCGCATCCCACATCACCGGGATCGAGTCGATGCTCTTCGGACGTGACGCCGGCCGATGGTTCAACGCCGGATGGTAGGAGCGGCGAGTCTGGTTGGCCAGCACCGTCCGCCCGGTGCCGGCGGTGCCGGGGCCGATGTCGCGGGTCTGCCACTGGCGCAGGTAGAACCACGGCTCGTCGCGGTCCTCGGGGTTGGTGATGACGTCTTGGATCTCGTCGAACGGGGTCGACCTGACCTGCACCCGACCAGTTCTGGGGTTGGTGAAGAGGGCCAGAAACACGTTCCCGTCGGTCTTCAGCGACCGTTCGTTCTCCTCGCGAGCCTGCCCGGAGGTGAACGACCCGCGGTTCGACTGGTCGTCCAGGAACGCCTGCACCACCGCGTTGACGTCTTGGCCGGAGTCGGCGTCGTCGGCGGCCCGGGCGGCGATGTTAATGCCCTGGCCCCACACGTAGGCGATGCCGAGCTGGACGCCGCGCCGGATCAGCGGATTCACGATCGCGGACAGGCGCGCGTTCTCGGCGATTCTGCGCAGCCCCTCGCGGGTGAACTGCTGCTGCCCGAACGTCGACAGCTGGTTCCAGCCGATGTCGTCGGCGGCGAGCTCAACGTCGGCGAGGGCCTCCTGCAGCAGCAGGTTGGTGTCCTGCTCGGCGCGGAGCAGGACAGCCATCTCCTCAAGCGTCTGTGGGGTGCCGATGGCGGTGTCGTCGCTCACTCCGGGTCACCGCCTCAAGGTCAGGATGCGTACTGGTCTGCGACAATCTGAGCTGGCCGCGCGGATCCGGGGTCAATAGCGGGAGATCTCGAAGTCAGCCAGGTCCTCATCGACGTCGTCCATCGTGACGATCCCGCCGTCCAGCAGCGGCTGCAGCACCAGCCGATTCAGCGCCTGCGACAAGGCGTCCACCTGGTCGTCGTGGGCACCGGTCGGGAACGCTGCCGCCTCCTCGACCAGCCCGTGCACCCACGGTGCCAGCTCCGGGGCGGGCAGCCACACGTTCTTGGCCTCGATCAGCGGTGACACCGCAGCAGCCCGGGCCTCCTTCGACCCGTGCGGCTCCTCAGGCACGATCCCGGGAACCACCCGCGACAGCGCCGAAATCACGGCCGGCCCGTTCGCCTTGTCCTCGACGAGCTTCAGCACCGCCTGCGGCCACCTCGCGGCCATCGCCCGGAACTCCGCGCACGTGCGCACGAAGTCCATCCGCTCACACACCTGGTCCAGCAGGTAGGCGTCGGCGCCGCGACGCATCCACACCTGCCCGGCGACGAAGTCGGTGCCGGCGGTGTCCTTGAACGTCAGGTCCCAGCTCATCAGCAGGTCGTCGTACTGGCTGAGAATGTTGGCGCCGTCGGGGCGGGTGAGCCACAGCGGCTGGTCGTAGAACTGCCACCAGTCACGTTTGAGGATGCCACCCTCGACCGGGGACGGGTGCCCCTGGTACAGCGACGCCCAGGTGCGGGCACCGGAGCGGATCCGGATCGCCGCCCACTGCGCGAGGCTGCGGCCGCGGGCCGAGGCCATGAACTCGCCGACCTCACGGCCGAGCGGGTCGGTTGCGCCGTTGGCCGGGTCGTGGTCGGCTTCGGCGGGGATATTCACGACCTGCCACAGGTGCCTGTCCTCATGGGACAGCAGCCGGCCGGCCAGGTCGTCCTCATGCCAGCGAGTCAGCACCAGCACTACCGGTGCACCAGGTGCGAGCCGGGTGGAGGCGACGTCGGTCCACCAGTCCCACACGGCGTCCCGGTAGGCCTGCGAGTCGGCCTGCCGGCGGTCCTTGATCGGGTCGTCGATGATCAGCAGGTCGACCGGGCGGCCGGTCAGTGCGCCGCCGATGCCGACGCTGAATACGCCGCCGCGGTGGCCGAGGAGCTGCCATTCGGACTGGCCGGACAGGTCCTGGCGGACCCGCATGCCGAGGGACGTGTGGGTGGCGATGTCGTCGCGGATGACGCGACCCCACCTGCGGGCGACGGTGTGTTCGTAGGAGGCGATCGCGACCCTGGTGTCGGGGGAGTCGCGCAGCACCCAGGTCGGGAACCGGCGGCTGACCCGCTCGGACTTCCCTTCCTGCGGTGGCAGGGAGATGATCAGCCGCCCGTCGGGGGTGTTCATGAGCTCGACGAGGCCACGGTCGATGAGGTCGAGGGCGGGGGTTTGGATGGTGCGGGCGTCGAGTTTGACGGCGAGGTCGCCGGGGGTGGAGAACCGTTCCGGCAGTGGGCCGGCCTCGGGTGGCTGGAAGTAGCTGGCGACTTGTTGGGCGGTCGCTTCCCAGGCGGAGATGGTCACGTCGGGGTGCCTCGAGTCGTTTCACATGCGAAAGGCCACCGCTGTCCGGTGGCCATTGCGGACATACCTCGCCCGCTGACTACTGTCTGTGATCTACCAGTCGCTTGTCAAGCGTCTTGGCCGAGTTGCCGCCCTCCGCGTGTCCCGCTCCACCGCCCACACATCCACCATCCGGTACACCGGACACCTGCCCACCACCAGGTGCGGGCTCAACAAGCCACGCCGCTTCCAGTCGTAGATCCGGTCCCGCGCACCGGCCAGGCCGGCCTGCTCGAGCAGACCGGCCGCACCGCCGGTGTCGGCATATAGCGGCGTCCCCTGGTCGTCGTCGACGATCATCCGGCATGCCGATCAGGGCGGTAGTCCGGGTGGTCGGCGTAGGGAACGAGTGTCACCCCTGCGTTCGTCAACGTGCCGGCTGCGACGAGCTGGACGGGCTCCGGTCGGTGCCCGCGCCACCGTCGGGCGACTCGAACTGCGCCGCCACGAACACCAGCAGCTGCGCCACCAGGAACACGGCGACTACCACCAGCGCGATCATCATGACTCTCTTAGCTGCGATGCTCATCGTCATTGCCTCTCGTCGCCACGCCAGAAGGTGATTCCCCCACCGGCGTGAATGTTGGCGTGCATGTCGAAGTGAGTGGAGAACGGCAAACCCGAGTAGAGGAACCCCACCTTGAACCGGCACCAATACTGAATGTAAGGGGTATTCGAGTCGGTATAGCGCAGCTTCTCGTCGCACTCATCGGTGGTCACGTCATAACCGATCTCGTGGACGGTGTAGCAGGAATGGTCACCGGGCCGGTTGCCCGGCCCGTTGAACCACACATGCTTGCCGTCGAAGAAGCCCATGCCGTCGTGCCGCTCCTGGTAGAGGTTCCGCGGGCCGGGCACGGTCAGGCCGTCCTGCCAGAAGGTGCGCCAGTAGATCTTCCTCGACCCGGCCTTGTCGGCGCCTTGCGGGCGGTTGAACGCCGACCTCAGCGTGGTGCCGTCAGGTGCGGTCAGGTCGCCGTAGCGGCTGAGCATTTTCCCCCGGTGCAGCGGGTGGCGGGCCGAGACGTGGTTGTTCTGAAACCCGTGACAGTGTCGGGCCGAGCGGTGATGCTTGTGCGCCTTCTGCCGGCACGGCTTCGCCAACGAGGGTGCGTGATGGCGGTGAGTCCAGTGGGCTCGAGGCCCGGCCTGTTCGACCGGGTGCAGAGCGTGTGCCGGTGCGACTCCCGTGAAGACGGTTGCCAACGCCAAGAACACTCCAATGCAAATGGCAGTTCGACGGCTGTGTCCCGACCACGGTCGGTCTCTTCTCGTTGTTAGGCTCATGCTGTTCGACTCCTTGTTAGTCGGGCCATGCCCCCGGGGTCGTTAGCGCGGCCGCCGGGGTGCTTGAACTATCCCACATTGTGCTGATTCCGCAGCCGAATGATCGCTTTACTCAGCCGCTCATAGCGATACCAGCCGATGATCTCGTCGCAGCCGGCCGCTATACACGCCACCCAGTCGTCACCACCGAACAGGGCCAGCGTCATCTGCTCACACTTGGGGCACGGCAGCTGCAGCATGGTCCGCGACTGCTGCCACGGTGCGAGACCGGTAGCTCGCCTGGTCAGCTCCCACAGGTGCCCGATCAGCGTCCTGGTCCAGGGCTGCGCGGAGATCCAGGTGGCGTGCCGGTCCAGGTAGCGGGAGGTGGTGGCAACGTCGAGGCTGGTGGGGCCACCGATCAGCGACCAGGTGCCGTCGACGGCTCGCTGTTTTGGGTGCTCGTCGACGACGCGGCGGGCCCAGCCGATGAGCAGCATCCGGCTGGTGGCCAGGTGGTCGTGGATGTCGGCGCGGATCGGGATGGCCGCGTCGGTGGATCCGGTGACACCGGGCTCGAGGGACGCCGACCGGATGCCGCCCATGTGGGTGTTGAGCCAGGCGTCGATGACGGGCATCTGTCGCAGCGGGGAGCGGAGCCGGCGGTAGAAGCAGCGGCCGCACAGCAGCGACCGGTCGTGGGCGGATCGGGGGGTGCAGCCGGGGCAGTGACCCGGATGGTTGGGGCACTGGTCGTTGCAGGGACACGACGGCAGGTGGGCTTCGTCTTGTTTGCAGCCCATAATGCAGGCTTGGCCGTCGATCGGTGCGGCCATGTCGCTGGTGGGCAGGTCGGTGTGGTCGTGGAGGTGCGGCCAGGTCGGCTGGTCGCGCTCGGTCTGGCGGCGGCGGCTCACGGCTGCGCCTCCGCGCGTACCTCGATCGGCCACGGCAGCGGCGCCACCTCCAACTGCACCACGACCCACCGCCGCTTCGGTGGCCTGACCCCCAACTCGTCGGGCTCCGCCGCCTCATCGACGACCCAGCGACCCCCGTCGTCCACATCGATGTACGCATCACACGAGACCCGGCACATCGCGACGTCACGGACGATCAGACAGGGCAGCACCATCCGATACGGATCCAGACCATGTCGCCGGACCCAGTCGACCATGGCCCGCCGAGCCGGGCTCATATCCCAGTCGGCCCAGGCATCCTCGGACTCGGCCCCGGTGATCGTGACAGTCGTGTCGTCGACGTTGATGATCGGGCCGCTCATGACACCGCCTCACCCGCCTCCAGCTCCGCCGGCGCCACCACCAGATGCCTCGACACCACCACCGGCACCCGCTCCCACTGCGCGGGCGACAACGCCAACTCCACGAACACCGCCTGCAGCAACGCATGGATCTCCGCGCCCCACCGCTCCGCCGCCGCCACCTGCCGGCCCTCCAGGTCCAGCCGGGCCATGTCCACCAGCAGCCGCCGCAGCTCCCGCACCAGCCGCTCCCACACCGCGACCTTCACCCGGATGTCGTCCGACCATGCCTCGCGGGTCAACGCCTCACCGGCATCGATCAGCGCCCCGATCTGGCCCAGCGCCGCCTCCAGCCGCCCACCCAGGCGTTGCAGGTGCGTCACCGGGTCCAGCACCGGCTCGGCGTTAGGGTTGTCCAGCAGCTTCGCGACCACCTTCCCGGCCGCCTTCTCAGCCTCCCGTCGGGCAGCAGCAGCGGCCACCAGCGGTGTCTTCCCGCCGTGCATCGAACACACTGCCCCACCGCGGATCGCTGCACGCTTGCACCGCTCACCTGACCGTGACGTAGCGTGACATCGCCTCGCCTCGTCCATGGGCTTGCGCGTCACCGCAACCCCTCCATGGGGGTCGCGACGGGGCGGGTCGGTCATGGCCGGGGTGCCTCGTCGAAGAGGGGGCCGGGGCTGATGATGCGACGGTCGATGCCGTTGCGTTGTTTGCCGTGGGTCCTGGTCCATTGGTGGCTGCTGGCGCTGTTGACGATGTCGGCTGCTGTGCGTGGTGCCAGGCCGGTGGCTTCGATGACGTCGAGGGCGGCGATGCGTGTGAGTTCACCGCGTCGTTCGAGGGCTGTTGTGAGGGCTGCCATTCCGGTGTGGTGGCGGGGTGCGATGCTCGGGTCGAAGGATCTGGTCACGTGGCCTCCTGGGACGAGGTGGGACGGGCTGGTTGGGACGAGGTGGGCTGCGGGGTCGATGACCTCGTCCCCTCCGTAAGGAGAGGGGACGGGGGACGAGGTCATTTCGAACGTTCCCCGTTCCATGAAAAGGACGAGGTCGGGGACGAGGTCGGGGACGAGGTCAGATCTGGTCATCTTCGGACTCCCGGTAGGGCTTGAGCGAGGTGTATCTCATGCTGTTGCGAGGACCAGGCATTCCGGTGATGTAGCCGTCCTCGAGGAGCCGCTGGATGGCTACTCGCTTGGCGGTGGCCTTGCCGTGCATGGTCTTCTCGATGGTGTAGGCGGTCACCCCGGCCTGGTCCTCGATGAGCCTGGAGGCGGTCTCCATCAGGTGGGTGGGGCGGAAGGTGCCGTCGGGGGTGATGGCGGTGCCGCCGCGGATGGTGGCGATGGTGATGTTCTCGCGGGTGGAGTCGAGGATGAAGTCGCCGATGTATTTGCCGGTGCAGGTCTTGCGGAGCTCCCCGGGCCGGTCCTTTTCGATACGCAGAGTGACCTTCCCGACGGTGCCGGGGGCTGGTTGGACGCGGACTTCGGCGTAGATGAACGACCCGTCGAGGGCCCGTTTCTTGGCGGTGCCGCCGATCGCGAAGCCGGTGCTGCGGGCCTCGTGGGACTTGGGGAGGTGGTCGATGGTGATGACGCAGGCGCCGGCACCGGCTGGGGGTGAGGCGATGGTGCGTAGCGCGGCGGTGAGCTCGTCGTTGTCGATCGATTTGACGCCGAGCATCGGCATCATTTCTCCGATGGAGTCCAGGACGACGACGGCGGGGCGGCGGGCGACGAGGTCGGTGATGGCGGCGCGGAGCTCTGAGTCGTCGTCGGGTTCGTAGTAGCGGAACAGGTCGGGGTTGGCGAGGTCGGCGGGCCGGGCGCCGAGGAGCAGCATGTGGGCGATGGTGAGCTGTTGGCCGTTGTGGTCGACGTCGACGACGGCGGCGAGCCGGCCGGTGTCGATGGCTTCCAGGCAGGTCTTCTTAGCCAGCCACGTCTTCGCGGCTTCGGGGTCGCCATAGATGCCGTTGACGCGGCCTGAGTAGAACAGGGCGTGTCCGTCGGCGCGGCGCCCCCAGGCTGGTGGTGGGATCTGTGGCCAGTGGCCGGCGGCGACCCAGGACAGGTCGCGGATGCCGGTGGGTTTGGTTTGGGTGGCGGGTCCGAATCGGACGGCGGCTTTGTCGAGGGTGTCGAGGCTGGTTTCGAGGACGGTCTGGATGCCGGTGGGGTCGGCGGTGTCGGCGAGTTGGATGAGTTTCAGCCCGACGCTGCGGGTGGCGCGGAGGCGGGCGGCGTCGCGGACGTCGCCGGCGTACACCTTGGCTTGGGAGGGGATGGGGCAGGCGGCCATGAGGTCGTGGAGGTAGGGGGCTCCGCCGACGCGTTGCAGGTCTCCGGTGTGCAGCAGCTGGGTGCCGACGGTGATCGGGTCGGGTAGGGCGCCTTCGGTGGCGACGGTGTGGATGGCGTCCCAGATCAGTTCGTGGCGGGGCTGGTAGAAGTCGCCGGGGTCGAGCTCGGGTTGGATGCTGGTGGCGAGCTCGGGGGCGGCGAGCAGCGCTCCGAGGACGGCCTGTTCGGCGGGCGGGTTGGTGTGTGCGGGCAGCGCGTCGGGTTGTTCACCGATGACATGGAATGCCCGCCCGGGCGGGTCGGTGTCGCCATGGTCGTGGTCGCGCACGGTCATAGTGGGGTGTCTGCTCCCAGGGTGGGTTGGGCCGGCTGGTGGACCTGCTGCTGGGATCCGGGCCCGGGCTAGGGAGCTGGCACGAGGTCGTCGTCGGTGTCGGCGTCGTCGGTCTGGAGGGCGGTGAGGGTGTTGCGGCCGCGGCGGATGATCTCATCGGCGTCGGGTTCGACGTCGTCGATCGAGTCGATGTCCAGCTGGATGGGTGTCCTACCGACGTAGAGGGCTCGGGCGAGGTCGCGCAAATGGTCGGCGGTGTCGGCATCAGCGAGCTCGAGATGGATCAGCTGGAGCTTGACCGTCTGCGCATCGCCGGTGTCTTCGGTGCGTTCGGTGGCTCTCAGCTCGACGATGGCCATGTGGGTGGAGCCGAGCCGGTCGAACATGGCGCGGGCCCGGTCGTCGGTGATGCCGCACTCTTCGGTCAACTTGCGGGCTGCGAGCTTGGCAGTCGTTGCGGACATGGTCATGCCACCTTTCTGCGGCGAGGCCGCTGGTTGTTGTTCTGCTCGGTTGGCGTGGCCCAGCGGACGTTGCCAGGTTCGTAGTTGCCGTCGTTGTTGATGACATGTGTCACGGCAGATCCGGTTCTGCCGCGCAGCTGCTGCACAGGCTGGGCGCCGCCCAGGCGCAGCCGCCGGGGCATGCGTGGTCGTCGGTGCAGCCGCAGTCGCTGCACTGGCGGGTTGGTGGCTCGTCGGGGAGTTCGACGTCGACGATGCTGCGGTAGTGGCTCGGCTGGTCGTTGTCGATGTAGAAGCCGTCGTCGTCGTATTCGGCCAGGGCCTGTCTGGTCTGCCAGCGGCCGCGGCGTGCGGACTGCCACGCGAGCCTGAGCCGCTGCTGGTCGGTGACCGCGGCCTCCACGGTGGCTGCCAGAAGCCGGAAGTGTGCCTCTGCGTTGAGCTGCTTGGCAACCGCTTCGCCCAGCAGGGTGTCGAGGTCGTGGCACAGCGCGAGCAGCTGCAGGCGGGTAAGCCGTGACCAGCCGGTCATCTGGTGCACGTCGCTCATGGTGTCGTCTCCAGAACATGAGGTGGCCAGGCGACCTTGGTCATGGCGTCCAGGTGCGCCACCGGCAGGGACACCTCGAGCGGGTGGCCCAGGGCCCGTGCGCCCATGCAGGCGAGGATGAGGGCGTCGGCCTGGTCGTTGCCGGTCACCTCGACGTGTGGGTAGCGGCGTACGACGGCCGCGAGCACGGCGTCCTTGGCGGCGTTCCCTTTGCCGGTGGCGTACTTGGCGCGGCTGGCCGGTGACACCTCGGCGACGGGAATCCCCCAGCCGCCCGCGGTCTCGTCCTGGCTGAGCCAGTCGACGACAAGCCACCACAGTCCCGCGCGATCGTGCTGGCCGCCCTGTCGGGCCTGTCCGAACGAGGGGCCTTCGATGACGATGAGGTCGGGGCGCACCCCGTCGTGCGCTGCCAGGCAGATGTCGAGCCGTAGATTGTGCAGCCGTGTGTGCCGCTGGTCGAGCGTGGCGTCCTTGCGCCCCCTCGACTGGATACGCGTTACGCATATCGCGTCACGGTCCTCAATGAGGGCGATGCCCGTCGAGGTGAGCGAGAGATCCAGGCCGACGATCTTCATTGGTTACCTCGACACGGCTGTACGGTCAGTCGCGTGGAGATTGACTGGGGCTGGGTGGTCACGACGGGATTCGCGGCTACCGCAGCCGCTGGCGTCGTCGTCCAAGAGGTCAGACATCGCCAGACCATGCATGGGGTGCTGTGGTGGGCTCGAGTCAAAGGGCCCACAGGCGGCGAGTATCGACTGGAGCTCGAGAATGTCTCGACGGAGAGGGTCGCTCGCGTCGACCTCTTTGGCCACGGCGGGATCGTCAGACGTGGCGAAACCGGTCCACCGTGGCCAGGATTGGCCCCGGGGGAGATCGGTGTCTGTAGTTTCGACCTGGAAGCCGCAGACCTGGGAGAAGCGCACTTGGAGATCGAGTGTTTCACTGGTTCCGCTCGGCGGTTTTGGGTCCATCGCAACTGGACCACGTTGGCGCCGGGGCCAAAGTCACCCTCGTTCGAGGCACAAAGGGACCGGCGGCGGACTCGGCGGGTATGGCCGTATCGCAAGAGGTGGCAAGTTGGCCCTGACGCATCACGGGAGTTGCATCTTCGGGCCACTGTCAGGAATCGGAAGCTGCTGCAGCGGTACCAGGTGAAGTTGTGATAGAGCCTCATGACGTCACTCCCAGCACCCGTGCGGCTTGCTCGACCTGGTCCCACAGCGTTCGATCCCCCTGATGGCGGTCGGGGTGCGCTCCGGCCTTGGCCCAGCGGACGCGACGCTCGAGCGGATCGTCGCTTAGTCGGTGGCGTGAGGTCGAGCACCACGGCGAGCGCTTCGTCATGTGTCATATGCGAGGCGCCGTTGCCGCTACCGGCGGGAAGCTGTTTCCAGCCGGCGTACTGCTCGCCGCTCTTGGTGATGCCGTAGCGGTCGACCTTGCGGAGCGCCTCGAGGCCGAGCGCGATCGCGCGGACGTTCTCCTGCCAGTCGGCGGGTCCTTTGTGGTAGTGGCCGGTGTACCTGTCGGTGCCGTAGACGAGTGGTCGGACCTTCGACGCGAACGCGATGCGCACAGCCGGGCTGGCGATCTTGGCGTCTGCTCGCAGCATCCCGTCGAGCCGCAGGTTGCCTTCTATGATGTCGAGCTCGAGCACGACTTCGGTGGCCTTGAGGTGGTCGAGCTCGCGGCCGAGCAGGTCGAGTGTGTCTGTCCAGCTGGCCCTGAACGGTGTGTATTCGTGTTTGCCGGTGAAGGCGGTGCGGTCGCTGATCGGACGAACGGTGTACCTCATGGCGTCTCCCGCGTGAGGTCGCGGATGGGGATGGCCTCGCGGAACGGCTGGATGTGCGGGTCGAACGCGAACTCGTCGGGCACGGCCGAGTCCCACACAAAGCGGTGCAGCCAGTAGTCATCGAGGACACAGCCGCCGAGGACCGCCGCCAAGCCGTCGAGGCAGTCGATGCGACGTGAGTAGCCCTGGCCGCTGTCGGCCATGATGCGGCCGTTGCTGACGAACCGCCAACGCCACTCGCTCGCGGCGTCGCGGTACACCTCGATGTGGGCGGTCATGACGCAGCCCGCCGCACCACACCACGGACAACGGACACCGCCCCGTACAGCGCCAGCCCGGTGAGGATCAGCTCCGACGCATACTCGGCAGCCGCGCGCAGGTTCTGTGCGAGCGCCATCCGGGAGTCGTCCCAGCCTGACTTGTAGGCCCGGTCGTAGTCGCTCATGACAGCACCTCCGGCACCAGCGGCAGGGTGACGTCACCGCAGCCGGCCAACCTGGCCTGCCGGGCCACCGACAGCCGCATCAGCTGCTCGGCGTGCAACGGGAAACCCAGCCGCAGCAAACCCACCGCACGCCGGCAGGCATCGTTGCGGAGCTCGGCGACCCGCACCTCCACGGTCGTTGCCACCAGCTGCGCGTCGACCTGGGCGGCGAGCGGGCTCGTCGTCATGCCAGCACCCCCTGTGAGGCCACCGGTGCTGCCTGGATCGGCCAGCCCGGCGGGCAGCCGTCGTGCTCGATCTGTTTGGCTTCGAAGTAGCGGCGAAGCGAGTCCTGCTGCTCGGCCCGCCAGATCACCTGTCGCTCATGCAGCTCACGGGCCGTCAAGTTGCCAAGATGGGGGTGCTTGCGCAGCAACGCCACCAGCAGCCGCGCCGCGGCGATCGCATCAGCATCAGCGGTGTGCGCACCAGCCAACGTCACCCGGTGGAATCGGCACTGGTCGTCGAGCCGGCGGCTGCCCTGCCGTCTGGAGGTGGCCTTGTCGATCACGAACGGGTCACACACCGGAGCCACCGGCTTCGGGGCCAGCCGCTTGATGAGGGTGGGTTGGTCGTGGCGGCGGTTCTCGGCCTCGAGGATCGTCAGGTCGAACGCGGCGTTGAACGCCACCAGCGGGATGCCGTGGCCCAACGGGTAGGCGAGCATCCCGGTGATCTCGAACAGGGCCTGCGCCGGGGCCATCACACTCGGATGCGCACGCAGCCTGTCGGTGGTCCAGCCGTGGACCTGGGTGGCCTGCTCGGGGACCTCGATGCCGGGGTCGATCACCCACCCGAACGACCTGGGACGTGCACCTCGTCGGATGTGGACGACGGCGGCGGTGACGATCCGATCGCGATACACGTCGGCACCTGAGGTCTCGAAATCGACGGCGACCAGCTTGTCGTCGAACCATGCCGTCTCGGGGCAGGTCACGCGGCTGCTCGCTGCTGCAGCTGGTCCAAATACACCTGCAGCTCACCCGCGGACGCCGACTCCGGCAGCAACCCGGCGTTCGCTTCGGCGAACTCCGCCTCGATCTGACTCGTCGTCATGTCCAGGTCGCCGGCCGCGGCGATGATCCGCTCCCACACAGCATCCGCATCCGGCCCGACAGGCTCAGGTCGCGGATCAGCCGCAACTGACTGAGGCTGCTGCTGGGCAGCAGCCTGAATGTCAGCCGCACGACCCGACAACGCACCGTCGAGGTCATCGGTCAGATGCCCAGCCGCCTTCGCGGCCTTCCAGACCCCACGCACCTCATCCAGCGACGCCGCAGCCTTCGCCTGGGTGACGTAGTCAGGGCGACCAGCCTCAAGCTGCGGTGGCTGCTTCGACTCCGGTGCCGGCACCGGACCCTCTACCTGCGGGGGAGCGACACCACCCTTGCCGGCCATCAGCTCCGCCGGGGTGACGTCAACCTCGATAGTGGGAACCATGAACCGGCGCGTCTGCGGCTTCCCGTCAACCTCACGGATCGACTTGCGCTCCTCCAACGCCAACCACGCCTCGACATAGCCGCCGGCATGGGCCAGGAACGCGGCGACATCGGGCAACTCGGTGGCCGCGTTCCAGCCATGCGTCTCTAATCGCCACACCCCGATCCCCTCCACGTCACGCAACACAACGTTCAGCCGGGTCGTCGGCCGGCACAGCCGGTCCTCGTCCCGGTCGGAGTCCGCCGCGCAGATGCAGGCGCTGTCGGAGATCACCTCGGTCTGCCCGTCACAGCGACGCTTGCAGCCACCCGCGGTCCAATGCTCGAGCCATTGGGTGACCGGCTGCGGTGGCACCATGATCGGGATCCGGTTCGACGTAGTCAGCACCTCCCACGCTTCCGGCCCGCCGCCCTGAGGCTGCCACTGGCGGACCTCACCGCCATACAGCTGAGCGACCCTGTCCAGCAGCGGCTTCGACGCCGACGTGAGCCGGAACCGGTCCAGCTTCTCCGGGCGGTTCTTGCCGTTGCTGTCGGCCACGACCTGGCCGATGCGGATGCGGCCGAGCTCACGGGCACGTTTCTGGATCTCGAGGATCGGTGACATCACGCGACGTCCTTCTGTGCGGTAGAGGTGGGGTTGGTCAGCGGCTCGCCGCGCACGTCCTGCTTCACAGACGACGTCAGCGTGTACCACTTGGAGATCTCAATCGCGTGCCGGAAGAACCCGTACACCTCGTCGTCGCAGCGCACCGGATACAGCCGGTAGCCCTCCGGGCGCAGGTGCAGCACGATCCCGACCGGCTGCGAGACCGGCATGTCGACCTTGCTGCCGTCCTTGAGCCAGCAGACCTGCCCGTGCTTGTAGGCAGCCATCTGCATGCCGGCCTCGGGGTAGACACCCTTCGGGTTCTTCCCGTCGGCCGTCCTTTCGTCGAGGCCACCGCCGGTCTTGGTGTCGGCCATGAAGTCGAGCTCGACCCCGCCCAGCGTCGTGTAGCCGGCGGCGACCAGGGCGTCGTAGATCAGCTGCGACCCGAACATGAAGTCGAGCGTCCCGGCGTAGGCGTCGGAGTAGTTGGCGACGACCATCTCCGAGGCGGTGAACGTGACCTGCCAGTCGTCGACGAACGTCAGGAAGTTCGCCAGGAACGGCGCCATCTCCTCGTCGTGGAGCAGCTCGTCGGGCACCGGCTGGCCAAGGATGTGTGCCTCGACGAGCTTGTGGACCGCGGACCCGACGTCGGCACGCTCGTCCTTCTTGCGGGTGTGGGCCCGGGTGAGCCACCGGTAGGCGTCGAGCCGGTCGGTGGCCCGCCTCGACATCTTGATCAGCCACGGCAGATTCTCGATCGCACACTCAGCGACCACGTTCCCCGCCCAATAGATCAGCCCGCCTTTGGGAACACCCTGCTCGAGGATGGTGGTGACCCGGCGCAGCTTCGTGCCGTCGACCGGGTCGCGATACCAGCCCTGCGACGGCGACGGGATGCGGCCGCGACCGGTCGGCTTGTGGCTGCGACGCATGGTCATGCGACTTGCCCGTCTTCGATGACGACGCCGATCGACCCGGACTCGTCGACCTTCTCGACCCACACCTGGAAGTCGTGCTCGGCGGCCATCTCCTGCACCAGCGCAAGATTCTCCGAGTCCAACAGCGACCCGTCGGTAATGCGGATCACCCGAAGCTCCGGCTGGTCGGCCATCGCGATCGCCATGGACACCCGCAGCCGCTCAGCAGCCGAGCACTGCCTAAACGGGACCCCCTGGTAGGTGACGCCTTCGTCGTCGAAGCCGAGCCCGTCGACGGGCATCGCCGCCGCCTCGATCGCCTTGACCTTCATCTCGTCCAACGCGACGAGCTCGTCGGTCAACGAGTCCGACTCCGCGACAGCCGCCTCATGTTCAGCCGCTGCCTCCCGGCGCCTCACGGCGGCACGTACCGCCGCGTTGGTGTCCTCGATCGACGACAACCGTTCGTCGTATACCGACAAGTCCTCCGCCGGTGGCAGCGCCTGCAGCCGTTCGGTCATCTGCTTGGCGTTGGCGCGGAGGTCGCGGATCGCCAGCTCGAGCTCGTCGCGTTGCGCCTTGAGCGCCTCCACCTTGGCTGTGGACAACCTCAGCTGCTCCGCCTGGGAGGCTCGGGTGTTCTCCACCGTCTGCTTGTCGCGCAGCTCCGCGAGCAAAGCCGACGCCGACACCTCCTCGGCCGGCAGATCCTTAGCCGGTCGTGGCATCCCGGAGACCTGCGCCTGCAGGCCCTTCGCGCGCCGGTTGACGTCGGTGCGACGCTCGAAGATCGCGCGACGCTCATCGGCCAACTCCTGCGGGTCGAACGGCAGGTCGACCAGGGCGAGCAGGATCGCCATCTGCGTCTTGTCGTCGTGGTGGGCGAAGGCCAGCGGGTCGAACGACAGCCGGCCGATGAGGCTGTCGAGCAGTGCCTGCGGCGACTTGGGTCGCGCCCCCGACGCCGACTCGACCTTGAGGGCCGTCTTCCCGTCGTTGGACCAAGTGCGGGTCACGGTCAGCTCACCGAGATCAAGGGTGACCTCGGCCCGGTCCTGGCCGTCACGGATCGGGCGGGCTGTCCCTTTGGCTGCGGCGCCGCCACCGAGGGTCAGCCAGATCGCGTCGAGGACCGACGTCTTCCCCTGCGCGTTGCGGCCAGCGACGACCTGCAGGGTCCCATCGGGGGTGATCTCGACGACCTTCAACCGCTTGAAGTTCTCAGCTCGAAACTCAATGACCTTCATGACGGCACCCACTCGCCGCTGTGTGTCCGGTCGTCCGGGGCGCCACCAGCAGCGACTTCGGCGATGACTGCGTCATTGAGCCAGTCGGGGCTTGACGGGTCGCGCCAACGATGTGCCGCGGCCCAAACGATGGCGGGGACAAGGTTGCGATGGACGGGACCGACTTGGTTGCCCTCAGCGTCGAGGAAGCTTGTCTTCTGGACCTTGCGTTCGATCCAGACCTCGACGCCGTCGGTCGTGACATAGTCGGGCCGCTCGGGGCTCAGGTCGAGTTCAACGAGGCCATGGCTTGCACCGCCGAGGTAGACCGGATGGTCGACTTCGATGCGATAGTTCTTCTCTGGGAGCTTCATGAGCGGACCGCCGGCGGCTGGTAGTGGTAGACGCCGGTGCCGTCGCACAGGTCGCAGATGATCCAGGCTTCGTGGCGGCCGTCGGGTGACTCGACCCACCAGCCGCCGGTGCCGTAGGCCAGCCAGGCGGGGCACTCGCAGCCGGTGGCTTCGCAGTCGTCGTGGCCGCAGCCGAGGTGGTTGAACTCGTAGTGCTCACAGGCCAGGTGGTGGCAGCGCAGACATGGCACGCATTCGTCGTCGTTGTGCTCATGCTCGAGCCGTTCGGCCGAGCCGGCCAGCGCGGTCATGCCCGTGGTCCGACCGAGGCGATGTCGCGGAGCACGTCTACGCCGGTGGGGGTGTGCTCGATCAGGTTCGCGGCGATCACGTAGCCGGGGTATGCGCGGGCCAGCAGCCGCCGGTGCTCGGTGCTGGCGTGGGAGATCAGCGACATCAGGCTGGCGGTGAAGTGGTCGGCAGGTGGATGACCGAGACCGGGAGTGGAGCGGCTGTACTGCCAGAGGACCTGGTGGGCAATCTCCGGGGTGACCATGGTGCGAACACCGATGTCAAGGCTGGCTGGGTGCGTCATGTGAGATGCTTCTTTCTGTTCGCGAGACCCGGTCCTGCTTTGCGGTTGTGGCCGGGTCTCCGGCTGTCGTCTGGGAATTGGGGTGGGGGCGGGGTGCGCCTGTCAGACGGGAAGTCGGCGCACCCCGACCCCTTGGGGCCGCTGCCGCCGATCGTGGGGGACGTCTGGCGGCAGCGGGGTCTAGGGCTTGGCGGTGGGAACGAGCCCGATGGCGCGCCGACGGCGTTGGTAAGCGGCTCGGCACGCTCGACAGCCACGTGTCGGCAGGTGCTTGCCGCGCTTCTTGATGAAGAGGTTGTGGCCGCTGAGCAGATGACCTCGAAGGCAAGGGGTCTCGAGCCCATGCCCAGCGCGGTGCTTGTTCTCCGTGTCAGTGACGGCATCGAGGTGATCGGGGTTGAGGCAGAGGCGATGGAAGCAGGCCACTCCCCCACGACAGGTGGCATCGTGGTTATGGCAGTCGTGGTCGATGGTGAGGCCGGCCGGGATCGCACCCTTCACCAGTTCGTAGACGACTCGATGAGTCGAACGAATCTTCCCCGCTACGCCGACCTGTCCGTAGCCTCGGTTGCTGGTGGCGCCGGTCCACAGCCAGCAGCCTCGCGGACCCATCTCGACGTGACCTAGGACGCGTCGTAGTATGGTCAGGCTTTCCTGCGATCCCCTGTAGCTCAGTTGGCAGAGCATCCGGCTGTTAACCGGAGTGTCGCTGGTTCGAGTCCAGCCGGGGGAGCCACTCATGCCGCGCCGGCCTTGGCGTGCTTTACCACATCCGCACGGTCGAACAGGTACGCGCCCGTTCCACCTGGCAACTTCTGTGCGATCGGGAGGCGACCGTCTTCGGCCATCCGGTGGATAGTGCGGAGGCTGACCTTCATCAGTTCAGCGACTTGCTGAGCTGTCATGAGGTTGGTTTCTGTCATATGACGAAACTTAGACGAAAGACGTGGCCTCTCGCAAGCGATTCCCGTTGAAACTTGACGAAATATTGACACCGTGCCCTAACCTGGCCACATGACAGAACGACTACAGCCGCGGCAGGTGCCCCAGTGGACACTCACTGACCGGCTTCGCAAGTCACGTGAGCACGCGGGCATGGATCAAGCTGATCTGGCGAGGGCACTCAGCCTGTCGAGGGCGACGGTCAGCGGGTATGAACGTGGCGCGAGTATGCCGAAACGTCCAGTTCTGGTGTCCTGGGCGATGGCTACAAAGGTGCCGCTAGCGTGGCTGGAAGGGGTCGAGCCCGAGCCGGGAGACCTGTTATCTGCCG
>JBBRYB010000026.1:0-47918 GCA_038238115.1 Propionibacteriales bacterium | reverse complement strand
TGAAGTTGGAGATGTGAAACGAGAGGGCGAGCAGGATGACAACGGTGAGCGCCGGGACCAGGAACTTCCAGATCACCGTGATCGTGTTGCTCTCGGAGAGGAATTTGACCCCGACGATGTTGACGACTGTGAACACGATCATGAGCAGCGTTGCCCAGAAGAGCCCTGACGTCGTCAGGGTCAAACCGTTGGCGTTGATCAGGTCGAGGTGGCCTTTCACCCAGCTGATGTTGGCGAGGTACGTCAGGCTCGCCTCGACCTCGATCGGGGCGATCGTGACCGCCTGGAGATACGCCGCCCAGCCGGCGGTGAAGCCGGCGAGCGTCCCGAACGCGAAGTTGGGGAAACGAGCGGTACCTCCGGCGACCGGGTAGGCGGCGCCGAGCTCGGCGTGAACCAGCGCCAAAATTGCCAGCATCGAGCCACCGAGAACCCACGAGATCAGGGATGCCGGTCCGGCGGCGATGGCGCCGTTCAGAGCACCGAGCAGCCAGCCCGAACCGATGATGGACCCGAGGGACACCATTGTCAGACCGAGCAGGCCGATATCGCGTTTGAGATGGTAGGTGCTCGGCGCTGCAGAATCGGACGTACCTGTGACCGCCATGTCTACCTCGTGTCTTTCTACCAGAAGCGCGCCTGCGAGAACCGACGCGCTGGACCCTACTCGCAGAACTGTCGTGCCGGTAGATGACACGTCGGATGATTTGAATTCGCATCGACGCTGTCACTGAGGGCCCGAGGATCTCGGCGCTCGGATTTGGCCCCTCAACGAGCGCCCTCGACTTCTGAGGTAGAGCGGAGGCTGCACCCCTCGACCGGCGCAGCACCTGAGAAACTGCAACGATGAGAGCTACCGCGCCGTCGAAGCGTCGCGACCCTACGACGGAGCGGGCTAGGCGGGCCGTGGGCCTGGTGTTCGCCGTCAACGGCCTCGCCTTCGCCTCCTGGGCATCACGCACCCCCGGCGTCAAGGCGGGTCTGCAGCTCGACGCTTCCGGTCTGGGTCTGCTGTTGGTGTGTCTGTCGGTCGGCGCTATGGCCTCGATGCCGCTAACCGGAGCGGTCGTACATCATGCCGGGCCTGCGCGAGCCGTGCTGAGCGGGGCGGGGGCTGAGGCGACCGGATTCCTCTTTGCGGCGTGGGGTCTGGGCAGCGGCTCGGTGTGGCTGACGGGCCTGGGACTCTTTGTGGCCGGGCTGGGGATCAGCGTGTGGGACGTCTCGATGAATGTCGAGGGAGCCGCGGTCGAGCGTCGGCTGGGGCGCACGATCATGTCGCGCTTCCATGCGGGGTGGAGCCTCGGCAGCGTGCTCGGAGCCGCACTCGGTGCGCTGGCGGCGGCCGCAGGGGTCGGCGTCTCGACGCAGATGGTCGCGACGGCGGTCATCGTCATCGTCCTGGCCCTGCTCGCCACCGCTTGGTTCACGCCGGTGCCTGCCAGCACGGAGGAGGAGCCGACGTCGAGGTCGCTGGCCCTGAAGGCCTGGAAGACGCCACGGACGCTGGTCGTCGGCCTGATGGTGCTGGCATTCGCGTTCAGCGAGGGAGTCGCCAACGACTGGACTGCTGTGGCCTTCGTCGACGGGCTCGGCAGCAGCGAGGCGACGGGCGCGATCGCCTTCGGAGTGTTCGTGGCGGCGATGACGCTCGCGCGCTTGCTGGGCGTTGGCGTGATCGACCGTTGGGGCCGCGTGCTCGTGCTCCGCGCGGCGGCTGTCGTGGCGGCCGCGGGAGTGGTGCTGGTGGTGGTCGGTCCTGGTGTCGCCTGGGCCATGCTCGGCGCGCTGCTGTGGGGAGCCGGTACGGCTCTCGGCTTCCCCACCGGCATCAGCGCGGCCGCGGACCACTCCCGTAGTGCCGCGATGCACGTCTCGGTGGTCAGCTCGATCGGCTACACCGCGTTCCTCGCCGGGCCGCCACTCGTCGGCTACCTCGGTGACCTGTTCGGTGTTCGGCAGAGCCTCTACGTCGTTCTGGTCGCACTCGTGCTGGCGCTGGCAACCATCTGGGCGGCCCGGCCGCTAACCCCTCGGCAGGACGCCAGCGAGGCGTAGTAGGGTCGGGGTTGTCGCACCGATCCTGCGGGTACGAGCCGCGACGACCTCCAGCGGCGATGGCCGCCGAGCAGCCGACACCTCTGGTCCGCCCCGGTGGCCCGGGGCCGGACGATCTCGCTCGACAGCCCTGCGGCTCGTCGCCGGCGGAAACCTGTGCTTAGCCACCGACCCTCTTGGCAACAGCGTCGAAGAGTCGGTCCGGGACCCAGGGCTTCAAGGCGGCGCCTACCTTGGCCGACGCCCCAACGACGTACCGCGTGCTGGGGCGGCTGGCGGTGAGTGCCTTCTCGATCGTCTCCGCGACCTGTTGAGGGTCACCACCGGTGTCGCTCGCACGGGTGAGGCTGGTGCGGAACGTGCGGAGCCGGTCGCGGTAGCGGTCGACGCGAGGTGACGGGTCGTCCAAGATGGCGTCGATACGTTCGACCGCCTTATCCCAGATCGGAGTCGCGATCGGTCCCGGCTCGACGAGAGACACGGCGATCCGGTCCGGCGCGAGCTCCTGCCGAAAACAGTCACTGATGGCTTCCATGGCGAACTTCGAGGCGTGGTAGGGCCCGGCGAACTCGAACGCCATCAGACCGCCGACGGAACCGACGAAGACGATCCGACCGGAGCCCTGCCGCACAAGCGGGAGCGTCGCCTGAGTCACCGCAACCTGTCCCACGATGTTGACATCGAGCTGGGCCCGAAGCTGTTCCAGGGCAATGATCTCCAACGGCCCGGCAAAGCCTTCGCCTGCTACGTTGACGACGCCAGCGAGCCCCTCGGAGCCGACCACGGCGCTGATCTCGGCGACGGCGCGCTCGATCGCGGCGGCGTCGGTCACGTCGAAGACGAGCGGGTGCAGGCGACCGTGGGACGGAGTCATCAGGCGTTCGCCGTCCGCGGGGTCGCGGACTGCCGCGAAGACGCGCATGCCGAGACCGTCAAGATGCATGGCCGTCGCGTGTCCGATACCCGTCGATGAGCCGGTGACGAGAATGTTTGTCATGGCAGCCCCGTACCCGGGCGGTCCCGCGCCAAGCATGTGCAGGCGCCAGCTGGGAACTAGCCGGCCGTGGCCACCACCGACAGCAGGCCTCGGGCAGGCACACCAGCTGCGGCATCAGCTCGTGAGACACCGCGCGACGTCTTGGTCATCCCGGCCTCCGGCCGGGCCAACGCAAAGCCATGGATGCGCCGCTTGACGGGCACGACGTGTCGCTGGTAGCGCCGACGGGGTCGGGCAGGCGTGAGCACCGACTTCTGCCCGTCAGGAGATGCCCTCGGCCTCGACCAGCTCCGCAATCGTGTCGAGCGTCTCGTCGAGGCTGTCCTGGATTTCGGGGTGGTCGGACTCGGTGTGCAGCGTCAGCAGGACCTGCGACTGCTCACCGTCGTCGGTAACCTCCAACTCGCCGCGATAGTCGTTGGGTCCTTCGGAGCCCCACTCCACCCGTTGCTGGCGCTCGTCGACCCGAAACCACGCCTCGGCCTCCACGGCATGGCGCTCCTGACCCGCGGGCTCGATCACCGCGGTGACATCGACCGCCTCGCCGCCGGCAGGCTCCGCGTCCGTGATGCGCGGGAAGTACCGCGGCAGGTTCGACACCTTCGACAAGAACGCGAACAGCGTCGGACCGTCGGCGTCTACGCTGCGTGTCCCGGTGTACTCAGCCATATGCCTGCTTTACCCAGCGCGCGTCATCCGACACGACAGTGACCCGTCGACCGCGCGTCACCCTGAGCCGTCCTGCCCGGCCTGGCGTGGGCTGAGGAAGCCGTCCCGCTTGGCGTCGTACTGAGCGGCGTCCGCAGCGCGAAACAGCTCCCGGGCGGAGTACTGCACGCTGTCGCTCGTCACTGTCGCGACCCCGCAGGAAAGACCGGCCCCGAGGGGCAGCGAAGACGCGGCGTTGCAGGCGGCCGTGGCCGCCTCGACCACGGCGTCCACGTCGTGGCCGGGCACGAGCACGGTGAACTCATCCCCACCGACACGCGCCACGAGGCTGCCGTGGAGGGCGGAGAAGTGCTGCTGCAGCAGCGCGGCCACCAAGCTCAACAGCCGGTCCCCCTCGGGGTGCCCCCCTTGGTCATTGACCTCCTTGAGCCCGTTCAGGTCGACGGCGACCGCGCTCACCCGCCGCCCCGCCCGCTCGGAGATCACATCGAAGGCGCTGAGCGCGGCATCGTCGAGCGCTCGTCGGTTCGCGAGCCCGGTGAGCGGGTCCACGAACGCCATCCGTTCGAGGGTGTCGACGTGCAGCGCTCGCGAGACCGCGCCGGCCAGGATCGCGGCCAGCGCCTCGGTGTAGGCGACGTCGCCCGCACTGAAGCTCTGCTCAGACACGGCCCGGGTCGCATACAGCTCTCCCCACAGCTTGCCGTCGACGACGAGCGGCGCGCCCATCGAGGATCCCTTCGCCAAGGAGGTCAGCAGCTTCAGCTCGCCCGGGTCGGCGAAGGGGTCATCAACAGTTATGATCCAGACGCGGAGCTCGCCGACCACCGCCTGCAGCTGCAGGAAGTCGTCGAGATGGTAGACCTCCTGCTCCGGCCAGCGCTCCTCCTCGGGGCCCAGCGAGCCGACGTTGATCAGCGTCCTCAGAGTGCCGGTCCCCGGCTCGAGTCGACTGATGGAGACACTGGCCGCCTTCAACGCCTCCAATGCGGCTTCGGCGGCGATTTCCACCATCGCCACGAGTTGGGCCGAGCGACCCAGAGTGCGTGCTGCGGTGGCGAGGCTGCGGATGCGTTCTTCGTGCCTCGAGTCAGCCATGGGTGTGGAACACCCCCGAGGATCTAGACCATGCAGCAACGTTGGGCTCATATTCTAGGGCGTACCACGTCGTTCTGTGCGTTGTGCCCCGGTGCGCACGGCGGGAGACTGAGCCGTCGCTTGGGAGGGGTTGTACGTCGTCGGCGTTGGCGGTTGGCCCTGGCTCAACCTGGTCGAGACTCTTCCACTTCATAACCCCGCCACGCCATCCACCGCGGCACCTTCGTCGGTCAGGGAATTCTTGGCCACCAGCCCGATCTCCTTGGGTGGCGGGAACGAACGCGTAGCGTGACCCGGTTCTCCGGACACGGATGGTGTGTTGATCATGCCACCGGTTCGGGCTGACGGGATGGGTGCGGAGACTTCTACCGGAAGCCGTCGCATCAACGCACATCTGTCTCAGGGGCCAAAGGCCAACCGGTGTCTCAGGGGCCAAAGGCCAACCGGCCAAACACGGAGGTGACTACGAGAACACAGACCAAGGGCGGGCTTGTGCAAACTGGACCGCACCTATGGCGGCGCTCACCGCACCCGATGCCAGCCAGCAGCACAAGGAGGGCCAATCTCGCGCGACAAGACAGACTCGGCGCGCTAGGTACACCGCACGAACCTACCTCGTTCACCGCCATGCCGCGCAAGCTCAGTTGACACGTAACTCGGGAAACGTTGTACGGCGGTCGTCTGGCAGGCGCCGGGTGAGTCGGAGGCGGTCGAGGTGCTCCAGGAGCGGCAGGATGACACGCCGCGTGGTGTCGAGCTGGACCCGCGCCTCGCTCGTCGTGAACGGCTGAGGAAGCTTCGCCAGAAGTTCGAGCGCGCGGTTGTCCGCGCCCGGCAGGAGCACGACGCCGTCGCTCACTCGCAGCAGTCGCCCGGCCTTGCTGGCGGCCGCGATCGCCTTGGTGTCCAGGCCGAGCTCGCGGAGCCGGTTCGCGTCGGGGGCGGTGTACGGGCGGAGAGCCAGCTCACCCGCGAGCGTATCCAGCGCGGCCAGGAGCTGGGGTGGAAGAGCCGACTGGCCGCTGGTGACCCGGCCGGCCACGATCCGTAGTGGCGCGTCCACCACAGCCCGGAGCAAGTCCTGCGTGGGCAGCCGCAGCGCCCGTGCGGCCGCGGCCGTCGGGAGTCCGGGCTCGAGTGGACTCGACCTGGCGTGCTCCTCGACCAGCCGGCGCAGCCGAGCCCGCAGGGCGGGAAGCCGCTCCTTGGCGAGCAGCCAGTCGTCCGCCTGCATGGCCACCTCTGCGATCCGGTCGGGAGATGCGGCCACACCCAGGCGGGCCAACGCGGACACGCGCACGATCCCGCGGCGTCGAAGCTCGTCGGCGAGGTCGCCAGCACCGGTGCTGGCCGCCAGGGCCGCGGCCCGGCGGCGGGACGCCCCCCGCCGATCGAGTCGTGGCGGTGCCGGGTCGAGGACCGTGATGCCCCACACCGAACGGCTGCCCGGATCACGGAGCAGGGCCCGGTCTCCGACCCGCAGCGGGAGCGCGCGCTCGAGTCCGAGCCTGACCACGTCGTCGCCCAGCGGGCGACAGCGGACGGCAACAGAGCTGGCACCAATATGGAGCAGCGGGCGCTCGGGAGGCAGGTCGGCGCCCCTCAGGCGCACGTCGACCACCGCTGTGGACGACCAGGCGTGCGGTGTGACGAGGGCGCTGCCTCGGCCCAGGTCATGGGGAAGCGTACCGCCGAGACCGAGCGCCACCCGGGCGACACCGGTGGCCTCGTCGACAGTTCGCTCGAGTGTCTGGACGCTGCGCACCCGCACCACGTCGTCCCCGTGCGCGAGCTGGTCGCCGACCTTGATGCGGCCGGCCGGCAGGGTCCCGGTCACGACGGTTCCGACTCCCGACAGGTGGAAACTGCGGTCCACCCAGAGCCGCACATCCGCGTCGGGATCCGGAGCGGGCAGACGGTTGACCAGCGCGACGAGGGAGGTCCGCAGGGCGTCGAGCCCGAACCCGGTCCGTGCGCTGACGGCAACGGTCGGGATCTGGCCGAGCGTCGTACGTCGGATCTCCGCCTCAGCCCGGGCCGCCGCGGGCTGGGGGTCGGCGAGGTCCGAACGGGTGACCGCCAGAACCCCCTGCGTCACGCCGAAGGCGTCGAGGGCGGCGAGGTGCTCGGCTGCCTGTGGCATCCACGGGTCATCTGCCGCGACGACGAAGAGCACCGCGGGCGCGGGACCGACACCTGCCAGCATCGTGGACACGAAGCGCTCGTGGCCCGGGACATCGACGAAGGCCACGTCTCCGGCCGCTGGCAGGTCGGTCCAGCAGTAGCCGAGCTCGATCGACAGCCCGCGCCGATGCTCCTCGCCAAGTCGGTCGGGGTCGCTGCCGGTCAGGGCCTGGACGAGCGTCGACTTCCCGTGGTCGACGTGCCCGGCCGTCGCGATGACGTGCATGCTCAGCCCTTGCTCGCGCGGCGCACGGCCTCGACGACGGACGCATCGGCAGCCGGGTCCACCGCGATGAGGTCGAGCAGCAGCCTGTCCCGGTCGACGTACCCCACCACCGGCGGTAACCCGGTGCGTAGGCGAGAGCCCAGCTCCACCGGCAGGCAGACCGCGGCGCTGTCGAGGTCGACGCCAGGAGCGCCGCCGCCTCCGACCACGGCGCGCGTGCGTTGCGGCGTCGCCTCCACGACCCCTGACAGCTCGGCGCAGATGGCACCCGCCCGCCGCCAGAGGCTGCCGGCATCGGCAGTGAGCGAGCGTGCCACCGGCGACGCGGGTCCCAGCAGCGTCGCCTCGAGGGCGGCCAGCGTGAGCTTGTCGACGCGCAGCGCCCGCGCCACCGGGTGGCGACGCAACTGCTGCACGAGCTCGGCGCGTCCGAGCAGCAGGCCGCACTGCGGGCCGCCGAGCAGCTTGTCGCCGGACGCCGTCACCAGCGCCGCGCCGGCACGCAGGGAGTCGGCGGCGTTGGGTTCCGCCGGGAGCCGAGGGTGGCGCGCCAGCAGGCCGGAGCCGATGTCTGCCACGACGGGCGCTGGCAGCGTTGCCAGGTCACTCACCGCCACCGAGGACGTGAAGCCCTGGAGGGAGAAGTTCGAAGGATGCACCTTCAGTACCAGTGCTGTCTGGTCGCCGATGGCTGCGGCGTAGTCGTCGAGCGTGACCCGGTTCGTAGTGCCGATCTCGTGCAGGATGGCGCCCGAGGCCTCGAGAAGTGCGGGGATGCGGAAGCCGTCGCCGATCTCGACGAGCTCGCCTCGGGCCACGACGATCTCGCGCCCCGACGCGAGAGCATGGGCAACCAGGGACAGCGCGGCGGCGCCGTTGTTGACGACGTGGACGTTGTCGGCGTCGGGTACGGCGGCGGCCAAAGCAGCGAGCGCACCCCGACCACGTCGTCCCCGCCTGCCGGTGTCGAGGTCGAGCTCGACGTCGGTGGCGCCGGCGGCGACCTGGACCGCCTCGCGCGCGGCTGCCGACAGCGGGGCCCGGCCGAGGTTGGTGTGCACGATGACCCCGGTGGCATTGACCACCTCGCGCAGGGTGGTCGCCGACGCGGGCAGCGCGCTCAGCGAGGCCGCCACGACATGCGCGGGTTCGAGCTCACCGCTACGGCACCGAGCCTGCGCCTGAGCGACCGCTGCCTTGACGAGCCGCTCGCCCAACCTCTCGGCAGCAGCGCGGACCGCCGGGTCGGCGAGGATGCTGTCGGTGCGCGGAACGGACCTGCGCGGGTCGTCCACGGCGATGTCCTTCCCGGGCGCATGCAGGCTTTGTGGTGGCGGAGGCGGACGGGAATCGAACCCGCCTGACCGAGATGCTCGGTCACAACGGTTTTGAGGACCGCGCCCGTCACCAGACGAGGAACGCCTCCGCCCACAGCCTAGGAGACGACCCGCGTGAGCCGCCGCCGGCATCCGCGATCTGGCCGGCTGGCACGTGGCGCGGCGCGGCGATTCGTCCTGCTGCAGGTGGCTGGACATCCCCGATCCCGACAGGACGAATCGAGAGGTTGGCGCGTCGGGCCCGGGTCGGGGATGTGCAACGCGCTCGAGCGGGCTAGCGTGTTCGCAGCACAACGGGTGGCGCCGCGCACGCGGCAGGAGAGGCAGGCGAGATGGGCGTCCGGACGTTCTTGGGTTCGTGGCCGGTGATCCGCCAGTTCCACGACAGTGATCGGCTCGGCCGCGGCGCGGCGGTGCGGTCTGCCCGTACAGATCAGATCGAGCCGCGTACGACGACCGCAGACTCCGTCGTCGACTCGATCTGCCCGTTCTGCGCGGTCGGCTGCGGACAGAAGGTCTACGTCAAGGACGGCCGGGTCACCCAGATCGAGGGCGACCCGAACAGCCCCGTCTCGCGCGGGCGCCTGTGCCCGAAGGGCAGCGCCAGCAAGCAGCTCGTCACGTCCCCCAGCCGGGTCACGACGGTGCGCTACCGACGCCCCTTCGGTACGCAGTGGGAGGACCTCGAGCTCGATGAGGCGATGGACATGATCGCCGAACGGGTCATCAAGACCCGCAAGGAGTATTGGCAGTGGGAGGCGGAGGGCAAGCGGGTCCGACGCACCATGGGGATAGCGAGCCTCGGAGGAGCGACCCTCGACAACGAGGAGAACTACCTCATGAAGAAGCTCTACACCGCGATGGGAGCGGTGCAGATCGAGAACCAGGCCCGGATTTGACACTCCTCAACCGTTCCCGGTCTGGGAACCTCGTTCGGTCGGGGCGGCGCCACGACATTCCAGCAGGATCTCGCCAACGCTGACTGCATCGTCATCCAGGGCTCCAACATGGCCGAGTGTCACCCGGTCGGCTTCCAGTGGGTGATGGAGGCCAAGGCGAGGGGGGCGACGATCATCCATGTCGACCCGCGCTTCACCCGCACCTCGGCCGTGGCGGACCTACACGTGTCGCTGCGCGCCGGCTCCGACATCGCGATGCTCGGTGGCCTCGTCAACTACGTCCTCAGCAACGAGCTCGACTTCCGTGACTACGTCGTCCCCTACACCAACGCCGCGGCGATCGTCGGAGAGGACTTCCGCGACACCGAGGACCTCGCCGGCCTGTTCTCCGGCTACGACGCGGCAAGCGGCAGCTACGACTCCACCTCCTGGCAGTACGAAGGGGTGCAGGAGTCGGCACCGGCCGCCGGCCAGCGCGACCCGTCGCAGCCGGGCGTGCCAGACAGCTCCGATGCCGGCGCCGGCGGCGCCGATGACGAGCTGGCCCACGACGCGAGTCGCTCGGAAGCGGCCGGCTCGGGCGGGCCCTCCGTCCCGCACAAGCCCCAGCGCGACGAGACGCTGCAGCACCCGCGCTGCGTCTACCAGATCCTCAAGCGGCACTTCGCCCGGTACACCCCCGAGATGGTGCAGCAGGTCTGCGGCATACCCGTCGAGCAGTTCCTGGCGGTCGCCAAGGCGATCACCGCCAACAGCGGCCGCGACAAGACGACGGCCTTCTGCTACGCCGTCGGCTGGACGCACCACGCCTCCGGCGTCCAGCTGATCCGGACGGCCTCGATCCTGCAGCTGCTGCTCGGCAACATCGGGCGCCCGGGAGGGGGCATCCTGGCCCTACGCGGCCACGCCAGCATCCAGGGCTCGACCGACATCCCCACGCTCTACAACATCCTCCCGGGCTACATCCCGATGCCGCACGCGGCGCAGCACCAGGGCCTGGCGGAGTTCGTCGCGGCGGACGCCGGCAAGACCGGGTACTGGGGCAACATGCCGGCCTACGCCACCAGCCTGCTGAAGTCGTGGTGGGGCGACGCGGCGACGGCCGACAACGACTACTGCTTCGACTATCTGCCCCGGCTCACCGGCGACCACGGCACCTACACGACGGTGATGGACCAGATCGACGGCAAGGTCAAGGGCTACTTCCTGGTCGGGGAGAACCCCGCGGTCGGGTCGGCCAACGGCAAGATGCAGCGCCTGGGTCTTGCCAACCTCGACTGGCTGGTCGTACGTGACCTCGTGATGATCGAGTCCGCGACGTTCTGGAAGGACGGCCCGGAAGTCCAGACCGGGGAGATGCGCGCGGACGAGGTCGGCACCGAGATCTTCTTCCTGCCGGCAGCCGCTCACACCGAAAAGAGTGGCTCGTTCACCAACACCCAGCGCATGCTCCAGTGGCACCACAAGGCGGTCGAGCCGCCGGGCGACGCGACCAGCGACCTGTCGTTCTACTACCACCTGGGCCAGCGGATCCGGGCGAAGCTCGAAGGTTCCACCGACCCCATGGACCGCCCGCTGCTGGACCTGACCTGGGACTATCCGGAGGAAGGCGCCGAGCGTGAGCCGAGTGCCGACGCCGTGCTCCGGGAGGTCAATGGGACCGGACCTGAAGGGTCGGCACTGTCGGCGTACACGGAGCTCAAGGACGACGGCAGCACCCGGTGCGGATGCTGGATCTACTGCGGTGCGTATGCCGACGAGGTCAACCAGGCGGCCCGCCGCAAGCCCGGTCAGGAGCAGAGCTGGGTCGCGCCCGAATGGGGCTGGGCCTGGCCCGCGAACCGCCGGATCCTGTACAACCGCGCCTCAGCGGACCCCGACGGGAAGCCGTGGAGCGAACGCAAGGCCTATGTCTGGTGGGATGCCGACAACGGCACGTGGACGGGCCACGACGTGCCCGACTTCATCCCCGACCGGGCGCCGGACCACGTGCCCCAGCAGGGGGCAAGCGGTCCCGACGCGATCGGCGGCCAGGACCCGTTCATCATGCAGACGGACGGGAAGGCCTGGTTGTACGCACCGACGGGGCTGGCCGACGGGCCGATGCCCGCCCACTACGAGCCGCCGGAGTCGCCGGTCGGCAACCCGTTGTACGCCCAGCAGAACAACCCCGCGCGCGAGTCCTATCCACGTCGGGAGAACCCGCTCAACCCTAGCCAGAGCGCCGTGTTCCCGTACGTCTTCACGACGTACCGGCTCACCGAGCACCACACCGCCGGTGGGATGAGCCGCACCTTGGCCTACCTTTCGGAGCTCCAACCGGAGTTCTTCTGCGAGGTGTCGGCGGCCCTGGCCGAGGAGCGGGGTTTGACCCACCTGGGCTGGGCGACGATCACGACCGCCCGCAACGCCATCGAGGCCCGCGTCTTGGTGACCGACCGGATGCGTCCCCTGCGGGTGGCCGACCGGGTCATCCACCAGGTCGGCCTGCCCTACCACTGGGGAGGCAGCGGTCTCACCACCGGCGACTCGCCCAACGACCTGGTGAACGTGACGCTGGACCCCAACGTGCACATCCAGGACAAGGTCGGGACATGCGACATCCAGCCGGGCCGGCGCCCGCGTGGGGCGGCCCTGCCCAGGCACGTCGAGGACTACCGTCGGCGCGCCGGCGGTACGGCGCTGCCCATCGGTGACCAACCCAGTGAGCCGGCCGGTGCCCAAGCCGGTGACCAAGCCGGTGACCAAGCCGGAGTCCAGGAAGGGCGGCGCAGATGAGAGGCAGGCAGGCATGAGCCGACAGCAGCTGTCCGGACCGCTTCACGACGTGAGCACCGATGCCGGCTACGCCGCCCCGCCACCGCGGATGGGCTTCTTCACCGACACGAGCATCTGCATCGGGTGCAAGGCATGTGAGGTGGCCTGCAAGGAGTGGAACGGCGTCCCCGATGACGGGCTGACGCTTACCGGGATGTCCTACGACAACACCGCTGCGCTCGGCGCCGACACCTGGCGGCACGTGGCGTTCGTCGAGCAGCCCACAGCGCCTCCAGCGGCCGCCCCGGCAACCGACCTGGGCATGCCAGGTTTCGGCCCGCCAGACCCACAGGGTGGTCTGGAGGCGGACGCCGGTGTCCGCTGGCTGATGTCGTCCGACGTGTGCAAGCACTGCACCCACGCGGCCTGCCTCGACGTCTGCCCGACCGGCGCGCTGTTCCGCACCGAGTTCGGAACCGTGGTGGTTCAGCCGGACGTCTGCAACGGGTGCGGCTACTGCGTGCCGGCCTGCCCGTACGGGGTGATCGACCAGCGCAAGGAGGACGGCCGCGTCTTCAAGTGCACGTTGTGCTACGACCGTCTCTCGGTGGGGGAGGAGCCGGCCTGCGCGAAGGCGTGCCCGACCGACTCGATCCAGTTCGGCGAGCTCGACGAGCTCCGCGAGCGTGCCGAGCGCAGGGTCGAGGACCTGCACTCCCGCGGGGTCGACGTGGCCCGGCTCTACGGCCAGGACCCGGAGGACGGCGTCGGTGGCGACGGAGCCTTCTTCCTGCTCCTCGACGAGCCCGAGGTCTATGGCCTGCCACCCGACCCTGTCGTGACGACGCGCGACCTGCCGGACATCTGGCGCCACGTCGGGAAGGCAGCGATCGGCCTGCTTGGAGTCGGCGCCGCCACGTTCCTGGGGAGACGCCGGTGAAGGAGCAACGTCTCGTCCCCGACCCGGACTTCTCGTCGTACTACGGGCGCTCGATCCTCAAGGCGCCGGTGTGGAAGCAGCCCGACGTGCCGCTCTACTTGTATCTGGGCGGCCTGGCGGGGGCCTCGGCGGTTCTTGCCGAGGGCGCGGCCGCCTCGAATCGACCCGCACTGCAACGGGTCGCCCGGGTATCGGCCGCCGGTGGCGCCGCACTCGGGACGGTCGCGCTGATCCACGACCTGGGTCGTCCCGAGCGCTTCCTCAACATGTTGAGGGTCTTCAAACCCACGTCGCCGTTGTCGGTCGGCTCGTGGATCCTGACGCCGTTCGCCGCCTTCTCGTCGGCCGCTTTGGCATCCGACGTGACAGGGTTGGCGCCGCGCATCGGGCGCCTCGCCGGAGTTGGCGCAGCCGCGCTGGGTCCGGCCCTGGCGACGTACACCGCGGCGCTGATCTGTAACACGGCGGTGCCTGCGTGGCACGAGGGCTACCGGGAGATGCCGTTCCTCTTCGCCGGGAGCGGCGCTGCGGCGGCCGCTGGCATCGCCATGATCGCGACCCCTGTCGACGAGGCGGCACCGGCGAGGCGGCTGGCACTGATGGGCACGGCGGTCGAGGTCGCCGCCGGTGAGCAGATGCAACGACGGCTGGGGATGGTGGCGGAGCCCTACCAGCAGGGGCGGCCGGGACGCTTCCTGAACGCTGCCAAGGCGTTGAGCGTCGCAGCCGCCGCCGGAACCCTGCTCGGCGGGCGGTCGCGGGCCGTCAGTGCCCTGGCCGGCCTGGCCTATACCGGTGCCTCCGTACTGACCCGCTTCGCCGTCTTCCAGGCGGGGCTGGCGTCGGCCAAGGACCCGAAGTACACAGTCGTTCCGCAGCGTGAGCGGGTGGACCGTACGCTGAGCCGGTGACCACGGCCTCGAGCGGCATCCGGCTGACCCAGACGGCCTCGGGTGGGGGCTGCGCGTGCAAGGTGCCTCCCGGTGAGCTTGAGCGGGTCCTGGCCGACCTGCCGGTGAGTCGCGAGGGCGACGACCTCCTCGTCGGCGTTGAGAACGGTGACGACGCGGCGGCCGTGCGCATCGACGGTGACCGTGCCGTCATCATGACGGCCGACTTCTTCACACCCGTGGTCGACGACCCGTACGAATGGGGGCGCATCGCCGCCGCCAACGCCTTGTCCGACGTCTACGCCATGGGCGGCGAGCCGCTCGTGGCAGTCAACCTGCTCGCCTGGCCGCGCGACACCGTCCCGTTCGAGCTGGCTCGAGACGTGCTCCGCGGAGGAGCCGATGTCTGCAGTGCGGCGAACTGTCACCTGGCCGGCGGGCACAGCATCGACGACCCCGAGCCGAAGTACGGCATGGCGGTCACCGGCCTCGCCGACCCCGCCCGGCTGCTGCGCAACGACGCGGCGGTCCCGGGTCTGCCGTTGACGCTGACGAAACCGCTCGGGCTCGGCATCCTCAACAACCGGCACAAGGTCACCGGCGAGTGGTTCGCCGAAGCCGTCGACGCGATGACCACGCTCAACCGCGACGCGTCGAGGGCCGCGCGGAGCGCAGGCGTCGTCTGCGCCACCGACGTCACGGGCTTCGGGCTCCTCGGTCATCTCTACAAGCTCGCCCGGGCCAGCGGGGTCTCGGCCGAGGTCGACACGAGTGCCGTGCCCTATCTGTCCGGTGCCCGCGAGGCTGCCGCCGCCGGCTATGTGCCGGGCGGCAGCCGGCGCAACCTCGACTGGGTACGCCCTCATCTGGCCGCCAGCGTGGACGAGGACGAACTGGTGCTGCTGGCCGACGCCCAGACGTCCGGAGGGCTGCTCGTCGTGGGGGAGGTTCCGGGCTATCCGGTTATCGGACAAACTTTGTCTCGCCGTGACCACGTGATCGCTGTACGCTGACACGCGCATGAACTGAAAAACCGGTCCGCTTCCCCTCACACCTGCATGGTGGCGTCGATGTCTGAAGACAAGTCGTCGCGGGACTCGAGCGGCGTGACACTCGCGACGTTGCTTCGCGACATCAGTCAACGCCGACGCCTGCGCACTGGCCGAGGCGCCTCGCCGGCGTTCATCCGAGCCGTCTTGACGTCGATGCCCGCGACAACCGTCGTGCTCGCCGACGACGGAACGATTCGGGTGAGCAACCGGGTATGGACCTCGTTTCGCGCAGTCGACGACGCGGTGCCAGACCACGCATTGGCAGAGGATGCGGGGTCGGCGGCGGCCGCGACGAACTACTTCGCGGTCTGTGACGCCGCCGCGAACGCCGGCGACGTCGACGCGGCCCATGTGGTGGCTGGCCTGCGGGCGGTGACGGACGGGCGGACGGATCGGTTCAGCTATGACTACCCGTGCCGGGTTGAAGACGGCGAGCGATGGTTCCAGCTGGAGTGCGCCCCGCTGCAGGACCACGCCGGCGTCGTCATCACCCACACGGAGATCACCCGCTGGGTCCGCTCCGACGCGCAAGTCGTGCGAGCCGCTCGGTGCGACCATCTTACCGGCCTCGCGAGCCGAATCGCTGTCCTCGAAGAGCTCCGTCAGCAGCTCTCCAAGGCTGACGCCAGGCAGTCGGTCGCGGTGGTCTATCTCGGCATCGACGGCTTCAAGGACGTCAACGACAGCCTCGGGCTCGACATCGGAGATGCCGTTCTCCGCGAGGTGGCTGCTCGGTTGGCACAGTCGGTGGACGGCGAGCAGGTCGTCGGGCGCATCGGTGGTGATGAGTTCGTGATTGTGATGCCGGGCTGCGATACCGACGAGGCGTCGACGACCGCCGAACAGGTCAGACAGGATCTGCGCTCCTCACTGGCGGTCGCCGGATTGAATTTGCCCTTGTCTGCCTGCGTGGGAATCTCGGCGGGATCAGCGGCCCAGACCTCAGCCGAGGGACTGCTTCGCGACGGCCACGTCGCCTTGTATGCCGCCAAGGCCGACGGGCGCGACCGCTGTCGGGTCTTCCAACCCAGGCTTCGCGCGGTGGCCCGTGAACGACTCCACCTGATTGCCGGTCTCGGCGAGGCGATTCCTCGCCAGGAGCTGGTCTTGTACTACCAGCCGATCTTCAGTGTGCGGACCGCCGCCGTCACCGCGGTGGAGGCGTTGATCCGGTGGCAGCATCCGACGCGTGGGCTGCTCCTCCCGAAGTCGTTCATGCGGCTCGTCGTCGAGACCGGCCTCGTCGTACCGCTTGGCCGGTGGGCGCTGGCCGAGGCGGCCCACCAGACAGCCCGGTGGCAGTCCCAGGGCATCGACATCGCGACGTCGGTCAATGTCGGAGCCGCCCATCTGTCGGTGGGGACTCTCGAGCCCGATGTGAGGGGGGCTCTCGAGTCCGCCGAGCTTCGACCGGACCGGCTGGCGCTGGAGCTCACCGAGACCGACCTGGTCGAGAACTTCGACCGCGCCACAGAAAACCTGCAGGGCGTGCGGGAGCTCGGAGTGCTGGTGGCGATCGACGACTTCGGCTCGGGCTACTCGTCGCTCGGACAGCTCACACAGATGCCGGCCGACGGGCTCAAGCTCGATCGGTCGCTGGTCATGCAGCTGACTGCGGCGTCGACGGACAAGGTACGGGTGGCCGAAACGCTGTTCGACGCGGTCACGTCGATCTGCGGATACCTCGGCATGTGGACGGTGGCCGAGGGCGTCGAGACGGCCGAACAGCGTCGCGCCGTCGTTGCCGCGGGGTGCAGCCACGTTCAGGGCTACTTCCTGGCCAAGCCGATGCAAGCCGACGATGTGGCACCCTTCGTGCGCCGTCGTTCGGCCGACGTCGGCGTGCCGTATCCACGAACGGGAGCCACTCGGCACCTCGGCGCGTAGCGTGGCGTGGGACAGCCGCCGAGCGAGGGAGTCCATCAGGTGTTCGGCGCGGTGATCACCGGTGGGCTGGCTGGCCTAGCGATGGGCTATGTCCTCCAGCGCGGCCAGATCTGTTTCCACGCGATGGGCAGCGGCGTGCTCAGCGGCCGCTGGTTTCTCGCTCGCGGTTGGCTTCTCGGGGTGGCCGTGGCGGCTGTAGGGCTCTCGGTGGTGTTTCTGCTTCCCCTGGGAGACGGTCTGAACCGGGGACTGGCGTTTCGCCCCGTCGCCAACATCGTCGGCGGCCTGGTCATCGGCGCCGGTATGGCGATCGCGCGCAGCTGCGTCTCCGGCCTTTTCTACAAGCTGGGGGCCGGCATGCTGGGCGCCTTCGTGGGCCTGCTGGCGTGGGTCGGCGGCGAGCTCGTCGCGCGCCAGGTTGCCGTACCCGGGCCGACGGTCCTCGGCGGCGGAGACGAGGCCACCCTCCCAGGACTGATGGGGGCCCCGCGGCTCGTCGTGGCTCTGGCGCTCCTCGTCGCGGTGCTCGTGCTCCTCGGAGCTTCGCGCGGGCGTGACCAGCCCGCTCACCGTTGGCAGTGGAGCTGGCCCATGCTGGGCGCGGGGCTGGCGGTCGCGACCGTCGCGGGTTGGATCCTGGCGGAGCTCGGGGGATCTTCCTTCGGGCCGAGCACCGTCGGTGCGTCGGCGAGCGTCGCCGATGGCACGCCGAACTGGTGGCTGCTGGCGTTCCTGGTCGGCATCGTCGTCGGCGGGTTCGTCGCTGCTCGGGCAGCGGGTGGATTCTGGGCTCGTGGGGAGACACGGGTCCGCTACGTCCAGCTCGCCGGCGGTGGGTTCCTGCTGGGCGCGGGCGGCTGGATCGCCGGAGGTTGCAACCTCGGCCACGGTGTCTCGGGCCTGGCACAGCTCAGCGTTTCGTCCTTCGTGGTGGTCGCCGCGATGCTCGGTGGCTTGTCCGCGACCCAGGCGCTCGTCCGTGCACTCCTTCGTCGACCGACAGTGCCGGTTGGCGACGAGACGCCATCGGGGAGGTAAGTCGTGATGTGTCGGTCGTGTCCGGACCCGCGTGCTAAGAATCCACCACGAACCCGCGCCGGAATTTCGATTTGGTGTCAGGTGTGCTTGAATCGCGGGGTTCCATAGAGTGAACAGCACGTGCGTTGAACGCCGAGTCCTGCCCCTCAACGCACATGAACCTATCCGTCGAATGAAATTGATTCTCACACGGGGCAGGAGTGGGGGACCCACTTCCGCACACGGTTTGGCTATGTGCTTCGCACATGGTTGCACGTGTGCTTGGGGTTAAGTCGCCTTGATGGCGGCCGGGCACCTTCTCACCCGAACCCGACAGCTCACCTCGCAGGCGTGAGAAGGAGACCTCTTCATGCCTGCCATCGCAGCCTGGCGTCGTTCGATCGTCGCCGCCCCCTTCCTGATCGTCGCCGCCCTTACCCTCGCGCTGTTCGTCGCCGCCCCCGCCCAAGCTGGTGAGAACCAGCGCGACCGCAAGATCCACCATGGTCTCGAGGTCGCTATCCACCAGAAGGGTGACCCGTACGTCTACGGCGCGGACGGCCCTTCGGCCTTCGACTGTTCCGGCCTGACCATGTACGCGTACGGCAAGGCGGGGCTCAACCTGCCTCGCACGTCGGACGCCCAGGCGCGGTACGCGCGCCACATCCACAAGAAGCACCTGCACCGCGGCGACCTGATCTTCTTCCACAGCGGCGGCAGCGTCTACCACGTCGCGATCTACCTCGGTCGCCACCATGGCCAGCGCTACGTCCTGCATTCGCCTCATTCCGGGACCGTCGTGCAGCGCGATCCCATCTGGACCTCGTCGTGGTTCGCGGGCACGCTGCGACACCGCCGGTAACCCCCGTCGAGACACGCCCAGGATGCAGGGCCGCCCAGGTTGTGGGCGGCCCTGCGTCACACTGAGGCCATGTCAACCGGTCGGCCCCGCCCACGTCCACAACGTCGACCGCGTGACATCGCCGCTATCGGTGTCGCGATCGTGCCGATGCTCGTTGTGGCCGCCTGTGGCGGTGGTGGCGACCAGACCAGGAACATCAGCGCCACCGGCGGTCCGAGGGACGCCACCAGCACCGCAAACGCCGTCTCGCTGAGCGGCATCTGGCCGTTGACGGGCGAGTCTTTGCAGGGCGACGCCCCAGCCCACCCTGTATACGTCGTCAAGGTCGACAACACGCCGAACTCGGCGCCCCAGCTGGGGCTCGGCTCAGCCGACCTGATCGTGGAGGAGCTCGTGGAGGGCGGGCTGACCCGGCTAGCCGTGTTCTTCTACTCCGAGATCCCCCGCGACGTCGGTCCGGTCCGGTCCATGCGCGCCTCCGACATCGGGATCGTGAAGCCGGCGGCCGGCGACCTGGTGGCCTCCGGCGGCGCGCGCCGGACCGTCACCCGGCTGGCGTCAGCCGGTGTCTCGACGTTTACCGAGGATGCCTCCGGGATCGGCTTCTACCGAGACAACCGCCGGGCTTCCCCCTACAACCTGTTCAGCCACCTGAGCGTCCTGGCGGCCCAGCCAGGAAGCCGGTGGCAGGTGCCGGGTGGTACCTACCTTCCCTTCGGCTCCAGCAGCGACTTCTCCGGTGACATCTCGGTGCGCACGATCACCGCCACGTTCTCGGGGAGCCACACCACCCGCTGGAAGCACACGGCCGACGGCTGGGTTCGGCCAGACTCCTTCGCCACGTCAGGGAACGACTTCGTCGCAGACAATGTGCTGCTCCTGCGGGTGCGGACCGTCGACGCGGGCTACCGCGACCCGGCCGGTAACCCGGTCCCAGAGACGGAGTTGTTCGGTACGGGGGCTGGAGTGCTCGCCCACGGGGACCAGGCCATGCAGATCACGTGGACCAAGAAGGACAAGATGAGCGAGCTCTCCTTGACCACGAAGGACGGCACGGCTGTCTCCTTGCCGCCGGGCCGCACCTGGATCGAGCTGGTGCCATCGGGCTCGGGCAGCGTCGCGCTGGGAAAGTAGTGCCTCGATCCAGGCGCCCCGGGGTCAGGCGGGCAATCGCGATTTTTGTCATGATGGGCGCATGGCCGCACCCTCCGTGTCGTACTCGATCACCGTTCGACTCGTCGTCCCCGCCGGTGGCACTGCTGTCAGCCAGCTGACCAACGCCGTCGAGGCGGCCGGCGGCATCGTCACGGCCCTCGACGTCACTGCGTCGGGTGTTGACCAGCTACGCATCGACGTCACGTGCGCTGCTCGCGACACTGATCATGCTGACACCATCGTGGCGGCGCTGCGGGAGATCGATGGGGTCGACGTCCACAAGGTGTCCGACCGCACCTTCTTGATGCACCTCGGCGGCACGATCGAGACGGCCTCGAAGCACCCCATCCGCAACCGCGACGAGCTGTCCATGGTCTACACCCCCGGCGTGGCGCGCGTCTGTCTGGCGATCGCGGCCAACAAGAGTGACGCCCGCAGGCTGACCATCAAGCGCAACTCGGTCGCTGTGGTCACCGACGGCTCCGCCGTCCTAGGGCTGGGCAATCTCGGGCCGGAGGCGGCGCTCCCGGTGATGGAGGGCAAGGCAGCGTTGTTCAAACGCTTCGCCGGGATCGACGCATGGCCGCTGTGCCTCGACACCCAAGACGTCGACGAGATCGTGCGGACGGTTCAGGTGCTGGCCCCGGTGTTCGCCGGCATCAACCTCGAGGACATCTCCGCACCACGCTGCTTCGAGATCGAGGCGCGGTTGCGCGAGCTGCTCGACATCCCTGTCTTCCATGACGACCAGCACGGGACCGCCATCGTCGTACTCGCTGCTCTGACGAACGCGCTCCGCGTGGTCGGCAAGGACCTGTCCGCCGTGCGGATCGTGATGTCCGGCGCAGGGGCGGCAGGCTCGGCGATCCTCCGGCTGCTCATCACCGCGGGTGCTCGCGACGTCGTGGTTGCCGACATCGACGGTGTGATCCACGGCGGCCGGGGCAACCTCAACCCCTCACTGCAATGGATCGCCAACCACACGAACAAGGCATCTCTCGAAGGCTCGCTCAAAGACGCAGTGCATGGCGCCGACGTCTTCATTGGCGTGTCAGCGCCGAACGTGCTGGACGGCGACGACATCGCGAAGATGAATGACGACGCGATCGTCTTCGCCCTGGCGAACCCCGACCCCGAGGTGGACCCGGCCGAGGCGCGTCGGCATGCTGCGGTGGTCGCGACCGGCCGCTCGGACTATCCCAACCAGATCAACAACGTGTTGGCGTTTCCCGGGGTGTTCCGCGGCCTGCTCGACGCGTCGGCGTCGACGATCGAGGACACCATGCTCGTCGCGGCCGCTCGCGCGATCGCCTCGACCGTCACCGACGACGAGCTCAACGCGAACTACGTGATCCCGAGCGTCTTCCACGAAGAGGTCCACAAGGTGGTCGCGGCTGCCGTCCGGAACGCCGCTCAGGCCGTCAGGTGAGCGATGGTCTACCACACCGGCCAGCTGCTCGTGGCAACGCCCAGGCTGATCGACCCGAACTTCGCGCGGGCCGTGATCCTGCTGCTGGACCACGATGCTGACGGCGCCCTCGGGGTGGTGATCAACCGGCCTTCGGAGCTGCCGTTGAGCGCGGTGCTGCCCGGCTGGGCGGAGGTGGTGAGCCAGCCTCAGCTCCTGTTCAGCGGCGGACCCGTCGCCCCCGAGGCTGCCCTCGCGGTGGGGCTGTCGATCGGCGCCGGTCCAGCGGCTGGGTTCAAGCAGCTGGCGGGCGACTACGGGCTCGTCGACCTCGATGCCGAACCGGGCCTGCTCCTGCCCGACCTTGTCGGCGTCCGGGTCTTCTCGGGTTACGCCGGCTGGGGGGTGGGCCAGCTCGAGGCGGAGCTCGAGGAGGGCTCCTGGTATGTCGTGGACCCCATCCAGAGCGACCTACTCCATCCCGAGCCGGGCCGGCTCTGGCGCGCCATCCTGCGCCGCCAGCCGGGGGAGCTTGCATACCTCGCCACCTTCCCCGACGACCCGACCATGAACTAAGTCCCCTTCCGGGTCGAGCGGCCAGTTGTTCGGGTCGAGTGGCCAGTTGTTCGGGTCGAGTGGCCAGTTGTTCGGGTCGAGGGGCCGGTTGTTCGGGTCGAGGGGCCAGTTGTTGCGGTCGACCTACAGCAGCTCAGCAGGAGCGGTAGGTGTAGTGGGAGCTGGACGGAGTGCGGAGCATCCGGTCACGAAGCACGATCGACCACGAGCGGCCATGATCGGAGCAGGCGCGGTGAAAGGCGTGGCGGCCGTTGTCGGTGTATTCGACCTCGATCACGTGCTTGCCGTAGATCGCGCGGTAGGCGCCGCACTCGTGCCACACCTGACACTCCTCCGCGACCGCGAAGTCGAAACCCGCGACCCGATGCTGGCGCCTGGTGAGCTCAGCAGAGTTCTTCTGGGCGATCGCAAGGCCGGCGGCATGGGCATCCTTGGCGAACCGCCGCGCGGCAGCGAGGTTGTCAGCCTTCGTCAGCAGATGATGCGAGCGGCTGTACGAGTCCAGGTTGTCGGGCTCGACCGCGTCGAAGCCGTCCTTCCCGCATGTCCTGATCCAGCGCCCGATGACTGTGCCGATCACCTGCCGACGGTGACGTGTCGAGGTGTCGAGCAGCACTTCACCCCTCCAGCCAGGATCGGGGACAAGCCGTCCCTTGTCCCTCAACAGGGCACCGGGATGGTGATGGTGCCACCAGGACAGCGAGCCCGGCTGGGTCTGGAAGGCGTTGACGTAGCAGATGTTGTAGGCACCCTTCGCAGGAGCTTCCGTGCGGTCGCGCGTCACCACGGTGACACCAGGCGGGAGCCGGTACGCCCCGCCGAGCTGGTAGTCGACAGTCGCGTTGGCCGGCGGAAGGTGGCGACTGGCCGACTCCGCGGTGGCGCTCGGACCGAAGCCGATCAGCAGCGCCAGGAGGGCGGTGAACCAGACGCTCATGCCGTGCATGCTGTCATGCGACCGGATTGGCTGTAGGCCATTCAGCGCAATGACGGGGCGTAGACTCGGCTGGTGAGCACGCAGCTGAGCCCCGGAGCGGAGACGATCGAAGATCGCCGCACCCAGGAGTCCGTCGACGAGGGCGACCACGACCGGTTCAGTCATTTCGCCCGCAAGGACAAGCTGACCGAGGCCATGGTCCTCGGTACGCCGATCGTCGCCCTGTGCGGCAAGGTCTGGGTGCCGAGCCGTGATCCCAGCAAGTACCCGGTGTGCCCGGCCTGCAAAGAGGTCTGGGAATCCTTGTCGAAGGGCGAGGACGACGACGAGTGACGCCACAGGCGTCGTCAGGGGGCTCATGCGCACCGCGATCGCGTCCGTGGTGGTGGTGCTCGGGCTGTCCGCCTTGCCCTACCAGCCGGCAGCCGCGGGTGACAACCGTCCGGTCTCGCTGTCAGGGCCAGACACATCGCGCCATGGCCACTGCCACGACGTGCTAGCCCGCGGGCGCGGTGGCGGGTCAGTGGTGGACCCTGACGAGATGAGCCGCGCGCAGATCTCGGCTTCCGACGCGGCGCTCGGTCGCGCCGAGGACCGACTCCGCCAGTCCGACGGCCCCGACTCGTCGGACAGGACAGCTGGCCACAGCCGGCCGAGCCTCATCGCTGTCCACGTCCACGTGCTGCGCACCGGAACCCACGGCGCCGTGCGGCGCAGCCGCATCGTGCGCGAGATCGCCGTCCTGAACGACGCGTACTCTGGCCGGCAGAGCCTGCATGGTGCCAATGCCCCCTTCCGGTTCCGACTCGCCGGCGTCGATGTGTCACGCAAGCCCGCCTGGTATCGGATGGACCAGGGGACGACGGCCGAGCGACGGGCCAAGCAGGCCTTGCATCGCGGTGGCGCCCGCGCCCTGAACCTTTACATCGGCGACAACGCGGCGGGTCTGCTCGGCTGGGCGACCCAGCCGACCGCATATCGCAGCCAACCGAAGCTCGACGGTGTCGTGATCGCCCGCCGCACCCTTCCCGGCGGAGGCGGTGGCCGCTACAGCGCAGGTGATGCGGCGGTGCACGAGATCGGCCACTGGTTCGGGCTGTTCCACACGTTCGCGGGCCGCTGCAGCAGGCGCGGAGACTTGGTGGCGGACACACCCGCCGAGGGCAAGCCCAACTACGCCTGTCCCGTCGACCGGAACACCTGCTCTGCGCGCGGTTTGGACCCGGTGCACAATTTCATGGACTACTCGTACGACGCCTGCATGAACCGGTTCACGCAGGGGCAGGTCAAGCGCATGATCCGGTCGTGGGCCGCCCTGCGCTCTGGGCCTGGCCCTGGCCATGGCCCCGTGCCCGGGCCTGGACGCCTCGGTTGAGCGGCCGCACGACGACCGGTGCCCCCGCCAGCTCGACGATCCGCGCCTTCTCCCCTGAGTACCGAGCCCTGTCAGCGGGGATCTTCGCGCTCATCCTCGGCATCGCCTTCGAGTTCATGGCCGTGGCGACAGCGCTGCCCGTGGCGGCACGTGAGCTCGGCGGCCTCAGGCTCTATCCGTGGGCGTTGACCGGATTCCTCGGTGCCGCCATGTTCGCCAACGGGGTCGCTGGGGAGGTCTGCGACCGGATCGGTCCGCGCCTGCCCGTGATCGGCGGCTGCGCCGCATTCGCCGCCGGCCTGGTGTTGTCCGGCCTCAGCACCTCTATGCCGATGCTGATCTGCGGTCGCGTCGTGCAGGGTCTCGGCGCCGGCTTCACCATCGTCGCGGTGTACGTCATGATCGCGCAGTGTTATCCCGAGACGCACCGCCCCCGGATCATGTCGCTGCTCTCGACGGCTTGGGTCGTCCCGTCGGTGGTGGGCCCGTTCATCGCCGGCGGCCTGACGCAGTACGTCTCGTGGCGCTGGGCCTTCCTGTCCCTGGCGCCGCTGATCCCGATCCCGCTGCTCGCCGTACTCCCGCGACTGTCGCGGACGACAGCATCTGACACCCGCCGCACCGGACGGGTATGGCTCGCCGCGGCGATGGCGGTCGGCGCGGCTCTGATGCAGTGGGCCGGTCTCGCGGCTGAGCATGCGCACTGGTTCACCGCCGGGGCCGCTGTCTTGGTCGGGCTCGGACTCGTTGTGGTGTCCGCACGGACCCTGTTCCCGCCTGGGACGCTACGGCTGAAGCGGGGGCTGCCATCGGTCATCGCGTTTCGGGGAGTGACGGCCGGTGGCTTCTTCAGCTGCCAGGCGTTCGTGCCGCTGATGCTGGTTGAGCACCGGGGCGCGACACCGACCCTGGCAGGTCTCGCGGTCGCGGGTACGGCGCTGGGCTGGTCGGCCGGATCCGCCTGGCAGGGCCGCTCCCAGCTGACAATGAGGCGCAGCGGCCTGGTGCGACTCGGCTCGTCTGTGGCCGCGGTCGGCGTGCTGTTCACCGCGTCGGCGGCCGTGGTGACCGATGCCGTCACGGTGCCCGCCTGGACCGCCGGTGTCGGCCTGCTCATCGGGGGTCTCGGCATGGGTCTGTCGATGTCGAGCAACGCGGTGCTCCTCTTCGACTTCTCACCACCCGACGACCGCGGCGCGAACTCTGCCGCTATCCAGATGAGCGACTCCCTTGGCGGCCTGCTCGTCATCGGCGGCGCCGGAGTGTTGTACGCCCTGGGGCGCAGCACGCTCGCGCCTACCGAGCTCTATTCCTGGATCTTTGCGGTGTCGTTCGCCGTCATGCTGCTGGCCACCTTCGTCGCCTTCCGGGTCCGCCCCGCGACCTGATCCTCGCTCCCGCGACGGCGGTCACACGGCAGCGTAATAGGCTCAGGCCCGGCAGGGCCGGTGGCGTGGAGCAGATGGCGCCAGAGGGCAGCGGGGCCGGTCGCAAGGACGCGGAGGTGCTGTTGAGCATGGAGGGCGACGCGACGCCCGCCGCCGGCGACAGAGCGCTGGAAGCGGAGATCAGCGCCCGGCTCGGCGCGCTCGACCTCGCGGCGAAGGTCAGGCTGCTCTCCGCGCAGGACCACTGGAGCACCCACGCGGCTCCCGCGATCGGGCTCCGCTCGATCGTCGTCTCCGACGGCCCGGTCGGCGTCCGCGGGGTGCGCTGGTCCGAGGACGAGACGTCAGCCAACACCCCGTCGACGACGGCGATCGCCTCGACCTTCGACCCGGAGCTCGCCGAGGAGATTGGTCGCCTGATCGGGTCGGAGGCTCGCCGCAAGGGCGTCGACGTCGTCCTCGCGCCCACCGTGAACCTCCAACGCACGCCGTACGGCGGACGGCACTTCGAGGCGCTCAGCGAGGACCCGCTGCTGACGAGCTCGATCGCGGTGGCGGTCGTCCGTGGCATCCAGAGCCAGGGTCCCGCGACGACGGTGAAGCACTTCATCGCCAACGAGGCCGAGACGGATCGGCTGAGGTCGAACTCGGTCGTGGACGAGCGGGTGCTTCGCGAGGTCTACCTGGCGCCGTTCGAGGCGGTGGTAAGGGACGCCGACGGGCTCGGCCTGATGTGCTCCTACAACGCGATCAACGGGACACTCGGGTCCGAGACGCCGATGCTCAACAGCGTGGTGAAGGGTGAGTGGGGGTTTGCCGGCTTCGTCATCTCCGACTGGGGGGCCGTCCGCGGCGTGGAGAAGAGCGCCGGCGAGGGTGTGGATCTCGTCTTCCCCGGGCCGCGCACCGCATGGTCGATGGGGCTGCTCGAGTCAGTGCGGTCGGGGGCAGTCAGCGAGGAGGCCGTCGACGACAAGGTGGTGCGGCTGCTACGGCTGGCCGCCCGGGTGGGCGCCTTGGACGGCGTCGCCCCGCTCGTCGACCCAGGGACCCTCGGTACGCCGCCGCAGCCAGATGCTCCCGCGGTCCGCCGCCTGCTTGTCCGTGCTAGCGCGCTGGGGACCGTGCTCCTGCGCAACGAAGGCGACGTCCTTCCGCTCGACCCCGCCACGCTCACCCGCATCGCGGTCATCGGACCGGCGGCGCTGAACCCACGGATCAACGGTGGCGGGAGTGCAGCGGTCATCGCGCCATATGCGGCGATCCCGTTGCACGCGATCGAGCAGGCATTCGATCAGGTGGAGGTCGTGTACGCCGAAGGCGCCCGCCCGAGCACCCTTGTCCGGCCGCTGAGCCGAGAGTTCGGGCGGGCACCCTGCGGAGAGGGGGTGGTCCTGGTCGAGTTCGTCGACGCCCACGGCGAGACGGTGGGATCGCAGGTGCGCAGCCACCCCGACACCCTTGTCTACGGCATGGGCCACCCTGTCGGCGTGCCGGAGGACCAGGTGGCCGGCTACCGGGTCAGCACCCGCATCACCGCGCCGGCCGACGGCGACTACGTGCTTGCGGGCGCCGGAGTGGGGCATGCGCGGATCACCGTCGACGGCGTACTGCGCGTCGACGAGGACCTGGTCGGAATCACCGACGACGCGGTCGTGTCGATGTCGATGCCGCCGCAGGCCCTGGTTGAGCTTCGCCTGCGTTCGGGTCAAGGTGTCGACGTCGTCTTCGACTTCTTGCCTGCCCCGCACACCGTCGCCGCGCCACGCCTGGGTTTCGACGCGGTCGCCCCCGACGACGACACGCTGATCACGCAGGCAGCGGATGCGGCGAGCGGTGCCGACGTCGCGCTCGTGCTGGTGGGCACCTCTCCAGAGGACGAGTCGGAGGGTTTCGACCGCAGCACACTCGCGCTCGGTGGCAGGCAGGATGACCTCGTCCGTGCCGTCGCCGCCGCCAATGCGCGCACGGTCGTCGTGGTCAACGCTGGTGCACCGGTGCTGCTGCCGTGGCGAGACGACGTCGCGGCCATTTTGCTGCCGTGGTTCGGCGGGCAGGAGATGGGGACGTCACTGGCTGACGTGCTCATCGGCGTGGCCGAGCCCGGCGGTCGGCTGCCGATGACCTGGCCGGCCAACGAGGGCGCTCCCCTCGCGTCCCCCCGTCCCGTCGACGGGGACGTGGTCTATGCCGAGGGGCTCGACGTCGGCTATCGCGCGTTCCGGCGTGCTGGCGTCTGCCCCGCCTATGCATTCGGGCATGGCCTCGGCTACACCTCCTGGGCGTTGGGAGAGCCGGCGGTGGAGCACATCGAGGACGGCCTGCTCGTCGACGTCGAGGTCACGAACACCGGTGGGCGGCGCGGACGCCAGGTGGTTCAAGCGTACTGCTCTCGGCCAGACAGCTCGATCACCCGTCCGGTGATGTGGTACGCGGGGTCGCGTGTTGTCGAGCTCGCCCCGGGAGAGAAGACGCACGCGACCGTCCGGGTGCTGCGGCGGGTCCTGGAGGACTGGGACGTCGACAAGCAGAGCTGGAGCCTCGAGCCGGGCGCGCTCGAGGTCTCGGTGGGCACAGCGAGCGACAACCTGACGCCGACCACACGTGTGCAGCTGCCATGACGCGGCGCCTCGTCCCCCCGGCGCCGCGGACCGCCTGGAGAGTCCCGAGGACCACCGCCAAGGCCCGGTGAGGGGGCGTGCCCGTGGTGTCGCGAGACCGGAGCCCGTTGATCAGGCAGGCTCCAGTTCTGCGGATGATGGCGATGTCCGCCCTGGGTTTCTGCGGCTTCTTCGTTACTTTGTCGTCATTGCCGGCGTACACGGCGTCGAAGGGGGCCTCCGCCAGCTCAGCGGGTGCCACCACGACCGTGATGCTCGCGGCGACGGTGCTGTGTCAGCCCCTGGTGCCCCGGCTGCTGCGCCGGCTGTCGACCTCGGTGACGATGTCGGTCGGGCTGGTCGCACTGGGGCTTCCGGCACCCGCCCTCATCTGGGCGAGCACTGGACTTCCGCTGTACGCCGTCTGCGTGGTGCGCGGCTTCGGCTTCGCCGTGGTCACCGTAACCGGCGCGATCATGACCAGTGAGGTCGCTCCCGTTGGCAGACACGGACAGGTCAGCGGGCTCTACGGCCTCGCGGCAGCCGTGCCCAACCTCGTGATGATCCCGCTCTCGGTCCTGGTATTGCAGCGGGTGGGCTTCTGGCCTATCGCGATGATCGCGACGCTGCCGGTCCTCGGAGCCGCACTAGCCTGGAACGGTCGTCGCCGTGAGACGCACGCCCGGGGACATCAGGCTGCCCCCGCTGCGCCGGACACCCGCTTGGCCGTCGTCCGCACGCTCGCTCCGGCTACCGTCCTCTGCGCCCTCACCATCGTCGGCGGCGCGGTCGTGACGTTCCTGCCGATCGAACGCTCGACCGGCTATGTCGCCTCCGCTGGCCTGCTGCTGTACGGCTTCAGCGGGGCGCTGGCGCGTTGGCGGTCGGGCATCCTGATCGACCGGGTCGGCGGCACCTGGCCGCTGCTCGCCACCTGCGGGGTCGCGGCCGTCGGCGTACTGGCCTTGGGAACGGGTTTGACCACCAGCGTTGATGCGGTGACGTTGCTGGCCTGCCTGCTGATCGGAGGTGCCTACGGCGCGGTCCAGTCGATCACCCTTGTGTCCACGTTCGCGCGGATCAGCGCGGCTGACCGAGCAGTCGCGAGCGCCGTCTGGAATGCCGCCTTCGATATGGGCACGGCCATGGGTGCGCTGGTCATCGGCGTACTCGCAGCAAGCCCACTGGGTGTGTGGGGAGCGTTCGCGGTCCTCGCGGCACTCGTCGTCGCCACCATCCCCGCAGGCCTGGCGTCCGGCAAGCCACTGCCCGGTTAGCTGCGCGCTGTCGCTGCCGCCTCACGTGAACCGATGCGCTCACCGGTCTCGGTGTCGAAGACGTGCACGTTGTTGGGGTCGCTTGTCACGTAGACCGTGGAGCCGCGGGTGAAGTGGCGGCGTGCCTCGATCCTGATCACCACATCGGTGCCCGCGTCGATCGAGGAGTCCACGCCGTCATCGGTGACCCCGAACAGATAGGCGTCGGCGCCGAGCTCCTCGACGATCGTTACCTTGACAGGAATACCCTCCTGCCCCTCGGAGACACGGAAGCTCTCCGGCCGGATCCCGACCTTGATGGGGCCCGTGTGCTGGGCACGTTCGGCCGCTGAGACCGGTACGGGAATGTCGTGTCCGTTGACGGATGCACCGGACTCGCTGAAGGTCGCGTCCAGAAGGTTCATCGCCGGCGAGCCGATGAAACCGGCCACGAACAGGTTCACCGGGTTGTCGTAGAGCGCCAGCGGAGTGTCGACCTGCTGGAGTATGCCGTCCTTCATGACAGCCACCCGGTCGCCCATCGTCATCGCCTCGACCTGGTCGTGCGTGACATAGACAGTGGTGACGCCAAGACGCTGCTGAAGGGACGCGATCTGGGTCCGCGTCGTCACGCGCAGCTTCGCGTCGAGGTTGGACAATGGCTCATCCATACAGAAGACCTGGGGGCTCCGAACGATCGCCCGACCCATGGCGACGCGCTGACGCTGGCCACCCGACATCGCCTTCGGCTTGCGGTCGAGCAGCTCGCTCAGCCCGAGCAGCTCGGCGGCCTCGCGTACCCGCTTGTCGCGCTCACCCTTGTCGACGCCGGCCATCTTGAGTGCGAAGCCCATGTTCTCCGCCACCGACATGTGCGGGTAGAGGGCATAGTTCTGGAACACCATGGCGATGTCGCGGTCTTTGGGCGGCAGGTTGGTGACGTCGCGGTCGCCGATGAGGACCTGTCCCTCGGACACCTCCTCGAGCCCTGCGAGCATCCGCAGGGAGGTGGACTTGCCGCAGCCGGACGGTCCGACGAGCACCATGAACTCGCCGTCACCGATCTCGAGGCTGAGCCGGTCGACGGCCTTGGCTGTCGCACCGGGATAGACGCGGCTCGCGCCCTGGAAGGAAACTGTCGCCATGAGAAACCACCCTTCACCGGCAGGAACGTGCCGGACGATCCGTTGTGGAGGTGAACGGCGGTCAGTCTTGCAGACAATGAGATACGTGTCACCACGCCTCGAGCTCACTGCTTCTGCCCCGGCGGACGTCGACTCGGTGCCGCCGCCTCCGGACGTCGACTCAGTCCCCCCGCTTGGTGGACGTCGACGCGGCCTCGAGGAGAGGAAGTACCCGATGGCCGATCTGTCGCGACAAGCTGATCATCGTCGCTGATCGCTCGATTCCCGGGTGAGCGACGACGGTGTCGATCACGCGCTGAAGGTCGGCGTTCGACCTCGCCACCACGCGGCACCAGAGGTCACCCGGCCCGGTCACGGTGTGTGCCTCCAGGACCTCGGGGATGAGCGAGAGGTGCTGCGCCACCGGGTCATGGCCACCGCCTTGCCGGATCTCGAGCGTGAGGAAGGCGGTAACCGGGAATCCGATCGCCTCCGGTTCCAGCTCGGGTCCCCACCCGCGTACGACGCCCGTGCGCTCCAGCCGGTCAAGCCTCGCCTGGACCGTCCCGCGTGCCACGCCGAGGCGGCGTGACGCTTCCAGGACACTGGTCCGTGGCTGTTGGGCGAACAGTCTCACGAGGCTTGCGTCGAGCTCGTCGGGGGGCATCTCGTCTCCGTGGGGTCAGCAGGGGCATACGGGGCTGTCAGCTAGACCTACGCAGGATGTGCAGTTCAGCGACATTATTCCTAGCACAACTAGACACAGTGTAGAGCGATTAGCTTGACTGTTGCACATACTGCCCGGACAGGAGATGATCTGGCCATGACTGAAACCCTGACGCCCGACGAGATCAAGGCCGACCTGACCCTGGAGCAGCTCAAGCAACTGGTGGGCCTCGTCGACTACGACGCCAGCAAGGACCCGTTCCCGGTCACCGCCATGGACGCTGTCGTCTTCGTGGTCGGCAACGCCACGCTGACCGCGCAGTTCTACCAGCTGGCCCTCGGGATGGATCTGGTGGCGTACGCCGGGCCCGAGACCGGAGTACGCGACCACAAGGCGTACGTGCTGGAGTCCGGCTCTGCACGCTTCGTGTTCCGCGGCGGCGTCACGCCACACAGCGATCTCCTCGACCACCATCGGCGCCACGGCGACGGGGTCGTCGACCTCGCCTTGGAGGTCCCCGATGTCGACAAGTGCATCGACCACGCCCGGGCCATGGGCGCCACTGTCCTGGAGGACCCGCACGACGTCAGCGACGACAACGGCACGGTGCGCTTGGCAGCTATCGCGACGTACGGGGAGACCCGGCACTCGCTCATCGACCGCTCTCGCTACTCCGGGCCATACTTGCCGGGCTTCGTCGCTGCTCAGACCACCGTGCAACGACCGCAGGGCCATCCCAAGCGGCTGTTCCAGGCCGTGGACCACTGCGTCGGCAACGTCGAGCTCGGCCGGATGGACCAGTGGGTCGAGTTCTACAACAAGGTTCTTGGCTTCGTGAACATGGCGGAGTTCATCGGCGACGACATTGCCACCGACTACTCCGCGCTGATGTCCAAGGTCGTCTCGAGCGGCAACCATCGAGTCAAGTTCCCTCTGAACGAGCCCGCAGTCGCTCAGCGCAAGTCGCAGATCGACGAGTATCTGGAGTCTTACGGCGGCGCCGGCTGCCAGCACATCGCGTTGGCGACCGGCGACCTGCTTGCCACCGTCGACCAGCTTCGGGCCAACGGCGTCGAGTTCCTGCCCACACCGGACTCCTACTACGACGACCCGGAGTTGCGCGAGCGCATTGGTAACGTCCGAGTGCCCATCGACGAGCTCAAGCGTCGCTCCATCTTGGTCGACCGGGACGAGGACGGCTACCTGCTGCAGATCTTCACCCGGCCCATGGGTGACCGCCCGACCGTGTTCTACGAGTTCATCGAGCGGCACGGGTCCCTTGGATTCGGCAAGGGCAACTTCAAGGCACTCTTCGAGGCCATCGAGCGCGAGCAGGAGGCGCGCGGGAACCTCTGAGTGCCTCGCCGCGCTGCCGGTCGCGGTGCGGGAGGAGGACGTCGAGGAGCCACAAAGTTGCCGGACTCCGGTCAGGCGGCAGCGGCACGTCTGCGAGACCGGCAACTCTGTGGCGCCTCGACACCCGGGGCTGGACGCCACCGCGGGCACACCCGAGCCCCGCAACCTGGGCGCCGCGCTGCCGGTTGCGGTGCGGAGGCGATGGCGGTGGCGGCGATGATCGCGCCGCGCTGCCGGTTGCGGTGCGGGAGGAAGGACGTCGAGGAGCCACAAAGTTGGGACTCCGATTAAGTGGCAGCGGCGTATCTGCGAGACCGGCAACTTTGTGGCGCCTCGACATCGGGGCTGAACCCCACGCCGGCACACCCGAGCCCCGCAACCTCGGCGCCGCGCTGCCGGTCGCGGTGCGGGAGGAAGACACCCGGGCTGGACGCCACCGCCGGCACACCCGAGCCCCGCAACCTGGGCGGCGGCCGGCGGGTCGGTCGCGTCAAGCGGGACGGGGATCCACCTTCGGGTCGTCGCCGAGGTACTCGCCCGCGACCGGGATCGCAACGCCTGGTGCATCGGAGTAGTAGTCATCTGGCCGGGTTGCGTCGGTTCCGGACGGTGCCTTCAGCGCCCGCAGGATCAGCGTCAGAGCGACGGAGACGATGACATTCAGCAGCAGTGCCGTGAGCGCGATGTAGACCTTCGTTTCGGTGAAGGGGAAGTTCGCAAGCGAGCCGCCGAAGTGCCGCAAGCCTTGCGACTCAGTGACCGCCTCCCCGTTGACGAGCTTCGTCGTCACGCGCGGCACGGTGACGTTGTATGCCGAGATGGTGCCGTAGACCATGCCGACCGCCCATCCGACGATCAGCGCCCAGCGGTGCAGCCAGCGGGTGTACAGGCCGGCGACGATCGCCAGGAATGTCTGCAGGATCCAGACCCCGCCGAGCAGCTGCATGTTGATGGCGTTCTGCTTGTCGAGGCCGAGCACGAACAGCAAGGCGCCGAACTTGACGACGAGTGAGGTGATCTTCGACGCCTTGGCCTCATCCTTCGGCGTCGCGTCGGGCTTGAGGTACTCGGTGTAGATGTTGCGCGTGAAGAGGTTCGCGGCGGCGATCGACATGATCGCGGACGGCACCAAGGCCCCGATCGCGATAGCGCTGTAGGCGATGCCAGCGAACCAGCTCGGGAAGTTCTCTCGGAACAGGTGCGGGACGGCGAGCTGGGCGTTCGCGAGCCCGTCCGTGCCGAACACCGACGTCTGGGCGGCGATCGCCGCGAAACCGAGCAGCGCCAGCAGCCCAAGCAGCAGCGAGTACGCCGGGAGGATAGCGGCGTTGCGGCGGATCGTGTTGCGGGTGCGACCCGACAACACCGCCGTCATGGAGTGCGGGTACATGAAGAGCGCGAGGGCCGAGCCGAGGGCGAGCGAGGAGTAGGCCCAGTAGGACGTGTCACCGGGGATGAACGTCCCCACCGTCGGCAACGCAGACCCGGGCGGAGTCGGTGTGTTCATCTTCTTCTCGGCGGCGGCGAAGACGTCACCGAAGCCAAGGTTGATCGCCACCCACACGACGGCGACCACGATCACGAGATAGATCAGGGTGTCCTTGACGAAGGCGATGAGCGCCGGGGCGCGCAGTCCTGACGAGTACGTGAAGGCGGCGAGCACGGCGAAGGCGATGAACAGCGGCAGGTCACGCACGATCACGTTGCCCTGTCCGCCGAGGCCGATCGTGTCGAGCACGGCCTGGATGCCCACAAGCTGAAGCGCGATGTAGGGCATGGTGGCGAGGATCCCGGTCACGGCGACGGCCAGCGACAGCCCCGGCGAGTCGTAACGTCCCCGGATGAAGTCGGCGGGCGTGACGTATCCCTTGCTGTGGGCCACCGACCACAGCCGGGGCATGAAGATGAAGATCAGGGGATAGACGACGATCGTGTAGGGCACCGCGAAGAAGCCGCTGACAGCCCCCGTCGCGAACATCGCGGCGGGCACGGCGACGAACGTGTACGCCGTGTAGAGGTCGCCTCCCAGCAGGAACCAGGTCGTGATGACGCCGAAGCCGCGACCCCCGAGACCCCACTCGTCGAGGCTTTCCATCGACTGCGGACGCTTCCACCGGGCCGCCCAGAAGCCGCCAACGGTGACGACGATGAAGAAGAAGATGAGGACCGCCAGCGCCACCCCGTCGATGTTCGTGGCTGCGACGTAGGTTGTGCTCATCGTTCGTCACGGCCTTGCCGTGCCCGGCCGATGACCACGTAGGCGCTGTACGTGAAGGCGCTCGCGAGGAAGACCCAGAGGAACTGATACCAGTAGAAGAACGGAAAGCCCCACAGCTCGGGCCCATCCTTGGCGTAGCTGCTCACGATGAGGAGGGCGAGCACGGGAATGGCCAGCAGAATCCCTGCGATGACGGCGACTCCGACCGGCAGTCGCTTCGACGCGGTGTCAGACACCACAACCTCCCATTCGAACTGAAACCCCAGGAGCGTAGTCGGGCGATGCACACGCTAGGCGCATCGAGACGATCGCGCCAGCAGCCACGCCCCTCCATCAAGCGATGGTCCTCCGCGCTTGACAGACTGGCGCCTCGCCGCACCGAACAGGAGATCCGATGAACGTCGTTGCCCTGCTCCTCTCCGCCACGGCCGGCGGGCTGCTCCTGCAGTGGTCCGGCCTCAGCGGCGGCATCGTGATCGGCGCGATGATCGGAGCAGCTACCTGGAGTTTGATGACCGGCACGGCCGAGATCGTCATACCTAGCCCTGTGAAGAGTGCGGCCCTCATCGTGCTGGGTGCCACGATCGGTGCAGGAATCACTCGCACCAGCTTGAGCCAGACCAGCCGCTACCTGCTGCCGGCCGTCCTGGCCGCGGGGCTCATCATCGTTGCCGGTATCGGCGTGACCCTGGTGCTGCGCCGGCTGGGGATCGCACCTCCGGAGGACCTCCTCGCCACGTCACCCGGAGCCCTGTCCGCGGTCGTCGGCGTGGCGGCGGACCGGGGTAAAGACGCCACCGCGGTCGGGATCTTCCATACCGTTCGGGTGCTGGTCGTGCTTGTCACCCTCCCGGGGGTTGCGGCGCTGTTGCCCCGCGGCGGTTGAGGCTAGCGGCCCATGTGCCATCGTGGGCGCGGTGGAAACGGACGTCAGTTCGACCGACCGTCGCCGACGAGGAGGTCAACAGTGAGCAGCCCACCGACCACGACGCCCAGCCGGCATCGGGTGGCAATAGTCGGCTCCGGATTCGGCGGGCTGTTCGCTGCCCAGGCCCTCAAACGCGCCGATGTCGACATCACTCTGATCGCCAAGACCGCCCACCATCTGTTCCAGCCGTTGCTCTATCAGGTGGCGACCGGTGTCTTGTCCCAGGGCGAGATCGCGCCGGCAACCCGGGAGATTCTGAGTCGTCAGCGCAACGTCCGGGTGATCCTCGGCGAGGTCACGTCGATCGATTTGGCGGCCAGGTGTATCCGGTCGGAGGTGCTGCACCGGGTGAACGAGACGCCGTACGACAGCCTCATCCTCGCTGCCGGGGCCGGCCAGTCCTACTTCGGCAACGACCAGTTTTCGGACTTCGCTCCCGGGATGAAGAGCATCGACGACGCCCTGGAGCTGCGGGCCAGGATCTTCGGGGCGTTCGAGCTGGCGGAGCTGAGCAACGACCCTGCCGAGATCGAGCGGCTGATGACTTTCGTCGTCGTCGGGGCCGGACCGACCGGTGTCGAGATGGCCGGCCAGATCGCCGAGCTGGCGCACCGTGCGCTGAAGTCGGACTTCCGTCGGATCTCCCCCGCGGACACGAGGATCGTCCTGCTCGATGCGGGTCCGGCGGTGCTCCCGTCGTTCGGTCCGAGGCTCGGGCGCAAGGCCGTACACCGGTTGACCAAGATCGGCGTGGAGGTCCGCACGTCCGCCATGGTCACCGACGTCGATGCCGAGGGCATCACCATCAGGGACCCGGACGGACGCGAACACCGCATCAAGGCGGACTGCAAGATCTGGGCTGCCGGCGTCTCGGCGAGTCCCCTCGGCGCCCAGGTGGCGGCGCAAGCCGGAGCGGACGTCGACCGCGCCGGACGAGTGAAGGTGCTGCCCGACCTGACGCTCCCTGGGCACCCGGAAGTGTTCGTGGTGGGCGACATGATCGCGCTGGACACCCTGCCGGGCGTTGCCCAGGTCGCCATCCAAGGGTCGCGGTATGCCGCGCACCGGATCGAGCAGCGACTCGGGGGTGACGCTGCGGACGAGCCCTTCGTCTATCACGACAAGGGCAGCATGGCGACGATTTCGAGATTCAGCGCCGTGGCCGTCATCGGGCCGCTCCACCTGTCGGGCTTCATCGCCTGGCTGATCTGGCTCGCGGTGCACCTCGTCTACATCACCGGCTTCAAGAGCCGCGTCACGACGCTGCTGCACTGGGCGGTCAGCTTCATCGGGCGGGACCGGTCCGAGCGAGCCGCCACCGAGCAGCAGGCCACCGCGCGTGAGGCCCTGGAGACACTTGGCAGCAGCTGGGTGTCAGACGTCGGCTGGACCACGGCCCCGACGCCGGACGACGATAGAACCCCGCCTCCGTCGTGACGCTCGCGCTCGTGACAGTCAGGCCAGGGTGATGCCCGCTGTGCGCATCTCCTCGAGCGCAGCGGCCGTGGTCTCGGGGGCGACGCCGGCGCAGTACTCCGTCAGCACCCGGGTGGTGAAGCCGGCACGCAGGGCGTCCAGCGCCGTCATGCGCACGCAGTAGTCGGTGGCAATGCCGCAGATGTCGACATCGGTGGCGCCGTGTCCGCGCAGCCAGTCGACGAGCGTGACCCCGTCGCTCGTCTGGCCCTCGAAGCCGCTGTAAGCGGCCGCGTGCTCGCCCTTGAGGAAGATGGCGTCGAACGGCTGCGGGTCGAGGTTGGGGTGGAAGGCGGCGCCATCGGTGCCGACCACGCAATGGGGCGGCCACGTTGTTGTGAAGTCCGGCGACGCCGAAAAGTGGTCGCCTGGTTCGATGTGGTGGTCGCGAGTGGCGGCGACGACGCCGTACTCGCGCTGTCGCGGCCCGGCCTGCTGCCACGTGTGAAGCAGGCCCCCGATCCGGAAGGCCGCCTCGGCCCCCCCGGCCACGGCCAGGCTGCCGCCCTCGCAGAAGTCGTTTTGTACGTCGGCCACGATCAGCGCTCTCATCTCGACCTCGTCTCCGTTCGCCATGCGCCTCGGCCGGACGTCTCAGCCAGCCGGCGGAACCACGGTAGCGGCAACTCGGTCTGACACCGAAAAGCCATGAACCCGTCCTTCGGACCTGCCACGATGTCGCACGGCCGAACCTGTGTCGACGTCGCCGAGACTTTCGCCGCGTCGACTCCTGCCGGTCCCTTCTGCCCGGCCGTCCCCAGGTCATCCTCAGGCTGGCTGGTCCTCGACGTAGTCGGTCGGGATGGCGGGCTCGCCTCTCGACAGCTTGCGTGACTCCATCGGCAGCTCAGCCACGGCGGCGCGATGGCGCTCCCGCGCCGCGTCGAGCGGCTCCCGGCCGGTGACGTGACCCTTGCTGACCAGCTCGACGAGCAGGATGCGGTCGTCGCCCGCTCCGTCGCCGTCGTGGTCGTACGGCGGCGGGCCGGTTCCGATGATCTCCGCCTCCGCGATGCCGGCCGCATTGCGACGTCGCAGCGCCCACTTGCGCCCGCCCCTCGACACCTTGTCGAGGCTCTTCTTGGCGACCGGCAGCAGCGGCGAGTCAGCCGCCGAGGACATCGCCCGAGCGACCAGCTTGTAGACGAAGCCGGACGTGGGATGACCCGAGCCTGTGACCAGCGAGGTGCCGGCGCCGTAGCCGTCGACGGGCGCCGCCGCCAACCCTGCCAGCGAGAACTCGTCGAGATCCCCTGTCACGATGATGCGCGTCGAGGTGGCACCGAGGTCGTCGAGCTGGCGGCGCACGTCTCGAGCTAGCAGGGCGAGGTCCCCGGAGTCGATCCGCACGGCTCCCAGCTCGCGGCCCGCCACGTCGACGGCGGCGGCGACCGCCTCGCGGATGTCGAAGGTGTCGACGAGCAGCGTCGTGCCACGCCCCAGTGAGTCCACCTGTGCGACGAAGGCGTCGCGCTCGTTGTCGTGGAGCAGGGTGAAGGAGTGGGCCGCCGTCCCCGCGGTGGGGACGCCGTAGTCGATCCCGGCTTGCAGGTTCGAGGTGGTGGTGAAGCCGGCGATGTAGGCAGCCCGTGCCGCTGCGACCGCCGACCATTCATGGGTGCGCCGGGCACCCATCTCGATGCAGGGTCGGCCGTCCGCGGCCACCGTCATCCTCGAGGCGGCGGACGCGACTGCGGAGTCGTGGTTGAAGATCGACAGGAGCAGCGTCTCGAGCAGCACAGCCTCGGCGAAACTCGACTGCACCACGACGAGCGGGCTGCCGGGGAAGTAGGCGTCCCCTTCGGCATACCCCCAGATGTCGCCGGAGAACCGGAACTCGGCGAGCCAGTCCAAGGTCTGGTCGTCGACCACGCCGTGGCTGCGCAGGTAGTCGATCTGTCGCGGCTCGAAGCAGAATGCCTCGATCGCGTCCAGGGCGCGCCCCGTGCCGGCGACGACGCCATACCGACGACCGGCGGGGAGCCGCCGCGCGAACAGCTCGAAGGCGCTGGTCCGCTGCGCGGTGCCAGAGCGCAACGCGGCTTGCAGCATCGTCAGCTCGTAGTGGTCGGTGAGCAAGCCGGTCGAGAGCACGGGGGAAGCCTAGGCGACAATGAGACCCGTGAGCGCCACCCCGGAAACCACGACGGTCGAGCGGCCGGAGGCCGATGAGGCCGTGCTGCTCGAGGTGCCGTGGATCACGCTCGTCTGGGATGATCCGGTCAACCTGATGTCGTACGTCGCCTTTGTCTTCACCGACTACTTCGGCTACTCGAAGTCCAAGGCGAGCAAGCTCATGTTGCAGGTCCACAACGAGGGCAAGGCCGTCGTATCGACCGGATCTCGTGAGGAGATGGAGCGAGACGTCCAGGCCATGCACGGCTACGGGCTGTGGGCCACGCTCCAAAAGAGCGACACATGACACAGTTCCGCTCGCGCCGCAGGGGCGGTGTGTACGCCGCCCTCCCGCCCTACGCCGCAACGCTCATCGTCGACCTGACGCGCCAGCTGATCGAGTTGCTCAGCGACGGCGAGGCGATCGAGCCGGTAGGCAGCGATCCGCTGGAGGCGATGCTTGACTTTGCCGCGCCACGCGAGGTCCCCGAGGACCCGGCCTTGCGGCGCCTGCTGCCGTCTGCGGCCCCTGACGACGAGGACGTGGCGGCGGAGTTCCGCCGCTTCACCGAGCGGAGCCTGCGGGAGGCCAAGGTCGCCGACGCCGCCGTCGTGCTCAGCAGCCTCGGTGAGGTCGCCGAGGGCGACACCGACGACATCGAGTTCGAGCTCGATGCCGAGGCGGCCCGGTCCTGGATGCGCTGTCTCACCGACCTGCGGCTCACGCTGGCCGAACGCCTTGGCGTCACCGCGGAAGACGAGGACTTCTGGGAGGGCCTGCCACCCGATGACACCCGCCTCCCCGTGTACGAGATCTACGGCTGGCTGGGCTACCTTCTCGAGTCGCTCATCGACGCCGTCCGCCGCTAACCCACCCAGCTCTCCCGCCCGAGAGGCCAGTTATTCCGCCCGAGCGGTCAGCCATTCCGCCCGAGAGGCCAGTTGTTCCGGGCGAGGGGCCAGTTGTTCCGGGCGAGGGGCCAGTTGTTCCGGGCGAGGGGCCAGCTCTTCCGCCCGAGAGGACAGTTATTCCGGGCGGGGCCCCGCCTGTTCTCGCCGGCCGCCAATCCGGGGGGCATCTCAGGGAGCGGACAGGGCCGTCGAGCGGTGAGCGGGCCACAACAAGCCGCTTAGGCTGGTGCGGTGTTGAGGATCGGGCAGGCCATCCGCGACGAGATAGTCGCCCACGCACGACGAGACCATCCCGACGAGGCGTGCGGCATCGTGGCCGGACCTGTGGGCAGCGACCAGCCGATGCGGCTCGTGGCGATGACGAACGCCGAACGGTCGCCGACGTTCTTCCGCTTCGACTCCAGCGAGCAGCTCACGGTGTGGCGAGAGCTCGACGACCTCGATGAGGAACCCATCGTGATCTACCACTCCCACACGGCGACCGAGGCCTACCCGTCACGCAGCGATATCAGCCTGGCGGCCGAGCCCGGCGCGCACTACGTGCTCGTGTCGACGGCGACGTCGGGCCGAGATGACGATTCGGTGGAATTTCGCTCGTACCGCATTGTTGATGGTGACGTCACCGAGGAAGAAGTCGAGGTCATCACCCATGGCAGTTGAAGTCCGGATCCCCACCATCCTGCGCACCTATACGGGAGGGGCGAAGGCCGTCGGCGGCAGCGGCAGCACCCTGTCGGAAGTCATCGACAGCGTCGAGTCGGGCCATCCCGGCCTCAAGGAGAGGCTGATCGAGGGTGCCGACCTGCGTCGGTTCATCAACGTCTACGTCAACGACGAGGACGTGCGCTTTCTCGGTGGGCTTGGCGCCCCCGTGAGCGACGGCGACGTCGTGGTCGTGCTGCCCGCCGTGGCCGGCGGTTGAACCGTCCGCGATGAGGTTCGACTCGCTGCTCGACTCCGTCGGTGGCACCCCACTCATCGGCCTGCCTCGGCTGTCGCCTTCGCCTGCCGTGCGGCTGTGGGCCAAGCTCGAGGACCGTAGCCCCACCGGGTCGATCAAGGACAGGGCCGCACTCGGCATGCTCCTCGACGCCGAGAGGGAGGGCCGGCTGAAGCCGCATTGCACCATCCTCGAGCCGACCTCCGGGAACACCGGCATATCCCTGGCGATGGTAGCCAAGCTTCGCGGGTACCGGCTGGTGTGCGTGATGCCGGAGAACACGTCGGTCGAGCGCCGGCAAATCCTGCAGATGTGGGGCGCCGAGATCGTCGCCTCACCCGCCGCCGGAGGATCAAACGAGGCGGTCCGGGTCGCGAAGAGGCTCGCCGAGACACATCCCGACTGGGTGATGCTCTACCAGTACGGCAACCCTGCGAACGCCCGCGCTCACTACGACGGTACGGCGCCGGAGCTCCTCGCCGACCTGCCAGGCGTCACCCACTTCGTGGCCGGGCTGGGCACCACCGGCACGCTCATGGGAGCCGGCCGCTTCTTCCGCGAGCACAAGCCCGAGGTAAAGATCGTGGCGGCGGAGCCTCGTTATGGCGAGCTCGTCTACGGCCTGCGCAACCTCGACGAGGGTTTCGTGCCGGAGCTGTACGACGCGCAGCTGATCGACTCGCGCTTCTCGGTCGGGCCGCGAGACGCCGTGCGGCGTACCCGTGAGCTTCTCGAGAAGGAGGGTATCTTCGCCGGCATCTCCACGGGCGCGATCCTGCACGCGGCCCTCGCTCAGGCAGCCAAGTGCGAGCGAGCAGGGGAGTCGGCCGACATCGCCTTCGTCGTGTGCGACGGCGGCTGGAAGTATCTGTCGACCGGTGCCTACGAGGGGACTCTCGACGAGGCCGAGGAGCGCCTCGGCGGCCAACTCTGGGCCTAGCGCCCCAGCCGGGAGATCTCCTGCTGCACGTCGAGACCGTGTCCGACCACCCGGCAGCCGAGTGCGTCGTTCACGGCGATCATGGGATGGTTGGAGTCGGCGTTCCAGGTGTCGATCTGCTTGATCTGCGGCTCGGCGTCGGCGAGCATCTTGAGCATCGCGACCTTGAGGCGTAGGCCGAGACGGTGACCGCGGTGTCCTCGAACGACGGCGGTGTCCTCCTGGAAACCGAGCCACGGTCGTTCGTCCTCGACCGCGACAACCGTGTGGCCGCCGAGCGCACCATCGCTGAGCCGGCGTGCCAGCAGCCGTTGCAGCCGGATGCCGCGGTGCGTCATGGCGAGCTCGTAGCCTCGCAGCCGCTCGTCCGTCCAGACGTCGTCCTCGATGTCGAGGTCGTCGAGCGGAGCGTCGTTCATGGCCCGATGCAGGTCAAGCAAGCCCGGAATCAGCTCGTCGGGAGCTGGCATCGGCAGAGGGACGATCTCGTAGGCCGCCGAGGCCGCCTCACTGTCGGCCAGCAGCCGATCGAGGTGCGCCCAGTCCAGTTCAGCCGTCACGAGTCGCCGCTGGGCAGCTCGCGACGCCCCCTCGACACCACGCCGCTCCCAGAACCTGGCGCGGTGGCTGTCGGCCCAGGCGTCGGACAGCAAGAGCGTCCTGCCGGCTTCGTCGATGATGTGCAGGGCCTCGGCGAGCAGAGCGCTTCCGAACCCGATGCCTCGCTGACCCGGATGTGTCTGCAGTCCTACGGCAGCGAGATGCTGGTTGTCCCAGCGTGGCAGCTCGATCTCCGCGTAGGCGGCCAGCTCCCCAGCGTCCGTGCGCGCGACGAGCAGGTGATCTGTTCCCCGGTCGTCCCACCCATAGCGCAGCCGCGACTGCTCGTGTGCCCCCGACACCGCGGTGAGGTGCGGCGAGTCGATCGCGGACGCCGCATTCGCCACGGCCGCGAGCTCGTCACAGCTGTCGCGGTCGAGCGTCTGGGGATCGAGCTGGTCGACCTTCATGGACCTATGCAAGCATGCAGCCAAGCCCAGTCGCGACGTAATTTTCGGTCGTTGGGTCGGCACGCGTGCCGACGCGGGCCGCCCGAGTAGGCTGAGCCACACCAGCCACCTCGATCCGGCAAGGTTGCTCGATCCCCCCAAGGTTGATTGTGCGCGAGACCGTCGTCTTCAGTGGAAGTGCCCACCGGCAACTGGCCCGTTCGATCTGCGCCTCGTTGGGCGTCCGGCTGTCGCCGGTGGAGATCAGCCGATTCAGCAACGACTGTCTGCAGGCTCAGCTCCAGGCCAACTGCCGTCAGCGCGACGTGTACGTCGTCCAGCCGCTGGTACCGCCGACCCAGGAGCACCTCATGGAGATGCTGCTGATGATCGACGCCGCCCGCGGCGCATCCGCGGCGCAGATCACGGCCGTGATCCCGCACTTTGCCTACGCGCGCTCCGACAAGAAGGACGCCTCCCGAATCTCCCTCGGGGGCAGGCTCGTCGCCGACATGCTGGTGGCGGCGGGGGCCGACCGCATCCTCACGATGACCCTGCACGCGCCGCAAGTGCATGGCTTCTTCTCCGTTCCCGTCGACCATCTGACCGCCCTGGGTGTGCTGGCCGATCATTTCCGAGACCGGGACCTCTCCGACACCGTGGTCGTCTCACCCGACCTGGGCAACGCAAAAACAGCGACCCAGTTCGCGCGGCTGCTCGGCGTCCCGGTGGCGGCGGGGTCGAAGCAGCGCCTGGCTGATGACTCGGTGGTCATCGACGCGGTCGTGGGGGAAGTCACCGGCAAGCAAGCCATCGTGCTCGACGACGAGATTGTCAACGGCGGCTCGATCGTGGAGCTGCTCGACAAGCTCCGTGATCTCGGGTGTACCGAGGCTGCCATCGCCTGCACGCACGGCCTGTTCGTCGGTAAGGCCGTCGAGCGGCTCCGTGGGCACGCCATGGTCAGCGAGGTGGTCACGACCGACACGGTCCCAGGGCCGCAAGACTGGCCCGAGCTCAAGGTCCGCTCGGTGGCGGGGCTCTTCGCCGAGGCGATCTCCCGCGTCCACGCGGGCGAGTCGGTGAGCAGTCTCTTCGACGGCGTCGACCCGGCGTACGCGCCGCCCCAGCCGGCGCTTCCCTTTGACGAGGAACCCGTCGAGGTCTCCTGACCCCCCGCGCGGCGCCCTTCACGTGTGGGATGGCTCGCACTCTGCGGCGCGGACCGCCGAAAGCGTCGTACTCTCACAACCGTGGCAGACGCACCCATCGGCATCTTCGACTCCGGCTTCGGCGGCCTCACGGTCACCCGTGCCGTGCTGGACCAGCTGCCGCACGAGCCGGTGCTCTACCTGGGCGACACGGCCCGCCAGCCGTACGGCCCGCTGCCGATCGGTGAGGTCCGTGAGTATGCCTTGGAATGCCTGGACCATCTCGTCGAGCAGGGCGTCAAGGCTTTGGTCATCGCCTGCAACTCGGCGAGCGCGGCCGTGCTCCGCGACGCACGCGAGCGGTATCCCGTGCCGGTCGTCGAGGTGATCTTCCCAGCGACCCGGCGCGCCGTCGCCGCCACCCGCAGCGGCGAGGTCGGCGTCATCTGCACCGCCGCGACGAAGGCGTCGATGGCGTACGACGACGCGTTCGCCGCCGCACCGCAGGTGACCTTGACGACCCAGGCGTGCCCCCGTTTCGTCGAGTTCGTGGAGGCGGGTGTCACTGGCGGCACGGAGCTCATCGAGGTGGCACACGACTATCTCGACCCGCTGGTCGCCCGGGGCGTCGACACGCTCATCCTCGGTTGCACCCACTACCCGTTGCTCACCGGCGTCATCTCCTACGTGCTCGGCGACGAGGTCACGCTGGTTTCCAGCGCGGAGGAGACTGCCAAGGACGTCTATGCGCTGCTCGTTCGAGGCGGCCTGGAGAGGCTCTCCACCCTTCCCGAGCCGAGCCACCGGTTCCTCACGACGGGCCGACCAGCTGACTTCCGGGAGACCGGTCGCCGGTTCCTCGGGCCCGAGCTCGACCTGGTCGACCAGTTCGCGTGGGTGGGCGCATGAAGTTGACGGCCGTCGGCTGCTCGGGGTCCTTTCCCGGACCGGACACGCCCGCATCGTGCTACCTGGTGGAGGCGCCGTACGAGGGCAGTACCTTCCGGCTGCTGCTCGACCTCGGCAGCGGCGCACTGGGACCGCTCCAGAGGCACGCAGAGCTCGGCGACATCGACGCCGTCGCGTTGACACACCTGCACCCGGACCACTGCCTGGACCTGTGCGGATTCTATGTCTTCCGCAAGTACCACCCGGCCGGTCCGCTCCGGCGTATCAACGTCTACGGACCCGAGGGGACGGCCGCTCGGTTGGCGAGCGCCTACGGCCTGCCGCGCGAGCCGGGGATGAGCAAGGAGTTCGACTTCATCCCGCATCCGGACGGACCCTTCGACGTCGGCCCGTTCACGCTGCGGACCGTGCCGGTCGACCATCCGGGTCCGGCCTTCGCCATCCGGGTGACCCACGGCGGAAGGTCGCTCGTCTACTCCGGGGACACCGGCCCGTGTACGTCGTTGGAGGACATCGCCAAGGACTGCGACCTGCTGCTTGCCGAGGCGTCCTTCGTCGAGACCGCCAACGACAACCCGCCCCACCTGCACCTCACCGGCAAGCAGGCCGCCGAGACGGCTCAGCGGGCCGGAGCAGGTCGGCTGGTGCTGACCCACATCCCGCCGTGGTACTCGCCGGCCGCCGTACTGGCCGAGGCGGTCCCGCACTTCGCTGGAGAGGTGACGCTGGCGACCACCGGCGCGACGTACGACGTCTGATCAGCACTTCCGACCGAGCACCCGCCATGGCGCAGATCGACCCCGCAAGCCGCCCGAAACACTGGATACCAGGTCTCCGGTCGGGGTCCTGCGGGGCGATACAGTCGTGCCAATGACTCGAGCCGATGGCCGTCGCGCCGACGAACTACGCCCCATCTCGCTTCGTCGCCACTGGCTCGACCACATCGCCGGGTCGGTGCTGGTCGAGTTCGGCCGCACCCGGGTGCTATGTGCGGCGAGCGCGTCGACCGGCGTACCACGCTGGCGCAGGGACAGCGGCCTCGGCTGGGTGACGGCGGAGTACGCAATGTTGCCGAGCGCGACGCATACCCGCTCGGACCGCGAGTCGGTCAAGGGCCGGATCGGGGGACGCACGCACGAGATCTCACGCCTCATCGGGCGGTCGTTGCGCGCCGTCATCGACTATCGCGCACTCGGCGAGAACACGATCGTGCTCGACTGCGACGTGCTCCAGGCCGATGGCGGCACCCGCACAGCCGCGATCACGGGTGCGTACGTCGCTCTGGCCGATGCCGTGGCGCACCTGCGTGACGAGGGCGCCTTGTCCGGGGAGCCGCTCAGCGGGTCGATCGCGGCCGTGTCCGTCGGCATCATCGACGGCGAGCCGCGTCTCGACCTGCCCTACGAGGAGGACGTGCGCGCTGAGACCGACATGAACGTCGTGATGACGGGTGCCGGTGCGTTCGTCGAGGTCCAGGGCACGGCCGAGGCGGCGCCGTTCGACCGTGCGATGCTTGATGCGCTGCTCGACCTCGCCGCAAAGGGGTGTGACGACCTGACCCGGATCCAGCGCGAGGCGTTTGCCTAGTCGTGAAAAGCCCCGTCCTGCTCGCCTCGCGCAACCGCAAGAAGCTGGAGGAGCTGCGCCGGATCCTCGCCGTCGCTGCACCGCAGATCGAGGTGCTCGGTCTCGACGACACGACGCCCTACGACGAACCCGCCGAGACCGAGCCGACCTTCGACGGCAACGCGCTGCTCAAGGCGCGTGCCGCCGTCGCGGCGACCGGCCTGCCCGCGCTGGCGGACGACAGCGGACTCTGCGTGGATGCGTTAAACGGGATGCCCGGCGTGCTGTCGGCACGGTGGGCCGGGGTCGCCAAGGACGACGCCGCCAACAACACGCTCCTGCTCGAGCAGCTCGCCGACGTGCCGGACCAGCGTCGGGGCGCTCAGTTCCGCTGCGCCGTGGCGTTGTGCCGCCCAGACGGGGGAGAGGACGTGGTCTTCGCAGAGATGCGCGGAACCATCATTCGCGAGCAACGCGGTGCCGGTGGCTTCGGCTACGACGTCGTGTTCGTGCCCGAGGGCGAAACCCGCACGAGCGCGCAGATGCCTGCCGAGGAGAAGGATGCGATCTCGCACCGGGGTAAGTCCTTGCGCGCCGTCGCGCCGATTGTGGTGGCCACGCTGCCCACGTAGCGCGCCTGGCATGGCGGTTGGCCAATCGTCACCCTTATCGCTGGTAGGGCCGGGTGGCGGGCCGGTGGTGTCGTGGGTCCGGTGGTGTCGTTGGGGCCTGGTAGGAGTCGGGGGGCCTGGTAGGAGTCGGGGGGCCTGGAGGAGTCGTGGGGCCGGTGGTTTCGTGGGGCCGGGGGATTCGTGGGGCCGGTGGGAGCCGTGGTCGTCGTGGGGCCGGTGGGAGTCGAACCCACACTGGCACGGACCTAAACCGTGTGCCTCTGCCTTTGGGCTACGGCCCCATCGTGGCACATCATACGGATCTTCCGCGGTCGGTCCGGCTCCGCGACACCTGCCTCCGCGAGCCGTGCTGCGCGGCCTCGCCTCGTGGGGTTTGCCGGTGGAACAGGGGCAAGCACGGGCGGGGCGGCCCAGAAGGCCGGGGGGG
>JBBRYB010000025.1:0-50391 GCA_038238115.1 Propionibacteriales bacterium | reverse complement strand
CTTGTGGCTTCGAAGTCGTACCCGGATGTGGTGGTCAGGCGATGAGCAGGCGAGCACCAAGCTCTGCTGCGTAGAGATCGACGAGGTCGCGATTGCGTTCGGCCGCCGACCTGAGGCGAATTCATCACCGAAGCCGCACACTCCCCTCTGCTCGGCGTTTGGCCCGGTGATTGAGCGAGGCAGTGCACATCACGCTGTTTGTCTCGGGTAGCTGGCTGAGAAGTCTGCTGCGCCCGCATGCTCGATCCTGGTCTCGGCGGGCGGGCCATCTCTTGACATTTCCTCGCGGCGGAATGACGCGGCTTCCACTGCGCCCCACTTGCGTCAAGAGCTGCGTCTCCGAGGCCACGCTACGCGGCAGGTCGGGCACTTACTCTTCGTCTGCCAACGCGCCAGGGGTCGGCGGATGATCTGCTGGTCGCATGCTGGGTTGGCTTGTCGGACATGGGCTCATCCTGCGCGCCGGACTGGTTGCTGACAACAGGAATCGAACTGCGCAGGTCTCAGGCACCACGTCGGCATCGACAGTCTCTGCGAGTTGCCCAGGGGTATGTGGTGACGACCACCCTCGGAGGAAGCGGACGGTCGTAGCGAAGGTTGGTGGTGGGTGTGTAGAAGCGGCGAAGAGCCACCTTCGTACAATCACCCCTGACCCTTTTCCGGCCGCGGGGCAGTTGAAAAGACGTCCCTTTGATACTCGGACGACGTCTTTCGGTGCTCGAGGGTTCCAGCGGCGGATCTTTCAGTGGTCAGCCTCCACTGCGGCCACGGATATGCTTGAATTTCTCGGCGAGCCAGGTGGCGATCGTCGGTAGCACCAGGTCGAGCCGGTCGAGCATACTGTCGTGGTCGAGCCCAGGCACCACGTCATACTCGATGCCACGGCACCGCAGGTCGCGGGCCAGTTCGTCTGGCGCAAGGAGCGAGGCCAAGACCGCGTCTTGCTGTCCCCACCACGCCCGCATCGGGCAGTTCAGGGCGGCTAGAGCCGCGCGCGGCAGCGAGGCGACATGGTCCCAAAACGCGACCGCAGCTTCTGGGTCGTAGGCCGCCACCAGCCCTGTCCACGTCATCGGGTCCTGGTGAGCATCAGCGTTGAGGCGGCGCGCCCGCTGCCCCATTCCCGCGAGGTCAGCGGTGAGCGGAAAGCCACCACACGCCACGGCGGTGACCCGTGGGTTTGCGATGGCCAGCCGAGCAGCCATTACCCCGTTCATGGAGTACCCGAAGGTGGCGTAGGACCCGACACCGAGCAGATCGAGAACTCGACCGATCTCGGCGACGAAACCCGACCCGTCATACGAGCCTGGCCTAGCGCTTGGCCCGAACCCCCGCGGGGCCACGATCACAACCTGGAACTCATCGGTGAGCGCCGACAGATCGATCTCGGTCCAGTTGATGTTGAGCCACGGCACCACCACCGTCGGCCCTTCACCGGCAGATTCCCACCGGATCCCGTCAAACTCTCCCACCCGGCCAACTTAACCTCGCGCTTTCTCGTCGTCGGAGTTGACTACGGCGTATAACGCACGGAAGTGCCTGTCCGGCACGGGATTCTTGGGATTGCGACGTCTCAAGGACTCCGCGCGGAAGGCACTCCGTAGGTGAAGCGTAATCGGGTGGTAGGCGTTGATCTGCATTCCGACCCGCGAGGAGTGGTGACCTCCTCGGGTGGGCTGGTGGTGCAGCGGACGCTGCGGGTGTCGGGGCTGGAGCAGGAGTTGTCGGCGCGTTGGTGTCGTGGCAGCCCGGCAGGCGACCCTGACCCCGCGAAGGTCCCCGACGGGGCCCGATGGAACCGTGGTGGCCAGCAGCTATGGCGTGGCATGGATTCTCTGACTACGGTCAGATGATGGACGAGCGTGCGGTCGAGGGAGTCCGAGCCTTTACCCGGACGGTCACCCACAGGATCGGTGCGCTTGATGACGCGTTCTTGTCCAGGGGCCGGCCCCTGGGTCACTCTCGCGTGCTCTGGGAAATCGACACGAAAGGTGTCGACGTACGCGCCCTGCGGGCCCGGCTGGACCTGGACTCCGGGTACCTCAGCCGCATACTGCGGACGCTGGAGGACGACGAACTCGTTGTCCTCGACAGCCATCCGGCAGACCGCCGGGTGCGTGTCGCCCGGCTCACGGCGTTGGGCGAGCAGGAGCGCGCCGAGCTGGATCGGCGGTCTGATCAGGCGGCCAGTGCGGTGCTCGGGCCGCTCCGCCCCGCGCAGCGCGCTCGCCTGATCAGCGCCATGGCGGAGGTGGAGCGGCTGCTTGTGGCCTCGATGGTGGAGTCCGCCCCTCAGGACCCGCGTCACCCACACGCCCGACGCTGCCTAGTGTCCTACTTCACCGAGCTGGCCAGCCGATTCGACACCGGCTTCGACCCCGCACTCAGCTTGCCCGCCGCCGACAACGACCTGACCCCCCCGTCCGGGCTGCTTTTGGTCGCCACCCTGCACGGTGAGCCGGTCGGTTGCGCCGCCATCAAGTTCCACGGCGAGCAGCCTGCGGAGGTGAAGCGCATGTGGGTAGCCGACTCCGTCCGCGGCCTCGGACTCGGGCGCCGGCTCTTGGTCGCCCTGGAAGTGCACGCCCGGAACCACGGCGTGCACACCCTTCATCTGGAGACCAACCAAGCGCTCACCGAGGCGATCAATCTCTACCGCTCAGCCGGCTATCGCGAGGTCACAGCGTTCAATGACGAGCCGTTCGCTCACCATTGGTTCGAGAAGCGACTGGATGCCGTACCACCTGACAACACCGACTGACCCCCGTCCAGCATCAGAGGACGGGAATAGGCCGCTCGGTGTCCCGCAAAGCGAACCCGCTGCCGGGTTCCGCTTGCGAACGACCCGATGCGGGAAAGCGCGGAGAACGCCCCGGATATCTTGTGCAGCACACGAGCGGTGGTTCTGGGGGGCTGCTGGACTGGGTCGGTGATCAGCCACCAACGGCGCAAGATGTCGCTCGGCGAGGGATCTTGGCCTGGGGAGACGCACATGTTGGGGCGATCGCCGAAGTCACGGATAGGAAGGTCCTGGGAATTGCCGGACTCGACGACGGCGACGACCCCGGCTACCTGCGGATCTCGCACCGCGGGGGTGGCACGGTCCGGCTCTCCCGTAACGGGGTGCTTGTGCGTGCCGCGACCAAGGAGGGAGCCCGGACGCTGCCCCTGATGTCTACCTGGGCGCTCCTGGTCCTGCCTGAACTCGCGGAGCCCGTCTTCGTGCGCGGTCTGCGAGTTCAGCAAGGACTGAGGCGCGCCACGAGCTTCGCACATCAGCGTCGGCGTTCGCCGGCCGCGGCATGTCGGGACCTGCCTCGTTGACCGGACCGGTGATGATGCACCGATGACGTTCCCCCCCGACCTTGTTGCGAGTCCACTCCTGGAGCATGATGCGGCACCGAGAGCCTTCATCGAACCGTCAGAACACGTTCGTCGCCGTGACGTACCGCAAGCCTGCGTCATCACCTTCTTCGCGGATGTGGTCGACCGGCTGGTCCAGGGTCGAGGCGCTCGTGTTGTCGCTGACAATCGGTGGGAAGACGGTCCGCACCCTCTCCTTGAGGTGGAACACGATGGGAAGCGTCTTGCGGTCCTGCACTCAGGTGTCGGTGCGCCGCTGGCCGGTGCCCTCCTGGAGGAGGTCGTGGCGATGGGTTGCCGCGCGTTCGTGGTTTGCGGCGGAGCGGGAGCCCTTCGCCCTGATCTGACCTTGGGTCACCTGGTGGTGGTCTCGTCGTCACTTCGCGACGAGGGAACTTCGCACCACTACCTTCCCGCCGGTCGCCACATCGACGCTGACCGTGGGGCGCGAGAGGTGCTGGAACAGGTGCTGGTCGAGAAGGAGGTTCCGTTCGTGTCGGGCCGCACTTGGACGACCGACGCCCCCTACCGCGAGACACCAGACAAGATCGCGTCACGTCGGGCGGAAGGTTGCCTCACTGTCGAGATGGAGGCAGCGGCGCTGGCTGCGGTGGCTCGCTTTCGGCAGGTGTCGTTGGCGCAGGTCGTCTACTGCGGAGATGACCTGACGGGTGAGATCTGGGATGAGCGCTCGTGGCAGAACCAATCCGAAGTACGCGAGAACCTCTTCGACCTTGCAGCCACCACTGTGCTCCGACTCGTGGAGACCACCGTTGGGGATGGATGAATCGGGTCGGCACGCGCTGAGGCTAGAACACCCCGCAACGGGAGCTCATCGGCGATCGCTCGCGCGTCGGGTAGCGACCGGGCCTGACGGTCCATCTTGGTCACCACCAACGTGTCACCGGCCAGGCACGCGGCGAGTGCCTCCTGTAGCCCGGGTCGCTCGCGGTTCGTGCCGGTCAGGCCGTGATCGACGTAGCTCCGCTCGGCCTCGACACCGAGGCCGAGCCGCGCATCACGCTGAGCGGTCAGATCTTGTTGATCGGTCTAGCATCGGGCGTACCGACAAGCAGCGCGCTCATGGCACACCTCCAAGTGAAGGCCGGCCCGAGAGGTAATTCAGCCACCGGCGCTGGCGTTCTGCCGTTCTTCGCAACCTAAGTTGCATGAGCGCTGGCGGCAACGTATGTTGGCGAGGGAGCCGCTGATCACTGCCTGCGCCCGCAAACACGGCATCGCCGACGACTACATCCTCTAGGCGTTCAACCACCCGATCAGCTACGAGGACCCCGACGAGGGGCTTCGTGATGATCATCGGCCCCACCCGCTCCGCCCACTTGATCGAACTCGGGTTCATCGACACCGACCACGAACCTGTCATCGTGCACGCGATGACCGCCTGCAGAAAGTACTTGAGGTGATGACCATGCCCCGCAGCCTGCAGGAGATCCTCGAGCATGCCGACGAGCTCGAGCGCCGCTTCGCCGACCACGAGCCGGCTGACGTCCGCGACGCCGCGCCGCTACGCGCACTGCGTGACGCGGTCACCGAACGCGCCGCCACCGAGCGACGCATCGCCGAAGCCGTCACCGCCGCCCGGCAGGCAGGCGTGTCCTGGTCCGCGATCGGCGGCATGCTCGGCACCTCCGGCGAGGCGGCCCGCAAGCGCTACGCGGCAAGCGCCACGACGGCTTGACGCGGCCGGCCTGACCGATCGGCAAGCGGAGCGTTCCAGTAACGGGATCCCGCACCGGCGCTAGGCAAAGCCGCTCTGCACGGCCTTGCGCCGCGGTGCCCGGTGTCTGACTGACGCGACACTGATTCTGCGGATCGGTTGTTTGCCCAGCTGGAGCAGAACCGGCAGCTCAGGGTCCTGAATAGAGATCGCCGCAACTCGGTACCGTGCCACCCATGCCCATCAAACTCGAGAACGTCGGGATCGCCGTCCGCGACCTCGAAGCGACAATCGCCTTCTTCACCGACCTCGGGCTGACCGTCCTCGGCCGTGACACGGTCGGTGGAGAGTGGGCCGACACCGCCGTCGGCCTCGACGGCAACCACGCCCGCATCGCCATGCTCCAGACGCCAGACGGCAACGGTCGTCTCGAGCTCTTCGAGTACATCCACCCTGATGCGATCGAGACGAGTCCCACCCGGCCTAACGAGATCGGCATGCACCGCGTCGCCTTCTCGGTCGACGACATCGACCAGGCCCTCGAGATCGCCGCGAGGCACGGCTGCCACCCGCTGCGCGGCGTCGCGACCTACGGGGACGTCTACAAGCTCACCTATGTCCGCGGCCCCAGCGGCATCCTCGTGATGCTCGCCCAGGAGCTGAACAAGAGCTGACCGCGAATCGATGGTCGCGGGAGGGCGCGCCGGTCGGGGATATCGTCGGCGGGGAACCGGGCCGCGATGCGGCTGCGGTTGACTGCTTCCGTAGGTTAAACGGCTGGCGACGTCGTCCCCCGAGCATGTCGGGTCAGATGAAGCGGGTGGCGATGCCCGGGTAGTCGATGATCAGTCCCGCCGAGTCGTACTCAAGCACGGCCCGGAAGTCGGCCTCCGAGGTGTAGTCGTAGCGACGATCGTCGAGCCGCCGGTAGGTCTGACTCAGCCGTGTGACAGACAAGTCCAGCGCCCGGACGTAGGCAGCGGGCGCCTCGGTCACCTCATCGAGCAGGAGCGGCAGGCGGTGAACGGGCAGCGTGTTTGTGCAGGCCGACGCTTCGATGTCGACGTCGATCAAGCCGTCGAGCTGCGGCGCGGACTCACCGTCAACCGTCCACCGGCCTTCACCGTCCGAGATGAGGACGGTCTCGCGCGTCCCGGCGACGGAATCGGACACGACGCGCGCCTCGCGTGTGCGCCAATGGTCATCAAAGGCGATGTCGTAGCGGACGGCATACGCCTGCCCGTTCTCGACAGCCGACGTATGCCCACGCAGGCGGCCAGACCTCGCGTAGACGACCTCGAAACCGTCCACTGCATCGACGAACCGCCAAGCCGCGAAGGCGGGGAGATCAACGAACATCGTCATAGACAACTGGACTTCCCGTCTCGACGCCACCCCCAGCTCTCCGCGTCACGGCATCGACGCCGCGGGACCGACACGGCGCCCTTGCCGTGCCGCAAGTCGATCCGCTTGCGGTGACCGGGCGCCCTGGCCCAGGCGCCCCCTCAGCGTCCAATGCACCTTCATCAACCGCACGGGGCCGCAAGAACCTTCGTGGTGTACCACTTCGAGGAAGAGTGGGATACGGAGTCGATGCAGACGATCGGTCGTTGATTTGATGGTGACTGAGGCGCCCGAGGTGGCCCGCGCGCTCGACCCGGCCGCCAAAGCAGCGGGCGAGTGCCGGTCGAAGTTGTCGCTGCGCTCGGTCGCTGTTGGTGGTGACGCCCGTTCGAGGGCGACGAAGCTGACTACGTCGACGCTCACAATCCGGCCGTGATGGCGAGCAGTGGCCGATACGCAGAAGCGTTTGGACCGGACCAGTTGACTCAACGGAGGTGAACTGGCCCGCGTTGCCCTGGATAAGTGTGTGTCCGGGCACCTGATTTCCGGGATGTCGATCACCAAGGCCGCGACATCGCTGCTGCTGGACAGAGCACCGATCAGATGCTGCGCACACCTTGACGCGATCCGGCTCGTCGAAAACCCCGCACATGTGCTTGTTCCAGGCGGTGTCGTCCGGGTCGCGTCACCCACGAGAAGCAGGGGGGCCAGGTGCCGAACCGGGGGTGACGAGACCGTGGTCGAACGCAAAGACCACGGCCGCAGCCCGGTCGCGTAACTGCAGCTTGGCGAACAGGTGCCCGATGTGGGTCTTCACGGTGCCCTCGCCCAAGGTCAGCCGATCAGCGATCTCCGCGTTGCTGAGCCCGGAGCCGACCAGGGCCAGCACCTCGCGCTCCCGAGCGGTCAGCACGTCGAGTGCCGTCCCGGTCTGACGCGACACCGGAACTCCGCGGTAGGCCGCCAGCACCCTACCCGTCACCGCCGGGTCGAGCCACGAGCCACCGTCGGCGACGGTGCGTACGGCGCGCATCAGATCCTCCGCAGGCACTCCCTTGAGGAGGAACCCGGCTGCGCCGGCCCTCAGTGCGCCGGCCAGCACCTCCTCGTCCTCGAAGGTGGTGAGCACCAGGACCGGCGGGGCGGCGGGGATGCTCTGTAGCGCCTGGGTCGCCGTCACCCCGTCCACGCCGGGCATCCGCACGTCCATCACCACCACGTCCGGTCCCAGCTCCTCGACGGCCGCGACCACGTCCGCGCCGTCGCCAAGCTCGCCGACAACCTGAAAACCGAAGCGTGCACGCAGGATTCCGCGCAGCCCGGCCCGGATCAGCTCCTGGTCGTCGACCAGGAGCACGCGGATCATCGGCGAACCGCCCGCTGCTGCTCCGGGCATCCCGGCAACACCGCGTGGACCCGCCAACCGGTCGCCGACGGGCCCGCCGACGCGCTGCCGCCGAGCGCCTCGGCGCGCTCCCGCATGCTGTGCAGACCGACACCGTCCCGGTTGCGGACACCGGGCCGGCCGGCACTCTCCACCGTTAGCTCGATTCGCCGATTGCTCATGCTGACCAGCACCCGCGTCCGGGCTCCCGGCGCGTGGCGGGCGACGTTCGTCAGCGCCTCCTGAAGAATCCGGTACGTCGTCAGCCCGAGCGCCGCAGTGAGGCCGTGGTGCTCGCCGACCAGCTCGCAGTCAATGGGGACGCCGGCCCGGCGGAAGCTCTCGACCAACTCGGGGAGGTCATCGGCTCCCGGCATCGGAGTCATCGCGGAGCCGTCGACGTCTCGGAGCAGACCGACCGCTGCGCGGACCTCGGCCAGGCTCTGCTGGCCCAGGCGCTCGGCCTCGGCCAGCGAGGCGGCGGCCTCCGACGGGTCCTCGTCGAGGGCGAGGCGAGCACTGGTGACGTGCAGCAGGGAGACCGTCAGAGCGTGGCCGATGACGTCGTGCAGCTCGCGGGCGATCCGGTTGCGCTCCTCGGCACGAGCGCGGTCTGCGAGGCCGGCCTGAGCCGCGCGCAGCTGGTCGACGAGTTCGCGTTGTCTTCGTGCCATCAGGCACACGACGGTCGTGAAGACGGTGCCGGCGATCCACGGCGCCCAGCCAAGGTCGGCCTCCACCAGCGTCCACTCGCCGATGAAGACGACCGTGGCGACGGCGGTGAACGCGACACCGATCGTCGTACCGCCGCGCAGTGAGCACCACGCCGCGAGCACGCACACCGCGAACCAGCCGAGGTTGGCCGTCGACCCGGTGCACGCCGCCGCGACCGCGAGGAGCGCCGTGGACGACGCCGCCAGCAGCCACCACCGAGCTGCCTCCGCGCCGGCGATCGCTGCTCCGAGGCCGACCGCCGCCGCCACGACGACCACAGCGGTGTCCTGCGTGCTGAGCACCGCCCCGATGACGACGAGCGGCAAGAGGGCGGCAGGTGCAGCCCACCGTGCCGTCCAGTCGACCATGCGGGGCAGCCTAGCCTTCAGCCGGCCGTGAGGTGTTCGCGTCGCGATGGCACTCATGGCGACACTCTCAGCACGCTCACAGGGCCGTTCGCCGGGCCGACAGCGCCAGGGCGATCACCGTGAAAACCGCGACCGCCACCAGTGAGCCCGAGGCGTGACCGATGCCCAGCCAGGGGTCGCGCACCGCGTTAGTGACCAGGGTCAGCGGCAGCACATCGGCGATGTTCGCCAGCGTGGCGGTCATCGCGTCGGGTGGTGGGCCACCACCGCCGAGCAAGAAAGAGGGGAAGAAGAGCAGCAGGCCGATCGCCTGGGCGGAACGAGCAGAGGGCAGCACCGTCCCCAGCAGAACGCCGATGCTGACGAAGGCCAGCGAGCCGACCAGTAGCCCGGCAAGGGTGCGCCACCACTCGTGAACTTCGGGTACGCCGTACACAGGCGCAGCCACCGCGAGCAGCACGGCTGCCGCGACGACGATCGTCGCAAGACCGACCACGATCTGCGCGATCGTGAACGTCCACCGCGGAAAGCCGGACGCGGCGAACCTGCGCAGGACCCCGCGCTCCCGGTAGGAGGCGATGTGCACCGGCAGCATGATCAACCCCGTCGCTGCGATCACGACGATGAGGTACGACGCGACGTACCACTGTGAGGGGTCCACTCCGCCGAAGTCCGGGTCGGGGGAGTTCCCGAACGAGCCGCCGATCACGAGCATGGTGACGATCGGGAACGCGAACACGAAGGTCAGGGTAAGCGGCTCGCGCACCATCAACCTGATCTCGGTGGTGATCAGGCGCCGCGCGGTCGACCGGGGGCGGCGGATCGCGGCGGTGCTGGCTAGCTGGGCTGTGGTGATCATCGAACTGCTCCGATCAGCTGGGGATGGTCTTCTGGGTCAGGTCGGGCACCGGCACGGCAGTGCTGCCGGCGAGCAGGGTGAGCAGAGCCGTCTCCAGGTCCGGCATCGCGACGTGAAGACCGGGTGGGACTGGCCCGCGTCGCACGAGCCAGGCTCCGACATGGGCGATGCTGTCCCGGTCGCCGTGGACGCTGATCTCTCCGGCCCGGTGGGACACCTCTCGCACCCCGGGCAGCATTCGCAGCTGCGCCGCCTCGTCGACGCCTTGACCGCCGGAGAACCTGACCACGGCCCAACGGGCATGCCGGGCGACCAGCTCGGCGGGAGTGCCGGCGTCCAGGACACGCCCCGAGCGCATAGCGACCACCCGCCCGCACAGTGCCTCGGCCTCGTCGAGCTCGTGGGTCACGAGGAGCACCGTGGTGCCGGCGTCCCTGAGCTTCATCACGGCCGACCAGACGTCGCGCCGGGCGGCGGGATCGAGACCTTGGGTCAGCTCGTCGAGGATCACCAGCCGGGGCTGGTTGAGCAACGCGAGGACCAGGAAGAGCCGCTGTCGTTCACCACCGCTGAGGGCGGCGAAGGCCGAGCGCCGTCGCTGCGCGAGGCCGAATTGCTCGAGCAGCTCTTTGCCATCGCGGGCACGGGCCGTGGTGAACAGCTCGATCGCCTCGCTGACCCGGAGTCGGTCGGGCAGTGCGGAGTCCTGCAGCTGGCTGCCGACCTGAGGCCGAAGCCGGTCCGCGTCCCTGGCCGGGTCGAGCCCCAGGACCCGGATCGAGCCGGCGTCGGGGCGACGCAGCCCCTGCAGGCACTCAACGGTCGTCGTCTTGCCGGCGCCGTTGGCACCGATCAGCCCGACCACCTCACCGGCGGCCACGTCCAGGTCGAGGTCCTCCACGACGACCCGCTGGTCGTACACCTTGCGCAGCCCGCGCACCGTCACCACGTCTGTCGTGTGTTCGCTGTGTCTCATCCAGCCAGCCTCGCGACTCACCTGCCTCCGCACATCGGCCCACGGGCAGAACTTCTGCTCTGCCCAGGGGTAGAGCTCAGGGAAGGCCGCGCTGGTGCCGCCGGCAATGCCGTCCAGCGACTTGGACATTCCGATGATGACCTTGCTCATGACTTGCTCCTTCGATGATGGTCGGATTTGCCGAAATGATTGGTGTGGACGAGGGCGGGACGGTCAGTGGCGCAGCGCGCGGGCCAACTGCGGGACGACGACCGCGGCGGCGAGCAGGTGTGCGAGAGCGAGACAGACGCGCGTCGAGGCGGCGGTGTGACTGGCCGCGAGCGGGAACACCAGCGAGACGACGAGCAGCGTGACCGCCGTCCGAACGAACGTGCGGCCAGGGCGCCTCCCATACCGGCCCACGAGGGCGGCGAGCACGGTGCCGAGGACCGTGCAGAACACGACCCCTACCGCGAAGTTCAAAGGCGTGACCGGCTGCGCCGCCGACCCCCCCGGATCCCCGGCGTGCATCGGCACGGACAGCGCCCGCGCGGTCGCGCCGTAGCCGTACAGAACGACGGCCCCGATCACAGCCGCTCTCGCGCCAGCCCGACCGACCCGCCAGACAGGGATGCGAGTCGAGGTTGCTCGTTGGCCTCGGCTGGCGCGTGCGGCGGGGTCGCCCTCGAGGTGGCTGATCGCGGAACTGGAGTGGGTGCTCATGTAATTTCTCCTTCGCTGCGGTGGGCGCCGGATTGGCGCTCGATCACCACCTGGTCGGAGCCGTCACCCCCGTCTCGACATCAATCACGAACCGATCGTTACCGTTCTTCCGGCTGGTCATTGGACGCTCACCGGCGCAGCGTCAGCGGCTTGGGCGCCCGGCCGTGGGGCGTCTCGCAGTGGAGCCGCCACGGCGATGGTTGGACCCGCATGTCGCTGAGGGAAAGCGCCGCCGCCGCGATGGACAGCACGCCTCCGAAGATGAACCACGGATTCCAAAGGATGAGGCTCCAGTGTTCTTCGAGCTGCCCCACCTGGTCCACGAACGCCGCAACATTGGCAGCGAGGATGACCTGCGGCGCAACGCCGCGCACGAGCAGTCCCACGCCTGTGATCGCCACGAGCCAGGTCAGTATGCGGCGCGCACGTGGCGAGAACCGTCGCGTCGCGACAACGCAGAAGACAAGCGCGCCGACAAGTAGTGCTGCTGCCACGCCAAAGCCCGAACAGGACGAACCATGCCGGGCGGTGCGCGGCAAGTTCGGCGCCGGCTTCGCCAGGGCCGACTATATTGCCGCAAGCCGATCCCGCAGCGGCGCTAGGCCAAGCCGCGCCCCGGCGGCATCCTCGTGATGCTCCCTCAGGAGCTGAACAAGAGCTGACCGCGAATCGATGGTCGCGGAGGGCGCGCCGCTGAGGGATCGCTAGCCGGGCGTCACGTCGCCTTCGCTTCTTTGGGCGAGGCGCCGGGCTTGCCCGTTGTGCACATCGCTTACCCACTCCCAGCCGGGCTTGGCCGATGGGCCGATCCGCGGGTCGTCGGGAACACCGGCGTCACGCAGGGCTTGCACGTAGGCGCGGTCCTGTTTGATCCTTGCGCGTAGCTGGTCAGCTCCGCCGACGGACCCGTGACCGGTGATGAGGACATCAACGTCGTCCGCCGCGCCCTCGAGCAGCCGCAGCCCAATGAGGTAGTCCTCGATCGGGTCATTGGTGCTGTTCGAGCCGTCGAGCATCGGAATCAGGACGTCAGAGAGCATGTCGCCGGCGATGAGAACCCCGCGTTGCTCGATCAACAGTGCCGCATGGCCCGGGGCATGCGCCGGATGCTCGATAATCCGGACCTGAAGGCCATCCCAAGGAATCTGCGCGGTTTCGGCGGGCAGGCCGGTGATGAGGCCGAGCAGGTCCAGCGGTATCTCCTCGGCGACGTCTGGCGGTAGTCTTTCGGCTACGCGAGCCTTCCAGTCCGCGTTCGACAGCAGATCTCGCATATCAGCTGCGCAGCGGGCTGTGCCGTAACGGGGCGCTACGCCGAGTTTGGCGTGCCAGAGCAGGTGATCCCAATGCGGATGCGTCGAGAAGCCTGCCACAACGGGTTGGCCCAAGTCGCGAAGGTCGTTCGCGAGGGCGGCCATTTCGGAGCCTGTTATCCCGGGGTCGATGAGCAATACGCCGGCCCGGCCTTGTACGACAACGGATGTACTCTGGATGAACTCGCTCTGGTGGACCAGCACTCCTTCTGCGACCTGCGTCAACATCTGGAACTCCTTCTCGTATGGCTCCCGCGATGTAGCGAGAGTTCTAGGGCTTCTTTGCTCGATTGAGGGGGACAAGGTGCGCGAAAATGGGTGCGTGTTTCCCCGATCGCGCGTCCGATCAGCCCATGACCAAAAGTCCGACCGATGCGCCGCAGACCAGCAGACCCAGGCCTTGGCTGAGCCGGAACGGCTCGCGCAGCACGGTTGTGGCGAGAAGCACGGTCACGGCCGGGTAGAGCGATGCCAGGACGCCGGTCTCGGCCAGATCGGCGCTGTGGCTGGCCAAGAGGAACGCTGCCGTGCCCGCCGCACCGAGCAGTCCGCCGACGGCACCCCAGCCGGCCACGCGGCGCCCGGTCCGATCCCGGGGGACCCATGGCTGCCGCAGCAGCCCGGCGGCCATCAGGGTGAACATCACCCCCACGACCTGGTTGGCGGCCAGTGGCAAGACGCCGGCCGACTCGGGCACCTGGGCGAGCGCCACGAACAACAGACCGAACCCGAGGCCGGCCAGCGCTCCGTGTGCCATCCCGCCCCGCGACCGTCCGGTTTTGTCCGCGGCCTCGCGCGAGACGAAGTAGATGCCGGGCAGCGCCACCAGGACACCGACCCAGGTGAGCGTGCCGAGGCGTTCGCCAAGCGCGACGCCAACGAACACCGGCACCAGTGCGGCGCCGACGCCGGACACGGGGGCGACCACGCCCATCCGGCCCCGCGCAAGGCCGCGGTACAAGAAGACGGTGCCGACCGAGCTGCCCAGGCCGGCCATCAGCGCCCACGCGAAGTCGGCGGGACGCGCCTGGCCCGGCAGGGACAGGCCAACCGCCAGCATCGCGAACCCTCCCGCGAACTGACCAGCGAGGGCGACGGCCCACGGGGAGACGCCGCGCGCGGCGAGACCACCGACGAAGTCGGCTGCTCCGTAGCCGACCGCGGCCACCAGGGCCAAGACGATTCCGATGCTCATGGGTTCATCGTGGGCCGGACACGGTCCACCCTGAAGGTCCAATCCGGCCTCGCCACACCGGACCACTTCGGGTCGAGGGTCGGATGAGCGTTATCTGGTCGGGGGAGGGGCCGGCCCTGCTCCTCGCATTGGACCGGGCCGACGGAACGCCCCTCGGACACCAGCTCCAGGACCAGCTGCGCGCGGCGGTGCGCGGCGGCCGGCTGCGTGCGGGCGAGCGGCTGCCATCCTCGCGCCGGCTCTCCGAGGAGCTACTGGTCTCCCGGGGCATGGTGGTCGCCTGCTACGAGCAACTCATCGCCGAGGGCTACCTGGTCGGGTCGGCAGGCTCGGGCACGCGGGTGGCCGCCGGGGTACGCGAGCCAGCCGCCCGGTCACGACCTGCGGGAACCACCAGCCCGTCCGCGACCACAACGGACCGGGTCGAGATCGACTTCGAGTACGGCGTGCCCGACCTGAAGTCCGCGCCACTGCCTGACTGGCTGTGGGCCCTGCACGAGGCTGGACGCACCGCGCCGACCGCGGTGATGGGCGACGAAAGGGATGCCGGCGCCCTGAGACTGCGGCAGGTCGTGGCGGCCTACCACCGCCGCGTCCGCGCCGGCACCGCCGACGCGGAACACGCAGTGATCGTCAGCGGCTTCCGCCAAGGACTAGTGCTGGCCCTGTCCGTCCTCGCGCGCTCTGGCGTCGAGCGGGTCGGCCTCGAGGATCCCGGGCCCCGCGAGCACGACGAGTTGGTTCGACGCGCGGGGATGCATCCGGTTGCTGTGCCCGTCGGCGGTGACGGCCTCGACGTCGACGCGCTCTATCGATCCCGCGCCCGAGCCGTCGTCGTCACTCCGGCACACCAGTGCCCGACCGGGGTGGTGCTGGCACCCGAGCGGCGCCATGCCCTGGTCGCATGGGCAGCCGAAGTCGACGGAACCATCCTGGAGGACGACTACGACGCCGAGTTCCGCTATGACCGCCAACCTGTGGGCTGCCTGCAGGGGCTCGCCCACGACCGGGTCCTAGCCCTGGGCTCGCTGAGCAAGACCCTGGCCCCCGGGATCCGCCTCGGCTGGCTGCTGGTGCCGCCGGCATTGGTCGGTCCGGTGGTCCGGGAGAAGCTCTTAACCAGCCGCGGAGCCCCCGCCCTCGACCAACTGGCCCTCGCCACGTTGATGGAGTCGGGGCGCTACGACCGGCACGTGCGGCGGATGCGGGAGGTCTACCGCCAGCGCCGCGACACCTTGACCGGGGCCGTGACCGAGCACGCCCCGGGCCTGCGCCTCGTCGGTCTCGAGGCCGGATGCCACGCACTCCTCGAACTTCCGGAGGGCGTGGTGGAGGAGGAGGTCGTGCACTCAGCACTGCGCCGCGCCGTCCGCGTATACGGCCTGTCGCGCTACCGGGTCGATGCCCCGAGGGCAGGCGAGGCGGACGTGCATCCGGCCATGGTTATCGGTTTCGGGAACGTCAACGAGGAACGGATCCTGCGCGGCGTCGAAGTGCTCGGGGAGGTCTTGTCGGGCACGCTCCCCTAGGAGCGGAGCGGGCGTGGATCGACGCGAGCCGGGCAAGGGGCGACACGTCGCCTCCCCACAAGCCGAACCTTCTGCGGGAACGCTGCTGGTCGGCCTGCGTGATCAGGCACAAGCGTCCCGCAAGACCCGTCCCGGAGTGATTCCCGGCGGGGGAACGACAACCGGAATGTTGCACGTCACCATCGGCGGCAGGCTTCCTTCCGTACTTCGGGACCGTCAAGGTTGGGCCACTCCAAGTTGACGTAGTCCCCGATTCCGTGCCCGATAGGTTCCTGCAGGGTTGTCCACGCAACGTGGGCCTTCAAGCCTGTTCTGTTCATCCCCGAGCGGGCCGGAGGAACTCGCCATGAAGACCACCTTGTCGAAGGTGCCTGAGGTTGCACTCCGGCTGAGCACCAGCCGCGTAAAGGTCTACGAGCTCCTCGCCGCCGGCGAACTGCTCTCAGTGCAGCTCGCGGGCTGGATCGCCCGGATGCTCGGGTGACGGGCGCGGTGCCGGCGAACGCTCGAAGGCTTACCGGGGTCTGGAATCGTGTCGGGTCGTCGCCGACTTCGGCGAGGATTCTCGCGGCGAGGACGGTTGCCGATCCCTGGTGCCGAGGTGAGAACTGGTGCCAGCTGGTGCTGGGAGAATTGTTCGGGTGAGGGCGTCGTTGAGGCTGGCCCCGGCGGCGTGCATCTGGGTCATGATGTCGATCGGGGTCTTCGCGGCCAGGCCCATCGCCTCCTCGATTGAGCGTGGTTGTCGAAGCACCGGCGCTTTGAGCTCGGCGAGGATGTGCGCGACCAGGTCGGGATCGTTGCGTCGCCGCAGCGTTGCAACAGTGCGACGACGCGGCGGCCGGTCATGCGCTGCGCCGTTGCGGGCGTGGGCACAGCTGCCAGGATTGCTAGGGCGGCTTTGTGATTCAGGTTCGGGAACGCCTTGAGGGCTTGGGGATAGAACTCCTGCAGGATCGACCGCAGTCGGCTGGTGGTTTGGCGCAGCGCCCAGATCGCTTCTTGGTGTTGGCGAGCTAACGCATTGATCGAGCGATGGTCCCGGCGATGGCCGGGAAGCCGCTGGCCTCGCGGCGTGCGGCGGCGGGACCATAACCCATTGGGACGCTCGGAGGACCCGTTCTTGACAGTTAGTGGTCCCGCGAGCACTGTCGGAGTCGCGACTGTCGCTTCTGAGATCAGAGAAAGGAGTGGGCCATGGCTGCGATCGTGAAGACCGCCGAACAATTCTTCGAAGCCTGTGAGACAGGTCAGGGATGGGGGCAATGCCAGCAGTACTGCCATCCAGACGCGACGTTCTCGGCCCAAGCTGCCGCCCTCGAGGGCGTTGACAGTCTGGAGGCCTACACCGAGTGGATGAAAGGCCTTCTCACACCACTACCCGACGGCCGTGCAGAGGTGCGCACCTTCGCCGTGGACGAGGCGCGAAGCAAGGTGTTGGCCTACGGCGTGTTCCATGGGACTCACACCGGCGAGGGCGGTCCGGTCCCGCCGAATGGGAAGAGCGCAGCGGCGGACTACGCTTACGACATGCACTTCCAGGGCGGCAGGATCCGTCACATGACGAAGATCTGGAACGACGGGGCAACGATGCAGCAGCTCGGGTGGGTGTAGCGCCCCGAAAAACCGACACACAGAGAGCAGCCCTTTCGGCGACTGCCAAGCCCGTAGCCGCTGGCGTCAGTCCACCGGTATGCCGCGTCGACTCCTGCCGCACCTCGCTGCCTGGGGAGGGTGGCGACCATCATCGGTACCGCGACGCCGGGGACCATCTAGGGGACGTCCGGGCCGGAGATCGTCGGTGGTGGCGGTGATCGCGGTGACGGGACCGGAGACGTGATCTACGCCTCGGCGGTGAATACCGGACTGCGGTGATCCTCGTGAGCCGGTGGGCACGCACTTGTACAGCGGTCGAGGCGACGACCGACTGCGCCGCTCTGAGGTCGAAGTCCGGTCTCTTACGCCCGGGGTTGCCCTGCAGGGGTGGTGAGGGGTAGTAACAGGAAAGTACGTCGTGGCCGGCCGGATCGGCAAGGCGACATGAGTGGTTAGGAGGCGTCGTATGGCGCACGCTGTAGTTCATCACTTCCCCGGTGGCACCAAGGAGCAGTATGAGGCGTCAATCGCCGCGGTGCATCCCGGTCCAGGCCAGCTGCCGAGCGGGCAGACCTTTCACGCTGCTGGGCCATCAGGCGGCGGGTGGACCATCATGGCCGTGCATGACTCACGGGACAGTTGGGAACGGTTTCGGGACGAGATTCTGATGCCGCGGATGCAACAAGGAATCGACGGTGGCTTTCCGACGCCACCCGAGGAAACCGAGTTCGACGTGTACGAGATGATGCCGTAGCGCTGAACTGGGCTATGTCGAAGGATTTTTGGCCAGTTTTCTCGTCGGTTTGTTCATCGCAGCTCGCTACGGCACCGGCCGACGATCGGGCGCCGTTCCAGGCAATGACCGACTCCGTCCTCAGCGTCCGCTCGCGGTGACCTTGTGACGTCGCTCAGCGCCGTTGCTTCGGTGAGTAGCTGAACAGGTCGCCAGGCTGGCAACCCAGGACCTCGCACAAGGTCGTCAGCGTCGAGAACCGGATCGCCCGCGCGCGGTCGTTCTTCAGGACCGACAGATTGGCGATCGTGATGTCCGCGTGCGTCGCGAGCTCAGTCAGGGTCATGCCTCGGTTCCGGAGAATCTCGTCCAGATGCACCGTGATGGCGTGGCTCTCCGAGGGCATTCAGATCGTCCCTTCGACGTCCTCGCGCAGCCGGGCGCCTTCGGCGAAGATCGCGGCCAGGGAGAAGGCGACCAGACCACCTACGAGCGGGCCGACCGGGAGTGGGCTGAACGGTCCCGCCCCGAGATGGATGGACGGGTACTCGGGCACCCTTGTGTACAGCGCGTTCAGCACCGCGTAGTTCAGCAGGTTCAGGGCGAACCCGCCGAAGATGAGCAGGAGCCCCAAGCTGCGGAGCCGGCGAGCGTTGTCCGCGCCGAAGGGGTCGCCTCGCGCGGCCGAGCCCATGATGGCAGTTAGCAGCCACAGCGCCCAGGCCACGACGATTGCCGGGCCCAGATCCTTGGCCGACCTCAAGAGCATCTCCGAGGTGGTCGGGTTCGGGATCTCGACCTCGACGGCAAGCCAGGAGTCGAGGGTGACCCCCTGCGGCAATGTGCCGACGTCGTCGGCCGAGATTTGCAGGGGGACGCTCATGGGCTCGCCGTATAACAGCGAGTCTGCATGACGGACCACGCCGGTCACGATCGACACCAGCAGCAGCGCGGTGAACGCCAGGGAGAGGACGAACAGACCGACCGCTATCGCGTGACCTGCGCGCACAGCTCGGGATGTGGACGACGTCTCCACGGTGACCTCCAGATGTTGACCTGCTTATCGATGAACGATAACATCGATAATCGATAAGGACAACCGCTGGCGTTGCAGGGGAGCTTGAGTCGTCTGCGGATCGCACCACCAGGCTGCGTCATCGTTGGGCGCTATGACGTGCCGGACGCCTCCGTGCGGTGGAAGCCATCCGGCTAGCCTGATCTGAGGCTGCACGGGACAACGACTTTGCACGCGTCCCATGATCAGACGTTCGGCGAACATCGACCGACCAAGGCGGCGATGCGGATGAGGGCGCCTCAGCCCGGCCGAGCAACGTCGAGGATCAGTCGCAGCTCCTGGCCGGAGTGCCTGACCTCGCGAAGCGTCAGCCGCTTCGTGGTAATCCGGCGTGGTAGCAGGGGCGCTCCGGCGCCCAGAAAAACCGGCCGCATCCCGAGCCACACCTCGTCAAGCAGACCCGCGTCGTCGAACTGACCCGCCAGGTCTCCGCCACCGACGAGCCAGATGTTTTTGCCGTGCAGAGTGGTCACCATCTCGTCGTAGACGGGGCGAACGTCTCCCGAGACGATCCGGATGTCGACTGTCGGGATCGGCGGCAGACCGCGGTGGGAGAACACCCAGCAGGGCCGGTCGTCGTAATAGTCATGCCACCGCTCAGGATTCGCCAGCATGTCGTCGTGTTCCAGCACCCACTCGTACGTCGTCGCACCCATCACCATCGGCCCCACACCGCCGATGAACTCGTCCCAACCACCCTCGTCCTCGCCGTGCGGGGCCTCGAAGAGCCAGTCGAGGGAGTCATTGTCGTCTGCGATGAAACCGTCCAGCGTGCAGGCAGTGAAGTACTGAACTCGGGTCATCTAGGACTCGACCGGGTCAACTCGGTGCGTGAAGCCAGGGGTCTTTGAGGTCGAAGAAGACGGGTTGTCCGACGGTGAGTTTCTCCATCTCCTGCATCATCTCCTGCATCTCTGGCGGCGGTTCCTTCTGCTCCCCTTCCCGGGCGGCCACCTCCGACGTGAAGTAGAGGGCCATCGTCCAGGCGTCGCCGTCGTGCCCGACAGAGACGGAGCCGAGGATGTCGGGCCGAGCAGCCGCCCAGTCGATCGAATCGTCCGCCATCAACTCGCGCGCGCGGTCCGGATCGCTCGAACGGCCCTGCATCACCTGGACGAAGCCTGCCTGCGAAGGGTCGCCAGGGGCGTCTATGTCGACTGTTGTGCTGTTGTGAAACACTGGCGCGCCGTTGAACAGCGCGGCCATTCCCTCCCACCACGCCGTCTGCTCCGGCCGATCGCTGTTCTGCTGTGCGGCCTCCTCGGACTCGAACCGCGCGAGCGCTATCAGTTGGCCGTCCTCCGTCACGCCGGATGTGCTGCCAAGCCAACCGACGGCGCCAGGGGCCACCTCGGTCATCCACCTGTCGAGCTGCGCACGCACCTCCTCGGGATCGGACACATGACCCTGAATTACCTGAACGAACATGTCGAACTCCCTTCGCCCTCGCAGTTGTCCCGATGCCAAACGATGCACCTGACGCTACTCCGGGGAGCGCATCCTGCGCGAGCCTCAAGCAGGTCCCTTCCGCCACATTGACGCCGTCGTATCGTTTGCTTCGCCATGGCGACAATCCCCAGCGACCTGCTGAAAGCCGCCCTCGCTAAGCCGCGACCGGCCGCAGCGCGCTATGCGCGGTCGAGGCAGTTGAAGCCGACGTTGCCTCGTGGCGGTTGCTCGTCGCCGAGCCTGCGAGCGAGCTATCGCATGCGAGGCTTCGCCAAAGCCATGCCGCTGGGGGCCGTTCAACGGCTTTGCGGACTCGGACGTTGATTCCGCCGTGAGCTTCGGCCCTGACGTGCGGTAAGGTCTGGCCGCGCGGCGCCTGTCCGATCCCCTCGGCTTTACCGCTGGCGAGATAGTCGCCGGCGCTCCTGCCGTTGCGTCTCGACCACACTTCGTCATCCTGGACCGCTAGACGCGATATCAGACGAGCGTCATTCTTGGGCGATGGACTTCGAGGTGGCACGCGAACCGACCGTGGTCAGGCAGGGCTCGGGACATGGTGCCCCTCTGGGCACCTCTGGGCGGGCGCGGCTGAAGATCCTCAACGAACCGGCTCCCGACGGCGGCTACGCCCTCATTGAGGGTCGACACCCGGTTGGCGAACCACGCATCCAAGATCACATCCACACCAGACACGAGGAGACGTTCCTCGTGCTCGACGGACAGTACGAAGTACGCCTGGGCCAAGACGTAGTCATGGTGGCGGCTGGTGATTACGTCTTCGTCCCGCGCGGCACACCCCACACCTACCGAAACCCCGGCCCCGCGCCATCCAGAGTCCTCAACATCATCAGCCCACCAGATGGCCTGCAGCTACTCGCCGAGCTCGCGGCGCTTGCGGGAACCAGCGTCGACGAGAAGCTCCTTTCCGAAATCCACTCCCGACACGCCGCCAGCATGGTGACTCCACTTTCCGGCTGGTAACAGTCGCCCTCGTGAACCGCGAGGTTGCTCGATCCCGACCAGCGGGAGCCATCCGGCTTTGCTCCTGCCACAACTCTGACGCGTGACATTCGGGAGGGTTGCGTGGGCGAGCTCGGAGCACCCGGGGAGTCCACTCCGCTCTCGTAGGCGAGGACGCTGCCTGTACTCGATCGCGAAGACCGAGCTTCCAGAGAAGGGTGGAGACGGAGGCCTTGACCGTGGTGACCGACAGGTAGAGTCGTCGGTCGATTTCTGCGTTGCTCAACCCCGCGGCGACAAGCTTGTGGACGTCGAGTTCGCGCGGGTCAGGGCCGGGGAGGCTTGCGTTGCTTGTCGGTTGGGCTTGTCCGCTCGTGGTTGACGAGCCGGCCGGCGATTTCAGGTCGGTGGCGGCGTAGCGTCGCTAGATATGATCGAGCCGTCATCGATGCGACTGATCACGCCAGCGTTCGTGGCGCTCATGGTCGCGGACGTGGCCTACTTCTCCGCGACGGGTGTGTTGCTTGCCGCGACGCCGTTGTTCGCCACGGAGGCATTGGGAGCGGGCGAGGCGGGTGTGGGTCTCGCCATGGGCTCGTTTAGCCTCACCACGCTCTTGCTGCGGCCGCTGGCCGGCAGATGGACCGACCGACGTGGGCGCCGAGCCCTGTTGGTCGGCGGCGCCACGCTTTTCGCGGTCACCGTTCTTGGCCACTACCTGGTCACGAGCTTGATCATGCTGGTCGTCCTTCGGGGACTCCTGGGAGCGGCGGAGGCGCTGTACTTCGTCGCGGGCTTCGCCGCACTTGCCGACCTGGCACCTCCGGGCCGGGCAGGCGAAGCGCTGAGCCTGAACTCGTTGGCGCTTTACCTCGGTGTCGCTGGCGGCCCGCTGGTTGGTCAAGGACTACTGCGGTGGGGTGGTTTTGACGGCGCTTGGACCGGAGCGGCTGTGTTGGCTCTGTTGGCGGCGGCGGCTGCCACCCGGGTCCCCGAGACTCGACCCGCGATGCCGTCCGACGTCCCACCAAGCAAGCTCGTGCATCCGGCCGCGATCGGGCCTGGCCTTGCCTTGTTCACCGGCGTCTCGGTGATGTCGGGGTTCCTTGCCTTCGCAGTCCTGCAGGCACGCGCGGTCGGCATCGATGCGTGGAGCGTGGTGCTGCTGGTGTTCGGAACGATCGTGGTCCTCGTGCGGTTGGCGTTCGCCAAGTTGCCGGACCGGGTGCCTCCCCTGCTGCTGGCCGCCGCGGCCCTCGCTTCGGCCGCGACCGGGTTGGTGGTCATCGGTTCCATACGCACGCCGGCGGGGCTTCTCGCCGGCGCCGCCCTCCTCGGGACCGCCACCGCGTTCCTGACTCCTGCCATCTTCGCCGCTGTCTTCGCCACGGTTCCACCCAACGAGCGCGGCAGCGCCGCCGCGACCACAAGCATCTTTATCGATTTCGGCCTCGGCGGCGGACCCCTGCTGATAGGGCTGACCGCTGCGGTCACCAGCATTCCGATCGCGTTCCTCCTGGCCCCGGCTCTGCCTCTAGCCGGGGCAATCATGCTTGTGTCCACAGCGGTTCGAGACCAACGTCGACCGGCCGCCGCAAGGTGATGCGCCGAATCGGCACACGTCAGCTCTGCCAGGCAGCCTCACCGGCGAGTACGACCCTCAGCCGCGGCACGACGCCAGTGGCAGCACCCACAGACCGACACAAGCACCTAGCTAGTGTGCGAGCTGGGATTTACGGATGCGTCGGACGGTTCCGCGGATGCCGCTCCTGGTGCCTAGCTAACCGGTTCGCCCGGAAAGCCGTCGTCGATGCACAAGATGTTGTTCTCGCTGTCCCTGAACCACGCGGCTTTGCCCATGTCACCTATCGTCGCGACGTCGTCGTTCCACTCGACGCCGGGCATGTCGTAGTGCTCGAAGGCAACACCCTTGCTCTTCAGATCGCGCACCTCGGTGTCGACGTCGTCGACGTGCCACTGCGCGATGGTGTGACCCGCCTGTCCCGCGTACTCGGTCTGGTAGACGCTGAACGCCGAGCCCGCAGCCGTGCGGTACACCAGCACCATGCCCTCCATTTCCTGAGAAGGAGACAGTCCCAACGTGTCGGCATAGAAGGCGCGGGCTCGCGTGAGGTCCGCGGCCGGGATGTTCGCAGTGATGGTTCCCTGATTCAGCATGATTCTTCCTTCCTCCGGAGGCTCGCCTACCCGGCGCAAGAGCAGCCGGCCAGCGTGATGTGGTGACGCCGAGAATCCTTCCGCGTTGCGCGTCTGCGCTCAACCCCCAAGACTCACGCGAAGCGGGCCGGTCCAGCAGCCTGACCACATGAATCAAGCCACCTCGGATCCGTCAACAGCACCGGACGCCTGCCACCATCGCTCTGGCCGAGACCGGACAAGGCGATCCCTTGCGACCCCTCGAGCCCGGGTGGAACGAGATCCGCCACCGCGCGCTGCCGCCGCGAGCGGACCGGGAGTGTGCGCGCAAGAAGTGCCCGCCGTGCCGCTGATCGCTGACCCCGCTGCCAGGTCGTGCGCGATCCATGGTTAGTCCTTGGGAACGGGGACTTCGCTGACAGGCGTAATAGTGCTCGTACAACTCCTGAAGCCGGGCCACAGGAACCGGTGAAGGGCAGTGACGTCGTCGGTCTCGACGATATAGAACAGGGTGTGCTGGGCGTTCGCGCCATAGCGCCCAATCAGCGTGAGGCCATCGACAGTGGCGTCGTACAGCGAGTTCGAGCCGCCCTCGTCTCGTGGGCAACTCTCTGGACTGTGAACTTGGGTGACATGGAAAAGCACCGAACCTCCTCATGAAGCCTGGGTGTGAACACTGTACGAGGACGACCTCGAGGCGCGCCTCAGGTGGCGCGATCCATCTGGGCGTGACGTAGCTGTAGCGGGTCCCGCATCCGCTTGAACCGCGATCAATACCTGTCGTCACCGCAGCGTACGGTGGCCGGCTCGAGCACCGGTCATGGCCGAGAATTCAGCGCCGGCATTGACGCTCGGACGCGGTGACATGACGCAGTCACTGACGCGGCTTTCGGACACCATGTTCCTGCGAACCGGGCCAGTGAAGGCGCCCTCATCCCGGTAGACACTCGGGTATGTGTGGCCGCCTCGACGCGACATGTGAGTTGGTTTGCATCCCGCGATGCCCGGCCTGGAACGGTATGGTCGCCGGGTGGCGGGTGAGGGACTGAGGGGCAGGCTGGGCAATGCCGGGGGCGCGTTCACCAGCAACGCCCGGAACCGCAACCTACGGCGCGCCCAACTCAGCTTCATGGGCGCCTGGACGGCGGAGTGGGCGTTCACCGTGGCCCTCGGAATCGTGGCTTACCGAGACGGTGGGGCGTCAGCCGTCGGGCTGGTGGGACTCCTTCGCATGGCCCCCTCCGCGATGCTGGCGCCACTGTTGTCGCCGCTGGCCGACAAGGGCCGCAGGGAGCGCGTACTGATCCTGGTTTCCGTGGTGCGTGGTGTCGTCACCGGTGGGGCTGCGGTCGTCGTGGGCATGGGCGGACCGACGCAGATCGTGTATCTGCTGGCCGTGTTGTCGACCATCGCTGCCACGCTCTACCGACCGGCGCACTCCGCATTGCTCCCGTCGCTTTGTCACACCGGATACGAGCTCGCCAGCGCCAATGTAGTCCGTGGGCTGCTGGACGCAGCCGCCACGTTGATGGGTCCGCTGCTGGCAGCATTGCTGCTGCAGTTCACCGGCGTGACCGTCGTATTTGCTGTGGCCGCGTGCGCCTCGTTGTGGGCTGCAGCCTTGCTGTTGCGGCTGAACTACGACACACCTCCGCGGCCATCTGCGCCACAGGAGAGCAACCTGATGGGGCAGGCCGTCGAAGGCATTCGAGTCGTCAGCCGGAACCGCGACCTGGCACTCATCATGGGCCTTGCAGCGGCGCAGTCATTCACCCGAGGGACGCTGACCGTACTCACTGTGGTGGTCGCCATCGAACTGCTGGGGACCGGCGAACCGGGCGTGGGCCTCCTCACCGCTGCCATCGGGGCGGGTGCTGTCCTAGGTTCATTCGCCGCATCGTTGCTGGTCGGCACTCGGCGCCTCGGCGCCTGGTTCGCCGTCGGGGTGGCTCTGTGGGGTATGCCGGTCACGCTGATCGGCGTCTTCCCGCAACAGGTCGTGGCAATGGGCATGCTCGCCTGCGTCGGCGTCGGGAACTCGCTGATCGATCTAGGAGGTTTCACGCTCCTGGCCAGACTGGCCGCGGACGACGTGCTGGCGCGGGTGTTCGGAGTGTTGGAGAGCTTGGTGGCCCTGTCCATCGGGGTCGGAGCGCTCGTCGCCTCGCTGGTGGTCGAAGGGGCCGGAGTACGTCCTGCGCTCGTGACTGTCGGTCTGCTTTGTCCGGTTCTCGCCGTGGCTTCATGGCAGCGGCTGCGAGCAATGGACCGGTCCATCGGCGTGCGCGACGACGACATCGACAGGTTGCATGCGGTGACCATGTTGAACGTCCTGCCCTTGCCCGCCATCGAGCAGCTCGCTCGCGGCCTGGAAGCGGTGGACGTGCCCGCTGGTCACGTAGTCTTCCATCAGGGCGATGTCGGGGACCGCTACTTCGTGATCGAGTCGGGCGACGCCGAGGTGATCGGGGACGGACAGGTCGTGGCAACGCTCGGTCCCGGGCGGGGGTTCGGAGAGATCGCCCTGCTCCGTCGGATCCGCCGGACGGCCACTGTGCGAGCCACCAGCGAGCTCCGACTTAGGGCGCTGCGCTCCGATCGCTTCCTCCCAGTCGTGCTCGGCTATACGCCGAGCGCCCGCGAGGCGGGGGTCGTGGTTGACTCGATGCTCGAGCGCTTCACGCCGCGTGACGACCCTGAGCATCCGCCTCAATAGCCGGAGCGCAGGTTCCCAGGGGTCGTCTGGGAGCGATGTGCAGATGCCTTCGACTCAACGTCGAGAGTCCGGGCCTTGATAGTGTGTCGCTTGGCATCTGCGCGTTCGTTGCTCCTCATCGCTGATATCGGCGGCTACACCGAGTACATGGGATCCCATCGGATGAGCCTCGCGCATGCGGAAGACAACACCGCGCGGCTTCTGGGCACGGTGATCGATGCCGTGCCCGACTTCGACCTGATCGAAATAGAAGGTGACGCAGCATTTCTCGCTCGTCAGGCCGACACGTTGGACAGTGACGCAACGGTCGCGGTCACTCTGCGGGCCGCCATGGCCATGCACCACGCGTTCCACCTCGAGCGGCACTATGTCTCGACCAACCTGTGCCCGTGCAAGGGTTGCACCCAGGCGGAGAACTTGAAGCTCAAGTTCGTCGCGTCACATCGGCGAGGTGGCCACCCAGACCATCAGGCAGCGGCGCAAGCTCGTCGGGATCGACGTCATCCTCGTCCATCGGCTGCTGAAGAACCCTGTCAAGGTCCCCGAGTACCTGCTCCTCTCCGAGGACCTTTACCACACCGTAAACACCCCGATGCCTAGTCCCGCATACGAGGTGTCTCAGGACCTCGAGGGGATCGGCCCGGTCCGGGCGTATTTTGTGGACGCGGCGGACTTCCCGGTTTCACTCCCTCCCCTGCTGGATTCATCCTTACTCGGACGTATCGGGAGGACCATGGCCGTCGCCGGCTCCGGCATGCCGTACATGTTGGGCCTACGCCAACGACGGCGTACCGCCTCCGCATCCTGACGTCTGCCGAGTGGGCGGTCCGACATCACCAACGCGTAGGTACTCAGGCCGACAGGATCGCGTCCACGCCCTTCACCCCACAGGAGGCACGCCTCCGGACCTCGGCGGTGCGCGAGCCGACAGCGGCACGTGCAGGCGTTGCTGTCGGCTTGACGCCGCCCATACCCAGGACGGCAAGGTACGTGTCGACCTCAGCCTCAAACGCCACGGCCAACGTCCGTCCGGCACCCTCAGCCAGGGTCTCGTCCGAATGCCGTAGACCCTCGCCCCGTCCCCGTTCGGCCACTACCCTCAACACCTACGTCACCTACCTCACCGGCGCGCCAACGCCGGTGCTGGCTCGCTTGCCCGGCGAGGAAGCTACGGTGCGCCCTCGGCCAAAGGCCGATCCACAGGTTCAGGTCATACCTACGAGTTGAAGCGATGGTGATCGTGGCGCACAACACCTCAGTCAATACCTCGAGTCGGCAGCCTTTGCGTGTGTTGGGAATCTTCGCCCATCCAGATGACGAGACCCTCTGCGCTGGCGGCACCTTCGCCAAGTACGCGGGTGCCGGCGCCGAGGTCCACGTGATCTCGCTTACCAAGGGCGGAGCCGGCCAGATCAGGGACGCCAGCGCGGCGACCCGGGCGACCTTGAGGGCAGTTCGGGAGAAGGAACTCGATGCGGCCGGAAAGGACCTCGGGCTCACCGAGACGAGATGTCTCGACTATCCAGACGGCGGGCTCAGCGACATCGACAGTCAGATGCTGGTGAGGCTCGCGTCGGAGCTGCTCAGCGAAATCGATCCCGATGTGGTGATCACGTTCGGGCCTGACGGATTCTCCGGTCATGAAGACCATATAGCAGTAGGAGCAGCGGTCACCGCGGCCTGCTTCGAGATGCGATCGGCGACGTCGATCCGACTCTTCCATTGCCACCCACCGCGAAGCAGGATGCTACTGCACAACCGCCTGGCTGAGTGGGTCGTCGAGTTGGCAGCCCGCTTCAAAGGCACGAAGGACTTCGTGCGCGCACTGTGGGTCTTTTCGCGCGAGACGACCGGGCTCGGATTCACGGGCGATTTTGTCGATATCGAATGGTTTCCGTCCGGCTCCTACCTCATCGAACAAGGCGATGTCGCGACGGTGATGTACTTCCTTCTGTCCGGTCATGTGGAGATCCGGCGGGAGGGGAAGGACGGTCTTGTGCGAGTGGTCGACCGGTCCGGCCCGGGGGAGTTCATCGGAGAAGAGGGCATCGCCACGGGCCAGCCCCGCAACGCGCATGTGGTTGCCGTGGATGACGTGACAAGCTTGACATTCGTAGGATCTGAAGCCGTCCCCATCGACAAACGTGCGGAGCAGGCCCAGCTTCGGGTAACCAGATTCCTTCCGTCAGGCGATCAGATCGACGCCAGAGTGACCACGTGCATCGACGTCTCAGACTTCGTCGGCCACAAAATCCGCGCCACGGCCGCACACCGCTCTCAGTATCCGATTGATCCAAGTATGTTCCCCGACCCGATTCTGCAGGAGATGTTCGGCGTTGAGTACTTCATCCGGGTCTTGCCGGAGCCGGAACTCCACACGACGCTTTTCGACGAATAGACCAGAGCATTACCTCACGACGTCGCGTCTGCGAGCTATAGCTCCGCTGTCACGTCATCGAACAAGGCAGTTGAGAAGTACCGCTCCATACGGTCGGGCAGAATTGTGGCGATGTGGTGCCCGGGGCTAAGGCGGGAGGCAAGCCGCCGCGCTGCGGCGATATTGAGCCCGCTCGAGGGGCCAATGCCCAACCCGCGGCGACCGAACTCGCGCGCTGTAGCCATTGCCTCCGGCTCGGGAACCAGCACACGGCCCTCGAGTCCAACCGCGTCGGGGTCGAGGAGCTGGCTCATGCCCTCGACGATGCCCGGTATCCCCCCGGTGACCTCTGGGTCGCCCTCCGCACTCAACGTCGCAGTTGGCATCGCTTGAGCGATGCTCGTGTCGTAGCCGTGATCCCGCAGCGCGTGCGCCACACCCATCAGAGTGCCGCCGGTGCCTACACCGGCAACAAAGCCGTCAAGCCGAACGCCGACCTGTTGGATGAGCTCGGGCCCGGTCGAGTGCTGATGCGCGAACACGTTGCGCGGATTTTCGAACTGTCGGACCGCGTACAGGTTCGTGTCTGTGCCCGAGTCGTGGAGCAATGCCGCGACCGCTCCATCCATGCCCTGCTCAGCAGGGGTGAGAACCACGTCGCCACCGAGCCGGCGGATCATCAGAACCCGCTCTCCGCTAACTGTTTTGGGCATGTACGCCCGAAACGGCACGCCGACGGTGGAGCAGACCATGCTCAACGCGATCGAGGTCGACCCGCTCGACGCCTCAACCACGACGGTGGACGGAGACACTTCGCCCGATGCGATGCCATACGCGACGATGTTCGTCGCCATCCGATCCTTGGTGCAGCCGCTTGGTAGCAGGTAGTCGAGCTTCAGCCAGAGAGTGCATCCGCTCCCCACATCCTCGAAGGGGATGGTTGGAGTTTCAAGTGGGAGCCGTAGCAGCCATGACGCCCGCTCGATGAACCTCGATTGACCCGGGCCCATCACCGCCTCCTGTCGGCCATGATTCTCAACCTGAATTCTTCACAGGACTGAGGCCACTCGAAAGGTGAGCATTCGCGGCTGCTCACCTTTCTGGCACAGGATTCTGACGTTCTCGACGCGACGAATCCCCGAGCCTGGAAGGCACTCGGCTTGAACGGTAACAGCACGGTCCGAGTGCAGAGGGGACGCGGCGGCGACCAGGCTGTGGCGCATGTCGGGATGCACGCGTTGGTGCCTTCGCGGATCGGCTTGCCTCGGTGATGTCTGGTCGGCGCGCATCCGCCGGCTGGGAGCGGGTCCGCCGGCGGACGCGCGGGGCACGATGGGTGAGGTGGGACCGGGTAGCGCCGTCATCGGGTGATCGGGGGCCACGCGCCGGGATCGGTGTCGGGTGAGCCACACGCCTCGTTGCCGGTACCCCCACCGAACTCCATGGCCGCTCCAGCCGTCACACGGAACCGATCTCATCCGCAAGCGTCGCCGAGGGCACGGCAACCTGCCAGCCAGGAGCCGCAAACGATCATTCTCAGGAAGGGGAAGGGCTAGGGTGGCGCCTAGCGCCCCTGACTTGCGTCCGAGGATCGCTCACCGTTTCACCATCGATAATCACGGAGAACGCGCTTGTTTCCGGAGCGACCAACAGCGATTCGGGCCGTGTGCCCGTTTCGGCTCGTCGTTGACGAGGACATGGACCAGCTCAGCCGAGAGACCACGATGAGCGACGCGGTGGCCGGCTCGACGCTCTTCGAAGAGGGCGACCCAGCACAAGGCGTCGCAGCCATCCTCCAAGGAAGAGTCGAGGTCCTCAAACAGGGCCGGATCCTGGCCACGCTCGGCCCTGGGTCGGTTCTCGGCGAGCTCTCGGTGTTCGTGCCATCCGCCTCGCGCACTGCCACAGCCAGAGCGATCTCTCCGGTGCGGATGATTACCTGGCGGGCGGACGATGTCCAGGGCCGCCTTGCCCGTCACGAACGCCTCGCAACGGCAATTGTGGCGGATATGGCTTTTGTGCTCGCGGAACGGCTCGACCGGCGTACGCAGGATGTCGTCTCGCTGCTCAAAGCCGCCGGAACACGCCTCCCGGTGTCTGAGCTGGAGCGTCTTCGCAGCCGTGCCGTGGAGTAGCCTGCCGCCCGCTTCGGTTGTCGCCGCACGCGTAAGACGTCGGCTTCCTATCGTCCCAGGAAACCGCCCAAGGCGGCAGAACGCTCTCCCTTGTCCTCGGCAATGTCGGTGACTCGCAGGAGGAACGCGTGACCGGCGGATGTCGGACGATCAGGTTGCCGTCGGGGAAGCGGGAAGATGTCCTTGCGGTCGTTGACCGAGTTGTCGACACCCGTGGCGTGCATCGGCCCGAACCGAGCAGCGAGTCATCCGCGTGAGTCTGCGGCAGACTGCGTGGGTGAGCCCTGTGCCGCACTGCCGCACCATTCCACCGGAGCCGGCGTTCACGACCGGCTCCGAGATGCAGGTCTGGCAGCTGCTGTGTGACACGCTTCCCACGGAGGCCGTGCTGATGGCCAATTTCCGGATCACGGACGAGAGGAAGGACCACGAGGCAAACCTCATCGTCTTGATGCCCGGGGCGGGGGTGATCGTGGTCGAGGTGAAGGGCGGCAGTGTCTGGCGTGATCGGCTCGGGTGGCATCAGCGGACGCAAGGCGGCGAGAAGCGTCGCTGCGATCCCGCCAAGCAGGCCATGCTCACGAAGTACGCCGTGCGCGACTATGTCGAGCACGACCCGCGGTGGAGTACGTCCAGTCGTACCCGGATCGTGTGGGCGCACGCGATCGTCACTCCGCATTCGGAGTTCCGCGACGACTTCGCTGCTCCTGAGTGCCCGCGGTGGCTCGGCCTGGCGGCTAGGCACTAAGCGTCAATGACCGGAGGATTGTCGTTCCGGGTGGCGAGTGATAAGTAGGCACCGCGATCGATTTCCCTGTTCAGGTTGGCCGGGGTGCGTCAACTGCCATCTCCAGAGGCGACGGTTTGCGGAGGTCGTCAGGGCAAGGACATGTCGCCCAGTGCCCGTGTGAATGATGGGTTCCACATGTCGGTGTGGGACCACAGCCGCTTGGCTTCTTCAACGGCGTCGTGTGGACTGAGGCCCTGGGTTCGCTGTAGCCAACCTCGGAGGATTAACCCGGTTCGGGAGGCACCGCCGTGGCAGTGGACGACAACTGCCTGGCCATCGGCGTGCAGCCCGCAGATGTCGTTGAGGACGTCGTCGAGGACGCGGTCGACGTGCATGTTGTTGGTGTCGTCTGTCAGGTAGACCTGTCGTTTGTTCTGGTGCTGAATGTGGCCGTACGTTCTGCACAAGGAGATCACGACTGCGTTTTCGGGCGCTCGCGGGGCGCCGCCAAGATCTGACAGCCACAAGTCTGGTAGCACTTGGACAGGGTCGATGCCGTGGTGGATGTAGGGCGGTGAGGGATCTGCCGCCGCGCCGCTGAGCTGCCGCGCCAGCGACTGCAGGCCGGCGAGGTCGGACGCGATCGGTGTATTCTGCCCGGGCACCCGACCGTGTACGACGCTGGCCCATCGGGCGGGGATCACCTGGATCCCGTAGGTCGCGCCGAGGAGTCCTCCGGTGACGGCCGCGACGGTGTCGGTGTCGCCACCGAGGTCGATCACGGCACTCATAGCGGATGCGAAGTCGTCGCCATAGCGGCGCAACGCCCACACGGCGGTCGCAAGGGTCGGCCACACCGCGCCGTTTGACTCAGTGGCCCGATCGGGAGTCCAACTCTCGTCGAGCACCGTCGCCCACTTGCCTCGGCAGGCTTCGTCAACGTCGGCCAGGGCGGCCGACAGCTCAGTGAGCGGGTTCTGATCACCGAGCGCCGTCGCGACGAGGCGGTGGAAGATCGCGCACCCCTCACCGGCGGCGGGGTCGCCGTGCGTCAGTGCTGAGATTCGCCGCGCAGCGTCGGCTGTGGCTTCGTGGCCGTCGCCGGCGAAGACGATGGCAGCCGGTGTTGTCCGCATCAGGGAGCCGTTGCAGGCGGCGTGACCGGTCCGGTCGAAGTGGGTCGCGGCAGCGGTCTGCCAGGGCCGCCCGCTGGTGAGCACCTGTCTGGTCTGGATGCCGACATCTGCCGGGCCGGCGTCGACCCACGCCTGATAGCGGGAGAACAAGTCCGCCTCGTCGAGTCTCTCGTGCTCGAGCAGAGACGCAGCGGTGTGCAACGCCATCTGGGTGTCGTCGGTCCATTCGCCGGGCTCCCATCCGGATCCGCCGCACATCTCGGTGTGCAGGGCTCGGGTCGCTGTCGAGAACCGTTCTGTGAACTGGCCAGCAGCACCGAACACGAACGGCGCGCCCAGCGCGTCGCCTACAACCGATCCGACGAGCGCTCCGATACACCGCTGAGCACGTAGGGCCCTTTGGGTGGGCGCCGGTACGGAGGTAGTCATGTCACTCCTCAATGGGACGGCTATCCACCATGTCAGATCCCCGGGGGAGACGAGCCCGAACCCGTTTACCGCGGCTCGTTCGACCGCCTCGGAGCCTTGGTCGCCCGGCCGCTTGGTCATGGCGACGACTCCGTCGACGACCCCAGCGGGAAACCCAGCGAAGTCAACTCCTCAGCGGTGATGTTGCCATCCTCGATGACGTCATGAAGCCACGCGCCGGCCATGAACTCGTCGTCATAGCCAGCGGTTCGCACTCAACGAGCCACCCGCTGTGGATGCGTGATGTACGCGACACCGGCCTTGTCGGTTTCGCCGGCGTGTGCTCCAGTTGCAGAACCCGGGCTATGCCCACCAGCAACGATTCCTGACCATCGCCCCCCGTTCGCATGCAGCCATTCATGACAACTCCTGCGAGCCGTCGCAGCTTTCGCTCGGTCCTCGAGTGGAGCGAGCACCTGAGCGATCTGCTCGCGCGGTTCGTGCAGGTGGTCTTCAGTCCCGTCGGTGAGCACCACGAAGTCGTCCGCCTAGCAGGCCAGGCGCCAAGTTCGGCAGGTCCTTGAACCCGCCCGCTTCGGCGTGCGCGCTGAGCGTGGGCTAGCGGTTGATCATCTGTTGCATGGCCTCGGGGTAGCGCTCGCCCACGATCTTGACCTGGGTCGAGGCCTCATCGAGTTCACCGAGATCCTCAGCGGTCAACGAAACCTCGGCCGCCCCGATGTTTTCGTCGAGTCGGGTCAGGCGGCGGGTGCCAGGGATCGGGACGATGGACGGTCTCTGGGCCAGGAGCCACGCGAGTGCGACTTGCCCAACGGTCACGCCCTTGCGCTCGGCTACCATCCGGACTCGGTCGACCAGTGCGAGGTTGGCCTCGCGAGCTTCGAGCGTGAACCGTGGAAGGTTGGCCCGGATGTCGCCGTCGGAGAACTCGGTGGTGGCGTCGACGGTCCCGGTGAGGAAGCCACGGCCTAGAGGGCTGAACGGGACGAAGCCGATCCCGAGTTCGTCCAGGGTCTCCAGGATGGCGCCCTCCGGCTCGCGCCAGAAGAGCGAGTACTCGCTTTGGAGGGCGGTCACCGCCTGGACGGCGTGGGCACGGCGAATGGTGTTAACGCCAGCCTCGGAGAGGCCGAAGTGGCGGACCTTCCCCTCTTCGATCAGCTCCTTGACCGTGCCGGCCACGTCCTCGATCGGCACGTCGGGATCGACCCGGTGCTGGTAGAGCAGGTCGACGTGGTCGGTGCGTAGCCGGCGCAGCGAGCCCTCGAGTGCTGCGCGGATGTGTTCTGGCCGGCTGTCCAGCTTGCGGTCGCTGTCGTCGAGGGAGAAGCCGAACTTGGTCGCGATGACGACCTGGTCCCGGAGCGGCTCGAGCGCCTCACCGACGACCTCCTCGTTGTCGTAGGGCCCGTACACCTCGGCGGTGTCGAAGAACGTCACCCCGTGCTCGACGGCCTCTCGCAGAAAGGCGACCATCGTCGCCCGGTCCGGCGAGGGGCCGAACGACTGGCTGATACCCATGCAGCCCAGCCCCAGTGCCGAGACCTCAAGTCCAACACTGCCAAGTGTCCGCATTTCCATGTCCTTGGTGCTCCTTCGTCGAAGAAAAGGTTGGGCTGAGGGAACTCGTGCCGGCTTCGAGGTCGGCCAGTGCCCACCCGTTCCGTACGCCCTCGAGCAGCTGATCCGACCCCGGTCCATGACTCCCTCGAGGATGTTGGACACCAGCTTCCGAACGTACGCCCGGGCATGAAACGGACGCTACGCAGGGTCAGGTTTCTCCCGAACAGGCGGAGCCGGTCAGCATCGCCGCGGCATTCGAGGGGTACGACTGGGTTGAGTACCTGGCCATCACCGCGATCGACCGCGACCAGAACACGTCGCGGGATACGACGTCTCGGCCGCTGTGCGGCTCGCGACGATTGAGCCGAGCTGGCTCCCGTGCGGATCAACGCTTTGCACCCTGGGATCATCGGCGACCACCCCGACGGGCCGCCATGCCGGCGGAGGAGTTGGAAGGTTGATCGCTCCCGGACGCCGGCCCGCGGCCGGCCAGCATGGCCGCCGTCGTCGGCGCGGTCGCCTCCTGCTGACCAACCAGGGCGTCAACGGTATCCAGCTCGACCTCGACAATGGCGGGCTGCTGACCTGACGCCGATCTCGTCCGGGCTGATGCGACGCCAGCTGTCGCAGCACGCGTTGGCCGTGCCTGTCAACAGCGATCCGGCCGAGCCGGTCGAAGCGCGCAGCGATGCAGTCGACGTCCTCGTAGGTGTTCATGTCCGTCCTCCTTGGGATGGGTGGCACGCACAGATCAGCGGCCGGCCGTGCGGCTAGCCATGTCTCGAGGGCTGGAGGAACGTGGCGATCAGATCCACCACCTGCTCCGGTCGGTCGTGAGGCGGCAGATGACACCCACCGGGGATGACGACGGTCGAGGCGGTGGGAAGGCGCCGGGCGGCCGCCTTGGCGAGGCGCTGGCCGGGTAGGAACGGGTCCCGTTCACCGGCGACGAGGGCAACGGGGCACGTCACCTGATGCAGCACTTGGACCGGTAGGGGCTTCGGTGCCATCGAGATGCGCACGTGGCGGCCCACTGCGCTCATCCAGTCGACGAGATCCTCGACGTCGTGGCCTGGCTCGCTCATCTGCCTGAGCAGGGCGCGGCTTGTCGCCGAGCCGGGGCGAGCCAGCCAGGCGATAGTGGTGGTGAGCATTGGTCTCGGGACTCTCAGGCGCATCAGACCAGCGGGACAAATCAGCGCCAATCGCTCGGTTCGATGTGGTCGGGCTGCGGCGTAACGCAGCGCCAGCTGACCGCCCAGTGAGTGTGCGACGAGCGTCGTCTCGGACAGTTCAAGCCCGTCCAACACGTCGTCGACCCAGCCGACAATCGCCTCGACCGCGCCTAGGCGGGGACCCTGGCTGCGGCCCGGTTGACCGACCAGGTCGACCGCGAAGACTCGGTAGTCGCGCAGGGGAGGCGCGAGCAAGCAGGCCCAGGCAAGGGCGGGAAAGTTGGTCCCTGGCAAGGCCAAAACCGCCGGCCACTGCGGGCCGGCATTGGGACCGTGTGCGGTGAGGACGTGGGCGTCTCCGTACCTCGTGGGCACCATCAGGGACTGGGCGCCCGTCGGCACCTGCTTCATCCACGCCATGTATGCGTCGGTTACGGCGGCCTGCCCGGCAAGAGATCGGTAGATCACTGGCACGGTCGTTCGACCGGCTGCGGAACACAGGGCTCGGCCGTCGCTTGGGTGGTCGGGGACGTGGTTGGGGTGTCCTTCGTCGAAGTCAGCTGATCGTGGTTCGGGGATGTTTTCGCAACGGGTTACACAGCCCATTCAGGCTCGTTCGCTTGGAGCGCCGTAGCGCTGACGACAGGGGTCGGAAGTCGCCGCTGTGACAGCAGTCGAGGAATCGAGACAGCCGCGGCGGCGGCCACAACGGCGCAGACGACCATGGCTGCCTGCAGACCGTTGACGAACGCCGAGTCCGCTGCTGCGACGAGCCGTCGGCCCGACTCGGCCTGCAAGCTGCGTGCGACCGCTTGAGCACCCGCCAGTGAACCTCGCGCAAGATCTGCGGGGAGCCGGGCAGCCCGTTCGTTGCGCCGCCGACACCGCTGCTGTAGATAGACGCCGACAGGCTGCCGAGAACCGCGACGCCGAGCGCGCCGGCGGCCTGGCGTGCCGTGTTGTTCACCGCAGATCCGATGCCCTCCGCGGATTTCGGAAGAGCTCCGAGCACAAGATCCATCACCGGTGCCATGACCAGGCCGACACCTGCGCCGGCTGTGCACAAGCCAACTGCGACGGTGCGATACGGCGTCGCCGATTCAAGGACCGCCAGCACCGCCAACCCGACAGTCATGGCAGCCAACCCGACCGCTACCACCCAGGCGAGCGAGATGCGGTGAACAGCTCCACCGGCGGCTATTCCGCCCACGACCAGCGCCAGCATGAACGGCGTCAGGCGCCATCCGGTGCCCATGGCGTCGTAGCCCAGGACGAGCTGCAGATGCATAGGGACAAGGAAGAGCACACCGGTCAGCACGAATGTGACCACAGCTGTGACGACCGTTCCGCGCACGAAGGTGGCGTTGACGAGCAGCTCGCGTGGACCAACGGGACCGGTGCGACCCGTTGGCGTTGGACGGCGATCGTGGACAGGACCACCGTCGCTACGAGACATCCGACGGCTCGCGTCGACATCCAGCCCCAGCCGGGCGCCGCGACCAGGGCGTACGTGGCGACGACGATCGCGAGGACAGCGGTGGTCCCACCGACGAGATCCGGGCGAGGTGCACTGCTGCCCCCGGTGCTTGGCAGCAGAACTGCGCAGGCGACCAAGGACACAATGACGACCGGCACGGTGGCGAGGAACACAGATCCCCACCAGAACCGGTCGAGCAGTACGCCTCCTCCGGCGACGGGTCCGAGCGGGAGCCCAAGGCCGACGGCTGCCATCATCACCGTGACCGCCCGCTGGCGCTCCGCCTCGACGAACAGCGCCGGCACCTGGGCCATCGCAAGCGGCATCACCACGGCTGCACCGAGACCCATCGCGGCCCGGGAAACGACGAGCGACGCCGGGCCCGCGGAGTACGCCGCAGCCACCGATGCGGCTCCGAACGCGGCAAGCCCCCACACGAGCACCCGCGCGCGTCCGAACCGGTCTCCCAGCCAACCCGCAGGAAGCATCGCGCCGGCAAAGGCGAGCATGTACGCGTTCACGACCCACTGCAGCTCAGCAGTTGTCGCGTGCAGGTCCTCCGACAGCGTGGGCAGTGCCACATTGAGCACCGTGAGGTCGAGCCCTATCACCAGCACCGTCATCGCCAGTGCGGTCAACGCTGCCCATCGGGCTCTTCTGTTCATTCCGCCACTCATTCCGCCACCTCGGTTCGTCCTTCAGAACTGTCATTCACTGACCGGAGATAAATGGCATAGACCAGCAATTGGCATCTAGTGTCAGTTTCTGGTAGGATCAAGGAGAAGGAGGAGGATGCGGTGGAGGGCCTGCGGGAGCGGCACAAGCACAAGACCCGGATCGGGCTGCGCGATGCGGCGCTGCTGCGGTTCGTCCGCGATGGCTTTGACGCCACGACCGTGGAAGACATCGCCGCCGACGTAGATGTATCGCCACGCACGTTCTTCCGGTACTTCCCGACCAAGGACGCCGTGGCCGTCGCCCCTTACGTCGAGCTCTTCGACGAGTGGGAGGCGCTGGTCCGGTCGGCGCCAGCCGGAACCCCGTTGATCAGCGTCCTTCAGGATGCGTCGCACTTCATCACCGACGCCTACGAACACGACGCTGAATTCTGGGACCGGCACCATCAGGCGGTCATGGGCGACCCCAACCTCGCGCTACGGATGCTAGAGACGGGGGCCCTGTTGCAACAGCGTGCCGCGGGGGCGCTCGCGGACCGACTCGGGCTGGACCTTCGACACGACCTAAGGCCGCGGATTCTCGCCGCAGCGGCCATGGCAGCCGTCGGTGCAGCAGTGGCGCAGTGGTACGCGGGCGGCAAGCAAGGAAACCGTCGCGCCCTTGTCGACGCCGCCTACGACGAGGTTGCCCCAGCCGGGACCCTGCTACAGGAACCGCTGCCCGCCCTATCGGTCGACCCTCCGCAAATAGCTGGTCGGACTTGACCTGCACGATGTCGCGGTCACCGGCTCGACCCGGACAGGGTGCGCTGCACCGCGGCCCGCCACAACGCTGGAGGGCGGCTCTACTTCGCGGCGGTCCGTCCGTTCCACCGCCTGGCCGTGCCGAGGCTCCTCACTCGCACCGCGGAGCACGGCAGGCTGGCCGAACTGCTGTCGATGAGAAGGAGAACAACCATGGGTGAACAGGTGTACGAGGAGACAATCGAGGTCAACGCCGACCCGCAGCGCGTCTGGGAGGTGCTCGTGGACGTCGAGTCCTGGCCGGTGTGGACGCCGTCCATGACGACCGTCAAGGTGGTGAGCCCCAGACCGCTGGGTCCGGGGTCCCGCCTTGCGATCAAGCAGCCGAGGCTGGCACCTGCCGAGATGACGGTGGGGGAGTACGTCGAGGGACGGTCGTTCGCCTGGTCCAGCGAGGTGAAGGGGCTGCGCACCATCGCGGACCACCGCGTCGACCGGACGCCAACAAGGAGTCGGGTCACCCTGGTTCTGAGGCAGTCGGGGTCACTGGCCGGCCTGGTCAGGCTCGGGTACGGCCGGATGATCCGTCGCTACGTGCATCTGGAGTCGACCGGGCTCAAGCGGCGGGCGGAGAGCTGACCACCGGGGCCCGACGGACCACGCTTTCGAGACATGCGTCCCCCGGCAGACTGGTCCCGAGCAACACCAGCTAACCGCAATGACGGTTGCACCGGTAGTCGGACGGACCCCCGTCGTGAGGTCGCTGGCGGCTCTCATGAGGGGTCTTGCTCATCCCTGCACTCGTGATTGTATGGGAGTTGTCGACATGGCCCTGGCAGAGTGGGCTTGCATCGGCGGATGCTGAAACGCAGCAAGTAGTCATGTAGTTGAGACTGAGAGCACTGCGGTAAAGCCCTTCGGTCGTTCTTGCAAGGGAGTTGGATGCGTGTCGAAACCCACCATTCTGGCGGTGGACGATGACCCCAACGTCTCCCGCGCCATCGCGCGGGACCTGCGGACCCGATACGGTGCCGACCACCGGATCATCCGGGCAACCTCCGGCGGCGAAGCCCTCAGCTTGTTGGCCGAGCTGACCCTGCGGGACCGCTCTGTGGCTCTCGTCGTCTCCGATCAGAGGATGCCTGAGATGACGGGTATCGAGATGCTCGAAGAGGTGCGTCGGCAGTCGCCGGCCACAAAGCTCTTGCTGCTCACGGCGTACGCCGACACGGATGTGGCGATCAGGGCGATCAACGACATCGGGCTGGACTACTACATGTTCAAGCCATGGCATCCGCCGGAGGAGCGCCTGTATCCCGTCGTGGATGACCTGTTGAGCGCTTGGAGCCGGGAGAATCCCGACGAGACGTCTGAGGTGCGTGTGATCGGCCACCGCTGGTCGGACCGCACGTACGAGGTCAAGACGTTCCTGACCCGCAACTACGTTCCCTATCGCTGGCTAGACGTCGAACGTGACGAGGAGGCGCGGCGGCTGCTCGAGCTGACCCAGGGTGGGGCCGGCGACCTTCCGCTGGTCCTCATGCCTGAAGGTGAAGTGCTTCGTACCCCGTCGACGGTAGAGTTGGCGGACGCGCTGGGACTGCGCACACGCGCCGAGCAGCCGTTGTACGACTTGTGCATCGTGGGGAGCGGTCCGGCCGGCCTGGCGGCTGCGGTGTACGCGGCGTCCGAGGGGTTGCGGACCGTCATGGTGGAGCGGGACGCGCCTGGGGGTCAAGCTGGCCAGAGCGCCTCGATCGAGAACTACCTCGGGTTCCCCAAGGGGCTTTCGGGAGCAGATCTGACCCACCGTGCAGTTGCTCAGGCTGCACGCTTCGGCGCCGAAACGGTGCTCGCCAGGGATGTCGTGGGATTCGACCCCAGGGGTCCGGTCCGGGCAGTTCGGCTCGACGGGACCGGCGAGATCGAGGCTCGCGCGTTGCTCATCGCCACCGGAGTGTCATATCGGAGGCTGGAGGCCCCCGGGATCGACGCGCTCGGGGTCCGTGGCGTCTACTACGGTGCGTCGGCGAGCGAGGCGATCCAGTGCAAGGGTGAAGAGGTGGTGGTCGTCGGGGCGGCCAACTCGGCCGGGCAAGCGACGCTGAACTTCGCCAGGCACGCTAAACGCGTGGTCCTGGCGGTTCGCGGCCGTCGGCTTGAGGACACCATGTCGCAGTATCTCGTGGGGCGGATCCGCCGCGCTGACAACGTCGAGGTCCGCCTGCGCACCGAGGTCGTCGCGGCGCATGGTGAGAGCCACCTCGAGGCGGTGACACTCGGCGACCGAGAGACCGGCACCGAGCAGGAGTTCCCCACCAGCTGGCTCTTCGTCTTTATCGGCGCGTCGCCCCGCACGGAGTGGCTCGGCGACGAGATCGTCCGGGATGCCAAGGGCTTCGTGGTCACCGGTCAGGACCTGGTGAGTTCGGCGCGAGCCGACAGCTGGCCGTTGGCCCGACCGCCGTTCGCGCTCGAGACCAGCGTGCCGGGCGTCTTCGCCGCAGGTGACGTGCGGCTGGACTCCATGAAACGCGTCGCATCGGCCGTCGGTGAGGGTGCCATGTCGGTCTACCTCGTCCACCGCTACCTCGCGACGATCTGATGGACTTCCAGGAGCTTCGCGGAATCGCCCTCTTCGATGGGCTCAATGACGAGCAACTGGCCGAGCTCATCGCCGTCGGAGAAGAACGGAGCTTTGCCTCCGGGGACGAGTTGTTTCGTGAGGAGCGGCCAGCGGCTGCCTGGTGGGTGCTGCTCGAGGGGACGATCACCCTGGTACGCAAGGTCGGCAGCGAGGAGACCGCACTCGGTCTGCTGAGTTCGTCGGGGCAGTGGGCGGGCGGCTTCCAGGCATGGGACGAGCACGGGGTGTACTTCGCGACCGGACGCGCTGAGGGGCCCGGTCGCGTCTTCTGCGTGCCGGCTCCGGCGCTGAGGAACCGGGCTGACGCGTGGTTTCCCTTCGGTGTCCACTTCATCAAGGGACTCGTCAACACCGTGCGGGGAATTGAGGCCACCGCTCGGCAGCGAGAAGCGCTCGTCGCCCTGGGAACCCTCGCGGCCGGACTGGCTCATGAGATCAACAACCCTGCGGCTGCGGCGGCCCGCGCGGCGGACGCCCTCGAGGACACCTCCAACTCCTTGCTCTCCGCTCTCAGCAGAATGTCACAAGCTCCGATCTCCGCAGCACAGTTCGTTGCGTTGGACACGCTGCGGCGCCAGATCGAGCCACCCTCATCGGCCGAGCTCGACTCGCTCGACGTGGCCGACCGAGAAGAGGCCCTGTCCGACTGGCTCGTCGACCACGACGTAGAACGTGACTGGCTCATCTCGCCACCATTGGCGGTTGCGGGAGTCGATGTCGCCTGGTGCGAGCAGGTCGCGGAGGTGCTCGGCGCAGGTCCACTCGAAGCGGGTTTGGAGTGGATCGCCAGTTCCTTGTCCATGGCCGGGCTGCTGTCGGAGGTGAAGGAGTCCACCAAACGTATCTCCGAGCTGGTCGCCGCTGTGAGGTCGTACTCGCAGCTCGATCGTTCGTCGGTGCAGATGACGGACGTCCACGAGGGACTCGAAAGCACGCTGGTGATGCTTGGGCACAAACTGCAAGGCGGCGTCACCGTGGTCCGGGACTACGGCGCTGACGTTCCCCTTATCGAGGCCATGGCGGGGGAGCTGAATCAGGTGTGGACGAACCTCATCGACAACGCGGTCGACGCGATGAACGGGACGGGCAGCATAAGCCTGTCCACTCGCCTCGACGAGCTGGGACAGGTTGTGGTGGAAGTCGCCGACACCGGACCGGGCGTGCCGAAGGAGGTGCAGGCGCACGCATTCGAGCCGTTCTACACCACCAAGGATGTCGGGAAGGGAACGGGCCTCGGTCTCGACATCTCCCGGCGGATCGTCGTCGACCGGCACGCCGGTGAGATCGAGATGGACTCGACTCCGGGAAACACGGTGCTGCGCGTACGCCTTCCGCGACGCCTGTCAACCCATCCATGAACTGCATCCCGACACCGTCGCGGGCGGATTAGTGGGGTAAGGGACCATGCTCATTCCCGTGCCGTCACTGAGATCTTGGACGGCCCAGCAGCGAGGCGTCCACGCCACGCGACACCACCTCGGCCGAATCCATAAGGAGACGCTACGTACGGTCGGCACCCGGGATCTGCCGCCCAGAGAACGGCGGCTGGCTCGAAACCGGCTGACGCGGCGGAAAGCGTCGGTGCGAGGAACGCGCGACTGGCGGCATGCGCGGACGCTACGGGTGCGACAGCGCCGGTTCAGGATGTTGCCTGGAAGGTCCGTCGACAGGCATCGACGCCGCTGACTGCGATGTCGTCGCGCCGTCGAGGTAGCCATTGTTGTTTGGTGATCCGCCACCGCTGCAGCAGCTCAGGTTGTCCACGCCGAGTCGACCAGGTGGTGCCATTGCGCTCATATCCGAGCGTCTCGGAGACGCGGTTGGACCCGGTGTTATCGAGGAAGGCTTCGCTGGCGGCTTCGGCGGCGTCGAACCCGTCAAAGGACAGGTGAAGCGCTGCCTCCCGCATCTCGCGTCCCAATCCGCGGCCTCGGAGGTCGGCGGCCAGCCAGGAGAAGGTGGTGACGGTGCCGTAGGTGTCGAAGTCGGTACCGATGATGTCCTGTATGCCGACGGCTTGCCCATCGGTGAGAACCACCAGATACAGTCGCCAGAAGTCAGAAGTGACCTTTCCGCGGCCTCGCCAGATCGCCTGCAGCCACTTGTGAACCCGAGTGTCCGGGTCACTCTCGTACAACGACATCGGGTCATCGAAAGGCGGAGGATCGGCGTCGGCCTGGCCCGCACGGACAGTAGGCGCCAGTCCTTCCAGCAGATCATCGCTTGCCCCTCGCAGCTCGATCCGCGGGGTGGTCACGGTCACGTTCAAAGGGGCGTAGGGATGCACATCCGGAGCGTAGAGGGTGACCCGCCCTGGGGCCCCCGATTTTTACCCCTGGCCATGTCTGCCCTGACCGCGCCTGAGTGAACCACTTGCGCTGCTCGCTGCGGCGCGGGTCCGGCACGTTGGCCGGCGGGTACCGAAGGGAGACCTAGTCGCGGTCGATCCTGCGCAGCCCGTGCGTCGGCGTCCACCACTCGACGACGAGCATCGTGGCCTATTCGTTGAGCCGGGTGTGTACGACCTGTGCGATGTCTGCGTGGAAGCGGTCTCCAGCAGGTCCTTTGGCGATCGGCCCGACATAGAAGGCCCGCCCAGAGATCTTCGCCTCGCCATGCCACAGCGCCTCCGAACCCTCGACCGGGTCGACCGTGGCGCTGTGCAAGGCGAACCGCGGGTCCCGACGCAGATCTTCGCCCTTGCGCGCGTTCGGCATCGAGCCGAAGGTGAGCTCGCCATCTCCGAAGGTCGCCTCGACCCCCGAGATCCGTGGGGACCCGTCGGCTCGCAGGGTGGCAATCGTCTTGTGTCTGTGCTCGTCGAATAGCCTCTGCACCCGGTGCGCAAAGCCCGGCTCGGCCCGCTCGACGTCTTGCCACGCCGTCATTTTCCGACTATCGCACCGGTGGCCGATGGTTTGCTCGTGGGCCTGAGCAGAACTGCTTGACCGCGTGCCGTCTCCGTGCTGCGGCCACGGTGAGAGCGGTGGATAGACGCGCGCCCAGCGCCGCGCTGATCGCGGCTATTGAGAGACCGTGTAGCGGACGTGGGTGGCGTACGGCGAGCTGTAGAGCTTGGCTACCTCGAGATCCACATCCTGAGCGAACCCGTCGAAGAGTCGCTTGCCTGCACCGAGGATCACTGGAGCCGTCGAGATCACCAGCTCATCAACCTTCCCCGCCGCCAATGCCTGCCGGATGACGTCGGCGCCGCCACCGACTGCGACGTCTCCGCCGCCGGCAGCCGCGGCCGCCTGAGTCAGCGCGGCGCCGAGATCCGCGACGAACCGAAAGCCGCTCTTGGCTGCCGGCTGGTCCTCGGTGCGGTGGGTCAGCACGAACAATGTCCCGGGGAACGGATTGGTTCCGCCCCAAGCGCCGGCCGCGTCGTACATGCCGCGACCGACCACGCCCGAGGCCACCGTCGAGACGAGCTCGTCGTAGAACTCCTTGTCTGGCCCGTGCATAGCGAAGTCGTGGCCCCGCTCGTAGGTCCATGGGCCGCCCATCACCCAGTAGTGCAGGCGTTCGCCACCCCGGCCAAGGCCGTACGCCGGCCCGTCGTCAGGGCCTGTGATGTAACCGTCGACCGACGTGGTGATGGACGCGATGACCCTGCCCATGGCTCCTCCTCTGTCCTTTGTCACCGGAATAGACCCGGCAAGAGTCCCGAACTCATCGCGTCAGCCCGTGAACGCGCAGTCTTCTTTGTCGTCGGCGCCGGCGAATCTTGCCGACGATGTTCAGCGAGGCAGATTCATCGACCGGGTCATGACGGTCCCGGCTTCTCGTTTCGCCGCAGGCGAACTACGTCTTGAGGTCGATAGGCGTAGCGATACTCGTGCTGTACTCGTCAGCTGGTCGTTGCCGCGTTGCGTACTAGTGCCCGCGCCCGAAGCTTGGTCGCCTCCACTCCGAAGTGGCGATGGCAGAGATGGCGTGCGGCAGCTCCTGTTACATGCCAGCGTCTCTGGCCTTGAGGGCAGCCGCGGTGCGGTCGGGGACCTGGAGCTTGAGCAGCACCTGGGAGACGTGGTTGCGCAGGGTCTTCTCCGACATGCCCAGGCGGCGCGCGATCTCGCGGTTGCGGCAGCCAGTGGCCAGCAGCGAAAGGACATCGCGTTCTCGGGGGGTGAGTTCCGGGAACGCACTTGCGGAGAGCGACTCGGGTTGCTCCGCGGCGAGGAAGCCGATGATGCGACGAGCGACCGGCCCACCGTAGACCGCGTCACCGTCCGCGACGGCCAGGATGGCCCGCTCGATCTCCTCGGCGTCGGCTCCCTTCACGAGGTAGCCACGGGCGCCGGCTCGAAGCGCCGCGAACAGATGCTCGTCATCCTCATGCATGGTGAGCACGAGGACGGCGAGACCGGGGTCCGATGCCACCAGTTCCAGCGTCGCCGCGACGCCGTCGAGTCCCGGCATCGTTAGGTCGGTGATGACGACGTCGGGACCGTGTTCTCCGACGGCACGCAACAGTTCGATGCCTTCGCTGATCGAGGCGACCACGGTGATCCGCTCGGACTGGCCGAGGACCGCGCCCAGGCCGTAGAGGTACATCGGGTGGTCATCGGCAATGACGACGCGAACTGTCATGTCGATCCCATCGGCAGCACTGCCCTCACCGCCATACCGTGCGGGTGAACGGGCTCGATTGTGACCCTGCCGCCGAGATCTGCCGCGCGCTGGCGCATGGACTCCAGGCCGTGACCGGCAAGGGCCTCGGGTGGGACACCGGCTCCGTCGTCGACCACGTCGAGCCGAAGGTCGCCGTCGCGCTTGTGGAGACGGACCGTGCATTGGGTGGCCGACGCGTGCCGGGCCACGTTGGTCAGCGACTCGGCAAGAATGCGGTAAGCGGCCTCCTCGATGGGGGGTGGCAGCAGCGGCAACGCCTGAGTGCGCAGAGCGAGGCCAGGCCCGTCGGGTGTGCCGAGCCCTCACGCGGTCGCAGTCTCGCGAACCGCATCGACCAAGCCCTGGTGGTCCAGAGCGGACGGCCGAAGCCCGTCGATGACGCGCCGGATCTCGCGCACCGCGCCCTGTGCCTCCACGCGCGTTCGGTCCAGCAACTCCAGCAACGCGTCGGGATCGCTAGCCGCACCGCGGGCCGCCTGCAGCCCAAGCGCGATGCCCGACAACGACGGACCCAGCCCATCGTGCAGATCCCGGCGGAGCCGATCTCGCCCGGCGAGCGTCGCCGCAGCGACCCGGGTCCGTTCCCGGGCCAACTCGTCGGTGAGCCGTTGCGAGCGCACAACCACGGCAAGGTGCGGCGCCAAGGCGGTGACCAGCCGGGCATCTTCTTCGTTCACGCGCACCGCGCCGGGGCGCGGCCCGATCTGCACGACGCCGAGGTCCTCACCGGCGTGCCGCAGGGGTAGCTCGAACTTCGGGCCGACGGGCTCCCCCACGACTGCCAGGTGGTTTCCGTGCTGGTCGATGACCTGCGCGAACGACCCTCCGGCCGCCGTCGCCACAGCCTGGAGCATCGCGGGCACAGGGTCGCAGGTGGTCGCCTCCAAATCGGCCCCGATCCGGTCGACCAGCGCCAACGGGTCGATCCGATCGCCAAGTACGAACCGGTCTACCCCGCGACGGAGCCACGCCGCGACCGGGAGCACCAGCACCGCCACGACCGCTGATGCCAGCAGCAGCGGAACGAGGCCGCCCGGGGCGAGCCGGGCCAGAACGGTGGTCAGCCCGCCAATGGTTAGCGCCACCAGCAGGGTCAGCGGTAGATACAGCAGGGTGCGGCGGAGCACGATCTCGATCCCGAGCAGCCGGTAGCGCAGCACTCCTGCCACCACCGCGACCGGCACGCACATGTAGGCGATGCCGAATACCTGCTCGCTCGGCAGGAACACCGTAGCCAGCATCGCGGGCACCACGGCAACCAGCCAGATCAGCTGCTGGCGCTCCGGTGAACCGGCCCGCACCGCTCGCCACAGGGTCCCCACGACAGCGACGGCGGTCGTCGCCAGCAACAGGGTGGCCGCCGTCACCCCCATGACCGCGGTCAGCCACCTGGGAATGTCCCAGGGCAGCCGGGTTCCCGCGACCGTGTCGTCGATGGGTTCCTGGCTGATCATCGCGGTCATCACGACGAGGGCGATGCCGAGGAAGGCGACCCGGACCTGCCAGCCCCAAAACCGGTTCGGCACGCTCCCGGTCGGGTAGATCGCCGGGAGCACCGTGATCGGGACGATGACGGCAGGCAGCCACGTCCAGCTCGCCACCCACATCGACGCCAGCCCGAGGGGAAGCGACCCGTCGGGGTCGGTGAGCGCCCGGGCGCCATACCCGTCCGTGCTGATCTGGATCGCCTGCAGGAGGCCAATGCCGAGCAGTGTCCAGCCGATCCAGTTCCGCGGCCGGGCATGGATCAGGGCCGCCCCGGAGAACATGAACGGCAAGATGACCAGCACCGCGGCCCAGTCCTGACCGCTCGTGCCGTGTGTGACCCCGGGCCGATCGGCCACCCCGCCCGACCACGACAACGGGACCGTCGCGAGCAGCACGACCGCCGCGGCCGCGACGCTCCAGCCGACCCTGCGGCGGGCCCGGTCGCTGATCGCTGGCGCGCCCACCCCTGCATTGTGACCCGACCCACCGCCATTGTCATGGGACCGCAGTCATGGGAGGGCCGGGACGATCTCCCGGGTCATCCCCGGCTCGTGACACGTCCGCCACGCCAGGTCCGGGTGTTTGCTCAAGGCACGTCGATACCCCGAAGGAGCACACCATGGCCACCCACGGACCGGCCGCGGCGGCTGGCCCACCACCTTCGGCGCCGCCGCCATCGGCCTCGCCCTCGCCCAGCGACGGCGCCTCAGATCAGCGTCGGGGCTGTCGGTCGCCGGTCGCCGCAATCGGCTTTGGCTCGACCACCTGGCCACGAGAGAGAGAAGAGTTTGTTATGACGACTGCACGAAAGGGGCCGTTTCCGTTGCCGCTGCCAGCCTGCTGGCTTCGCTCGCGGGCGGTGGGGCGGCTTTGGCGGTCATGCGGGTTCGGCCGAAGCCGATGGCGATCATGCCAGCGGGCAGACGTTGCTGCTGGCCTCGCCGTTCAACGGTGGAAGGAACCACTTCATCGATCTCGGACGGCATGGAGTGAGTATCGGTGACGAGTTCGCGTCCGTGAATGTGCCGATCCGCGCCGAAAAGACCGGACAGCTAGTGGCCTCGGCCGACGGCATGGAGACCATTCTGGACGGGCACCACGACGGGACGGTTCAGCAGGAGCTCACCTTCCGCTTCGCCGGAGGGACGGTCACCGTGGGCGGGGAGATCCGGCACACCGACACCCCGATCCGGCTGGCCGTAACCGGCGGCACCGGCGGCTACGACCGGGCCCGCGGCCAGCTGGTCCTAGTGCGCGAGGACGCGCAGCGAAAAGTCACGATCATGCGGTTGGAGCTGCGCTGACAGCGACCTCATCACCGGCCGGGGCAAGTGCTCGGCGCCCAGCGGCATCTCGCGTCGGTGCTGACAAACGCCGAGTCCTACGGCGTTCAGCCGTGCTTCAGGTTCGGGCGATCAATGATGGGGCATGCCTTTCATCGCTCTTCTCGCAGCTGGCTGTCTGATGGTCAGCGCCTGCTCGGGTGGTGATGCAGGTGGCCATTCAGCGCCTAAGCCGGGATCGGTCAATGCGCCAGGTGTGACCATCCCGCAGCCGCAATCGCCCTCGGGGGTCCCCGTTGCCCCCGACAGCGATCGGGTGGACCTCACGGTGCCGCGGTTCTCCGACCCCACCGTCGTGGACAACCCGTTCTTCCCGTTTCCCTTCAGAAGTCCGTCGTGTTTGTCGGACACGTGGACGCTAAGCCGTTTCGTACGGAGGTCACGCTGCTGCCATTCACGCGGATCATCGACTGGGGAGGGCAGCGGATCGAGACGCTGGTGTCGCAGTACACGGCATATCTCGACGGACGCATCCAGGAGGTCGCCTACGACCTCTACGCTCAGGCCGACGACGGGTCGGTCTGGTATTTCGGGGAAGACGTCGCGGACCTCGAGCATGGCGCGATCGCTACCAAGGAAGGCACGTGGTTGGCCGGCAAGGACGGCCCAGCGCAGATGATCATGCCGGGAGATCCGCAGGTCGGTGATGTCTACCGCACCGAGAACATCCCCGGTATCGCGTTCGAGCAGGTCACCGTGCGATCCCGAGGTCAGCAGCTCAATGGCCCGCTCGGCCCCGTCTCTGGCATGGTGGGTGAGGAGTTGCACGAGGACGGCACCACCGAGCGCAAGCAGTTCGCCGCCGGCTACGGCGAATTTTTCACCGGCGACCAGGGCGACATCGAGGCGCTGGCGCTCGCGGTCCCGACCGACACGTCTGAGCGGCCAATGCCGTCTGGTCTGCGCCGTCTGTACGTCGACGCCCGCAGCATCGTCCACTCCGGGCCCATCGCGGGCACTGTTACTCGACTAGGCGCAGATTGGTCGGACGTGCCCCGCCGAGATAGACCACGACTGATGGTCCCCGTCGTGACCCGTGCGGTGGCCAACGTCCGCGAGGTTCGCGAGCCCTCCGCGGCCCGGCAGGCGGCCGTGGACCTGGTCTTGCGGGCATTGGACCTGCAACTGCGCTATCGCAGCCCGGTAGCTGTCGACCGTGACCGCGTGTCCCTGTGGTGTGACCAACTGCTGCTCGACGCGCGGCGCCACGACGCCGCGGACGTCGGCAGCGACGTCTTCACGCTCTACTACCTTCGTGACCGGGTGCAGGAATCCCTGGACGCCGCCACTGAATCGGTTCTTCAACCACCAGATCGGCATTGTCCAGGAGGCTGCCTTGGAACGCGACCTCCCTCGAGCGACGCGAGCCGCGGTCCGGCTGCAAACAGCCGTCCAGGGGTAGTCGCCTGGCGCGATTGTGCGGAGCGACGGGTGGACCGCGTCATTCTGGGTGCTGTGGGCTGAGCCGGCGACCCTCTTCGGGTCAGGTATTGGCCCGGCAGACGTTTCGGGCGTCGTCGCCTCGCTGACCGCCGTAGCCCTGGTGGATCCTCATCCTCACTCCAGGCCATCACGTGACTGTCATATGCGGCTACTAGACAAAGATTCCCTGTAGGACCGGTGTCAGGCCAGACTCGGTCCAGGTGTCCGGCGGGACGGCTCTCTATGCGGTTGCCCACCGGTTCGTGGGTGTGGCTCTCTATCGGTCTGCAGCTCGCCGG
>JBBRYB010000024.1:0-53755 GCA_038238115.1 Propionibacteriales bacterium | reverse complement strand
ATAGGAGTGCCCTATGTCAAGCAAGCGAGGGGTTGGCGTCCTTGTTGGAGTGCGGGGTCGAACGCGACGCCGTCTTGCCAGCATCGCCAGATGATGCGGATCCAGGCCCTGGCGAGGATGCGGATGGCGTGGGGATGGCGGCAGCCTCTGGCGATGGCGCGTTGGTAGACGTCAGCTGCCCATGGGTCGGCCATGCGGCTGCCGTTCGCGAAGTCCATGACCGCGGCGCGGAGTTTCTTGTTGCAGGACCACCGGAACACGGTCTGTTCGCGTTTGCCGGACTGGCGCGTCGACGGTGATGCTCCGGCTAAGGCGGCCAGCGCGTCGTCGGTGGGGAACCTTTCGCGGCAATCGCCGATCTCTGCCAGCAGGGTCGCGGCGCGGACCATCCCTGATCGGGGCAGGCTGGCGAAGATGTGCTGGTCGGGATGGGTGCTGAACAGTCGGGAGATGTCGTCTTCGACCTGCTCGACCTCAGCGTTGAGCGCCTCGATGATTCCGACCAGGCCGAGGGTGATGCGGCCACGGGCCGCGCCTTCGGCTCCGCTCAGACCTGGAGCCGCTTGAGTGAGACGCTCGAAGAGGATCTGCGCGGTGACGCCACCGGTATAGCCCACCGACACCAACCAGGCCTGGAGGCGTCGTGGTGACAGCCAGGCCACCTTGTCCGCGGTCGGGAATCGGGTCAGGAACGCCAGGGTGATCTTGCTGCCGGGCCGTGTGAACAGCCCTACTGCTCCCGGCAGGGCCAGCTCCAGGTTCGAGCGGAGCTGGTTCAACACCTGCACCCGGGTCTCGACGAGGTCTTTGCGGGCCCGGCACAGCGCCCGCAGCGCACGAGTGTCGTCAGAGTCTTCGCGCAGCGCCCGCCAACGGTGCCCATCAGTGCGCATCGTGTCGGCGAGCACATAGGCGTCGAGCCGGTCATCCTTGTTGCCGGCCGACCCATAACGGCTGCGCAGCGACTTGATCTGCCGGCTCGGGACAACGAAGACCGATAGGCCGGCGTCCAACAGCACCTCGACGATAGGACCATCGCCTCGCTCGATCGCGACGTCCTGCACACCGGCAGCCCGGAACCGCCGCACCATCTGTTTCAACCCTCCGGCGTCATGGGCAATATCGAACCGGTCAAGCACCGCCCCGTCCTCGCCGACCACGCACCCGACGTGAGTCTGCGACGCCCAATCCACCCCTGCCGTTGGTCCGTTCCCCTGCACAGCAGCTCCAGTTCGCTCGACGAAACCGGTCCGGATGTCGGCGTTGTTGCTGGACGCTCACTGCAAGGCGCTCGAAGCGCGTGGCCCTATCGCCAGTCCCAACACCGGGCCGCCAGGCCTCGCGGCACTCCTATAGGCCCTCGAGAGGCAAGCATCAACAGCGATGACCCGACAGCTACCGGAACAGCACCGGCACCCCATACCTGGCCTCCGGCACAGCCCATAGTGGATCAGTGAGCTTCAGGTCACAGCCCTCATTCAGCCGATCGTGTGCTCATCATCTGCGGAAGTCCGGCCCGAACAGCAGAGATTTGCCATGTCACAAGAGACGTAACCTCGGTTTAGTCGCCAGTCGATGAACGCTCGATGACGCTTCTTGCGGGCGACGACAGCTGTGCAATCTGCGCACCGTGTTACGTGCTGCCTTGCGCGTCTCTCGGGCTCATCCCACGGACCGCAATCGGCCTGTCGGACCGAAAGGGCTGGCACACCCGGGGAGCTTCATGCCCCAGCCCACAACGTGGGTGGAGAACTGAACTCGTCATCAAAGCTCGGTTTGGCTTCAAGCGAGAGCCAGCTGCCCTCAGCCGTCCTTCCGGTGGGCGACTGCCTCTTCTACGGCCTCGAGCGGCGTACCGGCGAAATGGCAGGCCACCAGATGACCGGGAGTCTGCTCAACCAACGGCGGCTCCACCGAAGCGCAGATCTCCTGCGCAAGCGGGCAGCGGGTGCGAAAGCGGCAACCTGATGGCGGGTCGATGGGGCTCGGCACGTCGCCGCGGAGTACGATCCGTCGTCTGCCTCGCCCGGGCACGGGCCGTGGGATGGCTGAGAGAAGTGCCATCGTGTAGGGATGCAGAGGCTGATCGTACAGATCTCGGGTGGACGCGAGCTCGACCACCTTGCCTAGGTACATGACCGCCACCCGGTCTGAGATATAGCCGACCACGGCAAGGTTGTGCGCGATGAAGACGTAGGTCAGGTTCAATTCCCGCTTCAAAGACACAAGCAGGTTGAGCACCTGGGATTGGATGGAGACGTCCAGCGCAGAAACCGGCTCGTCCGCGATGAGCAGGCGCGGTGACAACACGAGGGCGCGCGCGATTCCGATGCGCTGCCGCTGTCCACCGGAGAACTCGTGCGGGTAACGGTCCATGGCATCGGGCCGCAGCCCGACTCGCTCGAGGATCTGCCGCACCTGCTCTTCCCGCTCCTGGCCGGATGCAAGCCCGTGGATGGCGAGTCCGTCGCCGACGATTCGTCGTACCGTCATCCGTGGGTTCAGTGAGCCGACAGGGTCTTGGAAGACGATCTGCACGTCGCGGCGAAGGGCTTTGAGGTCGCTGCCGCGGACACGGGCCACGTTGCGGCCATCAAAGCGGATCTCACCCTCGGTCGGTTCGTGCAGACGGACGAGCGTTCGGCCGAATGTCGACTTCCCGCACCCGGACTCACCGACCAGCCCGAGCGTCTCGCCCGGCATGACGTCGATGTCGACGCCGTCCACGGCCCGCACCAGGCCGACCGTCCGTTGCAGGAACCCGCGGCGGATCGGGAAGTGCTTCTTCACGTTCCGCGCTTCGAGGAGGGGGGACCCGGGTACCGAGATCATGTGCTCCCCTCTGGGCCGGTCGAGCGCCGAGTGCCCGCTTCGCACAGCCAGCATGCCGCCTGCTGCACCCCCGCCGGAAACAAAGGCGGCTCGGTACTGCAGCGTTCGTAGGCATAATCGCAGCGGGGCGCGAAGCGGCAGCCCTGCGTCCAGGCGAGCGGGCTGGGCACGACGCCCCGAATGACCTTGAGCGGGTCGTCTTGCGTCATGCCCAGAACGGGCATCGAGCGGAGCAAAGCCTCGGTGTACGGATGCTGCGGACGGGCGAAGACTTCGCTCACCGGCCCGCGCTCGACGATATGGCCGGCGTACATCACGTTCACGTCGTCGGCCATCTCGGCGACTACACCGAGATCGTGCGTGATGAGGAGGATGGCCATCTGGAGGCGATCGCGCAGGCTCTCGAGGAGGTCGAGGATCTGTGCCTGGATGGTGACATCCAGCGCGGTCGTTGGCTCGTCGGCGATCAGCAGCTGCGGTTCGTTTGCGAGCGCCATCGCGATCATCACCCGCTGCCGCATCCCGCCGGACATCTGGTGCGGGTACTCTCCGGCCCGGCTCCGCGGTGACGGGATGCCGACCGTCTCGAGCAGGTCGATGGCCTTTGGCATCGCCTTCCCGCGGGACAGTCTGCGGTGTGCCGCGACGGCCTCCGCGACCTGGTCGCCAACGGTGTACAAGGGGTTCAGAGAGCTCATCGGCTCCTGAAAGATCATCGCGATCGCGCTGCCGCGAATCTGGCGGAACTCCTCCGCGGACAGGTCGAGAAGATTCTGGCCGCGGAAGCATATTCGACTGTCGCTTTCAATGCGGCCCGGTCGGTCGATCAGGCGCATGATCGAGTGCGCTGTGACGCTTTTCCCGCAGCCCGATTCCCCCACGAGGCAGAGGGTCTGGCCCTCATCGACCGTCAGATCCACGCCGTCGACGGCGCGCACGACGCCCGACCGGGTGTGGAACCAGGTGCGGAGGCTCTCGATGCGCAGTAGCTCACCCATGCAGTCTGGCGCTTAGCCCTGCGACTGACGCAGACGGGGGTCGAGCGCGTCCCTCAGACCGTCGCCGAGCAGGACGTAGCCGACGACGGCTGTCAGGATCATCGCTCCGGGAGCGAGCAGCAGCCAGGGAGCTGTGAAGAATCGCGCCTGGCTGCCGCTGAGCATCGCTCCCCACTCGGCGGTCGGTGGCTGGGCGCCGAGCCCGAGGTATCCGAGCCCGGCGAGACCGATGATCACGAACCCCATCCCCAGTGAGGCCGACACGATCAGCGGCGAGACAGCATTGGGAAGTACATAACGCATCATGACCCGCGCGTGTGAGGCGCCGAGCGCCTGGGCCGCGAGAACGTATTCGTTCTCGCGCACGGATACCACCATCGACCGGAGCAGCCGCGCGTTGGACGGTGCAAACGCGATGCCGAAGGCGATGAGGATCTTGAAGAGGCCAGGCCCCAAGACGGAGATGACAAGCAAGGCGAGGAGCAGCGCAGGAAACGCCAGGACGCCATCCATCGCTCGCATGATCACGTTGTCCATGAGCCCACCCACGTAGCCGGCCCACAGTCCGAACACCACACCGAGAAGGTTCGAGATCGCCACCGCCGCTAGCCCGACGACCATGGAGACGCGGGCGGCGTACAGCAGCCGGGTCAGCTCGTCGCGCCCGAGCTCGTCCGTCCCGACCAGGTGCGCGTGGGACGGCGGCTGCAGGGTGTTCGAGAGGTCGACACGGTTGGGGGAGTAACCCGTGAGCAGCGGAGCGAACGCTCCAACCAGCAGGAGCACAACCACGAGCGTCAGGCCGATCTGCACGCTCCTCGAGTGGCGGAGCACGTATATCAGCTCGCGTACCAGAGGTCCGCCGCGACTCTGCTCGTCCGGCACGCTGACGCCCTCGGCCGCCGCACTCACGCGGTTTGTCCTTGCAGACCTGGACGGATGCGTGGGTCGAGAACGGCTTGCACGAGGTCTACGATCGTGTTGACGGTGACGTACAGCAAGGCGATCAGAATCACGGATCCCTGCACGACGGGGTAGTCGCGGGTCTGAATCGAGCTGAAGATGTAGTTGCCGACGCCCGGCCAGGCAAAGACGTTCTCGATGAAGATGACGCCCGACAGCAAGGCGACGAGGTCCAGTCCCAGCGACGTGACCACCGGGTTGAGCGCGTTCCGCACGCCGTGCCGCACGACGACCTGGCGCTCGGTCAAGCCCTTGGCCCGTGCTGTGCGGACGTGGTCCGTTCCGAGAACTTCGAGCATGCTGCCGCGCATCAGCCGCGTCCAGAAGGCCATCGAGGGGATCGCCAGGATCACTGCCGGCAGGATCAGGTGCTCGAGAGCGCTGACCGCCAGGTCCGGACGTCCGTCGACCAACGCGTCGATGACGGTGAAGCCGGTATGACGCTGCAAGTCCACCCCGATGTCGAGGCGCCCGCCGAGCGGCAGGACCGGGAACTTGTACGCGAGGAGCCACAGCGCCATGATCGCCATCCAGAAGACGGGAATGCCGACGCCGATCAGCGATGCCACGCGTGAGACGTGGTCGAACGGCCGGTTGCGCCTGACCGCCGCTATCGCTCCGATCGGGATCGCGATGAAGATCTCCAGCAGGATGGACGCGACCGCCAGTTCGATGGTGGCAGGAAATCGGTCCAGCAGATCCGTCAAGACCGGCTGGTTCGTCCTGATCGAGGTGCCCAGGTCGAGATGCGCAAGGTGGTTCAGGAACGTCCCGTACTGCACCCACAGCGGGTCACCGAGACCGAGGTAAGACCTGATCTGGTCGATCTGCACCGGCGTGGCGGTGGGAGGTGCCATCGCCGTAGCGGGATCGCCTGGCACCAGCCGGACGAGGAAGAACGTCGCCGAGACAACGACCCAGGCCGTCACCAACCCGCTGAAGAAGCGACCAACACCGAAGCGAACCATCGTGTCGAGCCTCTCAGCAGCCGGTCGCGCCAGCTGCGTCAGCTGAGCCAGGCGGTCTCGAGGTAGTAGGGGACGAGATTCTGCACGTTCGCCGCCGTCGCCTGGACGATCGGCGTGTATACCAGCGGCACGAAGGCGACATCGTCGTACATGATCTGCTGCAGCTTCTGGTAGATGCTGACGCGGGCCTCGGCACTCGGCTCAGTAGCCGCCTTGTCGAACTCCTGCAGATACGCAGGGTGATAGCCGGCGTAGTTGGCGGCAGACGTCCACGACTGCATCAGACCGAACTCGTCGCCGTCGCTCCCGAAGAGGCTCAGCGTCATCTGGTACGGGTAGTCCTTCCTGCCGGGCGGTCCGAAGGACGACTGGTAGAGGGTCGCCGGATCGATCTGGTCGAGCTTGACGCGGATTCCCACCTGTGACAACTGGCCCTGGAGCGCCTGGCTCATCAGCTGCGGATCCGCTCCGAGCGGGATCCCGGTCGCAAAGGTCAGCGCCACATCGACGCCGTCGGGGTGCCCGGCCGACGCCAGGAGCTGCTTGGCGGCATTCGGATCGTACGGGTACCAGCTCAGGTCATCGCGGTAGCCGGGAAGCCCTGGAAGGGAGCCGAAGCTCTCGTACTCCTTGGCGAACGAGAACTGGCTGGCGAGCGCCTTACGGTCGATACCACGGCTGATCGCCTCGCGGACCTTCGGGTCACCGACGACCGGGTCGGCGTTGTTGAACGAGATGTAGTTGGCGAAGTACGGCGGGAAGGAGTGCAGTTGGACCCGGGTGTCGTCCTTGAGCTGGTCGATCTCCGGGCCTACGACGTTCATCATCTGGATCTCGCCCGCCTTCAGCGCCAGCACGCGCGCGCCTGAGTCGGGGATGACCTTCAAGATGACCCGGTCCAGGTAGGGCAGCCCTTTTCTCCAATAGCCGTCAAACCGCTCGAGCGTTACGTGGTCGTTTGCCACGCGCTCCGCAAACCGGAACGGGCCGGTGCCGGCGCCCGTCGGCTGCTGCCCAAAGCCGCCAGGGTCTTTCTTGATGACCGCGGGATTGATCGCGGCCGCGAACTCGATATCGGCGAGCGCGAATTCGAAGTCCGCGATCGGCTCGTTGAGCGTCACCTGTGCGGTCATGGGGTCGGCCGCTTCGATCGACTTCACCTTGCCCGGAAAGCCGCCGGTCAGCGACACGTAATGGCCGAACGGGCCGCTGTGGTACGGATTGTCGGAAAAGGCCTGTCGTTGCATGGCAAAGGTCCACGAACGTGCATCGAAGGCGGAGCCGTCCTGGAAGGTGACACTCGGTCGGAATTTGATCGTATAGACGAGCCCATCCGCAGAAACGTCGAGCGAGGTCGCGAGGTCCGACTCGTGCTGCCCGAAGGCGGCCTTCCGGCGCAGGGGCGCCTGATACATCTGGAGCTGACCGAAGTCGCTCTGGTTCGCGGGGTCGAGCTCGGGGATGTCGTTGGGTTGCGCGATGATCAGCGTGCCGCCCCGCTTGGGAGCGCCCGATCCTGAGTTTGAGGATGATGTCGTCGACGAACTGCACCCGACAGCGACGAGCAGCCCCGCGCTCCCGGCTCCCGCGACGAATTGACGACGGGTGACCTGTCGAGCCATGCGCTACAGCTCCTCTCGACTCAGCGCCGCCCGGCTGTGAGCCCGCCGGCGCCGAGGACGGCCTCGGGAGTGTGAGGGCTGCGGGCGGTGTCGGCTTTCTGTATGACGGATCATGATTCTGCTAGCCGGCATTTGTCAAGGTGTCCGTCGGGGACCCCAGGACGGCGAGCGCAAGATCGGACGCAGCCTGGTCCAGATGCGCTCGCAAAAGCGCTGTTGCCTTCTCGGGGGACCCGGCGGCGATCGTGGAGATCAGCTCCCGATGCTCGGGAAGCATCGTGCGTCGCTTCTCGGCCTTCTCCCGGAGCGCGGCCAGTGCGAGTCGAAGCTCGCCGATCAGCGAGGCGTGCACACGACTGAGCCGACGGCTGCCCACCGCGTCGACGACGGCGCGATGGATACCGAGGTCGGCCATGATCAACTCCCGCCATGGAGCCCGCGCGACGGCCTCCTCCAGCCTCGAGAACGCCTCATAGACCCCGGTCAAGGGCTCGCCACGCTCCGCCAGCCGCGTCACCGCCTCGGACTCGACGGCACACCGGACGGTATGGAGATCCGCCACGTCCACCGCAGTCAACAGCGGCACGAAGACGCCGCGGTTGGGGTGATGACGCAGCAGGCCCTCCTGGACGAGGCTGTGGAGGGCGGCGCGCACCCCGTGGCGGGCCACGCCGTACGACTGTGCCAAGGCGACCTCGCGCAGCTGGGTTCCCGGGCCGAGCTCACCATCCAGGACCCGCGCCCGCACGGCAGTTGCCACTGCCTCCACCGTGGAGACGCGATGCAGCGGCACGACGTCACGGCTGTCGATCACGACCAACTTCCTCATCCCGTTGGACAATCCTGCTGAATTGTTCCACAATCATCGAGCAGAAGCCACCCGGCGAACCCTTCCGACGGCGACGGGACACCGACGATGATCGACCGCTATGCCCGATCCCGGGCGCAGCACGAGCGAGCCCGCCACTGCTTGGCGGGTGGTGTAGCCACCGCCTTCCGGGCATCCCAGCAGCCCATTCCGCTCACCTTCACAGGGGGTCGCGGCCCGTTTCTGACCGACCTCGACGGCAACCAGTACGTCGACTACGCGCTCGGCTACGGACCCCTCCTGCTTGGCCATTCGCCCCAACCCGTGCTCACGGCCGTGCGACGTCAGCTCGCCACCGGGCTCGGCTACGGGGCCTGCCACGAACTCGAGGCCGAGCTCGCCGAGGCCGTCTGCCGCACCGTGCCCTGCGCCGAGCTGTGCGTCTTCTCCAGTACCGGCAGCGAGGCGGTTCACGCAGCGATCCGGATCGCCCGCGCAGCTACCGGCCGACGGCGCGTCGTCAAGTTCCTCGGCCACTTCCACGGATGGCTCGACCCGCTGGCGGTCGGGGTGCCCGGTCTGCCGGATGCCTCGCCAACCACGGGGGGACAAGACCCCTTCGCGTCTGCGTCCGTCATCGTCTGTGCATGGAACGACCTCGACGCCCTCGCGCGTGTCCTCGACCAGGACGTAGCCGCGGTGATCATGGAGCCGGTGGCCGTGAATGGAGGCTGCCTGCTGCCAGCGCCCGGCTACCTGGAGGCGGTCCGCGAGCTAACCCACCGTCGCGGGAGCCTGCTGGTCTTCGACGAGGTCATCACCGGTTACCGGCTCGCCCTCGGTGGCGCACAGGAGCGCTATGGAGTCATCCCTGACCTCACTGTCCTCGGCAAGGCGTTGGGTGCCGGCTTCCCGATCAGCGCCGTTTGCGGCAGCGCCGAGGTGATGGCGGAGGTGGTTTCGGGACGCGTCGCGCATGTGGGCACCTTCAACCTCAATCCGATCTGCGCAAGCGCTGCTCTCGCCGCAGTCAGTGAACTGGAGCGGCACCACGCCGAGATCTATCCACGGCTGGAGGAGACGGGCGCCGCCTTCGCGGCGATCCTCCGGGAGGAGGCGACTGCGAACGATCTGCCCTTGACCGTCAACCAGATGGGCGCTGCCGCATATGCCTTCTGGGCGAGGGATCCGGTCGAGACCTACAGCGACACCCTGAACGCCGACGGCCGGGCATATCGCTTCTTCGCCGCTGCCCTCCTCGCTGAGGGAGTGCACGTCATCCCGCGCGGTCTCCTCTACGTGTCGACCACCCACGGCACGGTCGAGCTCGAGCGGACCCGCGAGGCGGTGCGCGGCGCGTGCGCCACCCTTGCGCGAACGGTGGTCACGTGGCGCTGAGGCTTGACAGAAAGGTGGCGATCGTCACCGGCGCCGGCCGGGGGATCGGTGCGGCGACTGCTATCCGGTTCGCCGAGGAGGGGGCCGCAGTCGCCTGCGTCGATGTGCGAGGCGACGCTGCGGCGGCGACCGCAGAGCAGATCGAGCAACGCGGTGGCCGCGCCCTGGCGCTGGTGGAGGACGTCTCCAGCCAAAGTGGCAACCAACGGATGGTCAACGCGACCGTGGCCCGGTTCGGCGGCCTGGACGTCTTACATGCGAACGCCGCGGTCCAAGTCATGGGTCGCCTCGAGGAGACGGCCGATACTGAGTGGCTTCGCCTCTACGAGTCGAACCTGCGCGGCGTCTCGTTGGGCATCACGAACGCGCTACCCAAGCTGCGGGAGCGGGACGGGGGCTCCATCATCATCACCGCGTCGCTGCTCGGCATTGTCGGTGACCCGGACATGCCGGCGTACGGCGCGATGAAGGGTGGACTGCGGGCCCTGTGCCGCTCGGTTGCCACGGCGTACGGCCCCGAGAACATTCGCTGCAACACGATTTGTCCGGGCGACGTGGACACCGCGATGAACCGCGACTTCTTCGCGCACCAGCCGGACCCGGACGAGGCTCGGCAGACGATCGTCGACCGCTACCCGCTGCGTCGCTTCGCCTCCCCTCTCGATGTTGCGAACGCCGCGCTGTTCCTGGCCTCCGACGAGGCCAGCTACCTCACCGGAACCGACATCGTCGTCGACGGCGGCCTACTCGCCCGGATCTACTGAGGGGACGATTCATGAGCGTGACCGAAGCCGATGAAGCAAGCGAACGCAGCCTGCTGAGCAGCAACCTGTACGCGGGCCGAAGCCGGGCGGCGGCCCGCGCCTACATGTACGGCACCGGCTTCTCGCCGGAGGACCTGCGTCGCCCGATCGTCGGTGTCTCTCACGCCTGGATCGAGACGATGCCATGCAATCTCAACCACCGCGAGATCGCGGCCGGCGTCAAGGCCGGTGTCCGGGCCGCCGGCGGCACACCGATGGAGTTCAACACGATCGCGATCTCTGACGGCGTCACGATGGGAACGGAGGGCATGAAGGCGTCTCTCGTGAGCCGTGAGCTGATCGCCGATTCGATCGAGCTGGTATCGCGTGGTCACTACTTCGACGCGCTCGCCTGCGTCGTTGGCTGCGACAAGACGGTCCCAGCGGCGGCGATGGCCTTGGCGCGGCTCGACCGACCGGCGGTCATTCTCTACAGCGGTTCGATCCTTCCGGGCCGCTTCCGTGGTCGCGACCTCGCGATGGGGGAGGTCTTCGAGGCGATCGGTGCCGTCGCTGCTGGCCGGATGAGTGATTCCGAGCTCGAGGAGATGGAGCTCGTCGCCTGCCCGGGCGCGGGCTGCTGTGGCGGCCAGTTCACCGCCAACACGATGTCGATGTGCATGGAGGCAATAGGCCTCTCGCCGGTCGGCCTCAACTCGATTCCGGCTGTCGATGGGTCGAAGCTCGCGGCAGCCGAGCGCGCGGGTGCTCTGGCTATGAATGCACTGGACCACGACCTGCGGCCGCTCCGGATCCTGACGCGCACGGCCTTCAAGAACGCTACTGCGGCGGTCGCGGCCAGCGGCGGCTCGACGAACGCCGCCCTGCACCTACTGGCCCTGGCTCGCGAGGTCGGCGTCGACTTCACGCTGACCGACATCGATCGGGTCAGCCGCCGCACGCCGCTGCTCTGCGACCTGCTTCCCGGTGGCCGCTACACCGCTGCCGACCTGCACAAGGCCGGCGGGATCGCGGTCTTGTTGCGGCGCCTCATCGCTGGCGGCTTCGTCGACGGTTCCGCGCTGACGATCACCGGGCGCTCACTTGAGGAGGAGACCAGGCAGGTGACCGAGACGCCGGGGCAGGACGTGGTCGTCCCGCTCACGCAGCCGCTCCGCGGCGAAGGCGGCCTCGTCGTGCTCAAAGGAAACCTCGCACCGGACGGTTCGGTGGTGAAGATCACCGCGCACACCATGACGTCGCACCAGGGACCGGCACGGGTGTTCGACTGTGAGGAGGACGCCTATGAGGCGGTGATCAGTGGGCGGATCGCGGCGGGCGACGTCGTAGTCATCCGCTACGAGGGACCACGGGGCGGCCCGGGCATGCGCGAGATGCTCGCCGTCACCAGCGCGATCATCGGCGAAGGACTCGGCAACTCCGTCGCACTTGTCACCGACGGGCGCTTCAGCGGCGCGACGAACGGCTTCATGGTCGGTCACGTCGCGCCCGAGGCGGCTGCCGGCGGTCCGCTTGCCGGCGTGCGCGACGGTGATGTCGTCTCGATGGACGTGCCGGCGAGGCGAATCCAGGCCGAGGGAGTCGACCTCGCGGAGCGGCTGCGGGACTGGGAGCCGCCACCTTCCCGCTATACCAGCGGCGTGTTCGCCCGCTACGCGGCACTGGTCGGGTCAGCTAGTGACGGCGCCGTCCTGCACCCATAGTGGCGTCCCCCACTCCGTCACAGCGTTCTGCTCTGCAGATTGAAGATCTTGACACTGGTACGTTGCTCTCATACGATCCGCCGCTATGCCGACAATGGACTCTCTGGGTGATGGACGCGGCGGAACTCAGTTGCGAGCCCGCACCCTGAGGTTGCCCGCAGTCTTGATGCAAGCGATCACGCATGTGGCGCCGGCCGTGGGGATGGTTGCGTTCATCCCTACAATCACCGGCTTCAGCGGCGTGACCTCGCCGTTTGCTTACCTGTTGGCCTTCCTCATCGTCTTGACCCTTGGCGTGTCTCTGACGCAGCTGGCCAAGCACCTGCCGGCCGCCGGTGGCTACTACACCTATCTCAGCCGCACGGTTCACCCACGCGTGGGCTTCCTTACGGCGTGGGTGCTGTTCTTCGTGGAGCCATTAGCGCCCGCTGGGGTGTTCGCCTTCGGAGGCTTCCTGTTCGAGACGACGATGAAGGCGGAGTACGGCTTCACGTTTCCTTGGTGGCTGTTCCTCTTGATCGGCACTGGTCTCGTCTTCGCCGTTTCGTACTTCGGCATCCGGATCGCCGTTGGGCTCATGATTCTGCTTGGGGTGCTCGAAGTTGCCGTGGTGGTCCTTCTCAGCGTCTTCTCCCTCGTTGAGCCCGGGCCCGGCGGTATCAACCTGTCGTCCTTCGACCCACGAAACTCCACCAGCGCAAACGGCCTCTTCCTCGGAGTGGTCTTCACAATCTTCGCCTTCGCGGGCTTCGAGTCCGTCGCACCGCTTGCCGAGGAGACAAACGACCCGCGACGCGTGCTACCGCGCGCGATCATGCTGTCGATCGTCTTGGCCGGGCTGTTCTACCTGTTCACCGGGTGGGCACTGCTCGCTGGGTGGGGGACGGCTGACATCGGGGGCTTCACCACCTCGCAGGAGAACCCGGTGTTCGTCCTCGCCCGTCGGCTGTGGGGAGGAGCCTGGATCGTCGTGTTCCTGGCGGTGATGAACTCGATAGTCGCCATCGCCATCGCCGCGAGCAACGCGGCGACGCGGATGTTGTTCGCCATGGGCAGGTCTGGCTCACTACCGCGCGCGCTCGGCAAGACGCACCCGACACGACACACGCCAATCAACGCCATCTACGTTCAGGCCGTGCTGGCGCTTGCGGTCGGACTCGGCGTCGGCTTCGCCCTTGGTCCAGCCAATTTCTTCTTCACCATAGGCCTTGCCGTCACACTCAGTCTCATGTTGGTCTACATCGCGGGAAACGTCGGCGTGGTCCGCCTGTACCGTGGTGAGCGCCGGGCCGAGTTCAATGTACTCATCCATCTGGTCTTTCCGCTGCTGTCATCGGCTGCGTTGCTCATCGTCGGCTATAAGTCCCTGGATCCGCTGCCACCGTCGCCCATCCGGTACGGCGCGGTCGCGGTGGCGGTGTGGCTAGTGGCGGGGGCAGCTGTGCTAGTGGCGCTCAAGCGCACCAACAGGGAGCGGTGGCTCCAAACGGCTGGCAGCGTGTTCGAGGAAAGCCCCGACGAAACCGTCGAGCCAACGCGTTAGCCTCGTCGTTGTTCGCGCTAGCCCAAGCTGGATCCAGGCTGTGGACTCGGCCGCGACGTTCAGAGTTCGAATGTTGTGCCGACGCAGCTCGGGACGACTGCGTCCGGGAACGCCGCTGCGAGCGCATGGGTGGCACGCCAGCCTGTGCAGTGCGCCGGCACGATCACCTGTGGCCCGAAGTCCGCGAACGCGGCTCGTACGGAAGGAATCAGCGGCTCGAAGAGTGGCCCATTGAGGTGAAACCCGCCGATGATCGCGTGGATGCGTTCGGTCCCTGTGAGCCGTTGGGCATAACGGACGGTGTTGACGACACCGGCATGACCGCAGCCGGTGAGGACGACGAGTCCCCGACCGCGCACGCTCAGGATCAGGGCCTGGTCGTCCAGCACGAGCGGGTCCGGCTCCCACTGTTGGCCGTTCCATGCGTCCTGCAAAGGAAACCCGTGCTCGAAGTCATTCGTTCTGTCGATCTCCCCGGTGACGAGCAACGAGTGCTCGAAAAGGAACGACGGCTGGCGCTCTTCGACGATGTCGAAACCCGCCCCCTCGAGCGCCGAACGGCTGGTGGACGGAAGCTCGAAAGGTTCACGGCCGGGCAGCCGCAGCCGCCGGCGGCTCCAGAAGTCGGGATGGATCAGCACGGGCAGATTGGCTCGACCGATCGCCCGGATGAACCCGTCGAGCCCGCTTGTGTGGTCGAAGTGACCGTGGCTCAAGACGATCACCTCAACCTCGTCCGGCGCGATCTCGAGGAACCGCATGTTCTGGATGAGCCCGTCCGGGCTGACCCCGGTGTCGAAGAGGACCTTGTGCTCGCGTCCGTCCTTGCCGATCGTCAGGAGGGCCGAGAAGCCGTGCTCGCCGTGCAGCTGCTCGATGACCTCCCCGTCGAGCGTGCCCACCGTACGGCGAGGAACCGAGCCAGCGGTGAAGGAGAAGCGCCGGGCCGGCCCTTGGTCCGGCATGAAGACGTCCGTGAGGTTGTCGACGAGCATCGTGATACTGAGGGAGTCGACTGGTTCCAGGGGGATTGCTGCCATGGATGCATTCTTTGCTACAGATAGACGTTCTTGACGATGAACAGCAAGGACTCTAGCATCGCCTGAATGGAGACTCCGCGCGAGGTCGCACAATCGTATTGGGCTGCCGAATGCAGGCGCGACCTCGACGCGGTGCTCGACCATTACCATGCGGATGCGGTCGTGCACCCGCCGTCCGGGACGCCGCTGGTCGGCCGGGAGGAGATCGCGACGTTCTACGTCGACGAGATGCAGGAGTACCCGGGTCTTGAGGTCCAGATCGTGCACGAGGTACGCAACGGTGCCGAGGCGTCGCTGGAGTGGGAAGCGGTCCTCGTGGACGACGCGGGACGGCGTCACCGCTTCCGGGGTGTCAACGTCGTACGAGTGCGTGATGGCAAGTTCGAGTGGGCGCGGGCATACTTCGACCCGGCGGCGGTCGCGCGGACGGACCCGGGCTGAATGCTGTGGGACGAGGGTTGGCGGGGTCGCTGGATCTGGGACCGTGCGCCCCGAGAAGCGTTTTGGTGGCGGTCGACGGAGGCAGAGGGCCGCACCGTCTACGTACGTCGGAGCTTCCGCCTGGACGAGCTGCCGCCGTCGTTGCCGGCCCGGGCGACGTGCGACTCGCGGTATGTCCTCTTCCTGAACGGCGAGCTGGTCGGACGTGGACCCGTCCGCGGCGAGCCGGAGTTCCTCGGATGGGACGACTACGAGCTCGCCCCGCTGCTCGTGGTGGGAACCAACGTGCTCGTCGCGCTCTGCCGCTACTACGGGCAGGCGGGGCCCTGGTGGTTGCCGGCGTCGCCGCTAGGGACGCTCGGGCGGGGATCGTTCTGCTTCGAGACCGCCCAGGCGGCCGCCGTGGACGTCGTCACCGACGAGAGCTGGCGGGCGGCACCGTCTCCGTGGTTGCCGCAACAGGGCGGCGGGATGCATGCGGTGCCGTCCGAGGTTCTCGACGGACGGCTCGCCCCGGCCGGGCTCCACGACGCGGAAGCCGACGAGGAGCGCTGGGGGAGGGCAGTCGTGGTGTCGGGTCGCGGTCACGGGACCGTCCTAGACCGGCCGCCTGCGGCGCCGTACGCGTCGCCGCTCCGCCGTCCGATTCCGCAGCTCACCTCGACCCTGCTCAAGCCACGCCAGCTCGCACCGGGACGTCCGGTGCGGGTCGAGATGACCGGCGACCCGGTGGCAGCCTGGTCGTCGCTCGAGCTGGACGATAACGGCGAGCGCCAGGTCACCGTCTGGGACGCGGGTCGTCTGACGCTGGCGCACGTCCGGTTGCGGGTGCGAGGCGCAGACGCGCCCTCGGCCGGCTGCGTTGTGGATGTCGTCGCGGGAGAGGATCTCCGAGCGGACGGACTACCGGAGACGAGTCCTCGGGACTGGGTGGCCCGCTATCTGGTGGCCGGACGGTCGCAGGAGGAGGTCACCTTCTTCGACCCGGTCGGGTTCCGGTATTTGGCCGTTCACAGTCCGCCGGACCTCGACGTCGTGCTCGAGGCCGAGGAGGCGATCTATCCTCGCGAGCCCGGTGCCGGTTTCAGCTGTGACGTTGACCGTTACAGCGAGCTCTGGGCCGTCGGAGCCCGGACGGTGGACGTCTGCTCGACGGACGCCTTCCTCGACTGCCCTGGACGCGAACAGCGGGCATGGGTCGCCGACTCGTACGTGCAGATGCTGGTCTCCTACGTGACGAATCCGGACTGGCGACTCGTCCGCCATCACCTGGCTCTCACCGCGCGGAGCCGCTTCCCGAGCGGGCTTCTCGCTGGTGCCGCCGGCTGCGACTTCGCGCGGATCGGATTCACGATGCCCGAGTACTCGCTGCACTGGATCCGCGCGCTCGCTTCTTACTGGCAATACTCCGGTGATGCGGACTTCGTCCGCAGCCAGCTCCCCATCGCGGACGGGATCATCGCGCGCTACGAGCACCAACGTGGTTCGAGCGGTCTGCTCGAGAACTTCCCCGGCTGGGTGTTCCTCGACTGGGCTCAGGTGGACCGCGACGTCGTGACCGGCATGCACGACGCCCTCTACGCGGCCGCTCTCGAGGCCTACGCGGACCTTCCGGGCGCGGGCGACGTCGCGGAGCTGCTGAGCAGGACGCGGAGCGCCTTCGAGGCACTGTGGGATCCTGCCCGTGAGGTGTACGTCGACGCGGTCGGCGACCACGGTCCCAGCCGTCGCATCAGCCAACAGACCAACGCCACCGCCCTGCTGGCCGGATTGGTTCCCGATGACCGCGTGGCCGGTCTCATCCCGAGGATCGTCGAGCCGGCCGCTCACGGTCTCGGTCGACTGGTCGTCACGGCCACCCCAGCCTCCCTGTCCGCCACCGTCGACGATCCGCACGCCGAGGCGGTTCCGAACTTCCAGTACCGGCCACCGGACAACTTCAATCCTGAGGTAGACGTCGTCGCCGCTCAGCCCTGGTCCTGCCGCTTCCTCCACGAGGCACTCTTCCGGTACGGCCGGCGTGACCTCATCCTGGAGAGTCTGCTTCGGTGGCGGCTCATTCCGGGCAACGGGACGTTCCAGGAGTTCTGGGATGCAGCGCCGGGAACCTCCAGCCGCTGCCACGGTTGGTCGGCGAGCCCGACGTACGACCTGACGTCGTACGTGTTGGGTACGCGTCCGGCGAGTCCCGGCTACGGTCGGGCCGTCGTCGATCCCTACCTGGGTTCGCTCGCACGGGTGTCCGGTCGTGTGCCGACACCACGCGGGTGGCTCACAGTCGCCGTCGAGGGGAACGATCTCACTCTTGACGTCCCCGCAGGCATGACGGTCACCGCCCATGGCTGCGACGTAGGCCCCGGCCGCCATCACCTCGCCAGCGGTGGAGGCCACGATGCCGACCGTGCATGAGGCTGTCGAGGTCGAGCTCGTGCTGGACGCCGGCGCTGCGGTGGGCGAGAGCCCAGTGTGGGACGCGGAACGCAGGGAACTCTTGTGGGTAGACATCCCACGAGGGCTTGTCCACAGGCTTGAGCCCGCCACCGGCCGCGACGAGCCGCTCACGGTGGGACAACCTGTGGGGGCCGTGGGGCTGCGAGCGTCCGGCGGTCTGGTGCTCGCGGTGCGCGATGGCTTCGGTCTGCTGGACGCGGGAAGCCGCGAAGTCCGTCTCGTCCAGTGTGTCGAGGCCGACCGGCCGGGCAGCCGCATGAACGACGGCAAGTGCGACCCGGCGGGTAGGTTCTGGGCTGGGACGATGGCGATCGATGAGACGCCACACGCCGGGGCCCTCTACCGCCTCGACACGGATCTGCAGGTGCGGAAGGTCGTCCCCAACGCGACGATGCCCAACGGCCTCGACTGGTCGTTGGACGAGAACACGGTGTACTACGTCGACAGCCTCGAGGCAGGCATCGACGTCTTCGACTACGACCCGGAGAGCACCGCACTCATCAACCGCAGACGCCTCGTCGACATCCCCCCGACGGAGGGGATGCCCGACGGACTGACCGTCGACGCCGAGGGCTTCGTCTGGGTCGCCCTCTGGGGCGGGTCCGCGCTCCATCGCTATACGCCCGACGGCAGGCTCGACACGGTCGTCAAGCTCCCGGTCACCCAAGTGACGAGCTGTACGTTCGGCGGTGCTGACCTGGACGAGCTCTATGTCACCACGGCCGCGGAGGGTCTAGCTGGTGAAAGTCTGCGGCGCCAACCGCTCGCAGGTGGTGTGTTCCGGTTCCGACCTGGAAGCCGCGGGCGAGCGCCCCGGCTGTTCGGCGGCTGACAGATTGGCGGTGAGGCGGATGAGCGCACCCCTTGTTGAGGTCGTGCGCGGTGAACTCGTCGAGGTAGTGCACCGCGGCGACATTGCGGTGGTCGACGCGTCGGGCAGGGTTCGTGCGTCCGTAGGGGACACGGCAACCATCACGTATTGGCGATCGGCGGCCAAGCCCTTCCAGGCGATGCCGCTCCTGTACGGCGGAGGGATCTCCCGGTGGGCGCTTTCGACGAAAGACGTCGCACTGATCTGTGGCTCGCACAGCGCCGAGCCAGTCCACGTCGAACAAGCTCGCGCCCTGCTCGAGCGCATCGGGTGCAGCGCAGACGACCTCTCGTGCGGCATCCACCCACCGCTCGATGTCGAGCATGCGGCCGCCCTCATTCGTGCCGGATCGGAGCCGAACGCGCTCCACAACAACTGCTCAGGCAATCACGCCGGCATGCTGGCACTCGCGATGCTGCTGCGGGCGGAACGGGCCGGCTATGCCTCGTCAGAGCACCCGGCTCAACGGGAGATTGTGCGCAACGTGGCACTCTTCACGGGCCTCGACACCGACGACATCGAGCTCGGCATCGATGGCTGCGGTGCTCCCTGCTACGGGATCAGCGTTTACCACATGGCGCTGGCCTACGCCCGCCTGATGACGCCCGAAGTGGTCGGTGAGCCGCACGCAAGCGCCGCTGGCACGGTGCGCGACGCGATGCTGGCCGAGCCGTACCTCGTCGGTGGACGGTGCCGATTCGACACGGATCTGATCGCCGCTGGGCGCGGGCAGGCACTAGCAAAGGGCGGTGCTGGCGGGGTCGAGTGCGTCGGTCTGGCCCAAGGCATCGGCGTCGCAGTCAAGGTGGAGGACGGGTCATCGGTCCCCTCGGCCGGGCGGCCGGGGTCGGTTGCCACCATCGAGGCTCTGCGACAGCTCGGCGTTCTCGACGGTGCGCAGATCGAGGCGCTCGGTGAGCATGCCAGCCCACGCCTGCGTGCCTTGTCTGGACGCGACGTGGGTCACGTCCGACCGGTATTCACGTTGAGGGCAGCTGACGACCCTGTCCCGCTGGTGGCGACGTGAGAGCCCCGCTCAGTCCCGACATGCTCGTTTACGACTTGACGACGCCCGGCGACCCCGACATCTCGCCCGACGGGGAACGGATCGTCTATACGCTGCGCAGCATCGATCCGAGCACGCACGCACGCCGTGCCGAGACATGGCTCTGCGACGCCGACGGCGGCAATCGCCGCCTGCTGACCCCAGCAGAGCTCGAGGCGGGTGGTGTTCACTGGTCGCCTGACGGGGATGCGCTGGCATTCACCGGAAGGGCTACGAACGGCCGCGGTCTCTTCGTTGTCTCGGCAGAGCCGGGGGCGGAGCCACGGGAGCTCACCACACACGGCCGGGACATCGACGAGCTCGCGTGGTCGCTGGACGGTGGACGCATCGCCTACACGAGCGAGTGCGACCCTGATAACCCAGCAGAGCAGGAGCGGCCCGCCGCCGCTCCACCGGTGCGAGTGACACGGAGGATCGACTACAAGCAGGATGGGCGTGGGTACGTCGGCAACAGGCGCTCGCACCTGTTCGTCGTCGACGTCACGACGGGTAGCCGCCGCCGCCTCACTGCGGATCCGTTCGACCATGATTCGCCGTGCTGGGGAGGCCCCGACGGCCGCTGGCTCGCGGTGCGGGTGGCGCGAACGGATCGCGGGGGCGCGCAACTGGCGCTGATGCACGTCGACTCCGGCGAGACCAAGGCGGTGACGTCGGCGAGCGGGCCTCTCGACCACTGGGCTTGGTCGCCTGCGGGCGATCGGATCGTCTACGCCGCCGATCCCGAGCACACGTTCCAGCTCGACTTCTTCGTGTATGAGCTTGCGACCGGGACGACACGACGGCTCACAGACGACCTCGGCGCCGAGCTGGAGTCGCACCCGGTGTGGCTCAACGCCCACCAGGTCCTCTTCCACGCAATCCGCGGCGGCGCGAGCGGGATCGAGAAGCTCGACACCGAGCGGGGGGCTGTCGAGGTGCTGGGGCGTTGGCCGTCCTGGAACACTGGCCTGAAACCGGATCGCTCCCGTCGGCGTTTCGTCCAAGTCCGGAGCACACTCTCGTCGCCCAGTGAGGTCGTCGTCTACGACTCGGTGAGCGGCCGTCACCACGATGTAACCCACCACGCGGCGCGGTTGCTCGGAGAGAACCCGCCTGCGTCATGGGAGTACCTCCAGGCACGCAACGGTGATGTCACGATCGACGGCTGGCTCCTGAAGCCGCCGGACTTCAACCCGGGCCGGCGCTATCCGCTGGTCCTCGACGTCCACGGTGGGCCAACGGCTTGCCACGGATACCGCTTCCTGGCCCATCAACAGTGCCTGGCGACCAACGGGTTCCTCGTTTTGGCAGCCAACCCGCGTGGCTCGAGCTCCTACGGTCGCGACTTCGCGCAGGGCGTCGTTCGCGACTGGGGCCACGGGGACTTCGCCGACCTGCTGGCCACGCTGGACTCCGTCATCGCCCGGCCATACGCGGACCCCGGCCGCACCGGGATCTTCGGAATCAGCTACGGCGGCTACCTCACCGCCTGGGCCATCTCACAGACCGACCGCTTCGCGGCGGCCGTTTGCGGCGAGCCCATCTTCGACATCGAGTCCTACTACGGCACCAGCGACGTCGGCTACAACGGCATGGAAAGGCATGCGGGCGGCCCTCCGCACTCGGACCCAGAGTGGTACGCCGCACACTCGCCTTCCACGTTCGCACACCGGACGACGACCCCGACCCTCATCTTCCACGGCGAGGCTGACCAGCGCTGTCCCATCGGCCAGAGCGAGCAGATGTTCGTGGCGCTCAAGAAGGCAGGCTGCGAGGCGGAGTACGCACGGTACCCGGGCGGCTCCCACATGTTTTTCGTGGTCGGGCCGCCAGAGCACCGAGCGGACTTCCTGGACCGGACCGTGAGGTGGTTCTCCGACCACCTCGGCGGACCGGAGGAGTCTCAGCGCGCGTAGCGGGGTGCCCCAGCGGATCTCAATCCGACGCTGCCCGCCCGGCGGGTGTCTCGCGGCTCAGTTGGTTGAGGTGTCCGCGCTTGTGCCCCAGCACGTACCGGTCCAGGAACGCGGTCAGCGGCTCGGCACCGTACTTCTTGTTCTGCGTCATTTCCTCGAGGTGGTGGTCCTCTAGGCCGTCCAGGGCGTCCGCCATGTCGGCGAAGGCCTCCTCCATGCCCTGGATCAGCTCGGGAAGGTCCCTGCCTTCAGCTGCGGCCACTGCGGCGAGGCGTTCGTCGTGCTCGAGAGTTCGGCCGATCAGTTGAGTCGAGTCGGCGAAGAGGCGGCGAAGATCGGCGGCGAAGAACCTGGGGAACTCGCCCAGGTGCGCCAGCAGCTGGGCAGCTGACCAGGCATCATCACCGTCGTGCGCGGGGAGAAACTCGATGCGCAGTTCTCGACTCAGCGTGAGCAACCGCCGATCCAGCTCGGCGTTGTCGGCCCTGACCTGGTCGGCGGTGAGTTCAGCGGCTGCCCCGGCGACGCTCATGTCGTCGTCCGTCCGGCTTCCTTGACACAACGGGTCACACACGCACCAACGCCCTCACCGCGCACCACGACTGTCTGACCGTCGTGCAGGAACACTGGTGGGGTGGAGGCTGACCCGATGCCGCCTGAGGTACCCATCGAGACGACGTCTCCCGGGTTGAGAGTGGTGAAAGTCGAGATGTAGGACAGCACCTCGGCCGGTGGAAAGAGCAGGTCGGAGGTGCGCGCATCCTGCTTCAGCTCCTCGTCCACCTGGCACGTGACCCGTACGTCCACGCGGCCGTCCACGTGCGCCAGTTCGTCCGGTGTGACGAGCACCGGGCCCAGCGGCGTGCTCGCCTGGAACATCTTGCCCTGCAGCCATTGGGTGGTGCGCCATTGCCAGTCACGCATGGAAACGTCGTTGAGCATCGTGTACCCGGCGATCGAAGACCTGGCTTGCTCAACGTTTGCATGGCGGATCCGAGCGCCGACGACCACCGCGAGCTCAGCTTCCCAGTCGGGCTGGTCGGAGGCCGCAGGCAGAACGAGATCGTCGCGCGGTCCGAGCAGAGTCTGTGCGTCCTTGCTGAACAACGTCGGATGAGTTGGCAGCTCGCGCCCCAACTCCTCGATGTGCGAGCGGTAATTCAGGCCCAGGCACAAGATCTTGGACGGAGCGGGCACCACCGGCGCCAGGGCCGCGGCTCCCAAAGTGCCGGCAGACTCGCCTCCAGCCGCGCCTGCATCCCGCCAGTCTTCCTGCTCGAGGAGTGAGCGTACGTCCGGAAACGGCAGCAGTGTCAGCTCCGCGTCGTCCCCCGCTCCGTCAACCCGGGCGGCGCGTAGGCCGCCCGCGGTCCGCACCGTGCTGAATCGCATCAGGTCGCCACCCTCGGGAGCGTCTCTTCGCGATGCAATCCCAACATCTCCATGACTGGCGCGTCTGACAGCGCGAAGAGATCGGACTGTTCGGTCACCTCGTGGTCGACCGACGTCCACGAGGGAACGACGAAGATGTCTCCGCTGGTCCAGTCGAACCGGTGGCCGCCTACCGTCGACGTTCCAGCGCCGCGGAAGGCCACGAACATGGAGCTTCCGACCATTCGGGTGGACGGTGTGCGCTCGCCAGGGATGAGTCGGTGCATCTCCATGCGCATGGTGGGCATCACGTCGCGACCGGTCGTAGGGTCAGTGAAACGGAGACAGACGTGGGGACCGCCGTCCACCTCGAGCAGACTCGAGAGGGCTTGATCGGTGTCCGCCCAGCGGTAGGCCAGTAGGGGAGAGTGGGCAACGCGCTCGCGCGGTCCGCTCGGCAGCAGCCCTGAGCCGCCGGCGTATCGTCGCTCCGAACGACTGCGCGGGTCGACGGCCCGGTTGCTTATCGCGTCCGGACCGTCCTCGTAGAACACCGCGTCGAGGGCACGTACCAGCGGGATGTCCAGCCCGTCGAACCAGATCATCGGGGTTTCGCCTGGGTTGTGGTGCTCGTGCCATGTCCAGCTCGGCGTCAGCAGACAGTCGCCCGGTGCCATGGCCAGCGCGTCTCCGTTGACGAGTGTCCACACTCCTTCGCCTTCCAGCACGAAGCGGATCGCGCCGGGCGTGTGGCGATGTGCCGGGGCTACCTCGCCGGGCCCGAGGTACTGCACCGCCCCCCAGAGGGTGCTCGTGGCCCAGGGAGCGCCTCCGAGACCGGGGTTGCACAGCGCGAGCACCCGTCGGTCGCCGCCACGGTCGATTGGGATGAGGTCGCCGGAGCGCTCGGCGAGCTGGCGAAGGTGCTTGAACCGCCACAGGTGCGGCATGGTGGCGAGAGGCGGGGTGCCGGGCATCAGTGCCTGCTGGCGCCACAACGGCTGAAGATCGGCCTGCGCCACGTCGCCGTAGAAGGAGTCGAGCAGCTCCCCTTCCTCAGCGTCTGGTTCGGCTGAGAACCTCGTGGTTGGCATCGTGGCACCACCTCTCTGCGTCGCGGCGACTGTTCCTCAGGGTACGCTGCGTTTCTGCTGTGCGGAAGGCCGGCGGGCGTCTCAAAAGATCGCTAGCGGATTCACCGGCGAGCCGCTGCCTCCCGGCAAAGCGAGCGGTGCTGCGGTGAGGAGAAACTCATAACGCCCCAGCTCGCCGCACATGCGGGCCAGAGCCTCCACCCGGCAGTAGTCGAGCAGGACCAGTCCCATCGACGGGATGCCAATCTGATGGAGCAGCAGGGGAAAGCGAGTCGAGCTCGACCTGGTGTCCTGGGCGGGCTCGGGCGGAAGCAGGCCGAGGATGCGGGCGCCGGCCTCCGCCAAGTGCTCAGGGGCGTCCCCGGCGTACACGGCGATCTCCCGCTGGTGCAGCCAGGCAACCGCATCCGGCCCCGGTCCGGGGCCCAGCGGGCTGGGCCCGTGAGCGTTCTCGCGTGCCTCGACGCCGGCCCGCACGACGAGAACATCTCCGCGTTCGACCTGAAGGAGGCCATGTCGCTCCGCGACCTCTAGCTGGTCTGCTGAAATCTGGTGGTCGGGCTCCAGCCAGTCGACGCCGAGTGCCGTCGCGACGTCGAGCAGCACTCCCCGCGAGACGATCCCGTCGCGCTGCGCGAACACCGAGCCCTGGCGCAAACCGTCCTCAGCCGCGACATCGTCGAACCGACGGTCGTTGTAGACCCGGCCGTGCCGGCTGCCGATGTGACTCACGGAGTCGAGATGGGTGACCCCGTGCTGATGGACCTCGAGACCGAGAAAATCGCCAGCGCTTGCGGGCGCGCCGAGCGGATTGTCCGGCACGTTCCAGTAGTGCATCCGGTGGTCCACCTGCCGGGGTCGCGTCGAAGTCGCGCGTGCGATGAGGGGGTGTGCCAGCGAGACGATCTTCCCGGCTTGTACGAGCGCGGCCGCCGACCGCCGCTTCTGCGGCGTGATGAAGTTCAGCGTCCCGAGTTCGTCGTCGGGGCCCCAGCGACCGGTGTTCGAAACCCGCTCGAAGAGCCTGTCGAGCTCCTCATCAGTCCAGTCATCACTCGCGCCCGGCATCACGCAACCCTCTCGCCGCTGTTGCGCGGACGTCGTACGGCCGGGGGAACGGCCGCGGCTGGAACTCGAAGAACGCGGAATCGACGATCCGCTCGTCCGGTAGGGCGATGAGCTCGCCCTGCAGCTCGGTAGCGTCGACGTTGAGCGTGTCGGGGTCTAGGCGCGGCCAACTGCCCGACTCGACGCGCGCGACGAGTGCCCGGAGGGCCGTCAGTGTCTCGGCGGCTGTGAATGCACAGTGGCCGCCGCGGTGGACGTAGAGCCGCTCGAGCAGGTTCGACTGTCCTGCCCAGCCGACTACGTCCGCGTAGGCCCGCATGTTGTCCGGCGTCACGAGCCCATCGCCATCTGTGTGTACTGCCAGAACGGGTACGCCGCTGAGGTCTCCGGAGAAGACGATGTGGCGTTCCAGATAGGCGACGGCATCCGGATCGGCATCGACGCGCCCAGCGCAGGCGAGCCGCTCCAGGTCGGTGGAGAGGTCGAGGCCCGCCTGCTCGTACAGCGCCTCCACCAGGTCACGGTTGATCGAGCGCGCGACGAGATCGTCGTAGTCGACGTCGGTGTTCCACGAGGGGTTTCCGCCGGCTTGCTGCTCTACCTGCGCCCTTGCCGCGAAGTAGACGAAGAAGCCGACCTCCTCGAACCAGCCCAGCTGATGGCGCAGGCGAGCCGCGATGTCGTCGGCCGCCGGCTCGGGCGACCCGTCGTCGTACCAGCCCGGGATGTTGCCAACCGCGGCAGCGAGCGCCAACCGGGCTCTGCCCTGTGGCGCCGCCTTCGCCTGCTCGAGGATGGAGTCTGCGAGGTGGTAGTTCGCCTCCGGGTCACGAATGCGAGCGAGCTCCAGATCGCTGGCCGGCGCGAGGAGGGTTTTGACAACAAACGCGATGTCCAGCTCGCGGTTGTGAATCGCCACGGCCCCGGCCAGGTTGCCGCAGAGCGGCAGTGCCCCCGACAGTCGCTCCGGCATCAGCTGGACGAGTCCCGCGGTCATGATCCCGCCGATCGACGGTCCCCAGGCAATAGTGTGCCGCGGCGACGACACGGCACGGGCAAACTCGTCCAGCAAGGGAATCTGGTCGGCGAACATGCGCTCGAGCGGCCAGAAGATCGTGTTCGCGGAGCCGGCCAGCGCGTACCCCTCCTGCAACAGATGAGTCAGCAGCGGCTCCCCCGAGTCCCAGGGCGGCTCGCCCTCGTCGCGCGGCAGTGGGCGGCAGGTGAGCAGGAGGATCCCGTTCCACCCGTCGGGGACCTCGAGAGTGAACCGCGACCCACTCGGCAGCACTCCGTCATGTCTGGTGGCGCTCACGACCGCTCCGTTCTTAGCAGAACGCACTTCTGTCCTGCAGACGCTAGGCCCAAACGCCGTCTCGGACAAGGCGATCTGCCGCTGCTGGACGTGACGGCGGTCGCGGCCGATATGATGCCGCGATGGCGGGGACAGAGCGAGAGACGCCACCTCGCGCGGGTGTGGGAGGGGCGGAGCCTCGATATCCGATCAACTCCGTGGATAATGCGCTCCGCCTGCTGCTGATGTTCCGCGAGCACAGACTGATCGGGGTGGCGCAAGCAAGCGAGACGCTCGGAGTCGGTCGCTCGACAGCGCATCGGCTGCTGGCGATGCTGCAGTCGCGCGAGCTGATCCAACAGGACCCGGCTACCAAGGCTTACACGTCTGGCCCAGCGTTGGTGGACATCGGCCTGTCCATCGTGCGTCAGATGGACATCAGACAGCACCTGCGTCCGTTCCTGGAGCAGTTGAGCAGGACGCTCGGAGAGACGGCTCACCTGATGATCCTCGAGGGCGCTTCGGCACTTTTCCTGGATAGCGTCGAGAGCTCGAAGGCGCTGCGCACGAGCTCACGCGTCGGGAGGGCATATCCGGCTCACACGACCTCGGGCGGGAAGGTGCTCCTCGCCGAGCTACCCCCGGCTCGGCTGGCTGAGCTCTACCCGTCGGATGAACTATCGCGGCTGACGCCGCGCTCGATCACCACTCGGACGCGATTGATCCGTGAGCTGGAGCGGGTCCGGGTGCAGGGCTATGCGACAAACCGCAGCGAGAGCGAGCCGGACATCGCGGCCGTCGCAGTGATCGTACGGAATGCGTTCGGCGAGCCGCAGGGGGCGATCGCGGTCTCGGCGCCGCTCCTGCGGCTGGACCAATCGCGCGTGCCAGCCGTCGCCAAGGCGATGGTCGCCGTCGCAGAGCAGGCGTCGGGTCACCTGGCCTAGCCAGAGGTGCTGTCGTGGCGTCCCGAGGATCTGTGGCTTGTTCGCCGAATCCATGGACGACGCCCGGATACCGCCGGTTCTGGGCAGCCCGGACGGTCAGCCAGGGTGGCGACATCGCGCAATTCACGACGCTGGCCCTGCTGGCCCTGCACCTGACCGGCTCAGGCCTCGGTGTGTCGGCCGTCGTGTTGGCCGAGATTGCCGCAGTCCTGCTGCTTGCACCACTCGCCGGGCCACTCGTGGACCGGTTCCCGCGGGTGAAGGTCATGATCATCGCCGACCTGGTCAGGCTGGTGCTGGCCGTGGTGCTCGTCGGGTGGCACGCCAACATCGCCGAGGTCTACGCCCTGGCCTTCGGGCTATCGGCTGGATCGGTGTTCTTCAACCCTGCCGCGGGCGCGCTGCTGCCCACGCTCGTGGAGGAAGACCGCCTGATCTCGGCCAACGCCGGCATCTGGTCAGCAGCGGTGTTGAGCCAAATCGTCCTGGCGCCGCTTGCGGGGCTCCTGGTGGCGACGGTGGGGTACGGGTGGGGGTTTGGCGTCAATGCGGTCAGCTATGCGTCGAGCGCAGTCTTGCTGACGGGTCTGCGGACGGCAGAAGCACAGCGACCGATCGTGACGACAAGCATCTGGACCCAGGGCCGTGAGGCCCTCTCACTGCTTGCCCATCACCGGCTGCTCCGGGCGCTTGTGGTCGCCCAGGCACTGGCGGCACTGTCCGCTGGGGCGACCAGCGCGCTGTTGGTCGTGCTGGCGCGTGATCAGTTCGGCGTCGCGGGTGGTGGCTACGGGCTGATGCTGGCCGCGATTGGGATCGGCGCCTTCACCGGTCCACTTGTGCTGGCCCGGTTCTCAGCCAAGGCCCGGCGACCTCTGGTGGTGTTCGGTGCGTTCGGACTACGAGGTGCGGTGGATGTGACCCTGGCGGAGGTCAGTGCGTTTCCCGCTGCTTTGGGGGCGCTGGTGATCTACGGCATTGGTACATCGACTGGGAGCGTAACCTTCAGCTCGGTCATCCAGTCGCACGTACCCAGCAAGCTGCGTGGCCGGGTGTTCAGTGCTTTCGATTTCATCTGGCAGTCGATGCGCCTGGTTAGCCTGCTCGCAGGGGGTGTGCTCGCAGATCGTTTCGGCATCCGGGCCGTCTACTTTGCAGGCGGGACTCTGCTCATCGCCGCGGCAGCGGTCGGAGTGACCGCCGCCACCACTCGGCAGCAGCAACCCGGCACATAGCGTTGCCGCGACGGTTCCAGCGAGACAGGTGTGGTCAGCGCGCGCTTGCTCCGACCCGGCCGACGTACCGGATGCCGTTGGCTTGGATCTGTCCCGCGTCGATCGCCGCTTGTTCGTCTGATTCGCCGGTGCCGGCGAGCTCCGGGTAGAAATATGGCACCTCTGCGCAGGACAAGCGGTCGAATCGCGCATCCAATGCGCCCAGGATCTGCTCGCCGGTATGCAGGCCTTCGGTGTCAGCCCACCTGCGCAGGTAGACCTCCCAGGCTTCGTAAGAGGCGGCCCACTTCTCTCGGTGTCGATGTAGCCACCCGTGCTCCGCCTCCGCAGGGGCGGGGGATAGGCGGGCGAAGCACCATTGCGCGGCGGCGGCATCAAATCGTTGCCAGTCCCATTCCACGACAACCAGCGTTCCCCATGACGTGAGGGCGTCGTCGATCTTTGCCAGCACCTCATCGAGGCGGCCAACATGGTGCAAAGACACGCATGCCACGACCGCGTCTACCTGTCGAGCCGGCTCGTACGATTCGAACTCGACCCGCTCGTAGTCAACTCCCTCTGGTGCCTGCGGGTCGATACCCACCGCGCCGTACCCGGCCTGCAGCAGCGCGGGGACGAACCCACCGCAGGGGCCGCACCCGACCTCCAAAACGCTGGCCGGACCAGCCGGTAGCTGGTCACGGACGAATGGCCAGTTCGCCGCGAGCCAAGCCTCGTCCGCCGTCACAGCAGACACCGTAGTCTCGGTGCTTGCATCGGGGGCGAGCGGTCGTTCCCCGCGAGGCCCTTCGTGGCAGCGGCCGGTGCCAGGTACGCGGCTCGTCGAAGAAGTTCACGACGGTCAAGCCGGGCAGGTCCTCTCCGAGCACACTCGGGACAGTCTCGTGTGCCTGGAGCTCATACCTCGGCCGAGGGCGTTGCAGATCGCTGCGATTCCGTCTCCGCGGACGAGGCGAGCTGGTCGTCATACATGTCGCCGAGCGCATCCACGGACCCCAAGACGGAGCGGGCCTCAGACGCGTCCATCCGTGACATGGCAAAACCCATGTGAACCAGCACCCAGTCACCAACCTGCGGTAGCTCAACTTCGTCGCCGACGAGCATCGCCGCCGACACCTGTTGACGCTGCCCTCGTACGTCGACGAGCACGGTTTGCCGTTCGATGTCGACGGGTTCGACGACATTGCCGGGCATTCCCATGCACATGGTCGGTCCTCCTCGGACGCGCGGTGCGGCATCGCGATCAATTGCATCCTAGAGGCGACCAGCACCGGAGCCGCCCGCTGGGTGGATAGGGTCGGCCTATGCGGGTCGCATTCGTCGGCAAAGGGGGCGCCGGAAAGTCGTCTTTAGCAGGTACGTTCGCGCGCGTCCTCGCACGCACCGGCGAGCGGGTGCTGGCGCTCGACTCCGACCCGATGCCGGGTCTGGCCTTCTCGCTGGGTGTAAAGAGCACCGACGAGGGCTTGCCGGACGAGGCGGTCGAGGAGTACGCCGAAGACGACGGCCGTCGCCGCTACCGGTTGAGGGACGGCCTGACCGGGACCGGAGCCATCGAGCGATTTGCCGTCCGTGGTCCTGATGGGGTGCACTTCCTTCAGCTTGGCAAAGCTCGCGGCCCACGGTGGGACAACACTCGCCAGCACTTCGGCTTCCAGAATGTCCTGGACGACCTGCCCGCGGACGGCTGGAGCATCGTTGGGGACCTACCCGGGGGGACCAGGCAGCCGTTCTTCACCTGGGGCCGGTATGCGGAGACGTTCATTGTCATCGTCGAACCCACTTCGGCTTCGCTGTTGACCGGACGCCGCCTGGCACGTCTGGCAGCGACGAGCCGGGCTCCCCGCGTTGTCGTTGTCGCCAACAAGGTCCGAGCGGCCCAAGACGCCGCCCGGGTGGGCGAACGCACCGGTTTACCGGTGCTCGGCGCCGTACCGTTCGATCCTCAGCTGGCCATGGCGGATCGGTTGGGTCTGGCCGTGCTGGACTACGATCCTGAAGGGCCGACCGTCGTGGCGGTACGATCGCTCGTGCACGTTCTCTGTACCGAGATGGAGCCCTCATGAAGATCGCCGTCGTCGGGAAGGGCGGGTCCGGCAAGACGACCACGTCGGCCGTTCTCGCCCGGACGTTCGCACGTCACGGACGGGCCACGCTCGCTCTCGACTGCGACACCAATCCCAACCTCGGCATCTCGCTGGGACTGGGCGAGGAGGCCACCGAGAGCCTGATGGCGCTCCGTGATGCGGTCGATTCCGGCGAGGAGGAGCACGCTTCGAGCCCGGATGACCTGGTGCGGCGCTTCGGAGTGGATGCGCCCGACGGCGTACGCCTGGCGGTTGTCACGGCGATTCAGAACCCCGAACCGGGCTGTCCTTGATGCGGTGTCTCACCTGAGCAGTTGCTCGGGCAGCTGGCACGTCCCGATCTCGTGGTCGTCGCCGACTTTGAGGCCGGACTAGCCACGGTTCTGCGACTGGACGGACGCCCGGTTGACGTCGTCGTCGTTGTCGTCGAGCCGACGGCGAAGTCGCTGGAGGTGGGTCGCCGCGCTGCGGATCTCGTCCGCGAGAGCGCACTTGGGCGAGTCGTGGTGGCGGCCAACCGGGTCCGCGACGAGGACGACGAGGCACGCGTTGCCGCCATCTTCCCGGGACTGGACCTGTTCATCGTGCCGGATGACCCGGCGATCGTTGAGGGCGAGCGGCGCGGCCTTGCCCCTCTCGATCTCGACGCTGCGGCTGGGGCGCCTGGTGTGCAGGCATTGGTCGGACTTGCCGAGAAGCTGCTTTCGTCCCCTGTCGGCTGAGGTCGGAAGCCGACGGCGAAAGGGCAGTTCGGCTAGGAGACCTTGCGCTCGACGGCGGCGGCCACCGCGGCGAGCACGGAGTCCAAGGCAGCTCGTACGTCGCTCGTGATGGGCGTCAGACCAACCGATCCGGCACGGTCGTCAGCGGCGACGCGAGCGTCGTACGGCAGGACGCCCGCCAGCTCGATCCCTTCGGCTGACAGGGCACTCGTGAAGAACCCGACGTCGTCCGCTGTCCGCGCCTTGTTTCCCACGGCCAGCACCTGTGGAATGCCCAACTCGGCCGCTAGGGCGGCCGTACGCGCGGCGGTCAGGATCGACTTGCGGGTCGGTTCACAGACCACGACCAGTACGTCGGCGTAGGCAAGAGTGCCGCCAGAGCGGCTGAGATGCTCCAGCCCGGCCTCCATGTCGACTAACGTCACCTCGACGCCGGCCAGCGCATCGGCAAGCAGGTTGCGGACGGTGGCATGGCCACTGCAGGTGCACCCTGCGCCCGCCTCGGCGACCCGAATCGCCGAGAGCAGGGTTGGTCCAGCAGGCGTCGGACGGCCGTAGTCGCGGACCAGCGCGTCGGCCGATGATTCGCCGCCCGAGCCGACGAGCACCGCTCTCGGCAGCACCGGCACGGCCTCGGTATCGCAAAGAGACAGGCCAAGGGAGAGGCCGAGGTTGGGGTTGGAGTCCGTGTCGATGGCGACGACTCGGCGGCCGAGCTGGCTGTAGGCCCGGGCAAGGAGGCCCGAAACGGTGGTCTTTCCCACCCCGCCCTTGCCGACGACGCCGAGCTTGAGGCCGACCGATTGCGCAGTGGTGGTCAAGGCTGCCTCCTTCGTTTGCGTATGATGGTACTAGCGCGAAGCACCTACCGGGGCGCACACTGCCTATACGCCGGTCGACGTCGACAAGGACGGAGTGCAGATGGTCGTTCTCTGGACCGCGAGTGCTGTCGGGTTGCTGATCGTCGCCCCGGTGGTGATTCTGCTTGCGACCTACGTCATCCGGCCGGCGTTGCAGTGCGCACGGTATTCCGACGACATCCTCGAGCATGGCGTCGGGATAACCGCGGCCCTTGAAACGGTGCCCGCACTTGTTACGACTCGTGAACGGGTCGCCGAAGTAACCTCCAATGCGGTCTCCTATGTGGGGGCGCTGCGGCGCCTCGTCGCCCACTCCTCCAGTCGACCCTCCTAAGGCCCAATCCTGCGAAGGAGCGCCCGTGTCCGCAGCCGCTATTGCCGCAATCGTCGTGTCAGGCGTGCTCGTCGCGGCGTTAGCCTTCTATCTCATTTGGGTCGTCGTCATCCTCCGACGCCTGACCGACACCCTGGGAAAGGTTGTCTTCGGGGTCGCCTCCATCGCCCATCGGGTGCAACCGATCGGACCCCTGGTGAATGAGATCAACGGCGATCTCGTGGCCGTTGCCGACGCGTTGGAGGCGCTCGTCGAAGACCTCGGGGGCCGGGAGGCCCGGGCCTCATGACTCGAAGGAGGACGTTGCGGTGAGTGTCGAGTTCCGCTGTCAAGACGTTGGCGTCGCGTGCAAGAAGGTCACGCATGCAGACTCGGCCGAGGAGTTGGTCAAGGCGGTGGCGGAGCACGCCCGGACCAAGCACGGAGTCGAGCTCAATGCGACCCTGATCGACTATGCCGTGACCAAGGTCCGCCGCGCCGGTGGCTGAGCGCTACGTCCCCGACGGGGGAGCCGCGGACGAGCCCCCCGATGCCTCACTCGCCGAGCTTGGCCCGTTGCTGGACCGGCTGGAGGAGCTTCTCGGTGAGGTCGAAGGCTTCAACGAGGACGTTCGCAGCATCGTCTTCGAGTTGCTCGACGGTGTCGACTCGCTGCACCGGCTGGCGCTTACTCGCCTTGCCGACGTGGTCGGTGACGTGGAGGGGCTCCGGCAGGCGGACGCGTCGGTTGCTTGGCTGCTTCAGGCCTACGGGATCGGGGTAGACGACTCCGCTGCCGCCTCGACAGCCCTCGACCAGATCCGCCCTTATCTGCACGAGCACGGCGGCGAGGTGGAGGTGCTGAGCGTTGAGCACGGCGTGGTTCGGGTGCAGCTGAGCGGGTCCTGCTCGGGGTGCACGGCCGCGGCGGTGACGCTGCGCGACGGCGTGGAGGAGGCGCTGAGAGAAGGAATGCCGGGCTTCGTCGCGATGGACGTCGCTCCAGACAGCGGTGCGCCAGCTCATCCACCGCCGACCCAGGTGCTGCTCCAGATCATTCCGCGGCCGGCCTGAGCCCATGCTGGCTGCGCGGTGACGCTCACACCGGTGCCCGTTTGCGTCCTACGCGGCGAAAGTCAGGGCCCGTCGCGGTTGTGCTCGGCTATCAGCCGCCGGATCTCCTGCACAGCCACCGGGACGGCCGCGGCCGTGGTCTGCGAGAGGCCCTCGCGCGGCTCGTACGTGTCGGCCGTCTGTATGCCGACGACCAGCGTCAGGTCCGGCAGCACTCCCAGACCCCGGGCCATCATGAGAGCACGAGCAGGCGTAGCGAGATGCATGTCGGCCAGTTCGTCGCGGCGCCGCTCGGCACTCAGCGTCGAGACGTCCAGCACATCCGGCCGCTGCACGACGACTACTCCTGAGGGCCGACCGAGGTCGACAGCGTCAACGACGAGCAGAGCGTTGACGTCCCCCTCGAGCAGCTCCTGCACGAGGCGAATGCCCCCGATGCCGACATCGACGACGCGGGTCCCCGCAGGCAGCGGTTCGGCCAGCAGCCGCTCGGCGATGACGACTCCAACGCCATCGTCAGCCCGCAGAATGTTGCCGAAGCAGGCCACCAGCACAGTCACCTGGGAAGGGTAGGTCGTGGAAGCCGCCGTCGAGCAGGGGGGCGACGACGTGGCGGCCATGGGCACAGGCGAGCTCGTGGCCCGGCTCTCCAGGTATCCGGCTGGCCGCTACCCGGCTCAGCACGCGACGGCTGCCTTCCACCTGGGCACCGCCTACCTGCAGGGCGGACGGGTGGAGGAGGCTCTGCGGGCCCTTCGTGACGCCTACGACGTCTTCGATCGGCTCGGAATGCGACTGGAGCAGGCGAAGACTTTGACTATGTACGGGGTGGCTTTACGCGAAGCGGGTCGCGCGGACCTCGCCGGGCCGGCATTCGAGCAAGCCGTGAAGGCCTTTGCTGAGCTTGAGCAACCCGCCGAGGAGGCGGCCGCGTCATACAACCTTGGGCTGGTGCTGCAGGATCAGCGGGACCCAGCGGCGGCGCAGCGGGCGATGGCCTACGCACGAGAGCTGTTTCTGCAAGCCGGCCAGCATGGACAGGCGGGCGCGGCGGCCCGTGAGCATGGCGCATCGCTGCTCTGGTCGGGGGACGTCGCGTCCGCACTGCCGCTGCTGGAGGAGGCGGCGGAGCTCGCGGAGCGCGGCCGTGACCTTCCGGGCCTGGGTGCGGCGGCCAACGCCTTAGGACTGGCCCACCTGGCGTCCGACGATGCCGCGGCCGCGGTCCTGGCGCTTTCGCGGGCCGTCGGCGCCTTCCCGCGCAGCATGCGCCCTGCCGAGCATGCAATGGCCAAGGCGAACCTCGCGATGGCGTACGAGCGGGCTGGCAACCCGGCTCGGGCCCGGTTGGCGGCACGCCAGGCACTGGCGGTACAGAACGCCGATCCGCAGGTGCAGGCGCTGGCGCAGGACGTGCTGCGCCGACTGAGAGGCAAGACAGGGGCGGATCTGCTCACCGTGCTCGATCAGGAGCCGCAGGAACGCTGGCCAGCCATCGTGCGGGAGGAGGCGCTGCGATGGTGCGATGCGGGTCCGCTCGAGCGGATGCGGGCCGTCGGCGGTTATCTCGATGGCCTGCTGAGCCGCCCAGGGGCGTCGTACGACCTCGCCGAAAGTCTGCTCGCGGTGATCCTCGAGCTCCCACCCAACTCGTATGCGGCCCTCGTCACGGCCATCGTGCAGGACACCGCACGACGTGCCCAATCCGACGCCGAGAGGGTGCAGGCGGTCGTGGGATCGGCCATGGCCAGATTCGCAATTCCCCAGTGGCAACGGCTCGCCGCCAGCCTCAACGCGGCCGCCACCACGGCCGGGCAGTCGGCGAGCTGGCGATGAGTGTTGACCTCCACGCAGACGAGGTGATCGCGGCACTAGGTGACCGCCCGGTCCGTGCCTATCCGGCAGTGCTCTCAACCGAGTCCGACGCGACCGCGTGGGCGCGCAGCGGAGCGGCGACGGGGGCGGTGGTGGTCGCGGACTACCAGGCCTCGCCACGTGGCCGCGGCGGCCTGCCGTGGACCGTGCAGCCCGGCCGGGGGCTCGGCTTCTCGCTGCTGGTCCGACCCGCCATTCCTCCTGAACGCGAGGGTTGGCCCTACGTCGCGGCCTCGCTCGCGATCGCTGAAGTCATGGGGGACGCCCGGCTCGAGTGGCCCGACACTGTGGTGACACCCGACGGTCAACGCTCGCTCGCCACGCTGGGCGTCTACGTTGAGCTCGGCCCGGCCCGCACCGAGTGGGCGACCATCACTGTCCTCGTCGTAGATGCCAGCCCGCCACGCGCCCTGCTGCTCCGGCGACTCGTGGACTCGCTCGAGTATCGGCTCGCCGACAACGTCGAGAGTGTGCTGGCGGCCTACCGCGAGACCTGCCTCACGCTCGGGCGTCAGGTCTGCGCCCGGATGATCCCCATGGGCCCTGGAGGCCCGCAGATCAACGGTGCGGCGGTCGACGTACTCGCCGACGGGGCGCTGGTCCTCCTCACGGCACGCGGTAGCCGGGTCGCGGTCCCGCCGCAGAATCTCGGGCTGCTGGAGGCGCCGGAGGTTCCACCTGAGCTGCCCGAGGACGTCCGGAGACGGCTTGGGGAGCCGCAATAACACCGGTCGGGACGGCTAGGCAGTCGGGGGCAGGGCCTCGACCGCCTCAAGCCGGTCCAACTCCTCGATCAACCCCCACCACAGCGCCCAGTCCCGGTGGTCCATTCCCTCGCTGCTCAGATCGGACGTGAGGCTGATGCGCAGCCGGTCGCGAAGCGCAAAAGCTCGCCCGTATCGTCCCTCACGGTCCAAGTACACGAGCTCGCCGAGCAGTTGACGCAGCACCTCCAGCGGAGTGGACGGCTCCAGCCGATCACCCTCCACGAGGGGGCGCAGGTCGTCGGCCAAGCAGAGCAGGGCAGCTCGGCCCAGCTCAGCGCGGACGAGGCCCAGAGCCAGCTCGAGTCCCGCCAGCGCCGACGAGCTCAGCCCTTCGCCGGAGGTCGTCTGCTCGGGCTCCACCTCCACTGCCACAGTCCGAGGCGGAAGTGCACCAAGGCCGGTCGCAACGTTGACGATGAGGTCGAGGTGGACATAGCCGGTGACCGCGTCCCCCACAGCCGCCTGCAGTTGCGCCGGAGTCAACTGTGGCGGGTCGATGCGTCGACGCTCGACAGTGCCGGGCGGCCGACCTCGTCGTACTGCGCTGATGAGCACCAGCGTGTCCGGTCGCACGTCCTCAAGCCGCTGCGCCACTGCGACTGCACCGTAGTGCAGTTCCTCGACCAGGAAGCGTTCGTCAACGCCTTCGTCCTGGAGCCGTTCGACGGCGAGCCGGCCGAGGTCGAGGTCGCTCTGGAAGAGCTCGCTGACGCCGCCTACGAGGACTGTCACGAGACCCGCCTTGGGGTCAGTCGCCGCCACATGAGCAGGTGTTCACCTCGCGAGTGACCTCGCCGTTACCCGTGTGTGCGTGTGTCGTGCATGGCATGCAAGGGTCGAAGCTGCGGATGGCCCGGAGCATGTCAATACTCGTGAAGCTGGCAGGGTCGGACAGGTCCTCGATGATCGGGGTGTTCATCACGGCCTCCTCGTAGGGGCCAGGCTGGCCCCACGGGTCACGCGGTGAGGCGTTGATCGTCGACGGGGTGACAATCTGATAGTTGGTGATCTTGCCCTTGTCCATCACGAGATGATGGGTAAGCCAGCCACGACCGGCGCCCCACCATCCGACACTGCGCCGCTCATCCTGCGGGATGGCCTTCTCGAGCTCGGTGGGGTTGAGGGTCGCGACACGGCGCTCACCTTGCTGGAACAGCTTGTAGGCCTCGAACAGGCTCTCCAGACCCACCAGCTGGCTGAACAGGTAGTGGTAGGCCCGGCCCCGGTTGCGCTCGAAGGCGTTCCAACGCTCAGGCACCTGCCACTCCACTTCCCGTTCGCCGACCTCACCCTTGGGGATGAGGAAGCGCATGCTGGACCCGGTGGCCGAGATGAAGTCGCTGGCCGGCATCTTCTGCGCCTTCGCCGTCATCAGCAACCGCGAGTAGCAGCCGGCTTCGACGACCTGACGGTCCCACCGCGGGGCGGTGGCCCAGGTGTACTTCTCCTTCCAGTCACGTCCGCCGGGCTTGGGAAGGGTCCGCTTGTTCCAGGGGTGATAGGGCGAGATCGGGTTGCCGAGAGGGTCGTTCGCGTAGCGGCTTGTCTTCGACTCCTCGTAGTACGAATGCTCGATGAACTCCTCCAGGCCGATGTTGAGGTCGGTGAGCCGGGTCGTGACGAGCTCTCCGTCGAGAACGACGCCCGGCGTGGACCAGCGCTTCTCTCCCCACGCGTTGCAGTTTTCGTAGGTGGCGTCGTAGGAGTACGGGTCGTCCCAGTAGCCGGGATCGATGTGGCTGGTCGGTCGGTAGCCGACGAACTGGTAGCGCTCGTCCGCCTCGTAGAAGAACGTGGGGATGTCGTCCCACACGGCCAGCATGCGTTGGGCATAGTCGAAGATCTTGCCCAGTCGCGAGTGGTACTCGTTGAGCGTCTGCAGCGTGAGTGTCGTCGACACCCCGCCGGGCACGACATTTTGTGGGTGTGGGTACTTCCCGGTCAAGATGACGACCATCTCGCGCGACAGCCGGGTGAAGTCCAACCCCTCGCGGTAGAGAGAGCCGGTGAGTGGGTTGAGTGCGGTCATCAGGTCGGCCATCGTGTGGAAGCCGTGGATGTGCTCGCTGGGGCACTTCCACTTCTCGGCCTTCGGCCATAGCTCCGGGTTTGAGGACTTGATGACCGACTCGGAGTAGTCGGGCCCGGCAAGCAGGTAGAGGTGCAGAGGATTGTCGTAGCCCATCTCCGCGGCCTCGGTGAGGTTGCGGACGACAGTGCCCAGCGGTGGAGGCTGGATGCCCATCGCCTGTTCGATGGCGTATGCCGCGCAGTGCGCGTGCACACCGCCGCACACACCGCAGGCGCGCGAGGACACGAAGATCGCATCGCGCGGGTCCCGGCCCATCAAGATGACCTCGTAGCCGCGGAACAGGGTGGCCTGGGAGTGCGAGTCGAGGTAGGCGCCCTTGTCCAAGTCGGCCGTAACGTGGACCGCTAATGCCCCCGCGATCCGGGTCACCGGATCCATGTTGAGGTCCTTGATGTGGCCGTTTCGGGCCACCAGCCGTTCGATGCGCGCAGCCCGTTCGTTCTCGTCCATGCCGATGTCGGGCATGGTGACCGTTACGTCGTACGGATTAGGGATGCCTCCACGGAGCGCAGCGTTGCCCGCGGCGTCGAACTCGACCGGCAGGGTCTTGAAGCACATGACGGGTACTCCTCGGCTGGGTCAGATGTTGGCGCGGTCGCCGCGGGGGCTGCCGCCGCTCGGGCTCTCGTCGGGTCGCTTGCCCCACACGTCGCCGTCATGGCGGGCAGTGTCGCCGTGACGACGCATGCTGTCGTAGAACTTGTGGCCCACGTTGGACAGCCTGGAGGGCTCGTCACTTTCCCGGGAGTAGGCGCTGGGCGACGCCCCTTGCCTGTCCCACCGGACCTCGCGGTTGAGGTTGTTGTTGCTGAACTTGCGCAGCGGGCGGATCACGCTGCCGACCATCCGCGAGACCGTCGTCGACGCGAGCGAGCCTGGTGGGCGGCTGTAGAACGGCGTGAACTTGTCCGGAAAGCCGGGCATGGTGCAGCCGATACAGGCGCCGCCAGCGTTCATGCAGCCTCCGAGCCCCTTGATCGCTCCTCGTGACGTGATGTTGCAGTTGACGACAGGACCCCAACAGCCGACCTCGACGAGACACTCAGGATCTCCGAACTCCTGGGCGAACGTCCCCTCCTCGTAATAGGCGCCGCGGACACATCGACGGTGCACCGTCTCGCCGAACAGCCAGGCGGGACGGCCGAGTTCGTCAAACTCCGGCAGGGGGCCGAAACCCTGCAGGAAGTACAAGACCGCCGCGACGGTCTCGGTGAAGTTGTCGCCGACTGGTGGGCAGCCGGGGACGTTCACGACCGGCACGCCAAGCACCGAGCGGTAGTCCTTACCGAGGAAGTCCATCAAGCTCATCGCGCCCGTCGGGTTACCCTCCGCCGAGGGCACACCGCCCCACGTCGCGCATGTGCCGATGGCGATCATCGCCGCGGCGTTGGGGGCGAGCCGGGCCACCCACTCTGTCGAGCTGACCGGCCGCAGGTCGCCGTCGGGGCCCCACGGCTCTTCACCTGTCGCCGACCAGTAGCCCCCCTGCACGTGGGCGACGGTCTCGTCGGCGATCGAACCCTCCAAGATGACCACGTACGGCGCGTCGAGCTCGCCGGCGATCGCCTGCTCGGCCGGCTGCAGGTAGTGCGGCCCGGACTCCATATTGAGGACTGGGTGGTGCAGAACCACTCGCGGCACGCCCGGGTGGGCACCGAGCATCAGGCTCTCCACGGACGGCAGCGTCGCACCGGTGACTGCCACGCTGCAGCCGTCGCAGCTCATCCCGGCGAACCAGAACGCGTGCACCTTCTCGAGGGGGCCGAAGCGCGTTCCGCCGGTGGCACTCGCGACAGGCTCCAGCATGTGCTCGGTCATCGCACCCGACGGCATCCCGAACGCGCCCAGGTCTGTGGTGTCGTGGAACGTGTCCACGGGGCCGAGCAGGCCGAGTAGCTCCTCAGCCGGAGTTCGGACCTGCGTCACGCTGTGTCGATCGGCCATCTGCGCTCCTGTGGCATAATCGCGACTCGTGTAAGTGCACCATACACTTAGCGGGATTCTGGGTGTACGGTGCGGACTGATGTCAGCACCCGTGAGGGAGGGCCTGTGAACGGCTGGATACTCGGCTACGTGATCGGCTTGGTCCTCGTCGTCGTCGTGGTCGTCGTTCTGCTCTTGATGATCGCGGGCGCTCGTCGTACCGCCACGAAAGCTGAAGCGATTCTGGCCGGGCTGAACGACGCTCGCGACGGCACTGCGCCCCTGTGGGAGCTCGGGACCACCGTCTCGACGGCCGAGCGCACCGTGAGCGCTGCGCAGGCAGCACGCATCAGTCTCACCCCGGGAGGTCGGCGTGAGTAATAACGGCTACTGGATCCTGGCGCTCGCCATCGGGCTCGTCGTCGCCATCGTGGCAGTTGTCCTGCTGGAGGTGTTCTTGCGCCAGGTCTACCGGATCGAGCGCGGCGCCGGCCTCGTGTGGACCGCCGGCAAACAGGTGGCAGGCAACACCGCGACCACTTGGCTGCTCGCAGAGACATCGGACCGCCTGGCGATGCTCACCGACGAGGCCGGGCGGCACGTTGAGCTGCTCAGCCCATCACAGATGCAGCCGGTTCACGTTCACGGTGCCTCACGGGCGAATCCACAATGACCGCGCTTCTCATCACCTTGTCCCTCCTCGAGATCGTCCTCGTCGCGGTCGTGCTGGTCTACTACCTGCTTCGCATCGCCGGCTCCTTGCGTCGTACGGCCGTGCTGCTGGGCAAGGTGGCCTTCGGAGTGCGGGCAATCGAAACTCAGTGCTCCTCCATCGGCCCGTCGGTACTGACCATCAACGACCAGCTCGCGGGTGTCGCGGCAGGCCTCTCGGACCTGACCACCCTGGCCGAAGCGCACGCCGGCGGGCCGGCCCGTGATGCTGGAAGGGGCTGACGTGGACGAGCTGCACCCACCGAAGTCCGAGGCGCTGCGGGCCCTCTACTGGCGCAGCGAGATCTTGCAGGTGATGTACTGGCTGCGCGGTGAGGGACTCGGCGACGTCGTCGACGCCGCGCTGCTCGAGCGTTTTCTCGGCGTCGAGGCGCACCTCGGGGTCGGCTACCTCGACCGGCTGGTGCTGGACGGCTACCTCGAGTTGTCCACTGGCGGTTACGTCCTGTCCGATGCGGGACTGGCGGAGGGCAAGACCGAGTTTGCGCTCAGCTTTGCCGACCTGACCCGTCCCGCACACGGCGAATGCAGTGCTGATTGCTGGTGTCACAACTCCGTCGAGGAGGCCATCGCCTGCGCGGCCGAGCGTGCACCCCGGGCCGGCGGATGAGCGGCAACGCTGTCGAGGACTTCCCGCTCGGAATGCCGCGCAACTACCTCCGGCCGTGCCTGCTGCTTGTGTTGGCCGAGGGAACCTCTCACGGCTATGAGTTGCTCGACCAGGTTGCCGAGCTGGGCTTGGGCCGGGCAGACCCCGGGAGGCTGTACCGATGTCTGCGGGCGATGGACCAAGAAGGCCTGGTTCGCTCGGTCTGGGAGCCGTCTACGACAGGGCCGGCCCGCCGAACGTATGCATTGACCGACGATGGGCGGGAGTGGCTGCACGCTCTCGCCGGATCACTGGCTGAGGTTTCGCGCGCCCTGGGGACGTACCACCAGCGCTACCAGAAGCTGGCCGAGCAGGACGAGCCCGCTCGGTGAGGGTAGCCGTTGCCGGAAAGGGTGGCGCGGGAAAGACGACCATCAGCGCCACGCTCGCCCGCTTGGCAGCACGGTCGGGACGTCCCGTCGTCGCCATCGACGCCGATGCCAACCCGAACCTGTCCACGGCTCTGGGGCTGTTGGAGACGGCCAGCACGGGTTTGCGGCCCGTCCCGTCGGCGCTGGTCTCACGGCGGCGCGGCGGGGCCGGCCTGACCGAGCCCGTCGACTCGGTGCTGGACCGATACGCCATCGTCGGGCCCGACGGGGTTCGGCTGCTCGGGCTGGGTGCACCGGCTCATGCCGAAGAGGGCTGTCTGTGTGCCGCGCACGCCGTCGTGGCCTCGATGCTGGAGGACCTTGGCGAGGACGGCAACCGGCTGGTCGTCGTGGACATGGAGGCCTCTCCCGAGCACTTCAGCCGGGGGACGGTCCGACACGCTGACACCGTCTGCCTGGTCGCCGAGCCCTACTACCGCTCACTGGAGACCGTCCGGCGGATGGCCGCGCTCGTTGCCGAGCTGCCCGTCGGCCGGGTCGTCGTGGTCGCCAACAAGGTGCGCTCGCTGGGCGACCAGGAGGCGATCAACGAGTTCTGCGCCCGACACGGCTACGAACTGGCAGGCAGCCTGCCGTGGAGCGAGGAGGTCGTCGCCGCCGACCGGCACCGGGTGCCGGTGGTCGACTGGCCAGGCGCGGCGCCCGTTGTGGCAGCGGTCGCCGAACTCGCCACGTCGCTCACCGCGGGCTTCCTCACGCCGGCCCACCCAGCGTTCAGCAGCGCGGTCGACGACGCCACTTGCCATCCGTCCCAATCAGAGTGACTATCGTCTGACTGCACCACCCGTTTTCGCAGCACGGCACTCAAGGAGGCGCTCATGTCCATCCGTTCGCAGGGATCGAGTCAGGCGAAGCTGGCGGGAGTCATTGTGCTGATCCTCGGGCTGTGGGGCGCGCTGGTGCCGTTCGTCGGTCCCTCCTTCGGCTATGGCATGGGTTCGTCTTCTTCATGGACATGGACCGAAAGTCATCTGACGTTGCACCTCGCCCCGGGTATCGCTGCCGTGCTCGGTGCGGCGCTGATGCTTCGCGGGCGGCTGGTCACTCAGGTGTTCGGCGCATTGCTCGCGGTGCTGAGCGGCGTCTGGTTCGTTGTCGCCCCCTCCCTGCATCCGCTCTGGGCGGGGCAGAGCATGAGCGGCATGGGCGGCATGGGGGAGTCAGCGCTCTCGTCGGCCCTGTCGGCGCTCGGGTATCACTACGGGACTGGCGCCATAATCGCGGTCTTCGCCGCCTGGGCCTTGGGGAGCCTCACAGCACGTCGCCTGACGCCCGCCGGTGCTCGCGCTGACACCGGTCAGCCTGACCGACTGGCGGAACAGGACTCGGCACGAGTCGGCGTTCGGGGCTAGCAGCGGCAGGCTGCCGCCCGCCTGCAGTTCCTCGAGGGACTGGGTGACTACACCAGTCCCGCCGGGCATTGGTTCACTGTGCATGCATGGCGTATGTCCGCAGTTCTCTGCTTGGATCTTATGCGGACAGCCAACTGACAGCCCGCGACCAAGCCAAGCGAGCGAATCGGCGCCCGCAAGCTGGACAGCGCCGTCGTCGTGGTGCTGCGGCGCACAACCACCTCGCCCTGAAGGTCGACAAGCACGAAGTGGCCTGCGGACAGGGACTCCTGGAGACCGAGCCGCCAAGGCAGCCACCTGCTGACCACTACGCTGCTACCTCGCAGCATGGAGGAGTCGACCCGCAGCCGTACCGTGAAAACGCCGGGCGGTGATTCAGTGATGTTGTGGGGCTTTCGTGGTTCAGTTTCTTGGATCTGAACAGCCCCTCGTTCGATCAGGTCGTACATTCCCCGGTCCGTGCGACCGATCGGATGCCTTGAGAGGCACAAATGTATCCAGGACCTACTCACCGGGTAGCGGCGGATGGTTTCCTGAGCCAGTTGATCAAGCGTCAGTGGCCCCTGTTCGCGAAGAACGTCAACTACTGCCTCCCAGGCAGACTTGTAGAGCCACGAGCCTTCCGGAGATTTCCAGTCGGAGAGCGCCCACGTGCCCTCGGGACGCAGTTGAATGAAGCGGCTGTCGCGCCTCAAGGCATTGGACAGTGCCCGCTTTGAGGGCCAACCGATAGCCTCGGCGATCTCGCCGGACGGCCGCGGCCGGCTCGCAGCGGAAAGCCACAGGAAGGCACTGTCTGTCCCCTTCTTCGAGCGCCGAATCCACCCTGATAGCGCATCGGAGATCAGCGGCGATCGGCGGCAGGACAGCAGCTCAGACAGGGGTAGGCCTTCAGCCAGTCCGATCGCCGCGGCACGCGCTTGCATCTCGGCCGCAGAGAAGGGTGCCTGTGCGACGAGGTCTCGCAGTTGACCGTCGAGCGCATGCTGTCTCATCGTCCACCATCCGGTGAGATCGCCTGCCCAGGTCCGCGGATTCTTGACTCCCCATGTGCGCAGTAGTGCAGCGAGCGCAACTGCCGATGTCGTCCGTAGCGTGCGCTGGAGCGTGGTGTCCGGAACCGACGCCTCAGTTCCGACAGCTGCCAGAAGTTCTTCTTTGATACGGGGCAGTCGTGCCAGGGCAGCCTTCACCAGGGCGGACTCCGCATCGCGCTGGAGCTGGCGGACGCGTTCTCGAGTTATTCCAAGCCTGGCGCCTACTTGCTCGAGGGTCTGTCCAGCGATCCTGAGTTCGAGGACTGTACGGTGGCGCTGTTCTAATTCCTGCCAGGCCGCGCTGAGGTCATCGTCCACCTCGTCAGGTTTGGTCCCCACGCGGCGCGAGCGGACGCCTGGATGGGGCTCGCACCTCCCACATGTGCTGGCCATCGGGCACCGTTCCGTTCCGGAGACTAGATGACTGGCGCATCTACTGGGTTGGACCATACTCCTCGTCGCCACACGTGGGAAAGCTCACTGTGAAACAGCAATCGAGCCCTTCCTCCGTCGCCATACTCAGCGGACATCTCAGCTCGGCTCGACCGGAAGCTTGTGCGCCTAGACGTCGGCGATGCAGGCGACGGCACCGCGCAAATCTGTCTTTGACCTGCGCAGACGCAAGCCCCCGACCAACATCGGGCGGTAGGCGTGGCTGCCTGTAGCGACGCGAATCTGCCCTTAGCTGTTGCCATATGAGCAAGCCGAGTTCAACAATGGCAAGACAGTCCGACAATGTCGGTCGACAACACGCAGGAGCGAAGGCAGCAGCCAGCGACCGAGCACGTCGAACTGGCCGTCGAGACATTCCGGATGCTAGCCGACGTCACCTGGGTGCAGGTGCTTTGGGCGCTGCTCGACGGAGAGCTGGCAGTCAACGACTTGGCTCAGGCGGTCGGTAAGCCGGCCGCAGGAGTTTCACAGCACCTCGCCAAGCTGCGGCTGGCGCGCCTGGTGAGCACGCGCCGACAGGGCACGCAGGTGTTCTACCGGCTCGACAACCCGCATGTGCGCCAACTGGTCGAGGATGCCATCTGTCAAGCCGATCACGCCGGTAATGAACTCCCTCATCACCTTCGCGGCAGCGCCGACGTCGTCTCCATGTTTCCCCACGACAGCCAGCCTCGAATGAGCAGTCGTGAGCATTGAACCGCAGCCCTGGTCCGGGCCCTCTACGCCGCGAGACTACGACCACGTGGGCGACCACGGAAACCTCGACCATGGTGAGCACGACCATGGTGGGCATGACCATCCCGGGGGGCTGAAGGGTTGGCTGCAGTCGATCTTTCGGCCGCAGTGCTTTCCCTTGGGCTTCTTGGATGGGCGCTGTCTCGGCGCCCGGCGGTGAGCGGACTTGTGCGGTCGAGACGGCGTCGATGAGTGCGCCTGTCAAGTGACATCGGCGCGGGCCTTGCTTAGGGCACGGCTTGGAGGATGGCCGCGACCCGCCCGAGGTGGTCGAGGATGTGGGGGTCGGGGGTCGCGTATCGCACCCGGAGCTGGGAGTCGACGAGGGCGTATCCCACCGGTGGGCCGTCGGGTAGCGGTATGCCGTAGGCGCGGGCGATGGCGCCGGTGGGGTCGCCTCCGACGGGGGTGATGACCGAGGAGCTTTGGGGTTCGTGTGGGAGGACGGCGACGATGTCGGCCGGGTTGTCCGCATCGCTGTCGGCGAGGGGTCCCCAGCCCCGAACGGCCTGGACGAAGGCCGGATACTGTCCGTCTGCGAGGAAGAACACAACGGTACGGAACCCGCGTGTCGGCGAGTCGTCCCCGACGTCGACTGCCCGGCGTGCGTCGGCGGCCGGGACTAGCAGGCGGCGCGCTTCGCCCATGGTTGGCAGGTCGTCGCCCGACCTGTGCATGGTGGCAACGACGGCGACGCTCCCGACGAGCACGACCGCTACGAGTGTCGCGATCCAGATGGCGCGCCTGCGGGTCACGCGTCCGGCCGGACGCGGGTGGTCAGCGGTCCGTCCACGTCGCACCGCCGTCGATGCTGGTGCTAATGCGGGCCATTTGCCCGTCCAGCGCACCGGCGTACAAGGTGGTGCCGTCGGCCGAGAACGTGACGACGGATGTTCCCTGAGGGAGCTCGATGTCAGCCCAGGTGCGGCCACCGTCGCTGCTGACTGCGCCACCGCCCATGCCGACCGCGACGATCCGTTGAATGTTGGTGGGGTCCAAGGACACCGACATCGTGCCCTCGGGTCCCCCGAGTGCCGTCCAGGTGCGCCCTCCGTCGCTGCTGGTGACGACCCCGTTTTGCATGTCGGGGGCCACGAGATGGTCCGGGTTCTTACGATCGACCATGATCGTGCCCATGAAGGCCTGCCCGACGGAGGTGTTGCGGAGTTGCCAGGTGCTTCCGCCGTCACTGCTGGCCAACAGGCCTGCCTGCGGCGATGCCAGGTAGACGGTGTCCGCTGCGGCGCCCAGTGCGTGGACATCGCTGACTTGCCCGAGGCCGTCAGCCTTGGTGAAGCTGAGTCCGTCGTCGGCGGAGCGGAACAGGCCAGTGTGTCCGCCGACCAGCATTGCGCCCGGAGTGACGGCCCACCCCATCGCGTCGGCCCCGCTCAGCGATGTGACCTGCACCCAGTGTTGTCCCTGGTCCGTGGAGGAGGCGACGCCGTCGTGACCGCCGACGAAGAGCCGGCCGCCGGCCACGGTCACCGAGTGCAGGTCCCCGCCCACGTAGGCGCCCGCCGGGTCCGCACCGGAATCCGTCCCACCGCGGCCCACCAACCAGAAACCACCGACGCCCAGCACTGCTGCTGCGCTGACCGCGGCAACGCCGAGCCCCCACCGTGGTAGTTGCGGCGCTGGTGGGGGATGTGGTCGACGTCCGGCTGAGGACTTGGGGGTCGACGTGGGGATGGTTGTGCGGGGGGTTGCGGGGTGGCTGGCTCTGGACATTGGCGGAGTGACTCCTTGGACGGATTCGTCGATTAGAAACCGATTGAGCGAGGGGGGGCAGGACGGACAGTTGGCCATGCAAGCCTCCGCCCGTCGTTCAGCGGCGGTCGATCACCCTCATCACCTCGTCGTAGATCAGGGGGTCGCCGCTGGTGATGGCGTCGGTGACGCATCGCTCGAGGTAGTTGCGGGTGATGACCCGGGCTGCGCCGTCGAGCGCTTTTTGCGCAGCGGAGATCTGGGTCAAGACGTCAACGCAGTACCGGTCGTCTCGAACCATTTTGGCCACGCCTTGGACCTGCCCGCCGGCCTTGGCCAGCCGCGACAACACGTCGGAGCGACGCTCCGGATCCATCATCGGCCGAGGCTCGCCGCGGGCAGGCGAGGTGGGTCTCGCGGCGTCCGGGGTGGTCCCCGACCCTTGGTGTGTGGCGTTGGCTTGGGGCTGAGCGGTCATCGGGTCTCGACTCTCACGAAGCTTGCGTGGCCTACCCCCACAGGGTAGACCATGGAGTCTGCCCGTGAGACCGGCTGCGACCTGCAGTTTTATCATGTCTAGTTTTGCTACCCCGCCGGACAGGAGGTATGGTCGAGGGAGATGTTGGCGCGATGAGACCCCTGGGGGACCCTGATGCCTGAGTCGTTGTACGCCCTCGCTTTCCTTGCCTGTCCGGTCGGGATGGGAGCGATGATGTGGCTGATGATGCGCGGCAACAAGAGCTTGCCTGCCGGCGAGGCAGACTCGACCCCGAAGCAGGGCGAGCTCGACCGGATGCAGGCAGAAGTCGACCAGCTACGGGTGGCTACCCAAGACCGCGCCAGCACCAGCGGTCCCCGCCCCTCGCCGTGACCACCTGTGGTCGCCGGCGGCCGTTGCGTGGCCGCCATCGGGCTGACCTTCGCCTGCTGTATGCGTGTGATGCTGCGTGGCCCGTGCACGGCGTCAGCCGCCTCTCCCACAACCTGGATCGAGCGCTTGCTGAGGCGCGCTAGGAAATTGCGATGAACGTGCTCGACGCTGTGGGCCGGGCCCTGGGGCTTGCTTTCTCGATGACCTAGGCGATCACCTGGGCTCTGGTTTTGGGGTTCTTCCTGTCCGCTGCCGTCCAGGCCGTGGTACGCCGCCAGACCATTACCCGGTTACTGGGCGACGACCGCCCCAAGACCCTGGCTGTCGCTGCGGGGCTCGGCGCGGCGGCGTCGTCGTGCTCGTACGCCGCTGTCGCTTTGGCGCGGTCGCTGTTTCGCAAGGGTGCCAACTTCACCTCGGCCATGGCGTTCGAGGTCGCCTCCACCAACCTGGTGATCGGGCTCGGGATCATCTTGGCGCTGCTGATGGGCTGGGAGTTCACGGTCGGGGAGTTCGTGGGCGGCCCCATCATGATCGTGGTCCTGGCTGTGCTGTTTCGGGCGTTCCTGCGACCACGGCTGCTTGCCACCGCGAGCGAGCAGGCCGACCGGGCCCGGCGGGGTCGATGGAGGGTCACGCCGCCATGGACATGAGTGTGACCGAAGATCGGTGGATGTGGCGCGGTCTCACGTCGGCGAACGGGCTCACCTCGGTGAGCCACATCTTCGTGATGGAGTGGGCAGCCGTGCTGAGGGACATCGTCATCGGGTTGCTCATCGCGGGCGCCATCGGGGCCTGGGCGCCCGAGAGCTTCTGGCAGTCCTTCTTCCTGGTCGACCACCCGGTGCTGGCCAAGCTCTGGGGACCCCTGGTCGGCCCGATCGTGGCCATGGCGAGCTTCGTCTGCTCGATCGGCAACGTTCCCCTGGCAGCGGTGCTCTGGAACGGCGGCATCAGCTTCGGCGGGGTGGTCAGCTTCATCTTCGGCGACCTGCTGATACTCCCGATTCTGGTGATCTACCGAAAGTACTACGGAGGCCGGATGGCCCTGTTCCTGTTCGGTACCTTCTATGTCGCATCCGTGATCGCCGGCTACGTCGTGGAAGCGGTCTTCGGCGTCCCCGGACTGATTCCCGCGGGCCATCACGCCCGGATCGAGATGGCGCACCCGTCGTGGAACTACACGACGTTCCTAACATTGCATTCTTGATCCTCGCCGCGTTCTTGGTGATCCGGTTCGCCCGCACCGGTGGAATGGCGATGCTCAAGATGATGGGCGGCGACCCGGACGACATGGGGGGCCACGATGACCATGGCCACCCTCCCCACGCCCAATCTGGCGGTCATGGCCCGGCGTCGCCGTCGGGCGAGGCGCCGTCCCACGGGCACGGTTGATGCGGCCGACCGGATCGCTGCCCTCCAGTCCGAGCCAAGTCAAGTGTCGGAGTCAGCTCGTTTCAGTGCGAATCGAGGCTCGCTTCCCGGTGGTGGCTGCCACTGCCCGTACCCATAAGTAGAGGGCGATCCAGACCGCGTATCCGAGCGTCATGCTGAGATACATCACACTGAGGTCTGGCTGGACCTACATGCCGACGTAGAGCTGAAGGGCAGGACATGCGGCTTCTTGAGCCGGACGGCACCCTGCTGCTTCAGGAGGACACGCCCGAGGACGCCCCGCTTGAGCGACCCGAGGTGGACCGTGCCGATCTGCGCAATCTGCTGCTGGACTCTCTTCCCCAACACGCGGTGCGCTGGGGACACGCCTTCGAGTCCACCGACAACGGCCTACTGCACTTCGCCGACGGCAACAGCGCGACGTACGACCGGTTGGTCGGCGCCGACGGCGCGGACTCTCGAGTCCGCACGCTTCTCACCGACGCCCGCCCGGCGCACACCGGCCAGAACGTCGTCGAGCTCGGCATTCCCGACATCGACCGCACCCACCCCGACCTCGCTGCGATGGTTGGGCGCGGCAACTACGGGGTGCTCGGCAACGGCCGATCCCTGTCGGCGCAGCGCAACGGCGACGGCCGCGTACGCATTTACCTCAGCTTCTACAACACCGCCGAGGACTGGTTCGCCACCAGCAGGATTCCGTTCGACGACCCGGCCGCCGCCCGGATACGGCTCGCCAATGTGTTCACCGGCTGGAACTCACGATTCATCGCACTGATCGCAGCATGCGATGACACGATCCTGCCCAGGTCAATCACTACTCTTCCGGTCGGCCTGACCTGGCCGTCGACGCCAGGCGTCACGCTGCTCGGCGATGCGGCGCACCTGATGCCGCCGGTAGGGCAGGGCGCCAACATGGCCATGCTCGACGACGCCCTACTCGGCCTCGCGCTCGCGGCGCATCCGGACGACTTACCCGTCGCCGTCAACAAATACGAACGCGAGATGTTCGAACGCACCAGCGCTGCCGCCCAGCAGTCCGCCTACCTGCAGGAAATTCTGACGTCACCGGACGCCAGACGGAGAATGCTTGCGTTCTTCCAACCGGGCTGAACATAAGCGAATACGACGAGGCAACCAGTCGCCCACCAGCGCGCCCGCCCGCGGTTCAATTCTCGCGGTTGTCTCACGAAAGGTCATGCCCAATTAGTATCAGCGCTGCGGCACTTCTTCAGTTTCCGCGTGCGAGGGGGTGGTTGCGTTGTCGCCACCAGTAGAGAGCGGCCCGGCCCCAGAGGGCCGCCGACTGACCGCCGAGCTGGCCCACCACACTCGGCTGCGCATCGACACCGGCGTCGCGATCTTCTTTTGCGACCCGCACAGCCCCTGGCAGCGCGGGTCCGACGAGAACACTGTGAGTATCAAGGTGGCTCGGTCTTAGCCGATCGGCCAGGCTGGTGCCGGCAGCTCGAGGTGACTCGCGAGAATACTGACCGCCCTCGGCGTGTCTTTCGTTTGACCTGTTCCTGGGGTTGCCGGCACCGACCTGGCCCCCTTGTCTTGGCTTGATTAGGAGCTTGTCCGTCGTTGCCGACGTGACCCCTCACAGTGCTGCCGTGACCAGTGACCTTCACCCAGGCCGATGCCTTCCCGCGTCACCCATCGATGGAAGGACAACCCGCAATGGCATGCTGGCAGATGAGTACGACTTCGTCATCGGAGGCGACCCAGACCGCGACACCGTCGACCTGGCGGTGCTCGACACCGGCGCCGGCCGAGTCCGTGCCCACCTCGCTGACACCGCTGACGGTGCCGGCTACCGACGGATGCTTGCCTGGGCCGACGAGCATTCGCCCGGACGACGGATCTGGGCGTTGGAGGGAACCGGCAGCTTCGCCGCCGGCCTGGTGGTGTTCCTCCCCGACGCCGGAGAGACGGTCGTCGAGGTCGGCGCGCTCAAGCGAGCCCGCGGTGCCAAGAACGATCGGATCGACGCGATCCGCGCAGCCCGCCAAGCGCTATCGCGCGACGAGCAAGGCGCTCCGCGATCTGGCGGTCTCCGCGAGGCGCTGCGCATGGTTTTCGCGTGCAGACAAGGGGTTCTAGTCAGCCGCACGAGAGCCATCAACGAACTGAAGAGTCTGATCGTGGTCACCCCAGAGCACCTCCGCGCCCAGCTGCGTGGGCGATCGCTGACAGTCCAGCTCGCCCGGATCGAGCAGTTGCAGATCCCAACTTCAGCACCGGTCGAGCATCGCCTGTCCGTGTTCAGTCTGCACTCCTTGGCGGCGCGGGTCCGGCTCCTGTCCGCGCAGCTCGCCGAGCTCGACTGGTTTGCATCTGACTTCGCGATAGAAACCGGCGTGTTGATCAAACGACATCCGACGGGTCCTCCTGTCCCGCGTCAAGGAGTTGGCAGGATTTCCTTGGTTTGAAAGGTCGGGATGGTGGGGTCGGCCGGGCGCAGGTGCACCTCCTGTGGACGGTTCCAGGCGATGGCCTCGTGCGGCCTGACGGCGTTGTACTCGAGCCGGTAGTCCTCGGCGTGCTTGGCAAGCATGACGGCGTCGTCGATCTCGTCGATGAACAGCCGTTCGTACTTCAAGGTCCCGAAGCCACGTTCGCGTGAGCCGTTCTGGCCCGGGGTCCGCACCCTGGTGCGGACATGGTGCAGTTCGCTGTGGGCAGCGATGAATGCTTCGAACCGGAACGACCGGAACGGGCCGCCGTTGTCGGTCACGATCGTGACCACCGGCAGGATCTCACCGGTCTTGACGTCGAGCGGGCACAGGTCGACCAGCGGGTGCCCGAGCATCGCCTCGAAGTCAGCCAGGGCGAGCTCGATGGCATCGACGGCATCATGCTGGTTCGCTGTCGGCGAGACGTGGAACGGGTGCTCGTACTTCGACCAGTAGTCCCGACACCCGGCCAGCCGCCACGTCCCGCCGCTGGTGGTCTCGAACTCGGAGAAGTCCAGCTGCCAGACCTGGTTCGGCCCGGTCGGGTCGTTCGCGAACGCGGCCTTCCTCCGCTGGGCCAGCTTGCGGCGTTCCCGCTGGTAGGCCGCGGGCAAGATCAGCCCCTCGTCCCTGAGCAGCCGCAAGATGGTGGCCTCGGACACGACGTGGCCGTCGTGGCGGACCATCGCCCAGATCTTGCGGTGCCCCCAAGCCGGATGCGCCAACGCATGCTTACGCGCCAGCTCCATGGCCGTCGACCGGTCCGGCCGTGGCCAGGGCCCCTTGGCCGGTTCGCCGGCACGGGCCCTGGCCTGCCAGCGACGCCAGGTCCGCTCGGGCATGTCGATCAACGCACAGAACCTCGTGGTCGACATGCCCGCCTCGGTGCCGATCACCTCGAGGCCCTCGAAGGGCCCAGACGGCCCTCAGCGGACTTCTTCCACACCCGGATCTCGACCGCTGCCTCACCCAACGCCTGGGTCAGATCCGCGACCTCAGCCTCGAGCTGCTCCTCACGCGTCGAGGGACCGTACCTGCCAGCGGCCAACGCGGTCTTGCCGGCTTCCACGAAGTCGGCCTTCCACCGGCCGATGGACTGCTCGCTGACCTTCTCCCGACGGGCCGCCTCGGCGACCGTCATCTCACCCGTTACCACGCTCAACACGATCCGGGACTTCTTCTCCGCAGGAATTGATGGGGGTCTTCCCATGTGTCTGACTCTCCTTCAGGACTGACTCAATAGTCCTGCCACAAAGTCTGACGCGCGACAACGGGACACGCCCTAGATGACTGGCGCATCTACTGTTTGACCATACTCTGTTTGTCACCACACTTGGGAGCTCCCCTATGAAACAGCAATCGAGCGCTTCCTCTGTCGCCATGCTCAGCGGACATTTCAGCTCGGCTCGACCGGAAGCTTGTGGGCCTAGCCGTCGGAGATGTAGGGGACGGCACCCTGGATCCGCACTCCTGAGCGGAGGCGCTCCTGAAGGGATGAGGCTCCTGGCACGTTTGCGGCCGTTCCCCTTGAGGGCGGAGCACAGCCGTTGTTGACGAGTCCGTTGCGCGTCGTTCGTGACCCGCGATGGCTCCTGCTCTACTGCCTACGTATGCACGCAGGTACGGTACTCCGTCCCACCGGACGTTGGGACGCGAACAAGTTGATCTTGCGGTTGAAGTGTTTCGATGTTGGCTGATGCAACCAGGGTCGAGATTTTGTGGTGTCGACAACGCTCGAAAATGAGGCCGATGCGACGCTCGAAAACGAGGCCACCGGTTCGTGCTTTCTAGTCTGCCGTGTCTTGGGTTCTGATGCTGGGCAGGGTGTCGATCCCGCGGTTGCGTAGCCGATAGCTGGCGCCTTTGAGGGTGAGGACGTCGGCGT